>NZ_JAWRYI010000012.1:0-174279 GCF_046534705.1 Pseudomonas sp. SIMBA_068
GACGGGCATCCATGCCCGTCACCTCCCTTCGCAAGCCCTGCGCTCGGCCTCCTGAAGTCGCAATCTGCGTCGCCTGAACTACCGCGCGCTTAAAAGCAAAAGCAAAAACAACGGCAACGGCAACGGCAACGGCAACGGCAACGGCAACGGCACGAACCGAGTCTGATCAGCGATTCTTGAACTGCGCCTCGCGCTTGGCGATGAATGCGGCCATGCCTTCTTTCTGGTCTTCGGTAGAGAACGCCGCATGGAACACCCGCCGCTCAAAGCGCACGCCCTCGCTAAGGGTAACTTCGAACGCGCGATTGACGCTCTCCTTGACCATCATGCTCACCGGAATCGACTTGCTGGCAATGGTCGCCGCTACTTTCAGCGCCTCTTCCACCAACTCTGCCTGCGGCACGATGCGCGCCACCAGGCCAGCACGCTCGGCCTCTTCGGCCCCCATCAGGCGACCGGTCAGGCACAGTTCCATGGCCTTGGCCTTGCCCACCGCACGGGTGAGCCGCTGGGTGCCGCCCATGCCCGGCAGCACGCCAAGGTTGATTTCAGGTTGACCGAACTTGGCGTTGTCCGCAGCAAGGATAAAGTCACACATCATCGCCAGCTCGCAGCCGCCGCCCAAGGCGAAGCCGGATACCGCAGCAATGATCGGCTTGCGCCGGTTGGCAATGCGGTCAGCATCGCTGAACAGGTCATCGACGTAGATCTGCGGGTATTGCAGGTCGGCCATTTCCTTGATGTCGGCGCCAGCGGCAAAGGCCTTGGCCGAACCCGTAAGCACCACGCAGCCGATGTTCGGGTCACGCTCGAGCTGGTCCAGAGCCTGGTTGATCTCGCCAACAATCTGCGCGTTCAGCGCATTCAGTGCCTGCGGGCGGTTGAGGGTAATCAGCCCGACCTTGCCGTGAATGTCCAACAGGATGGTTTCGAATGCCATGCAGTCTGCTCCTTCAAAGATTGCGCGCAATGACCATGCGCTGAATGTCGCTGGTGCCTTCGTAGATCTGGCAAACCCGAACGTCGCGGTAGATCCGCTCCAGCGGGAAGTCACTCAGATAGCCATAACCGCCCAGGGTCTGCAAGGCATCCGAACAGACCTTTTCGGCCATTTCCGAGGCAAACAGCTTGG
This sequence comes from Pseudomonas sp. SIMBA_068, assembly GCF_046534705.1. NCBI lineage: Bacteria > Pseudomonadati > Pseudomonadota > Gammaproteobacteria > Pseudomonadales > Pseudomonadaceae > Pseudomonas > Pseudomonas sp. SIMBA_068. Next base: position 1,133 of record NZ_JAWRYI010000012.1, read on the forward strand.
CCATGGACGCTTCCACCAGCGCCGGGCGCCCGGCGTCACGTAGTGCGGCGGCGTGCAGCACCATCTGCCGGGCCACGGCAATTTTCGTCGCCATGTCGGCCAGGCGGAAGGCCACGGCCTGGTGTTCGATCAGCGCCTTGCCAAAGCTTTGCCGCTCATTGGCATAGTCCCGCGCCACTTCGAACGCCGCACGGGCCATGCCCACAGCCTGCGAGGCGATGCCGATGCGCCCGCCTTCAAGGTTGGCCAGGGCAATCTTGTAGCCCTCGCCTTCTGCGCCCAGGCGGTTGGCCACCGGCACACGCACATTGTCGAAGACGATCTGGCAGGTGTCCGACGCGTGCTGGCCGAGCTTGTCCTCCACCCGCGCTACCTGGTAGCCCGGCGAATCAGTGGGCACGATAAAGGCGCTGATCCCGCGCTTGCCGGCCTCGGGATCAGTCACGGCAAACACGATCACTACCCCGGCGTTCTGCCCGGAGGTGATGAACTGCTTGCTGCCATTGAGCACATAGTGGTCACCGTCCAGGCGCGCTCGGGCCTTCAGGCTGCTGGCATCGGAGCCAGCCTGCGGTTCGGTGAGTGCAAAGGCACCCAGCATCGCGCCATTTGCCAGGGGGGTAAGGAACTGCGCCTTCTGCTGCTCGGTCCCAAAACGCAGGATGGGTACACAGCCTACCGAGTTGTGCACGCTCATGATGGTCGAGCAGGCACCATCGCCAGCGGCGATTTCTTCCAGGGCCATGGCGTAAGCCACGTAACCGGTGTCGCTGCCGCCCCACTGTTCCGGGACCAGCATGCCGAACAGTCCCAGCCCCGCCATCTCCTCGATGGCCTCCTTGGGGAAGCGGTGTTCCTTGTCCCACTGCTCGGCAAATGGTTTCAGGCGTTCCTGGGCAAAGGCGCGTACCGCATCGGCTATCTGTTGTTGCTCGTCAGTTACCAGCATGGTTCACCTCAGTACAGGCATTCGACGGCCATGGCCGTGGCCTCGCCGCCGCCAATGCAGATGGCCGCCACGCCGCGGCGCAGGTTGTTCTGGCGAAGGGCCGAGAGCAGGGTCACCAGGATGCGTGCGCCCGAAGCGCCGATCGGGTGGCCAAGGGCGCAGGCGCCGCCGTGGATGTTGACCTTGTCGTGGGGCAGGTCAAGGTGTTTCATGGCCGCCAGGGTGACCACGGCAAAGGCCTCGTTGATCTCGAACAGGTCGACGTCGGCCAGGCTCCAGCCGGTGCGTTTCATCAGCTTGTCGATGGCGCCGATCGGCGCGGTCGGGAACAGCGCCGGGGTGTCGGCGAAGGCCGCGTGACCGTGGATGACTGCCAGTGCATCAAGGCCCCGCTTGTCGGCTTCGGAGCGACGCATCAGTACCAGCGCCGCAGCGCCGTCGGAAATCGAGCTGGAGTTGGCTGCGGTCACCGTGCCACCTTCACGGAAGGCGGGCTTGAGCTGCGGAATCTTGTCCAGGCGCGCCTTGGGCGGCTGCTCGTCATCTTTGATAACGCGCTTTTCCTTGCCCTCGGTGACTTCCACCGGCACGATCTCGGCGGCAAAACGGCCGCTGCTGATCGCGTCCTGGGCACGGGTAAGCGAGGTGATAGCGAACTGGTCCTGCGCTTCGCGGCTGAAAGCATTGGCCTGGGCGCAGTCTTCGGCAAAGGTGCCCATCAGGCGGCCTTTGTCATAGGCGTCTTCCAGGCCGTCCATGAACATGTGGTCGATGATCTTGCCGTGGCCCATGCGGTAGCCGCCACGGGCCTTGTCCAGCAAGTACGGGGCGTTGGTCATGCTTTCCATGCCCCCCGCCACCACCACGTCTGCGGTGCCGGCCAGCAGCAGGTCATGGGCCATGATCGCGGCCTGCATGCCCGAGCCACACATCTTGTTCAGGGTGGTGCAGGTGGTGTGCTTGTCCAGCCCAGCCCCCAGTGCCGCCTGGCGTGCCGGCGCCTGGCCCAGGCCAGCCGGCAGCACGCAGCCGAACAGCACTTGCTCGACACTGGCAGCATCGATGCCGGCACGTTCCACCGCACCACGAATGGCCGCACTGCCCAGTTGTGGCGCGGTCAGGCTTTTCAGGTCGCCCTGCAGGCCGCCCATGGGCGTGCGCACGGCGCTGACGATAACAATCGGATCATTGGCGAGGGTCATGTTCGCTCTCCTTACTTGGCAGCCATGCGCAGTGCACCGTCGAGGCGGATCACCTCGCCGTTGAGCATGCTGTTCTCGATGATGTGACGGGCCAGCGCAGCGTATTCCTGCGGGCGCCCCAGGCGTGGCGGGAACGGCACGCCGGCAGCCAGCGAAGCACGCACTTCCTCGGTCATGCCAGCCATCATCGGCGTTTCGAAGATGCCCGGGGCGATGGTCATCACGCGGATGCCGAAGCGTGCCAGTTCGCGCGCGGCCGGCAAGGTAAGGCTGGCAATCGCGCCCTTGGAGGCAGCGTAGGCAGCCTGGCCGATCTGGCCGTCATAGGCAGCGATGGAGGCGGTGTTGATGATCACGCCACGCTCGCCGGCCTCATCGGCAGCCCCTTCAGCCATGGCTGCAGCGGCCAGGCGCAGCAAATTGAAGCTGCCGACCAGGTTGACGTTGATAACCTTGGCGAAGCTGGCCAGGCCATGCGGACCTTGCTTGCCCAGCACTTTCTCGGCACCCACGATGCCGGCGCAATTGACCAGCCCTTGCAAGCTGCCAAAGGCGCTGACGGCTGCATCAACGGCCGCCTGGGCGGCCAGCTCGTCGCTGATGTCAGCCACGGCGAAGCGGGCGTTGTCACCCAGCTCACGGGCCTTGGCCTCGACGGCCTGGGCATTGAGGTCGACCAGCATTACCTTGGCGCCGGCCTCGACCAGCATCTGCGCAGTGGCAGCACCCAACCCGGAGGCGGCGCCGCTGACGATGAAGTGTTTATTGGCTATGTGCATGATCGGTTTCCTTTCAGACGCTGGCAGGGGTGGCCTGTTGCGCTTGTTGTTTGGCGACTTCCTGGTTGCGCAGGATGAAGCGTTGCAGCTTGCCGCTCGGGGTCTTGGGCAGCTCGCTGACGAATTCGATTTCCCTGGGGTAGGCGTGCGCGTAGAGGCGCTGGCGCACGTGCTGGCGCAAGGTTTCTTCCAGCTCGACGCTGCCCACATGGCCGTTGGCCAAAACCACGAAGGCCTTGATCAGCTCAGTACGCTCGGGGTCCGGTTTGCCAACCACCGCTGCCTCGATCACCGCCGGGTGCTCGATCAATGCACTTTCCACATCGAACGGGCCGACTCGGTAACCGGAGGTAGTGATAACGTCGTCGCTGCGGCCAACGAAACTGATGCTGCCGTCCTGGTTCAGCTCCACCGTGTCGCCGCTTAGGTAATACTTACCGACGAAGGCCTTGGTCGCCTGGCCGTGGTAGCCGGCAAACCAGCACAAGGGCGACTGCTCGCGGTCAACCGCGAGGATGCCTGGCTGGCCAGCTGGCAGTTCGTTACCTTGGGCATCCAGCACCACGATGCGATGGCCGGGGATGGCGAAGCCTGCCGAGCCCAGGTGCACCGGATGCAACAGGCCATGATGATTGCACAGCACCATGCCCAACTCGGTCTGGCCGTAGTGGTCGTGAATGGTCACGTCCAGTTCCTCGGCGAACCAGCGGATCACCTCCGGGTTGAGCGGTTCTCCGGCACTGCTGACCACGCGCAGGCGACCTTTGATCGGTGCCGAAAACGCTTTGCCCGCGGCAATCAACAAGCGATACGCCGTGGGCGAGCCAGCCAGGTTCGTGATACCCAGCTTGTCGATTACCTGGGCACAGCTTTCAACGCTGAACGGGCCATCGTAGAAGGTGGTGGCATGGCCCAGCGACAATGGGCCGGTGACGGCGTAATACAGGCCGTAGGCCCAGCCCGGGTCGGCCAGGTTCCAAAAGTTGTCCTCGGGGCGCAGGTCGATGGCATCACGCATGTAACCCTGGAACGCGACAATGGCACGCAATGGCACTTCCAGGGGTTTCGCCGGGCCGGTGGTGCCGGAGGTGAACATCAGCAGAAACGGGTCGTTGCCCGAGCGCATGACCGGTTCACATACCGGTGAGGCAGCATCCAGGCATTGCTGAAAATCCAGCTCGCCACTGCGGGCCTTGACCGTGATGATCGATGGGCAGGCCTGCACCTCGTCCAGCTTGGCACGGTTGTGGCTGTCGGTGACGATAACGCGGGCGTGGGACTGTTCAAGGCGGTGTTCGATGGCCTTGGGGCCGAACGCGGTGAACAGCGGCTGGTACACCGCACCGAGACGCCAGGTGGCGAGAATGGTGACCAGCAACTCGGGAGTACGCGGCATCAGGCCCGCCACCCGGTCCCCTGCACCCACGCCCTGCGCCTTGAGCACATTGGCAAAGCGGGCCGCCTGTGCCTTGAGCTGATCAAAACTGTAGCGTGCGCTGTTGCCATCGCGGTCTTCGTGGATCAGCGCCAGCTTGCCGTCACCGGCATGGCGGTCACAGCATTCGACACAGGCATTGAGGGCTTCGAGGTGGCCATGCAGCGCCGCGCTAGCGGCCTGGGCAGGGTCGAACGCTCGAGCGGCCTCGGCGTAATCACGCATCGTCGGACTCCTGGTTTATTGTTTTTGGAGTTGAACCATAAGTCCGATGATGTTCGCGCCGCTCAACCGCGGCGGCAATGGCCAAAGTTGTCAATCTGGATGACCGGTTTGGCCGCTGTCGGCCTCAGGCCTGGCCGCGCTCCTTGCTATATAACAGTTGGTGAGTCAGGCGCACCAACAGGGCTCGCTCGTCCTGGTCGCGTTCGATGACCAGGTCGTCAAGGCGCTGGGTGACTTCAGCGGGAGTAAGTTCAGCACGTTGCTGCTCTAAAAGCTGTACGCGGTCCCAATAGACACGCTCCAGGTTGGTGAAGTACTCGCTGCTCCGTTCGCGCAGGTAACGCTGCCAGAACTCCCGCTGTGCAAGACTACGCGAGACGTTGAGCAATGTTTCAGCATCCTTGACTTGACGCAACGCCTGCGCAATCGCTGCATCGCTAACCCCCGCCGTTTCGCTGGCATCCATGGTCTGCGGCTGGAAGGGCAACTGCAGTACCTCGTGCAGCTTGACTCGGAAATACAGGTTGATCGTGTCGATGGTATCGTCGTCAACAAACTGCCCCTGGGCTGCGCGTCGGGCTGTTTCGGCAGTGGCACGTCGTTCGACTTGCTCCAGGCGGAACAACCCCCGCCCAAGATTGAGCAATTGATTACCGCGATCAGGTGAGGTGTTGTTTTCAGCCTGGGCAATCGCTGCCTGCTTTAGCAAATCGCTGAAGCGGCGAACGACGCGGTTGATCGAGCCGAACGGGGGGCGCAACTCGGCGAACACTTCCAAACGCAAAGCCGTATTGCTGCACAAGGCATCCAACAGCGTCCACAGGTTGCCCCGCAAGTTCTCGCTGGCGTTGACATAGTCGGTAGTGCGTTCCAACTGCTCAACCAGCGCAAACAAACCGACGCTGTCAGGCATGCCTGCCAATTCATCCCACTGCCGCCCTCGCGCCTCCAAAGTGCTGGCCTCGCTACCACCCACCCAAAGCGAACGTGCCCGTTGCAGCCCTTTCAACGACGGCGAAGGCATTACACCCTCTTCCAGAATGACATCGAAGGCATACAGGCGCTGCACGTCATACGTGCTCAGGGGGTTGCCCATCACCACGAATATGTGCCGAAAGTACTGCGGCATCCTCAGGACAACTTCCGGTATTACCTTCAGGTGATTACCACTCAGGTTCACTTTTTCAAGCGAGCTGCAGTGTTCGAGGCCACTCGGCCAGACGCCCAGCCGGCAATGCTGCAAATCCAGCTCACGCAAATGAGACAGCTGGTTGTAGGGCACAGGATATTGCCCCAATGGGTTGTAACTCAGGTCTACCGCTTCCAGCCGTGGGAGGCGGTTGATGGCGCTGATGGAGCTGATGTTCAAATGAATGTTGTTACGCGCCAGGCGTAAGGTGCGCAGTTCGATAAGGTAGGCGATACCTATCGGTACTGCAGATAGCTGGTTACCGACGAGGTTCACCTCGGTCAGGGCCGTAAGGCCGTGGAGGAAGTCCACCGGTACAACGGTGACCGCGGTGTCGTTGATGACTAATGAAACGAGGCGTGGGAAGTCCACCGACAACGGCAATGACGGGAGTGTCGTGATGCTTGGCCCCTCCAGCCTGAGGCGCTGCCCAATGGTGTTTCCTTCGCTGTCGTAAACCTGTTCGCCCTGGAAACGCCAAGCCCTGCGAATGCTGTCAGCGACAACCTTTCGGCACGTTTGGCGGGCCTCGTTCAATTCGCTGCCATACCATTGGTTGAGTGCCCGATCCAATCGGTTGTAGCTATCCTCCAGATCAAGCAGGTGCTGGAATGCCTGATCACCGAAGCCTTGCAGCCGTACAGCCTCTTGCTCGAGCTCGACGTCACCGAGCCCTCGGTACAGTACCCCCAGGCGGGCGCGCAACAGCTGCAGCAGGCCGGTACCGGCTTCGCCGCGGCCGCTCAGCAGATAGCCGACCCTGCCATTGGTCAAACGCTGGCCCGGGTTGAACCACGGGGCTTGCTCACGCCATCCGAGCAGGTGCAGGCGGGCGGTGCGCGTGTCGGGCACCAAGGCCTGGAGCTTGGCACGCAATAGCGCGGCAGGCTGCTCAGCGGGCAACCCCATTCGGCCAAGCTGTTCGGGCGTCAACAGAGCGGCAAGGGCCTGAAAGATCGTGCCTGGTTCGGCGACTTCCGCGGAATGTTCGTAGCCCTGCCCATCGAACAAGCGAAAACGCCCGTGGACATGGACCATTGACACGGTTTCACCTTCGGTCGACATGGCCGACAACCGGGTCAGCAAACGACCGTAGGGCGAGCCGTCGCGTAACTCCACTCCGAGCTGCGAAGGCCAGTTGGGCAGCCTCGACAGCAGGTTGATCACCAGTTCCCCGGCCTCGTCTGTGTAAGCACTGCTTAGAAACACGCCCTGCACTGCCCGGTCCAGCCGCGCCACCTGCGACAAGAAGCGCGCCTTGGTCGCCATCTTCACAGACAGCCTGCCGAGCCTGGAAAGCTTGGCCTGGGCGTTATCGGCTTCGGCCACGACCTCTGCGACATAGGCGTCAGGCAAGTGGGGGAAGTCACGCTTGACCAACCTGGCTACGGGGTCATCCGGCAGCCTGACCCGGGTCAGATGCTGCAGCAGAGGCCCCTCCAGCTGGGGTTGCTGCTGCAGTAAAGCGGCTTTGAGGGCGGCCGGATCCAAGCCCGTCATTCCAGGCCGGGCCAGGCACCACGCCTGGATCTCGGCATCCCCCCCCACCACCGATGCATCGCCAAGCGATGTGAAGAACGCCTCGATACGGGTGTTGGCATCGAAACGCCGCAAGGTCTCGCGCAGGGTAACCGGCAGCGGGCGGTTCTCAATTATCAGGCCGCGGAGTATGTCCTTGTTCATGCCCGCCATGTGTACGATCTGCTGTGCATGTTCGGTGCTCAGCAGTGCCTGGAACGGCCACAACGTATCGAGCATGCGGGCGCTGTCATCCCAAGTCTGCGGGCGCGCCGACCGTACATGCCAACTGCGCTCTCCATTGAACTCCACGACCGGTCCAAAGGTTTCATCACCGCGTGGATGACGCAGCCGCCACGGCCCCTCCGCCTGCGGGCGATGAACCTCATGGTAGCGATCACCACTGCGCATCCAGCGGCGTGTACCGCTGCTATACAAGCCATCATCTGCCAGGGTGCGTTCATCGGGCGTCGACTCGTAGACCGTGAGGTCGCTGGACCATAACCTTTGCTGGCCGTTGTCCAGCCTCACCGGCTCAAGGCCATCGACAAAGCGGCTGCGTACGAAATGGCCGGTGGCGCCGATCACCGCACCCGTCACCGCAACCTGGGCCAAGGTCTCAGCCACACCAAGCAGGTGCTCCAGCGCTTCATGCTGGTGGCCGTACGCCCAGTCCGTCACACCCTCGTAGACCTCGGAAACGGTTTGTACCAGCATTCGCCCCAGCAACAACTCACCCACCACAGGGACAAACATGCCGGCCAGATTGGCCACGTCCCAGCCCAGCGACTTCCAGCTTGCCTGGCGCTGTTTGGCCGCCCGCGCATCAGCTTGTGCCAGCGGCACCAATAGCAAGCTGGCGTCGCTTTTTATCCGTTTTACTTGCTGCTCGACCAGCCGTACGAACACGTCACCCTGGCCAGTCGTGCCATCCATCTGCAGGTCAGGCTCTGGGTCTTTGAGACGTGTCTGAAGCAGCTGGACGAAGTCCTGACGGTCCTCAAGCGCAATCAACTGGATAAAGTAACTCTGGTATTCAGGTGCATTCAGCCGCTTGACCATGGCCTGATGCATCTGACCCAGCGTGAGGAAGTGATGCAGGGCCTGCGACGGGTCGCTGGGAAGATAGAGGACCCAGCCACTTGCCTCGCCAGCGGCGTCACGCAACGGGATCACCAGGGCATCTGCCACAGGCTTGCCGAGCATGGTCAACAACCCTGGGTAACCTTGCAGGTGCAGGCCCTCACTTTGCTTGGCATCCGCCACCTCGGCCAGCGCCTCACACACCTGCTCGTTCAGTTCACCCTGGATCACTGCCAGCTCAGCAGCCAGCCGGAGCCCCGCCCGCTTCTCCGCGACAAGCAGCTTGCACGTTTGAGCGTTGAAGGTTTGATCAATCAGGGTTTGATACAACCTGCCAGTGTCCAGGTCCCTGCACGCTTTGACAAAGGCATCGTCGACGCGATAGAGCACCTTGCGCCCGCCGTTGACGACAAACTCACCGCGTAGCGGCGTGGCGCCGCTGGGAAAGTTCTGCATGAGACGCAGCAGCGCGGATTGGCGCACCTCGATCGTCCCCAGGGAAAAACCGAGAAAGCCGTCGCTAACCACCCCGCCCTCAGGTTCAAGCCATTCAAGCTCGTTCAGTTTGCTGCCCGCGGGCAGCCGGCCCTTGAGCAACGTGCCAAGCTTGTCCAGGGCGAAGGTTTGCAGCGGGACAAGCCCCCGAGTGGCTGCGCGTACGTTGTCCTGCCCGGCCTTGTGTTCCTTGAACAGGTTGCGCAGGCGTTTGATTTGTTGCGGGGTCGCTGCACGTAACCATTCGGGCAGCAGCTTGCCGATGAAGGCATCGGTTGCGCTGGCGCGCGTTGGGGTCTGGGCAGTAGGGGTTTCGGGGGGGTTGGCCATGATTGGGGGCGATCTTTGTTGACATGGGGAACACCCACTCTGTCAGCTGATACGCGCCGTCATCAGGGGGAACCTCAGCCACCGGCCCCAGGGTCTGCATGAACCGCCTCGAGAGGAAGGGCTGGCGAGGCGTTTTTCAGCGCAGCTTCATCCCGTATCAAGGCTTTTCCTGTGCGGGCGCTTGTCGCCCCAGTACCAGGCTTCGGTAATGCCCCGGATTGCAACCGAACCACTTGCGAAAAGCCTTGTAGAACGAACTGCTGTCGGCAAAGCCCAACCGCTCGGCGATCTCGCCAAGGCCCACGGCGGGGTCGGACAACCAGGCAATGGCCTGCTCGCGGCGTACGCTGTCCTTGAGCCCTTGGTAGGTTTGCCCCTCCTCCACCAGGCGCCGGCGCAAGGTTGAAAGAGAGATGCACAACCCGCCAGCCACGGCTTCGGCATCCGGCAAGCCGGCCGGGTCCATGCGCCGCAACTGATCACGGATGCGCCGCGCCAGGCTGGCGGGGTCACGGTATTTCACCAGGATATTATCCGGCGCACCGGCGAGAAACCGCTGCAACTCCTCTTCGCTGCGCTTTAGCGGCAGTTCCAGGCAATCAGCCGCGATGATCATGCGCGTACGCGGGCGCTCAAAGCAGAGGTTTTCCGAAAACATCACCCGATAGTCGTCACAGAACGGCGGCTCGGCACAGCGCAGGTCAATGGCCAGGATAGGGATGCGCCGCCCGGCCAGCCAGCAGGCCACCCCATGCACGATCATCCAGAACGTGAAATAGGTGAATGCGCGGCGCGGTTCGTCACGCGGTTCGTTGATGACAATCTCAGCCAGGCCTTCCTGGCGCACCAGGCTGGGTTGCATGTCTTCGAGCATCAGCGACAGGAACGCCAGCGCGGTTTCCAGGCCGGCGCCCAAGGTCGGCTGACCCATGCTGGCACGGCACATGAACGCCAGGCTGCCGCTGCGCAGGCCGCGCGGATCCATCGCGAAGAACTCGTCGTTGCAGCGCCGTGCCAGCAAGCGCCACAGTCGAGCATAGGCCTCGGCACTGACCCGCGCCTCTGGCAGGTGCAATTGTTCAACGGCAATGCCTGCCCGGGCCAGCAAGCCGCTATCGGGCTCACCGGCGGGGCAGGTCTGCAACAGCGCTTCGCGCACCAGTTGCATCGAAATGGTATCTTTGTCGCTCATCGACGGTCCTGTCGGCTGGTTGCCGGCCATCTTAGGCTGCCACGCTGAAAACAGCCATCACAGCCCCGCCGCCAGCCCCAGGAATGCCTGGATAAGGCGCAATTCTCGACGACGCTCCAGACAACCAATCAAGTGTTGGTTGATCAGGCCCTCGCCAGATAATGGTCGTGCGACCACCCGTGGGTCATGGGCCACTTCAGTGGATGAAACAACGCCAATACCCAACTCCGAGGCCACCGCCTCGGTCACCGCCTCACGGCTGTCCAGCTCCAGTAATACACGCGGTTGCACACCCGCTTTGATACAGGCCTTGTCGAAGGTACGCCGGGTGGTGGAGCTGGGTTCGCGCAGCACCATGATCTGCTGGTGCAACTCGGCCAACGGCAAGTCTTCCCCATCGTTCGCCCAGGCATGCCCCGCCGGCAACAAGGCACACAGGCGAGACTCACAAAGACTTTGCAAATGCAGCCCCTTGCGCGGCTCGATCTCGGTCAGCACAGCCACGTCGGCATGCTCGCTAAGCAACGCAGCCAGGGTTTCCTGGGCATTGCCCAGGCGCAGGTTGACGGTGATGCCCGGGTAGCGCTCGCGCAACAGCGCCAGCATCGGCATCACCCGGTGCGGGCCATCGGCTGCCACCTCCAGGCGCCCGGTCAGCAACTGGCGATTGGCTTCAAGCATGGCCTGCGCTTCTTCGGCCAGGCCAAACATGGCGCGGGTGATGGCCGCCAGGCGGATGCCTTCTTCGGTCAACTCCACACGCCGTGCGGTGCGCCGCAGCAAGGTGATCTGGTAGTGCTCCTCCAGTGCCTTGACGTGCCCGGTCACCGCCGGCTGGCTGATGAACAGGCGCTCGGCAGCACGCGTAAAACTGCCCTCTCGGGCCACCGCGTCGAAGGCACGTAGCTGGAACAGGTTCATATTTATCGGCCTGACTTATAGCTGGGATAACAACAAACAATTTGATTGATGACAGCCCGAATTGCAACCTAGGCCCCGTAGTTTCACTCCACCGCTTGTGAGGAAAAACGGAATGAGCAACGCCCCTATCTTGCTGACCCCCGGTCCCCTGACCACATCAATCCGCACCCGCCAAGCCATGCTGGTGGACTGGGGCTCCTGGGACCGTGACTTCAACCAGCTGACTGCCAGCGTCTGCGAGCAACTGCTGGCGATCATCGACGGCAGCGCCAGCCACCACTGCGTGCCCCTGCAAGGCAGCGGCACCTTTGCCGTGGAAGCGGCCATCGGCACCCTGGTGCCACGCGACGGCAAGGTCCTGGTGCTGATCAATGGCGCTTATGGCCAGCGCCTGGCAAAGATCTGCAAAGTGCTGGGCCGCACCTACAGCACCTTCGAAACCGCCGAAGACCAGCCCACCACTGCCGCTGATGTCGACAGGCTGCTGGCTGCCGACCCGGCCGTGACCCACGTGGCACTGATCCACTGCGAAACCAGCACCGGCATCCTCAACCCGCTGCCCGAAATCGCCCAGGTGATCAAACGCCACGGCAAGCGCCTGATCATCGATGCCATGAGCTCGTTCGGCGCGCTGCCGATCGATGCCCGCGAAATTCCCTTCGAAGCGCTGATCGCCGCCTCCGGCAAGTGCCTGGAAGGCGTACCCGGCATGGGCTTCGTCTTCGCCGAAAAAACCGCCCTGGCTGCCGCCGAGGGCAATGCCCACTCGCTGGCCATGGACCTGTACGACCAGCACACCTACATGGCCAAGACCGGCCAGTGGCGCTTCACCCCGCCCACCCATGTGGTCGCGGCCCTGCACGAAGCACTGCAGCAATACAACGAAGAAGGCGGCCTGCCTGCACGCCACCAACGCTATGCCGACAACTGCAAGACCCTGCTCGACGGCATGGCCGCCATCGGGCTGCGCAGCTTCCTGCCAGCTGACATCCAGGCGCCGATCATCGTCACCTTCCACGCACCAGACGACCCTCGCTACCAGTTCAAGGACTTTTACGAGCGGGTCAAGGCCAAGGGCTTCATCCTCTACCCGGGCAAGCTGACCCAGGTCGAAACCTTCCGCGTCGGCTGCATTGGCGTGGTCGGTGCCGATGGCATGCAGGCCGCCGTGAATGCCGTGGCCGAAGTGCTGCGGGAAATGGAAGTGCTGGACATCTGACCCTTTGCCCACCCGAATTCAGGAATTAGCGCACATGAACTACAGCAACCCCACCCAGCTGCAAGCCGCCATCCTCGACTGGGCCGGCACCGTGGTCGACTTCGGCTCTTTCGCCCCCACCCAGATCTTTGTCGAGGCCTTTGCCGAGTTCGACGTGCAAGTGTCCATCGAGGAAGCCCGTGGCCCGATGGGCATGGGCAAATGGGACCACATCCGCACCCTGTGCGACGTGCCGGAAATTGCCGAACGCTACCGCAAGGTGTTCGGCCGCACGCCGACCGACGACGACGTCACCGCCATCTACAACCGCTTCATGCCGCTGCAGATAGAGAAGATCGCCGTGCACTCGGCACTGATCCCCGGTGCGCTGGACACCCTTACCGGGCTGCGCCAGGACGGCCTGAAAATCGGCTCGTGCTCGGGCTATCCGAAGGTAGTGATGGACAAGGTGGTGGAACTGGCGGCGCAGAACGGCTACGTGGCCGACCACGTGGTGGCCACCGACGAAACCCCTAACGGCCGACCATGGCCAGCCCAGGCCCTGGCCAACGTGATTGCACTGGGTATTGACGATGTGGCGGCCTGCGTGAAGGTCGACGACACCGTGCCTGGCATTCTCGAAGGCCGCCGTGCCGGCATGTGGACCGTGGCACTGGTGTGCTCGGGCAACGCGCTGGGGCTGACCTGGGAAGGCTTCCGGGCGCTGAGCGCCGAGCAGCTGGAAAGCGAGCGTCAGCGCATCCATGCGCTGTTCGCCGGCTCGCGCCCGCACTACCTGATCGACACCATCAACGAACTGCCCGAAGTGATTGCCGACATCAACCGACGCCTGGCCAAAGGCGAGATGCCACAAGCCTTCTGAAGCCGTGCACCTTCTCTGTGGGAGCGGCCTTGTGTCGCGATCGGGCTGCGCAGCAGCCCCAGCGATCCAGACCTTTTTTGGCTGAATCCGAGGGGCCGCTCCCACAAAAGGCTGCTAAGCCGGCCGAATCGAGAAGGTAACCTGGGTCGCTTTTCAGCCTGGATCTGTACATTGAGTTGCCGCTGCAAGTTCCCAAAAATGGGCCATCCCTGTCCTGAGATGCCCAGCCCCCATGAGCACACACACCCGCACCAGCCGCCTTACCGTCCCGCAACTGGTAGCCATGAAAGGCCGGCAAAAGATCGTTTCGCTCACCGCCTACTCAAGCTCCATTGCCCGGGTGATCGACCCGCTGGTCGACTTCATCCTGGTCGGCGATTCCACGGCCATGGTCGGCTACGGCCGCCCGTCCACCCTGGGCATGCGCCTGGACGAGACCATCGCCCACACCCGCGCCGTGGTCGACAGCACCCGTCTGGCCTGCGTGGTCGCCGACATGCCGTTTGGCAGCTACCAGGAATCCCACGAACAAGCCTTTCGCAACTGCGCCCAGGTATTGGCCCGCACCGGCTGCGATGCGCTCAAGCTGGAGGCCAACCAGGCGTTGGCGAGCACCGTCGAATTCCTGGTCGCACGGGGTATTCCGATCATGGCGCACATCGGCTTGATGCCGCAGTTCGTCAATGCCATGGGCGGCTACAAGGCTCAGGGGCTGAACCCTGACAGCGCTGCAGCCCTGCGCGCCGATGCGCAGGCGAACCTGCACGCGGGTGCTTTCAGCCTGCTGCTCGAAGGCGTGGCGGAGCCCGTGGCCCACGCCATCACCCAGGCCAGCGATAAACCGACCATTGGCATTGGCGCCTCACCCGCCTGCGATGGCCAGGTGCTGGTCACCGAAGACCTGCTGGGGCTGGGGGGTGACCGCGTGCCACGCTTCGTCAAGCAGTATGCCGACGTCGGCCAGGTGATCCGCGAGGCCTGCACGCGCTATGCAGACGAAGTGCGCGACGGGGCGTTCCCTGGCTTGCACCACTGCTACGGGGTTTGAGCTTCGGCCTGAATCGCCTCGACAAGGCATTGCAGCGCGGAGGCAATATTCTTGCTCCAGTCCACTGTGCAGCACAGCCGCAGGTGGCTGCGCCATAGGCCACACTGGCTGAAGAGCTCCCCGGGGGCGATGACGATGCGCTGCGCCAGCAACCGCTCGAAGACCCGGCCCATATCCACTGGCCGGGTCGCCTGCAACCACAGGCTGGCCCCGCCTTGGGGCTCGGTGATGCGCAGGCAGCCCTGGCCGTAGACGTCCAGTAGCGCCTTCATCTGCTGCAGGCGTTGGCGCAGCATGGGCCGCAAGCGCTTGACATGCAGCTCGACCCGGCGCGAGGTGAACAGCTTGGCGATGGCCTTTTGGCGAATCGGTGACAAGCGAAAAGCACGTTCGAGAAACAGCTGCTGCAACCGCTCGTTATGCTGCCGGCAAAGCAGGTAGCCAAAGGGCGCCTCTGCGCCGATCAGCTTGTCCAAGGTCGAAAACACCAGCAGCCGTTCAGGGTCGGCGAAGTCCCGGTAGCGCGGCGCTGACGCGTGGAAACACAACTCGCCGTAGCCATCGTTCTCGAACAACCACACAGCGTGCTCAGCCAGCCAGTGACAAATCTGCTGCTTGTCCGCTGCGGGCATCAAACCGCCTTGCGGCACGTTGGCCGCTGACGACAGCACTGCCAGGCGCACAGGCTGATCGCACATCAGTCGGTGGAACTGCTGCAGATCGAAACGCCCGTCATCACCCAATGGCACTTCGATGATGGTCATGCGTGCACCCTGCAACTGCCTTAGCACCGCCCAGTTGCAGGGCGACTCCACCAGCGCCACCTGGCCCTCCAGGTCGAGGGCGCGTAACGACAATTCGAGGATGCTGCGCAGGTCCGCGCCGATAAACACCTGATCGGCGCTCCAGTAATTCTGCGCCGAGCGGGTGTAGCGGTCGGCCAGCACGCTGCGCAACTCAGGCTCACCGAACGGCTGGAACAACGGTGCCAACGAGTGCGGGTATTGGCGCGCCAGTTCGCGCTCGATCATCATCAGCGGCTGTTGCAGCGACAGCAACATGGCCGGCGCATCACTGCCCAGGGCCAGCATACCCGGCTGACGGGCACTGGCGAACACCGTGTCGAGAAGGCTCGGTGAGTGATGGCCACGCATGGCGGGCGCGCGGGTTCGGCTGAAGTAGCCCTGCTTGGGGCGCGCATACACCCGCCCTTCGTCTTCCAGCAGCGCATAGGCGTACTTGGTACTGGATACCGAAACACTCAGGCGCTGGGCCAGCTCGCGCAGCGACGGCAAGCGCTGCTCCACATCGCAGGGCGCTGCCTCGATCCTGTCGAGCAAGTAGCGGTAGACCGCCTGGTAGGTGTAGCTGGGCTTGTCGATCTGGCTGTTGTCCATGGCGGCGACTGTGACGGCATTGAACCCAACCCTGGCGCGTTGGTAAACCCCTACTGTGGCAATTGCACCTGCGGCTTGGTCGCGGCAAAGATCGCCCAGCTGGACACGAACAGCGCCGCGATCAATGGTCCGATCACGAAGCCGTTGAGCCCGAATACTGCCAGCCCACCCAGCGTCGACACCAGAATCAGGTAGTCCGGCATGCGCGTATCCTTGCCCACCAGAATCGGCCGCAGCACGTTATCCACCAGGCCAATCACCAGCACCCCGAACGCGGTCAGGATAATCCCCGGCAGTATTGCCCCGGTCAGCAGGAAATACGCGGCCACCGGCGCCCAGACGATGCCCGCACCCACCGCCGGCAGCAGCGACAGGAACGCCATCAGCACCGCCCACACCAGTGCGCTGGGAATATCCAGCACCCAGAAAATGAACCCGCCCAGCGCCCCTTGGGTAATGGCCACCAATACGTTGCCTTTTACCGTGGCCCGCACCACACGGTTGAACTTCAGCTGCAAACGGCGTTTCTGGTGCTCGGGCAGCGGCACGGCCTGCCTCACCCGGCGGGCCACTTCCGGGCCATCGCGCAGAAAGAAGAACAGCAGGTACATCATGATGCCAAAGCTGACCACGAACTCGAACGTGCCTTGGCCAAAGCTGAATGCCTGGCTGGCCAATACCTGGCTACCTTGGGTTGCCCACTTGGTGATCTTGTCACGCAACCCGTCGAGGTTGCCCATGCCCATGTTGTCCAGGCCATGCTGGGCGAATGCCGGGAGCAGGTCCTTGCCGTGCTCGACGTAACCAGCAATGTCCAGTTGCCCGCTTTCGATGCGCTGGTACAGCGTGGCGCCCTCCTGGACCAACAGCGCGCTGGTGATGATCACCGGCAGGATCGCCACCAGCAGGCACACCAGCGTGGTCGTGGCCGCAGCCAGGTTGCGTCGCCGCCCGAAGCGGATCAGCAGGTGGCGCTGCAGCGGGGCGAACAGGATGCCGAGGATCACCGCCCAGAAGATTGCGCCATAGTACGGCAACAGGATCCAGAAGAAGGCAATGGTCACCAGCGCCAGGAGTACTGCCAGGGCTTTGTTCTGTAGCGCGGTTTCGTTCATTGCAGTTCCTCTCATGGCTTGTGAGAGATTAGTGCATGGCACTCGGGCAAAAGTGCCGCGCTCACTTGACGCAAATCAATACGCGCCTTGTCCATCGCCCCTAGCATCCCGGCCTTTTTGCCCCGGTGCGCACATGAACCCTACCGCCAAGCCCGAACTGCTCGCTCCTGCCGGCACCCTCAAGACCATGCGCTACGCCTTTGCCTACGGCGCCGACGCAGTCTACGCCGGCCAGCCGCGCTACAGCTTGCGGGTGCGCAACAACGAATTCGACCACGCCAACCTGGCGCTGGGTATCCAGGAGGCGCATGCCCTGGGCAAGCGCTTCTACGTAGTGGTCAACATCGCCCCGCACAACGCCAAGCTCAAGACCTTTCTCAAGGACCTGGCACCGGTCATCGACATGGCGCCGGACGCGCTGATCATGTCCGACCCCGGCCTGATCATGCTGGTGCGCCAGCACTTCCCGCAGATGCCGGTGCACTTGTCGGTGCAGGCCAACACAGTCAACTGGGCGAGCGTGCAGTTCTGGCAGCAAATGGGCTTGAACCGGGTGATCCTGTCACGCGAGCTGTCCCTGGAAGAGATCGAGGAAATCCGCCAGCAGGTGCCGGGCATGGAGCTGGAGGTGTTCGTCCACGGCGCGCTGTGCATGGCCTATTCCGGCCGTTGCCTGCTGTCGGGCTACCTCAACAAGCGTGACGCCAATCAGGGCACCTGCACCAACGCCTGCCGCTGGAAGTACGACGCCACGCCGGCCACCGAGAACGCCACCGGCGACATCGTGCGCGAAGTGCAGCCCACCCTTGGCCTGGGCGCCCCTACCGAGCAGGTTTTCCTGCTGCAGGAAAGCAACCGCCCCGGCACCGAAATGCCGGCGTTCGAAGATGAACACGGTACCTACATCATGAACGCCAAGGACCTGCGCGCCATCCAGCACGTCGAGCGCCTGGCCGGCATGGGCGTGCATTCGCTGAAGATCGAAGGCCGCACCAAGTCGCACTTCTACTGTGCCCGTGCCGTACAGTCGTACCGCCAGGCGATCGACGACGCCGTGGCCGGGCGGCCGTTCGACCGCGCCTTGATGGGCAACCTCGAATCCCTCGCGCAACGCGGCTACACCGAAGGCTTCCTGCGCCGCCACGTGCACGATGAATACCAGAACTACCAACGCGGCAACTCGGTCTCGGAGCGCCAGCAGTTCGTCGGTGAACTGACCGGCGTGCGTGTCGAAGGCCTGGCCGAGGTCAAGGTGAAGAACCGCTTTGCCGTAGGTGACCACCTGGAGCTGATGACCCCGCGTGGCAATTACCACTTCGACCTGCACCGCCTGTGCAACCGCCAGCAGCAGGCCATCGACGTGGCACCAGGCGACGGCCATGTGGTGTACCTGCCCATTCCGGAGCAGGTCGCACTTGACTACGCCCTGCTGATGCGCGACCTGCGCGCCGACGAGGTGGCAAGCTGACAATGCTGTAATGTGCGCCTCAGCTGCCTGACAGGCGCCTGCAGCGAACATCGTGGCTCCCCCGCATGAGGCCACGCCATGTTGCGCACCCCCACCCGCCGTACCTTCGTCAAAGGCCTGAGCGCCGCCACCACACTGGCGGGCCTGGGGCTGTGGCGCCCGCTGGCCCAGGCCGCCGAAGGCCAGGACCTCGCCGGCCAGCACTTCGAGCTGTTCATCGGCCAGACCCCGGTCAACATCACCGGCCGCCCGCGCACCGCACTGACCATCAACAACAGCCTGCCCGGCCCGGTGCTGCGGTGGCGCGAAGGCGACACCGTGACCCTGCGCGTGCGTAACCGGCTGGCACAGGACACCTCGATCCACTGGCACGGCATCATCCTGCCCGCCAACATGGACGGCGTACCTGGCCTGAGCTTCGCCGGCATTGAACCCGGCGGGGTCTACCTGTACCGGTTCACCTTGCGCCAAAGTGGAACTTACTGGTACCACAGCCATTCGGGGCTGCAGGAACAGGCCGGAGTATACGGGGCCATCGTGATCGAGCCGCGCGAACCCGAACCGCACCACTACCAGCGCGACCACGTGCTGCTGTTCAGCGACTGGTCGGACCAGGCGCCGGAACAGCTGATGTCCACCCTGAAGAAACAGTCCGACGCGTACAACTACCACAAGCGCACGGTCGGCGATTTCATCGATGACGTGGCCGACAACGGCTGGAGCCCCACCGTCGCCGAGCGCACGGCATGGGCGCGCATGCGCATGAGCCCTACCGACCTCGCCGATATCAGCGCCGCCACCTATACCTACCTGCTCAATGGCCAGCCGCCGGAGGGCAACTTCACCTGCCTGTGCCAACCGGGCGAAACCGTGCGCCTGCGGCTGATCAACGCCTCGGCCATGACCTATTTCGATTTCCGTATCCCCGGGCTGAAGCTGACGGTGATCGCCGCCGACGGCTTGCCGGTGACGCCGGTGAGCGTGGATGAGCTGCGCATTGCCGTGGCCGAAACCTATGACGTGCTGGTGACCGTGGGCGACCAACCTGCCTACACCCTGTTCGCCCAGAGCATGGACCGTACCGGCTTCGCCCGCGGCACCCTGGCCCGCGCCACCGGGCTGCAGGCCCCGGTGCCTGCCCCCGACCCGCGCCCGGTGCTGAGCATGGACGACATGGGCCACGGCCGCATGGGCGCCATGGCGGGCATGGATCACAACAACATGGCCGGCATGGACCACACGGCCATGTCAGCGATGCAACAACACCCGGCCAGTGAAACCGGCAACCCGTTGGTGGACATGCAGACCATGGCCCCGCGCGCCAACCTGGCCGACCCTGGCATAGGCCTGCGCAACAATGGCCGCCGCGTGCTGACCTACGCCGACCTGCGCAGCCCCTACCCCGACCCGGACGGCCGCACGCCATCCCGCGCCATCGAGCTGCACCTGACCGGCCACATGGAGCGTTTCGCCTGGTCGTTCGACGGCATCAAGTTCAGCGATGCCGAGCCGTTGCGCCTGGCCTACGGCGAGCGGGTGCGCATCACCCTGGTCAACGACACCATGATGACCCACCCTATCCACCTGCACGGCATGTGGAGCGACCTGGAAGACGAACACGGCCAGTTTCTGGTGCGCAAGCACACCGTCGACATCCCGCCCGGCAGCCGACGTTCCTACCGGGTGACTGCCGACGCCCTTGGCCGCTGGGCCTACCATTGCCACCTGCTCTACCACATGGAGACCGGCATGTTCCGCGAGGTACGCGTCGATGAATGACACACGCAACCGCAGTGTCGTGGCCGGCGTGGCCCTGCTGACCCTGTTCGCCAGCGAACGTGCGCTGCCCGCTGGCATGGCGCACATGAACCATGGCCAGATGAACCATGAAAGCATGAGCCATGGCCCGGCTACGCCCAGCCCGCCGCGCACGCCCCTGCCTGCAATCACCGACGCCGACCGCCGCGCCGCCTTCCCGCCACTGCCTGGGCACGAGGTACACGACCGGGCGCTGAACTGGGCCGTGATCGTCGACAAGCTCGAATACCAGAACTTCGAGGGCAACAGTGCGCTGAACTGGAACGCCACGGCCTGGGTCGGCGGCGATATCGACCGCCTGTGGCTGCGCACGGAAGGCGAACGCGAGCAAGGCAAGACGCACAAGGCCGAAGTGCAGGCGCTGTGGGGCCATGCCGTGAGCCCGTGGTGGGAGCTGGTGGCCGGCGTGCGCCAGGACTTCAAGCCCGCCAGCGGCCAGACCTGGGCCGGCTTCGGCATTCAAGGCACGCCGCTGTATGGCCTGGAGCTGCAAGCCACCGCCTACGCCGGCGAGCGGCAACAGACCGCGCTGCGCCTGGAAGCCGCTTACGCTATGCTGCTGACCAACCGCTGGATACTGGAACCGAACCTGGAAGCCAACCTCTACGGCCGCAACGACGCCAGGCGCGAGCAAGGCGCTGGGCTGGCCGACAGCGAGGTGGGCCTGCGGCTGCGCTACGAGATCACGCGCGGTTTCGCGCCCTACATCGGGGTCAGCTTCAATCGCCTGCACGGCACGCGTGCCGACCAGGCCCGCGAAGACGGCGAAGACCTGGGCCAGACCCGCCTGGTTGCCGGTATCCGCCTGCGTTTCTAAAGGAGTGCCTCACCATGCTGCGCAAACACCTGCTGGCCCTGGGCCTGCTGGCCATCACCGGCCTGGCCCAGGCCGCCGAGACCATCGACGTCTACCGCGACCCCAACTGCGGCTGCTGCAAGGCCTGGATCAGCCACCTGCGTGACAATGGTTTCACCGTCAACGACCACGTCGAGCCGAACATGAGCGCGGTCAAGCAGCGCCTGGGCGTGGCGCCGCGCCTGGCGTCGTGCCACACCGGGGTGATCGACGGCAAGTTCGTCGAAGGCCATGTGCCGGCCGAGCAGGTGCGCCTGCTGGCAAAGCGTAGCGACCTCAAGGGCCTGGCCGTACCGGGCATGCCCATGGGCTCGCCCGGCATGGAAATGGGTGACCACAAGGATGCCTACCAGGTCATCGGCGTCACCCTGGATGGCCAGGACACCGTTGTAGCCGACTACTGATGCTCAGCTTGTGGGCGCTGTTTCTCAGCGCCTTCGGCGCCGCCACCCTGCTGCCGCTGCAATCGGAGGCCGTGCTGGTCGGCCTGTTGCTGCGCCAGCCCGAGGCCTGGGCAACCCTGCTGCTGGTGGCCACTCTGGGCAATGTGCTGGGTTCGGTCGTCAATTGGCTGCTGGGCCGCGCCGTCGAGCACCTGCGCGACAAACGCTGGTTCCCGTTCACCGCTGCCCAACTGCAGCGCGCGCAGCAGCGTTACCAGCGCTGGGGGCAATGGTCGTTGCTGCTCAGCTGGATGCCGGTGATCGGCGACCCGCTGACATTGATCGCCGGGATCATGCGGGAGCCGTTCTGGCGCTTCCTGCTGCTGGTGACCCTGGCCAAGGCTGGCCGTTATGCGGTGCTGGCGATGATTACCCTGGGCTGGTTTCACGCCTGGTAACACCTTTCACGTTCCCGGCGCGCGCCTGGCTGCTAAAGTCGCCTTCTCCTATATGGCCCTACACGGAGTGCCCCCATGCTGCGCGCAACCGCCCTGGCCCTGGCCTGCCTTGCCGGCAGCCCGGCCATCGCCGCCGAAACGCCTACCTACGGCCCCCAGCTCGAAGGCTTCAGCTATCCCCACCCGCTCAAGCACTTTGACTTCAAGTCCCAGGGCCAGTCCCTGCAGATGGGCTACATGGACGTCCCCGCACAAGGCCAAGCCAACGGCCACAGCGTGGTGCTGATGCACGGCAAGAACTTCTGCGCCGCCACCTGGGAAACCACCATCGACGCCCTGAGCAAGGCCGGTTACCGGGTCATCGCCCCCGACCAGGTCGGCTTCTGCACTTCCAGCAAGCCCGCGCATTACCAGTACAGCTTCCAGCAGTTGGCCGACAACACCCATGCCTTGCTCGAACAGCTGGGTATCAGGCAAACCATCGTGCTCGGGCATTCCACGGGCGGCATGCTCGCCACCCGCTATGCGCTGATGTACCCGCAGCAGGTGGAACGCCTGGCCATGGTCAACCCGATTGGCCTGGAGGACTGGAAAGCGCTGGGCGTGCCCTACCGTACGGTGGACCAGTGGTATGCGCGCGAGCTCAAGCTGGATGCCGAGGGCGTGCGCGAGTATGAGCGCAAGACCTACTACGCCGGGCGCTGGAAGCCGGAGTACGAGCGCTGGGTACAGATGCTGGCGGGCCTGAACAAGGGGCCGGGGCATGAAGCGGTGGCGTGGAACTCGGCGCTGATCTACGACATGATTTTCACCCAACCGGTGTACCACGAGTTCAAGGACCTGCAAATGCCGACCTTGCTGCTGATCGGCGACAAGGACACCACGGCCATTGGCAGCGATATCGCACCGCCGGAGGTAAAGGCGAAGCTGGGCAAGTATGAAGTGCTTGGCCCGCAGGTGGCCAAGCTGATCCCCAAAGGTGAACTGATCACCTTCGAAGGCATGGGGCATGCGCCGCAGATCGAAGAACCCGTGCGGTTCAACCGCACGCTGGTCGAGTGGCTGGCCAAGTAAAACGGCGGCTCGAGACCAGCACGGTATCTGTGGGAGCGGCCTTGCGTCGCGATGGGCCGCACAGCGGCCCCCTGCACCGTTCAGCCAAACCGTTGCAGTTGCATCTCCCGCAACCGGCTCAAGGTCCGCTGGTACGGGAATGCCAGATACCCCTGCGTATACAGCTCTTCCAGCCGCACCTCGGCCTCGAGGTACAGTGCCACACGGCGGTCGTAGCACTCATCGACCAGGGCGATGAAGCGGCGTACCGCATCGTCCTTGGGCGACAGCGCCGGCAGCTCACGGTCGCCTGCCACCACCCGCGCCGCACCATCTTCAGTGCCACGCGCAATGCGACCGGCCTGCTGCTTACCGCCCAGCGCCGGAATACCCGACACCAGGATGGCCGGAAAACGGTCGCAAAGTGCCATGAATTCCATGGCCGCCAGCGGTTGTTCGCACAGGTCGGTGAAGCGGCACCAGATAGCCTGCTCGCTGCGCCGCACGACCTGTACCTGCCTGGAGCCGATAACCAAGGGCTGATCAGTACCCGTGTGATCCGGGCTGAGCTGGCAGAACACCTCGCCCAGCGGGCTGGCCTGCCCTGTCGCTGCAACCCAGTAGCGCTGCCGTTCTGCACCGGGGTGCAGGCGGTGGTCCTGCTCGCCCGTCACCGGCAGTACCTGCATGTGCCGCTCAATGGCGGCGATGGCCGGCAGGAACCGCTCGCGGTTGAAACCGTCGCGGTAGAGATGGTCGGGTGGCTGGTTGGAGGTGGCGACGATCACCACGCCCTGGTCGAACAGTACCTGGAACAAGCGGCCGAGGATGATCGCGTCGCCAATGTCGTTGACGAACAGTTCGTCGAAGCACAACACGCGGATCTGCCCGGCCAGCTCCCGGGCCAACGCCAGCAGCGGGTCGGCGGTGCCATTGAGCTGGAACAGGCGCTGGTGGACCCAGGCCATGAAGTGATGAAAGTGCTGGCGCCGGCTGGATACGCACAAGCAGCGGTGGAACTGGTCCATCAGCCAAGTCTTGCCCCGGCCGACCGGGCCCCAGAGGTAGATGCCCTGGGTGGGGCGGCCCTGCTCGACAGCCAGGAAGCAGGCCTGCAAGGCATTGACGGCGCGGGCCTGGGCAGGGTCGTCAGCGTAGCCCTGAGTGCTCAGGGCTTGCTGGTAAAGGGATTGGGGAGTGATGGCCATGGCCGCATTCTACACAGGTCCCTGTAGGAGCGGCCTTGTGCCGCGATGGGCCGCGCAGCGGCCCCAGGACTTCGGCATTGCAGCATAGATTGTTGGGGCCGCTCTGCGGCCCATCGCGGCACAAGGCCGCTCCTACAGGGACCGCGTCAGTCGGCCAGGCCTACCTTCAGCAATGCGCCGTCCTTGTCATCGGTCAGCACATAGATGTAGCCATCCGGCCCAACCCGCACATCGCGGATACGCGCCTTCAAGTCACCGAGCAAACGCTCCTCATGCACCACCTTGTCGCCCTTCAACTGCAAACGGATCAGCTCCTGTGTCGCCAGTGCACCAATGAACAGGTTGTGGTCCCAAGCCTTGAATGTCGGGCTGTCGTAGAACGCCATGCCGCTGATACCCGGTGACTTCTCCCACACATGGTGTGGGTCGACCATGCCGTCCACATGCTTGCCCTTGGCCTCGGGAATCGGCAGCAGCGAGTAGTTGATGCCATGGGTCGCAATCGGCCAGCCATAGTTCTTGCCGGGCTCGGGGATGTTGATTTCGTCGCCACCGCGCGGGCCGTGCTCGTGGGTCCACAGCTTGCCGGTCCAGGGGTTGAGCGCGGCGCCCTGCTGGTTGCGGTGGCCGAACGACCAGATCTCCGGCCGCACGTTGTCCTTGCCGACGAAGGGGTTGTCCTTGGGCACTTCGCCATCCGGCAAGATGCGCACGATCTTGCCTTGCAGCTTGTCCAGGTCCTGGGCAGTGGGGCGCTGGTTGTTCTCGCCCAACGCGATGAACAGATAGCCGTCGCGGTCGAACACCAGGCGCGAGCCGAAGTGGTTGCCCACCGACAGCTTGGGCTGCTGGCGGAAGATCACGCTGAAGTTATCCAGCCGCGCGCGGTCTTCGGACAGCTGGCCACGACCGACGGCGGTACCGGCCTTGCCGTCACTGCCCTCCTCGGCGTAGGACAGGTACACGGTACGGTCCTTGTCGAACTGCGGTGACAGCACCACGTCCAGCAAGCCACCCTGGCCCTCGCCCCAGACCTTGGGCACGCCGCTGATCGGCGGGCCGACTTTGCCTTCAGCGTTGACCACCCGCAGGTTGCCGGCGCGCTCGGTTACCAACATGTCCTTGCCGCCCGGCAGAAATGCCAGCGCCCAAGGATTGCGCAGGCCGTCGGCCAGGGTGCTGACGGTCAACGTGCCTTCTTCGCTGCGAAACTGTTGCTCTGCCGCCGCCTGTGCCAGCAGGGGCATGAGTGCGGCGGCAGTCAGGGTAGCTAGCCAGGTTGCTCTGGGCATGCAGGATTCCTTCCGTATGGGCTCACGGCGCCCGCGTGCTGTCGCGGGGCGGCCGGCTCGGTTCCAGGTTTGGGGTTTGTTGCTGCCGACGCAGGTTGTCGCCGTTGCCGATGCCGCGGTTGTCCAGGCTGGGCGTGCGCTGGTACGGGTCGGTGGACGGGCCGCGCACTGGGGGCGTGGCCGGCATACTGCCCTGGCGGCTGTTGGGGTTGGCGCGCTGGATCGGGCTGTTGTAGGGGTTGTTGTTGCCAGCGGCAAGCTGCAAAGGCTGTTGCGGGGCAGCGTGCGCAGGCAGGCACAAGGCCAGGCCCAGGGCCAGGATGGGCAATGTCGGGTTCATGCTTCAACTCCTGTACGAAAATGCCGCGCCTGGTGGGTTTGATAGCCTAAGGCGCGAGGGGTTCGAGACAAAAGTGTGAATTTGGGCGGAGATGATTCCTGATGTTTCAGTATGTGCTCGTGGGGCTGCTTTGCAGACCATTGCGACGCAAGGCCCTGCAGGAGCAGCCTTGTGCTGCGAATGGGCCGCAAAGCGGCCCCGGATCACTGGCTCTTGTCTACCCTGTGCCGCGCCGCATACAGGCACAGCATTTCCATCGCCAGGGTCGCCCCCGCCAGCGCAGTGATATCAGCATGGTCATAAGCCGGCGCCACCTCCACCAGGTCCATGCCCACCAGGTTAATCCCCCGCAGCCCGCCCAGAATCTCCAGCGCCTGCACCGTGCTCAACCCACCACACACCGGCGTACCTGTGCCAGGCGCATAGGCCGGGTCGAGGCAGTCGATGTCGAAGGTCAGGTACACCGGCCGCTCACCTACACGCTGGCGAATTGCCGCAATCACCGCCTCGGTGCCCTGACGGTGCACCTGGCGGGCGTCGAGGATGGCAAAGCCCTGGCTGTCGTCATTGGTGGTGCGCAGGCCGATCTGCACCGAACAGGCAGGATCAACCAGGCCCTCACGGGCGGCATGCCAGAACATGGTGCCATGGTCGATACGCTTGCCCTCCTCGTCCGGCCAGGTGTCGCTGTGGGCATCGAAGTGGATCAGCGCCAGCGGGCCATGGCGGCGGGCGTGGGCCTTGAGCAGCGGGTAGCTGATGAAGTGGTCGCCACCGAGGGTAAGCATGGCGCAGCCCGCTTCCAGAATATGGGTGGCATGGGCCTCGATGCTGTCCGGCACCGACTGCGGTGTGCCACTGTCGAAGGCGCAGTCGCCATAGTCGATCACTGCCAAGTGGTCGAACGGGTCGAACGCCCACGGCCAGTGCCGGGCCCAGGCCTGCTGCACCGAGGCGGCGCGGATCGCCCGCGGGCCGAAACGCGCACCTGGGCGGTTGCTGGTGGCAGTGTCGAACGGCACTCCGCTGACCACCACATCCACACCACGCAAATCGCGGCTGTAGCGGCGGCGGGAGAAACTGGTAATGCCGGCGTAGGTACTTTCAGCGGCAGTGCCATACAGGCTGTCGCGAGTCATCGCCTGGTCGTTGCTTGCGGCTTGCTCCACGGTCGGGCTCCTTGGTTGTTATCAGTCACTGGCGGCTGCGAAAGGCCGTCCATAGGCGGTTGCGCTGGCGCAGGTCGGCCAGGGCCATGCTGCGGTCGGCGAACAGGCGCTGGCGCACTTCGGCAGGCGGGTAGATGTCCGGGTCATTGCGCACCGCCTCGTCCACCAACGGCGTGGCAGCCTGGTTGGCGTTGGCAAAGAACAGTGTGTTGGTCAGCGCAGCCACCGACTCGGGCTTGAGCATGAATGCGATGAACGCCCGCGCGGCCTCGGGGTGCGGCGCGTCCTTGGGGATGACCAGGTTGTCCTGCCACACCAGCGTGCCTTCACGCGGGATGCGGTAGATCAGCTCGAACGGCTTGCCGGCGCGGCGGGCCTGGTCGGCCGCCATCGCGGCATCGCCATTGTAGGTCAGCGCCAGGCACACGCTACCGTTGGCCAGGTCGCTGATCTGCCGGCCATTGGCGACGTAGCTGATCGAGGGTTGCAGCTGGCTCAGCAGCTGCTGCGCGGCGGCCAGGTCATCCTTGTCCTGGCTGTAAGGGTCCTTGCCGAGGTAGTTCAGGGCCACGCCAATCACTTCCTGCGGCGAATCGGGCATGGCGATGCCACAGTCCTTCAACCGGCTGGCGTATTCGGGCTTGAACAGCAGGTCGAGGCTGTCCAGCGGCACGTCGCCCAGGCGCTGGCGCACCGCCTCCACATTCACCCCAAGGCCCAGCGTACCCCAGGTGTACGGCACGGCATGGCGGTTGCCGGGGTCGGCCTCGGCGAGCTTGGCCAGCAGGTCCTTGTCGAGGTTGCTGTAGCCGGGCATGGCCTGGGGGTCGAGCGCTTGCAGGGCATTGGCCTTCAGCGCCCGGGCCAGCACGGTCGACGATGGCACCACCACATCGTAACCACTGCCACCGGTGAGTAACTTGGTCTCCAGCACTTCGGTGGTGTCGAAGGTGTCATACCGCACCTTGTAGCCGGTTTCCTGTTCGAAACGCTGAAGGGTTTGCGGGGCGACGTAGTCGGCCCAGCTGTAGAGGTTGACGACCTTTTCTTCGGCCTGCAGCGGCAGGGCCAGAACCAGGGACAACAGGCACAACGATCGACGCATGACGGACACCTCGGCAAATGGGTGGATGCCGCGAGCATGCCAGCCGGGTTACATTGCAGAAATGGCAAGTTTGCAAAGCTGACATTCATCAGGAGCAATGTAATGCTCGGACAAGTGCACGATCCCGACCTGCACCTGCTGCGGCTGTTCGTCACTGTAGTCGAGGCCGGGGGCTTCAGCGCCGCGCAAGGCGTGCTGGGCCTGAGCCAGCCCACCATCAGCCAGCGCATGGCGCAGCTGGAAACACGCCTTGGCTACCGCCTGTGCAGCCGAGGCAAAGGTGACTTTCACCTGACGGAGAAAGGCGCGTTGCTGTTGGATGCAGCGCGCGGGCTGCTGCTGAACATCGAGCAGTTTCGCCAGCAGGCCACCGGCGTTGCCGGGCGGTTGCTAGGGACCGTGCGCATCGGCATGGCGGAAAACCAGGACAAGGCAGTGAGCCTGAAACTGGCGGCGGCCATTGCCGCGTTCCGCACACGAGAGGAATCAGTGCAGCTGGAGCTGATCAGTGCACCACCGGCGGAGCTGGAGCGGTTGTTGCTGGAGCAGCGGCTGGATTACGCCATCAGCTACTTCTCCGGCAACCAGGCGGCCTTTGATTACCAGCCATTGTTCGAGGAACCGCAACGGCTGTATTGCGGCAAGGGGCATGTGCTGTTCGGCGAATCGGGTGTTGAGCTTGAGCGGTTGCTGGAGATGGACCAGGTGCGCCATCCATACCGGTTTCTCAAAGGCGGTGAGCCGTTCCAGAGCCGGCACAGCATGGCTGTGGCGGAGCAGATCGAGAGCGTGCTGACGTTCATTCTGTCGGGGCGGCATATTGGTTACCTGCCCTGCCACTGCGCGCACGCCTGGGAGGCGGAGGGGTTGTTGTGGGCGTTAAACCCAGGGCTGGATTTTGTGGTGCCGTTTACCCTGGCCAGGCATCGGGCACAGGTGACGGGTGAAGCGCAGCAGGCGATTGCCGAGGATTTACTCGCGGCGTTTGCCTGATGCGCTCCTACAAGGGCCGGGCACGCCTTGGAGAAGGGTTAGTAAGCCATGCTCCAGGTCAGGGTGTAGGTGCGCCCGCGCCCTTGGTAGTCATACAGGTACGCCGGGCCGTAGGTCGGCGAATAGAACAGCGTCGCGCGTTGGCCCCAGACCGTGCTGTACTGCTTGTCCAGCAGGTTCTGGATGCCGGCACTGAAGGTGCCGAAGCCGGTGTCCTGGCTGCCCAGCAAATCGAAGGTGGTGTAACCGTCGATCTCGTGGTCGGCATCGTCCTTCAGGCTGAACGCATGGTTGGCTTGCAGCCGCGCACTGCGGCCATCGCCCTTCCAGCCAACAAACGCAGTGGCCTTGGACAAGGATGCATAGCGGGCATCACGCTTGTTCCACCCGCCGTCGACAGCCTCTTCCTCGGAGCGGGTCAGGTGCAGGGTACCGCCCGCTTCCCAGCCCGTCTGGAAGTGCCGGGTTAGCGCACCTTCAAAGCCGAAGTCGCGGCTCTTCTGCTCTTCCACGTTGATCGTCAGCGTTTGCGAATCGACGTTGATGATCTTGTCCGACCAGATGTAGTACAGCGCCGCCTGGGCATCCCAGTCCAGGTCGGCATAGCGCCAGCCCAGTTCCACCTGGCGGCTCTTGATGCCGGCCAGCGGGTTGTCGGCCACGCTCAGGCCCGGCTTGCCGTAATACTTGGCAGGGTCTGGCAGGTCGAAACCTTCGCCATAGTTGCTCCATACCTGGTGGCCGTTCTTGAAGTCGTAGATGGCGCCTATGTTGAACAGGTTGACCTGGTAATCGTTGCTGCCGCCCGGCACGCCCTTGAAGTCGCTGACGTCGACGTCCATCTGCTGGCGACGGGCACCGCCGGAGAGCGTCAGGTTGTCGGTGGCATGCCAGTCCAGCTGGGCGTACACCGACACACCATCGACCCGGTAGCTGGGATAGCGCGCGGCCTTGCTGTCCTTTTCCATCTCCAGGCCGCCCGATTCGGACGAGGTCAGGGCGTTGAAGGTGGTCTGCTCGGCATTGAAGCGCTCGCGATCCAGGTCGAGGCCATAGGTCAGCTTCAACGTATCCCACTGTTTGGCGAACAAGCCCTTGAGGCTGGTGACCTCGAAGTTCTGCTGCGAGGCAGCAAAGTACACCCCGCGCGAGCCGGTGGGCGTGGCGCGGTTGTAGTACGGGAACGGGTAGAAGTTGTCGTCTTCCTTGCGGTACGAGGCCTGCAGGTAGAAATCCTGGCCCAGCACATCGCTGTGGTGGTAATTAGCGTTCAGCAACAAACGCCGGGTACGCGGCTCCAGGTCGGACGAATAGCCGCTGCGCAGCTCGGCGTCTTCCAGGTCGGATGGCGCGTTGTAGTTGAGGTTGGGAAAGTAAATCCCCGTGCTGCCGTGGTTGCCCGAGTCGTAGTACTGGGCCAGCAGGTCGAGGCTCTGCTGGTCGTTCAACTGCAAGCCCAGGGTGCCGAGCACGTCGATGGTGCGATTGTATTGCAGGTCGGTCTGGGTGTTGTCGATGAAGATCTGGTCGCCGGCACCGTCGTAGAAGGCTTCGTTCTGCTCGCCGGAAATACCCAGCCGGGCATTGACCCGCTCGTTGCCGCCACTGATCGACTGGGCGAAGCGGGTGGCCAGGTCATCGCTGTTGTTGAACCCGCTGCTGGCGCCAAGCTGGGTCTCGAAGCGCGCCGGGCCGGGTTCGCCCTTCTTGGTGACGATGTTGATGATGCCGCCAGTGGCACCACCGCCGTAGATGGCGCTGGCGCCAGACAGCACTTCGACACGCTCGACGTTGAACGGCGAAATGCTGTCGAACTGACGCGACAGGCCGCGCGAGCTGTTCTGGCTGACCCCGTCGATCATCACCAGCACGTTGCGCCCGCGCATGTTCTGGCCATAGTTGGTACGCCCTTCCGGCGCCAGGTCGAGGCCAGGTACCAGCTTGCCGATGGCTTCTTTCAGGCTGACGCCGCTGTCGATCTGCTCGCGCAGCTGCTGCTGGTCGACTACCCACACAGTGCCGGGGATTTCGCTGATTGCGGTGCTGGTGCGCGAGGCCACGCTGACTTCGATCGGCTTGAGGTTGACCGCCTGTGGCGCTGCCTGGGCCTTGCGCAGGGTCACGGTGCCCGCGTCACTGAAGTGCCAGCTCATGCCGCTGCCGGCCAGCAACTGCTGCAGGGCCTGCTCGACGCTGTAGCTGCCGTGCATGGCCGGGCTGGCAACGCCTGCTGCATCTCCCGTGGTGTACAGCAAGTGCAGCCCGGCCTGGTCGGCAAAGGTGGTCAGGGCCTGGTCCAGCGGCTGCGCTGGCAGGTCGAGCTGAACCTGGCGAGCCTGCATCTGGGTTTGTTCGGCGGTGGTCGCGGCCGACGCATGCAGCGGGCCGACCAGCATGGCCAGGGCGCTGCAGGACATCAGGGCATGGTGAAGAGGACCGCGACTGCGGTGCAAGGGCTTGAGCATCAGAGGCACGAATGAGCTTCCTGACAAGTCGTAAATGAGAATGGGTTGCTGATCAGTCCCACTACGACGATCTGGCTTGCAGGAACTTGCAGTGCCAAATGGAAAATATTTTTATTTCTGTGCCGGCCTCTTCGCAGCACAAGGCTGCTCCTACAGGAACCGCACATGCCTGTAGGAGCAGCCTTGTGCTGCGAAGAGGCCGGCACAGGCTGATCAATGAACCACAGCCAACCACGGCAGGTAGGTAACCTTCAGCCCATACCGCTGCTCAAGCGTGCGCAGCAGTGCTTCAGGCTCGTCAAGGTCAAACACCCCGCTCACCTCCATCGCCGCCAGCTTGCTATCAGACAGCACGATGCGCCCATGCCGGTAACGCTCAAGCTCCGTCAACACCTGCCCCAGCGGTTTGCCGTTGAAGATCAGCTTGCCGCGCTGCCAGGCCATCTGCGCACCGGCATCAGCCGCCACCGCCAGTTCATGTTCGCCGACCTTGGCTTCACCGCGTGCCAACACCACGCGGCCATCGCGACGCACGCTGAAGGTGGCGGCACCACCCTGCACCCGCTCGCCTGCCGTATCGACCACAAACGGCCGCGGATCATCCGTGGCCTCGAACAAGGCCTCACCGGCAGCCAGCACCACACGGCGTTCGTGCTCACTGAACACCACACTCAGCGCACTGGCGCTGTTCAGCGTCACCCGCGTGCCGTCCGCCAGGGTAATCACCTGCCGCTCACCCACAGCGGTGTGGTAGTCCGCCAACAACACCGGTGCCTGCTGCCAACCCGCCACAGCGGCAACCAGCAACACCACGGAGGCAGCCACACCGGCCTGCTTGAGCCAGTCGCGACAATGACGCAGGGCCTGGCCGATATATTTGGCCACCATGCTCTCGGAAACCCCCAGCCGCTGTGCAATCTGCGCCTGGGTCAGGCCTTCGACGCGGTTCAGCAACAACGCCTGGCGGGCATTGTCGGGCAGTTTCAGCAGCGCATCGTCAAGGATTTGCAGGCGCTCACGGGCCAGCAACATCGCCTCGGGCGCTGGCGCCGGGCAGGCCAGCTCACCCGCTGCGTCACAGTCGTCATGGCTGGCAGCCAGGCGCTGCTCACGGCGCAAGGCATCAATTGCCAGGTTACCGGCCACGCGGAAGATGAAGCTACGGGCGTGCAGCACCGGCACCGCCTGTTCATCGACTTTCACCAGCTTCAGATAGGTTTCCTGCGCCACGTCGGCTGCGCGCTGGCGGTCGCTCATGCGCCGCGTCAGGAACTGCAGCAGGTCGTCGTAGTGCTCCTGGAAAGTCGCCAGCAGGCCCGACACGGGTGACGTCAGCATGGGTTTGGGCACTGCCAGCAGGATGAGTTATCGGGCGTTAATGAGAAACAGTATCTTTCATCTGCAAGGAGACTTTCAACGCCGACGCGCATTTGCCACACTGGCGGTTCGCTCACTCTTGCAAGGTCGCCCGCAATGACTGCCCGCCTGCACCGCTGTAGCCGCCTGCTTCTCGTCCTGCTGATGGCCTATGGCCTGGGTGCCTGCGCACTGTTCCAGCCACGCGACCCGGTCAACATCAGCGTGATCGGCATCGAGCCGCTGCCCGGCCAAGAACTGGAACTGCGCATGGCGGTGAAAATGCGCGTGCAAAACCCTAACGAGTCGCCGATCGACTACAACGGCATTGCCCTGAACCTGGAAGTGAACGGCCAGCCGCTGGCCGCCGGGGTCAGCGACCAGCAGGGGCATATTGGCCGCTATGACGAAGCGGTGATCGTGGTGCCGGTGAGCATCACGGCGTTTTCCTTCCTGCGCCAGGCCTATGGGCTGGGCACGGTGGACTCACTGAAGGGTTTGCCCTACAAGCTGCGCGGCAAGCTGGCGGGCGGGTTGCTGGGGACCGTGCGCTTTACTGACGAGGGCAAGCTGGACCTGCCGAAAGGCGCGACCTGGTAAGCGCCCGCCAGGGGTATTCAGCGGCTGGCGCTGGCGGCGGCCATCAGCTTGTTGACTTCGCTGCGCACCATGCTGGCGTATTCGGGCGGCGACATGCCCTCCAGTTCGGCGCGCACCCACTCGGCCCATTTACCCTTGCGCCGGGGCTTTTCGGCGATCAGCCGGGCCGCATCGCCCTTGGCCTTGCCCAGGCTGCTCTGCCACATCTCGAACAGCCGCGCCTTCTCTGCCTCGATCTGCGCCCGTTCCTCGAAGCTCATGTTGGCCAGATTGAAACTCATGAAGGTACCTGCAGGTTTGAAAATGGCCGCTATCTTACACCCAGGCAACCCAACATCGGAAAGCCACCGCAACTTTCCCGACGCAGCGGCATCCATTGTTCACACCACCCCATCAACGAGGACGAGTTCATGGCCCGTAAAAACGCCACACTGGCGGACAGCGACCAGATCAAGGACCAGGTATTCAGCGAACTGCAATCGCTGATCGAAGAATCGGAAAAGCTGCTGAACGACAGCGCCGCCCTGGTCGGCGAAGAAGCAGAAACCCTGCGAGCGCAGGTCAGCCTGAAACTGAAACAGGCGCGCCAGGCCGCTGGCACTATGCGCGACAAAGCGCAACCGGTGGTGCACGCCACCCAGGACTACATCGGCGGCCACCCTTGGCAGACCGTCGCCATTTCCGCCGGCCTGGGGCTGGTGGTGGGCCTGCTGCTGGGGCGGCGCAACTGAAGCCTGGGCCGCCTGGTGCGAATCAGGCGGCCAGCGCTTGCGGGATACCGCTGTGGAAGCGCAGTTCCTGGTCCGGAGACTGGATCAGCTCCATTTCTGCAGCGCGCACCAGTTCAATCCGGCGGGCGATGTCCGCCTCATCACCGTAGTTGTGCGCCAGTTTCAGGTAGCCCTGGTAATGGCGGGCTTCGCTTTTCAGCAGGCCGTGGTAGAAGCGGCCCAATTCTTCGTCCAGGTGCGGCACCAGCGCAGCAAAGCGCTCGCAACTGCGTGCCTCGATGAACGCCCCTACCACCAGCGTGTCCACCAGCTTGACCGGCTCGTGGGCGCGCACCAGGCGGCGCAGCCCCGAGGCATAGCGGCCCGCCGACACCGGCCGCAGTGGCACCCCACGGCGCTTCATCAGGCGCAGCACCTGTTCGTGGTGCACCAGCTCCTCGCGGGCAAGGCGCGACATCATGTTGATCAGGTCGAGGTGGGTGTTGTACTTGGCCATCAGGCTCAAGGCAGTGCTCGCGGCCTTGAATTCGCAGTTCTTGTGGTCGATCAGCAGGGTTTCCTGGTCGGCCAGCGCCGCTTCGATCCAGGCGTCTGGCGTCGGGCAGCCAAGAAAGGCATCGATTTCGGGGATCAGGGACATAAGCATGCAACCACACAGAACAGGCAGGGCCGGCGATTATACCGGCGGCGGCGGGCGGCGCCAGTGACTATGCTTGTTGATGTACATCAAGCGCCAGCGGGGGGCGCGCCGTCTATAGTCAGGCATTGGTCGCCACCTTTGAAGGGAGCTAACGCCCATGCAAGCCGTCCGCAGCATCCTCGTCGTCCTCGACCCCGAGCACGCCCACAGCCGGGCGCTGACCCGGGCCAAGCTGATTGCCGGCGTCACTGGCGCACGCCTGCACCTGCTGATGTGTGACAAAAAGCATGACCACACTGCACTGCTTAGCCTGCTGAGTAGCCAGTTGCACGATGACGGGTACGACAACGTCACCCACGAGGAGGCCTGGCGCGACAACCTGCACGACACCATCATCTATGTGCAGCAGGCCGAGGGCTGCGAGCTGGTGATCAAGGAACACCGCCCGGACAACCCGCTGAAAAAAGCCTTGCTCACCCCCAGTGACTGGAAGCTGCTGCGCCAGTGCCCGTGTGCCGTGCTGATGGTCAAGAGCGAACGGCCGTGGACCGGTGGCAAGATTCTGGCTGCGGTAGACGTGGGCAACCAGGACGACGACCACCGCCGCCTGCATGCGAGCATCATCGACCATGGCTACGCCATCGCCGGGCTGGCCAAGGGCGAACTGCATGTCATCAGCGCGCACCCGTCGCCAATGCTGTCGGCCTCGGACCCGACGTACCAGTTGAGCGAGACCATCGAGCAGCGCTACCGCGATGCGTGCAAGGCGTTCCAGGCAGAGTACGGCATCAGCGAGGAGTGCCTGCATGTGGCTGAAGGGCCGGCAGATGTACTGATTCCGCATACCGAGAAACTGCTGAACGCGGTGGTGACGGTGATTGGTACGGTGTGCCGCACGGGGATTTCCGGGGCGTTGATTGGCAATACTTCGGAGGTGGTACTGGATGCGCTTGAGGGGGATGTGCTGGTGCTCAAGAGCGAAGAAGCCATCGCCCACCAGGCCGAACTAGCCCGCGGCTGACGCAATTTCCACAATTGGCGCGGTCCCTGTAGGACCGCGCCGACCCGTTACGGCATCGCCTCCAGCACCTTCGGGTCCAGCCCCTCTCCTGCATTGGCCTCGATCCATTCTGCCAGCTGCCGGCGCATGGCCGGCGTCCAGAAGCTTTGCAAATGCTGGCGCACCCCTTGCACCGCCAGCGCCCGGTTTGGCTCGCTGTCGAAGTAATGGGCAATCTGGTTGGCCATCTTGACCAGGTTATCGCTGCTCATCGGCGCACCTCGGCTTTCTCCGCTGTACGGCGTTCCTTCAGCAAGCGCCGCTGTTCGTCACTGAAGTCCTGATAGCGCTTTTGCCACTCCGATGGCTGGAACACTTTCACCACTTCCACTGCCGTCACCTTGTATTCGGGGCAGTTGGTGGCCCAGTCGGAGTTGTCCGTTGTGATCACGTTGGCCCCCGACTCGGGGAAGTGGAACGTGGTGTACACCACCCCCGGCGCTACCCGCGCACTGACCTTGGCGCGCAGCACGGTCTGCCCCGCGCGGCTGCCGATGCCCACCCAGTCACCGTCCTGGATGCCGCGGCTTTCGGCGTCGGTCGGGTGGATTTCCAGACGGTCGGCGTCATGCCAGGCAACGTTGCCGGTACGCCGGGTCTGGGCGCCGACGTTGTACTGGCTGAGGATGCGCCCGGTGGTGAGCAGCAACGGGTAACGGTTGTTGACCTTTTCGTCGGTGGGCACATAGCCGGTGAGCATGAAGCGGCCCTTGCCACGCACGAACTGGTCGATATGCATGGTCGGCGTGCCATCCGGCGCCGCGTCGTTGCACGGCCACTGCAGGCTGCCATGGCGGTCGATTTCGGCGTAGCTGACGCGGCGGAAGGTCGGCGTCAGGCGGGCAATCTCGTCCATGATCTCGGACGGGTGACGGTAGTTCATCGGGTAGCCCAAGGCGTTGGCCAGGGCCACGGTCGCTTCCCAGTCGGCCTTGCCGGCCAGCGGTTCCATGACCTTGCGCACCCGCGAAATGCGCCGCTCGGCATTGGTGAAGGTGCCGTCCTTTTCCAGGAACGAGCAGCCCGGCAGGAACACATGGGCGAATTTGGCCGTTTCGTTGAGGAAGATGTCCTGCACCACCACACATTCCATGGCGTGCAAGGCCGCCGTGACGTGCTGAGTGTTGGGGTCGCTCTGGGCGATATCCTCGCCCTGGCAGTAAAGGGCCTTGAAGCTGCCGTCCAGCGCTGCCTCGAACATGTTGGGGATGCGCAGGCCCGGGTCGGGCTGCAAGGTCACGCCCCAGGCGCGCTCGAACTCGGCGCGCACGCCCTCGTTGGAAATATGCCGATAGCCGGGCAGCTCGTGGGGGAACGAGCCCATGTCGCACGAACCCTGCACGTTATTCTGCCCACGCAGCGGGTTCACCCCTACCCCTTCACGGCCGATATTGCCGGTGGCCATGGCCAGGTTGGCGATGCCCATCACCGCAGTGCTGCCCTGGCTGTGCTCGGTCACGCCCAGCCCGTAGTAGATGGCCGCGTTGCCACCGGTGGCATACAGGCGCGCCGCGGCGCGGATCTGCTCGGCGGGCACGCCACACACCGGGCCCAGCACCTCGGGGGCGTTGTCTGCCTGGCTGACGAAGTCGCGCCAGCGGGCAAAGTCTTCGGTTTCGCAGCGGGCATCGATGAAACGCTGGGCCAGCAGGCCCTCGGTGACGATCACGTGGGCCAGGGCGTTGAGCATGGCCACGTTGGTGCCCGGGCGCAGTTGCAGGTGCAGCTCGGCGCGGGCGTGCGGCGAGTCGACCAGGTCGATGCGCCGTGGGTCGATCACGATCAGCCGCGCACCCTGGCGCAGGCGGCGCTTGAGCTGCGAGCCGAACACCGGGTGAGCGTCGGTGGGGTTGGCGCCAATCACCAGCACCACGTCTGCCTGCATCACCGAATCGAAGCTTTGCGTGCCGGCCGACTCACCCAGGGTCTGCTTGAGACCATAGCCGGTGGGCGAGTGGCACACCCGCGCGCAGGTATCGACGTTGTTGTTGCCGAACGCCGTGCGCACCAGTTTTTGCACCAGATAGGCTTCTTCGTTGGTGCAGCGGCTGGAGGTAATGCCACCGATGGAATCGCGCCCGTACTTGAGCTGGATGCGGCGGAACTCGCTAGCAGCGTAGGTGACCGCTTCGTCCCAGCTCACTTCCTGCCACGGGTCTTCCAGGCGCTTGCGGATCATCGGCTTGGTGATGCGATCCGGGTGGGTGGCGTAGCCCCAGGCAAAGCGGCCCTTGACGCAGGCGTGGCCGTGGTTGGCGCCACCGTTCTTGTCCGGGACCATGCGCACCAGCTGGTCGCCTTTCATTTCGGCGCGGAACGAACAACCGACGCCGCAGTAGGCGCAGGTGGTAATCACCGAACGCTCAGGCTGACCAAGCTGCACCAGGCTCTTTTCCGTCAGCGTCGCGGTTGGGCAGGCCTGGACGCAGGCGCCGCACGACACGCATTCGGAGGCGAGGAAGTTATCGCCACCCGCTGCCGCCACCCGCGACTCGAAACCGCGGCCGGTGATGGTCAGGGCGAAGGTGCCCTGGATGTCTTCGCAGGCGCGCACGCAGCGGCTGCAGACGATGCACTTGCTGGGCTCGTAATCGAAATACGGGTTGGATACGTCCTTTTTCTCAGCCAGGTGGTTGGCGCCGTCGTAGCCGTAGCGCACCTCGCGCAGGCCCACCTGGCCGGCCACGGTCTGCAGCTCGCAGTTGCCGTTGGCCGAGCACGTCAGACAGTCCAGCGGGTGGTCGGAAATGTACAACTCCATCACGTTGCGGCGCAGGCCGGCCAGGCGTGGCGTTTCGGTACGCACTACCATGCCTTCGCTGACCGGCGTGGTGCAGGATGCCGGGTAACCGCGCATGCCGTCGATTTCCACCATGCACATGCGGCATGAGCCGAAGGCTTCGAGGCTGTCGGTGGCACACAGTTTGGGGATGCTGGTGCCGAGCATGGCCGCAGCGCGCATCACCGAGGTGCCGGCAGGTACGCTGATGGCGCGGCCATCGATGCTCAGGCTGACCTGCACTTCGCTGTCACGGGCCGGGGTGCCGAGGTCGCTGCTTTTATCAGAAGCGGGGTCGAAGAAATTGATCACTGCGCGGCCTCCGTGGTGGTCAGCCCAAAATCGGCGGGGAAGTACTTGAGGGCGCTGGCCACCGGGTAGGCAGTCATGCCGCCCATGGCGCACAGCGAGCCGTACTGCATGGTGTCGCACAAGTCGCGCAGCAACAGGGCCTGGTCGTGGCGCTCGGTGAAATCAGTCGTGGCGATCAACCGGTCGACCACTTCCATGCCACGGGTGGAGCCGATGCGGCATGGGGTGCACTTGCCGCAGGATTCTTCGGCGCAGAACTGCAGGGCGAAGCGCGCCATGCTGGCCATGTTCAGGGTGTCGTCGGCCACCACCACACCGCCGTGGCCGAGCATCGCGCCCATGGCGGCGAAGGCTTCATAATCCAGCGGGGTGTCGAAGTGGCTGGGGGGTACCCAGGCGCCGAGCGGGCCGCCGACCTGCGCAGCCTTCAGCGGCCGGCCACTGGCCGTACCGCCGCCGTAGCCCTCCACCAGCTCGCGCAGGGTCAGGCCGAACGCACGCTCCACCAGGCCGCCCTGGCGGATATTGCCGGCCAGCTGGAACGGCATGGTGCCCAGCGAGCGGCCCATGCCGAAATCGCGATAGAACGCTGCCCCCTTGGCGAGAATGATGGGCACTGAAGCCAGGGTGAGCACGTTGTGCACCAGTGTGGGCAGCCCGAACAGGCCTTGTAGCGCGGGCAGTGGCGGCTTGGCACGGACAATGCCACGCTTGCCCTCGATGGATTCGAGCAGCGCAGTTTCTTCGCCGCAGATGTAAGCACCGGCACCCACCCGCACTTCAAGGTCGAACGCCTGGCCGCTGCCGGCTACGTCGGTGCCGAGGTAGCCGGCATCACGGGCGATGGCGATGGCCTGGTCGAGCACGCGGATGGCATCCGGGTATTCCGAGCGCACATAGATGTAGCCCTTGTCGGCCCCCACGGCGAGGCCGGCAATGATCATGCCCTCGATCAGCAGGAAGGGGTCGCCTTCCATCAGCATACGGTCGGCGAAGGTGCCGGAATCGCCCTCGTCGGCGTTGCACACCACGTACTTCTGCCCAGCCCCGGCGTCGCGCACGGTGCGCCACTTGATGCCGGCCGGGAACGCCGCACCGCCACGGCCACGCAGGCCGGAGTCGAGCACGGCCGCGACCACTTCGGCACCGTTCAGGGCCACGGCCGCTTCAAGGCCGGCGAAACCACCATGGGCGCGATAGTCGTCCAGCGAAAACGGGCGGGAGATGCCGGCGCGGGCGAACAGCAACCGCTGCTGGGTTTTCAGGTAAGGGATTTCTTCGACCAGCCCCAACGCCAGCGAGTGGCCACCTGGCTCACCGGCCAGGGCGTCGAGCAATGCCGGCACGTCTTGTGGGGTAACCGGGCCGAAGCCCAAGCGCCCTTGCGCACTGTCGCACTCGATCAGCGGCTCCAGCCAGTACAGCCCGCGAGAGCTGGTGCGCTGGATATCCAGCGGCAACTGGCGGCGCTCGGCCTCGCGCTGCAAGGCATCGGCAACCTGGTCGGCCCCCACGGCACGGGCCACCGAATCGCACGGGATGTAGAGCTTCAGCATGCTGCGTCCTCCCGGCAAGCGTTTACCAATGCACGCAGGCGCTCAGGGGTAAGCCGCGCATGCACCTGGCCGTCCAGCTCCAGGGCCGGCGAGCAGGCGCAGGCACCCAGGCAGTACACCGGCCGCAGGCTGATGGCACCGTCGGCGCTGGTGCCATGGTCGTCCAGTGCCAGCTGATCGCGCAGTTGCGCGGCCAGGGCCTCGGCGCCACGGCTCTGGCACGATTCGGCGCGGCACAGGCGCAGGGTGTGGCGCGCCGGTGGCGATGTACGAAAGTCGTGGTAGAAGCTGATCACCCCGCGCACTTCAGCCAGGCTGAGGTTCAGGGCATGGGCAATTTCGGGTACAGCAGCATCGGGGATGAAACCGATGTCGTGCTGGATGGCATGCAGGATAGGCAACAAGGCACCAGGGGCGTCCTTGTCGCGAGCCAGAATGCGCTGGATCACGGGCAGGTGGAGCAGTTCATCAGGCATACAGCGGACCTCGGCATCACGGACCCCGCCTGAATTATTGTGAGGGCAGGTATCCAGCGTGTTCTGCTGCGGCACGTCGGCCACGTCACGGTTGCGCGGCGCCGACGGCCTCCTTGCCCACGGCCGCGCATCTGCGCACGCTGGTCCGAAGGCATCCTGCAAGCATGGCACTTGTGGCGCCAGGGGGTTGCGTGCGAACGACCAGGCGCATCCTGAAACCGACGCCAAGTGCACGCCCCCTGCACGGTAGGCGAGGTTTCAGGGCAGTGGCCAGCCCGCCATCCTTGTAACAGTTGCACAGGTCGCAGCCATCGGCACCCAGCAAACGCGACTCACCTTCACAGACCGCCCGGTCCTCGCCATCGATCAAGGCGCGCCCTTGCCCTCCACCGCCTTGGCCGTCTCGATCAACTTGTCGAACTTGCGGTTCAACTGGGCAAACTTCTCGTCGCTTTTGGCCCGCGCCTTGATGTTGTCTTCCGAACTGGCCTTGTCGGCAATGGTCACCACCGTCCTGTCCCAGTTCCTGGACACCCAGTAAACCAGTTCGCCATCTGCGGAAAACGCTTCCAGCCGGCCACCGGTATCCGGCACAGGCTTCGCATCCCTGGTCATTGGCAGCAGTTGCTGCACCCGCGCTTCATCGGTGGTGTCCAAACGTACCTCAACCTGGCGCAGCTGGTCTGCCTCGTTGAACGCCGCCTGCACCTGCGAGATGGGAATGCCGCCCAGGTTGAGGTCCCCCTTCGGGCCGGCG
Source organism: Pseudomonas sp. SIMBA_068 (assembly GCF_046534705.1). Lineage (NCBI taxonomy): Bacteria > Pseudomonadati > Pseudomonadota > Gammaproteobacteria > Pseudomonadales > Pseudomonadaceae > Pseudomonas > Pseudomonas sp. SIMBA_068. The sequence continues at coordinate 42,967 of NZ_JAWRYI010000012.1, forward strand.
CCCTTGTAGAACTCGGTCGGTACCTGATAGTGATACCCCGTGAAATGCTCAACCTCGCCAAACTGCTGCTGCAGGATGGCCAACACCTGGGGCTTGGGCATGCCGAGGGTGAACTGGCCGATTTCAAGCGCTGACCAGGCTTGCAGGGGGAACATCGCGCAGGCGAACAGGAGCGGTAAGGTCCGTTTCATGGGGTTATCTTCCTTGAAGTAAGCCCGGCAACCTAACCCCTGCACGACAATCCGACAATACTGGCAGGGTGCCAAGCCACCCTGCCTCCAGGCCTCAGGCCACTGCCTTGTCTACGCTGCGCCCGGCTTCCAGCTCACGCACCAGCGGTAATACGTGCTCGCCGAAGTACGCCACTTCCTCCTGGAAATGCAGGAAGCCGGACAGAATCAGGTCCACCCCGACTGCCTTCAGCGCAACGATGCGCTCGGCAATTTGCTCAGGCGTGCCGATCAGGTTGGTCTTGAAGCCATCGTTGTACTGCACCAGGTCCTCGAAGCTGGATTTGGCCCAGTTGCCCTCGCCCTCCGGGCTGGCTGCCCCGGCATGCTTTACCTCGTGGCCGAACGCCCGCACCGCCTCGGGGTTGGCCTTGTCGATGATTTCCTGCAACACCGCCCGCGCCTCTTCCTCTGTGTCGCGGGCAATGATGAAGGCGTTTACCCCAACCTTGACCGAGTGGCCGTTGGCTGCGGCCTTGGCGCGGATGTCATCGACCTGGGCCTTGATCCCTTCCACGCTGTTGCCGTTGGTGAAGTACCAGTCCGACACCCGCGCGGCCATGTCCCGCGCCGCACGCGAACTGCCGCCCTGGAAGATCTCGGGGTGCGGCTGCTGCAGCGGCTTGGGTTTGAGGTTGTAGTTACGGAAGCGATAGAAGTCGCCGTTGAAGGTGAAGTTGTCCTGCGTCCAGATGCCCTTGAGCGCGCGGATGAACTCCTCGGAACGGCGATAGCGTTCGTCGTGGTCCAGCCACGGCTCACCAATGGCGTGGAACTCGCCCTTGAACCAGCCCGAGACCACGTTGATGGCGATGCGGCCATTGGTGAACTGGTCGATGCTGGCCAACTGCTTGGCCGCCAGCGCCGGGTTCCACGGCCCTGGCAGGATGGCGGCGATGACCTTGAGCTTTTCCGTGGCAGCCAGCAGCGCATGGCTGATGGTGACCGACTCATGCTGGTTGTCGGCACCATAGCCGGCGGTGAAGCGGATTTGCGACAGGGCGTAGTCGAAGCCGGCTTTTTCAGCGATTTGCGCAAGCTTGCGGTTGTAGTCGATGTCCCAGCTGGTGCGTTGCTCGATGGTGCTGACCACCAGGCCACCGCTGACGTTGGGGACCCAGTAGGCGAACTTGAGTGGGGTGTGGCTCATGGGGAAGCTCCTTGAGAATCCTTGGGGTTCAAGGAGGCATGAGCAGCAAGCGTGCCAACGGCTGGAGTGCTTTACTTTCAACGGGTTAGTGGAATTAGTCGACGATGTTGACTGCATGTGGTCAAACACGCTGTCGGATCACTGTTGCCTGCGCAACATCGCCGCTTGTTGCTGGCTCACCGGTTCTTGCGCATGCCCATGTGAGCGTCATCCATCAAGGCTTTGGCCATGTCGCAGAGGAAGTGCGAGGCCCAGACCAGCACCGGTTCGTTGTCCATTACCCCGATAAATGCCAGCCAGTGGTACTGCCCTCCACTATCCTGTGGGAGCGGGTTCACCCGCGAACACGGGCGCAGCCCGTGCCATCCACCGCTGGCAAAACTTGATTTCAGCCCATCAATGCAAGGTATGCATTTGCGGCTTGCCTTTGAACTGCACCTGCGCAATCGCCGTCTCCAGCAACGATCGCACAGCCTCCACTTCATGCATCACTGCCAAGGTCATGACGGTGGCGGGAGCCTTGGGCAGCGTGGAGATGGCGTGATGGCCTACGGACAAGGCGCAGAGGACGTATTCGGTGGCCTGGATCAGGGTGTCTTCCAGGTGGTGCGAAGGGTCAGCGGAGAAAGGTGGATCGGGAACAATTTTGAGCATGGCGAATCTCTCTAGTTGCACTACCAAGATCGCCACCTGCTCACTTGCAGATGATTGGGTGGCGGCTACGTAAGGGCCTGCAAGACCGAGGCAACTAGAAAGCCCGGTTGGTCCGAAGACCACCCGTACGCAGCCACCATAAAACGCAGCTGAGCGCAAAAAAAATCTGGCGGGCCAACGAAGAGCCCTGTGCGTGGTTGCCCCACGCACAAGCGACAATGTTCAGTGCTGACTATACCGCCAACCGCGCCAGCCGCTGCAGCGCCACAATCACTTCCTCGTCCCGCTCTTCGAGCACATCCGCCTGGATAAGGGCGATCACTGCCTTCAGCAGTTCAGTCTGGTTCATCTCTGTTTGCTGTTGCAGCGCAAGCAGGTCCTCCGCCATGTGCGGATTAACCTTCATCGACAACCGTCGGGTTGCATTGGACCTTGCAAGCCCGCGCTGCTTCCGCTGCTCATCCAGCGCCTGGATGAACGCCAGGTGCGCAGCCCGCAATCGCCCCCCCTGCTGAACCTGCGCCAACCTCTGAACATAGTGGGCCAGAAACAACTTGCGTAAATTGGCCCCGGCGTCGCTGCTGACTGCATGCATGGCCGCATCCAGCACGTCCACGTAGACGGCCGGCAAGCGCGCCTCGATAGACTTGAGCTGCTGCTTGCGCGCCTCATGAATGGCTGGTGTGGATTGCGGTGGAAGCGCGACCACGCCATCGCAACGGGTACACACGCCCACCAATATGTCCCTGGCCACACCCTTGCCATCGCTGAACGGTACATCCCGGCGGGCATAGCGAGTGGTCACCACTGCCTGGCACTGCTCGCACAGTGCTTTTCCGCTATCCCCTTCGAACAGAATCTTCATGATCTGGATACTCACTGGTGAACGCTTATGAACCAGGTGTCTGGTTCGATAAAAAAGAACTTGATGTACCAGCCATCCCGTTTGAGCACATGCACCTCTACGGCAGCGACAGCGTGGTGAGGGCTGCTTGCGTGGTGAATGCCCCGGCATGAGCGCACGACTTCCACAACCTCTCGGGCTGATACTTCCCCTGTAGCCAGCAGGTTCTTTATATCGATATCCCCGCGTGAAACGTGTTGGTACTCCCCTGATTCAAGCGCCGCTATCACTGCGCGCTGGGCCTCCCTGAAACCGGTTTTCATAGCTCATCCCTGCCATTACGAAAATCATCGTACAAAATCCGGATCAAATCTAGCGCTTGCGAAGCTAAAGCGACCAGCGGTTCCCCCCCATTCGAGCGATGACCCGGAACACGCATGAACTATGGCCCTGCCAGCCGCAAGACGGCGCAGGGCAATGTAACCAACGCTTTCAAGGCTGCTCGCGGCAGCCGCTTGAAACCTGCGTGAGCACCGGCTAGCTGCTGCCATCCACCCAGGCCTTGTTTCGCGAGATGTGAAGAAGCATGAAACATTATTTATCAATATAAATTCCCATTTGATGTAGCTTCTCATTCGCACGAAATCTGTAACCCTTTTATCAGTCCCCCGCCTCAGGAATTCCCCGTGAAACGTCATCTCCCTGCCCGCCTCTTGCTGGTCGGCGCATGCGGCGCCATGCCTGTCGTTCATGCCGCCGACAACCTCACCCTGCCCGCGACCCAGATCGACAGCACGAGCGAAGTGGTGGATGGCGTGAGCCAGGGCTACGAAGGCAGGGCTTCATCCAGTACCACCAAACTGGGCCTGACCGACAAGCAGACCCCGCAGGGCGTGACAACCATCACCCGCCAGGCGCTGGACGATTTCAAGATCACCGGTATCAAGGACGCACTGCGCGCAGCACCGTCGGTAACCGTCGAGCAAACCGAAACCGACCGTACCGAATTCACCTCGCGTGGCTTCGACATCAATACCTTCGAATACGATGGTACGGGCATGCCCTTCGTAAGCAGCACGCTGGTAGGTGATCAGGACCTGGCCGAGTACGAGCAGATCGACGTGTTGCACGGCGCCAATGGCTTGATGAGTGGTGCCGGCAACCCGTCGGCCACGGTCAACTTCGTGCGTAAACGCCCGACAGATACCTTCCAGGCGCAGGTCGACACCAGCGTCGGCTCGTGGGACAGCCGCCGTATCGACGTCGATGTTGCAGGCCCGCTGACCGACAGCGGCAATGTGCGCGGCCGGTTCATCTACTCCCACGACAAGGGCAACTCATGGATGGACCGCTACAGCCACGAGCGCAACGTTGCTGCCGGCCTGCTGGCGTTCGATGTGTCCGACGCCGACACCGTGACTGTGGGCTTCTCCCAGCACAACAGTGATTCCAACGGCAGCACCTGGGGAAACCTGCCACTGGTGGACAATGACGGCAATGCCATCCACTACAGCGGGCGCAGCAACAGCATCGGCCAGCCGTGGACCTACTGGAACCTGCACACCCAGCGGGCCTTCGTCGAGCTTAAGCATGATTTCGGCAATGACTGGAACGCCACGCTCACGGCCACCGGGCAGCAGGAAAAGCAGAACACCAACATGCTCTATGTCGGTGGCGTCTCCGGTGATGTTGCCGACGCGTATGCCAACCACACCCGCAGCGAGGCCCACCAGTTGCTGGGCGAGGCCAAGGTGCAAGGCCCGTTCAGCCTGTTCGGTCGCGAGCACCAGCTGACCTTCGGTGCCGCGTACGGGCGCACGCATCAAAAAGGCCAGGAGTATGACGAAGACCTGGAGCATGGCAGTTTCTTCAACACGTCGTTCTCGGGCATCCTGGCGGGCAATACGCCTATGCCCTCGTTTGGCGTCACCAGTGACGACCTGGCGCAGAACTTCCAGGACACGCAAAAAAGCGTATTCGCCGGTGCGCGCTTCAGGCTGGTCGATAACCTGCACTGGATAGCCGGTGCACGCATGCTCAGCGCCGACGGCAAGGGCGAGAGCTACGGTTCAGAACACTCCACGCGCGCCCACGGCAAGGTCACGCCCTACACCGGCCTGGTCTACGACCTGAACGAGGTATGGAGCATCTACGGCAGCTGGACCAAGATCTACAACCCGCAATACAACGTGGTCGGTACCGACGGCAAGCTGCTCGACCCACTGGAAGGCAAGAGCATGGAAGTGGGCGTAAAAGGCAGCGTGATGGACCAGCGCCTGCACCTGACCGCTGCGCTGTTCAAGACCGAGCAGCGCAACGTGGCCGTGGATGCCGGATTCGACGGGGTTCAGGAGGTTTACACTCCGGGCGACTTCAAGAGCCACGGCGTAGAGCTGCAGGCGTCCGGCGAAGTGGCGCCAGGGCTCGACCTGCTCGCCGGCTACACCTATGTACGTATTGACGATGACAACGGCGAGCGTGCGCGCAAATATGTGCCGGCCCACAGCTTGCGCGGCATGGTCACTTACCGCTTGCCGACCCTGCCACAGATGAAGGTTGGTGCCCGTGTCAGCTGGCAGACCGGCGTCGAGAACGACACCAACAGCGCCATCCACCAGAACGCCTACGGTCTGGTTGACCTGATGACCAGCTACGACATTGACAGCAACTGGAGCACGTCGCTGAACCTGAACAACGTCACCGACCGCAAATACCTCCTGTCGCTGTACAACAACGCGACAACCGCCAGCTATGGTGCGCCCCGCAACCTGACGGCTTCGGTGACCTGGAAGTATTGACCCCGCCCGTGTGTAGCGGCGCACTGTACGGCATCCAGTGATGGGCCTGGCGCCATTCAGGTAAGCTCAGCCCCTGCAATGCAACCATCAAGGACGGTACCCATGCATTCACTGACTGACGAGCAGGTACTGGCGATCATCCGCGAGAACCCGGTAAACCGAGCACTTCTGGCGCTGCTGGCAACGCTGGAGATCCCCCACTGCATGCTGGTGGCAGGCGCCCTGTTCCAGACCTTCTGGAACCACCGCGCAGGGCTGCCTGCCGGCTGGGGTATCAAGGACTATGACATCGCCTATTTCGACGCCGACGTGTCCTGGGAGGCAGAGGACCGGGTTATCACAAGGGTGCAGCAGGCCTGCGCGCACTTGGGCGTCAACGTGGAAGTGCGCAACCAGGCCCGCGTCCACCTGTGGTACCAGGGGAAATTCGGCGGTGCTTACTCGCCATTGCTCAAGGTCACGGATGGCATCGACCGCTACCTGATCCGCTCGACCTGCCTTGGGGTTGATGTGTGCACGGGCACGTTGTACAGCACCCATGGCCTGGATGACCTGCAGCACGATCTGCTGAACATGAACGAGCTGAACCCACGGCCAGGCTTGTTCAGGGAAAAAGCCGCCAGCTACCGGGAGCGTTGGCCATGGCTTGTCTTGGTCGAGTGACCAGAATGCTCAAGCTACTGTCCGGTTTTCGACCCGCCGAACCACTCACTGCGGGTCATCTCCCATACCTCGACCTGCATTGGCCCAGAAACAAAATATCCATCACGGGTACTCACCCTACGCATGCCCTCATGCTCTGAAACCTTGCGCGAGGCATGGTTGGCAACGGCTTTGGGAACCTGCATGAGCGGGCGTGACAACGCCTCGAACCAATAGGCGTTGATAACCCTGCAGGCTTCGCGCATGTAGCCCATGCCCCACCACTGCGGCGCAAGCCAGAAGCCTCTGTTGTTTCCAGGCTGCTCATACAAACTGATGCTGCCAATGGTGCAGTCAGCCTCGTTGCGCAGGCGGATCATCCAGTGCCATTCACGGCCCGCAGCCATGGCAGGCAGGGCGATATCCCGCACATAGACCAGCGCACCGTCTTCCGGATATGGCCATGGGACGCGACGATCGAGGTAGCGGACAACTTCCCATTGCGGGAACAATTTCTGGATTGCAGGTGCATCCTCCAGTCGCAGGGGCGTGAGTACAAGGCGATCGGTATACAGCGTCGGCAAGCAATCCATGGCATTCGTTCCTGGGCATCCTTGTGGAAGCTTCTGATAGTCTGCGCTGGGTCGTTTCTTGTCGAGCGGGACAACAGCTTACCTATGTGACCTGCATCCAGACACCTCTCAGCTGAACACCCAAAGCACGCGGGTAGGCTTGTCGGTGAGGTTGGCGTAGCGAAAACTGGCGTGGGGTTGCAGTTGAAAACTGTCACTGGCGCGCAGCGTTACCGGCTCGCCGCCACCCAGCCACACAGTCAACTCGCCTTCGAGCACAAAGCAGCCCTGCTCCGAGCTGTCGTCCAGGTACTCCTCGCCACTGCTCGCCCCTGGCTCCAGGTGGCTATCGAGCATGGAGAACGCGCCCGTTATCGTAGGGGATGCCAGCACATCGGTGATGCCACCGGCCAGGTGAAGCGTGCGCCGCTCGTGAGGGCGGGTGACCCAGTCGAGCTCGCGGGGCTTGTCCAGTTTGTAGAAGTAGGCGGTCGAGACGCCGAGCTCTTCGCTAATAGCCGTAAGGTCGGCCACGGTCGGGCGCGATACGCCCCGTTCGACCTGGGACAGAAAGCCCACCGAACGGCCGATACGCTGCGCCAGCTCACCCAGCGTCAGGCCTTTGAACTTGCGCAGGTCGCGAATCAGTACTGCCAGGCCTTCGATTTCTTCGTGCACTTTCATAGTTGAATCGCGACTTTCGGACGGGAAAATAATGCCCTGAAAAGTACATGATTCATCTCACAAAGCAAATTGCTTGAAGGATTTGCTCCCTGTGAGGCAAGCAATCCGGGGCCGCCTTGCGGCCCCGGTGTCTTCAGCAAACAGCCTCATAGGTCAGGTCCAGGCACTTGCGGGCTTTTTCCACCAGCTCGTCGATCTCTTCGATGCTGATCACCAGCGGCGGCGCGATGATCATGGTGTCGCCCACGGCGCGCATGATCAGGCCGTTGTCGAAGCAGTGCTGGCGGCAGATCATGCCGACACCTTTGCCTTCGTACCGGGCGCGGGTGGCCTTGTCTTTCACCAGCTCGATTGCGCCGAGCATGCCCAGGCCGCGCACTTCGCCTACCAGCGGGTGGTCAGCCAGTTCGCGCAGGCGTTGTTGCAGATAAGGCGCGGTTTTATCGTGCACCTGCTGGATGATCTGCTCATCACGCAGGATGCGCAGGTTCTCCAGGCCCACCGCAGCCGCCACCGGGTGGCCGGAATAGGTGAAGCCGTGGTTGAAGTCGCCGCCTTCGCTGATGACCTTGGCCACTTCGTCACGCACGATCACCCCGCCCATGGGGATGTAACCAGAGGTCAGGCCCTTGGCAATGGTCATCAGGTCGGGCTTGAGGTCGTAGTAGTCGGTACCGAACCACTTACCGGTACGGCCAAAACCGCAAATCACTTCGTCGGCAACAAACAGGATGTCGTACCTGGCCAGGATTTCCTTCACCTTCGGCCAGTAGGTTTGCGGTGGAATGATCACACCACCGGCGCCCTGGATCGGCTCGGCGATGAAGGCGGCAACGTTGTCCACGCCAACTTCGAGGATTTTCTTCTCCAACTGCTCGGCCGCCCACACGCCGAAGTCGGCCTCGGTCATGTCGCCGCCTTCGCCGAACCAATATGGCTGCGGGATGTGCACGATATCCGGAATCACCCCGCCCTGCTGGTGCATGCCGCTCATGCCACCCAATGCTGCCCCCGCCACAGTCGAGCCGTGGTAGCCGTTGATGCGGCCAATGAGGACCTGCTTGTTCTTCTTGCCCTTCAGCGCCCAGTAATGGCGAACCATGCGCAGCACGGTGTCGTTACCTTCGGAACCGGAGCCGGTGAAGAACACATGGTTCATGCCTTGCGGCGCCACATCGGCGATTGCCTTGGCCAGCTCCAGCGCAGGCGGGTGCGCGGTCTGGAAGAACAGGTTGTAGTAAGGCAGCTGCTTCATCTGCTGGCTGGCGACCTCGGCCAGCTCATCGCGACCGTAGCCGACCGCCACGCACCACAGGCCCGCCATGCCATCAAGAATCTTGTTGCCCTCGCTGTCCCACAGGTACACGCCCTTGGCCGAGGTGATGATGCGCGGGCCTTTCTCGGCCAGTTGTTTGACATCGCTGAACGGAGCCAGGTGGTGGTCGCGGCTCATCGATTGCCAGGCAAGGGTCTGCGAATTCTTTTCACTCATTGACTTCTACTCCATCAAGTTGCGCAGCCAGGCTGCGCGGGTACTTTTTATAGTTGGTAACGGTCGGCGTTCAGGCCGACAGCAACAGCCTCTGGCGCAGTACCGAGCGATGCCGGCAGGCCTTGCCAAACGACTGGAAGATGGTCAGGTAATGCGGGTTGTCCATGACCTGGAACTCGGGGTGCCATTGCACGGCCAGGGCAAACCCCTTGCCGTTCTCGACCGAAATCGCTTCCACCAGGCCATCGGGTGCCAGCGCTTCCACCCGTAGCCCCGGGGCCAGTACATCGATGCCCTGGCCATGGATGGAGTTGACGTCGAAGACCGCCGGCAAGCCCATGCGGTCGAGCAGGCCGCCGGGCTCTACATGCATGGTGTGGCGCGGCCCATACTGCTTGTCGATGGGCTCACCCTTGCCTTCGCGGTGGTCCATGAAAACACCGGTCTCGTGGACCTTCTGGTGCAGGGTGCCGCCAAGTGCCACGTTCATTTCCTGGAAGCCACGGCAAATGCCGAGCACCGGCACGCCGGCGGCGATGGCCGCACGCATCAGCGGTAACGTGGTGGCATCACGCAGCGGGTCGTGATGGGTGCCCGCTGCACTGGCCGCGCCGTTGTAATGGAACGGCTCGATGTTGGACGGCGAACCGGTGAAGATCAGCCCATCCACCACGTCGAGAATATCGGCGCTGTCCATCAGTTCACCGAGGCTGGGAATCACGATGGGCAGCCCACACGCTGCCTTGGCTGCCGCGCGTGCGTACTTCTCGCTGATGGTCTGGGTTGCATGCAGCTCGATCATGCTGGTGCATGCGGTAATGCCGATAACGGGCACACGTGGCATATCTTCCTCCGGCAAATCCATATTGCGCGTTGTGTTGAAAGGGAGGGTGCAGCGTCGCTGTTCGACCTTCGGCACCTACAGGAACCAGCGGTATTCGCGGGCATCGATGTGGCGCATGAAGTCCAGTTGCTCCTGGTATTTGTTTTCGCAATAGACCATCACGAACTCACTGCCCAGGCCTTCGTTGACCACCGGGTGGTGACGCATGGCGGCCAGGGCGCTGAGGGCATCCTTGGGGAAGTCGATGCCGCTCTGACGGTTTTCGTTCAGCGGGGCGATGGGCTCGACGCCGCGGTCCAGGCCATGCTCCATGCCGGTCAGGATGGCCGCCAACACCAGGTACGGGTTGGCATCGGCACCGGCGATGCGGTGTTCGATGCGCAGGTTGCGCGGGTCGGACTCGGGGATGCGAATGCACGCATCACGGTCTTCGAAGCCCCAGCTGGCCTTGCTCGCCGCGTTCACCATGGCGCCGTAGCGGCGGTAAGCATTGTGGTTGGGGGCGAAGATCGGCATGCAGTGCGGCAGCAGCTCCAGGCACCCCGCCACTGCATGGCGCAGCTTGCGCTGTTCAGCGCCGGCCAGGATGTTGTTGCCGGCAGCGTCATACAGGCTGACGTGCACATGCATGCCGCTGCCCGGCGCGTCCAGGTATGGCTTGCTCATGAAGCTGGCACGGTAGCCGTGTTTCATCGCGATACCACGGGTGCTGCGGCAGAACAGCGCCGACCAGTCCGCCGCGCTCAGGGCATCGTCGCTGTGGGAGAAGTTGATCTCGAACTGGCCGGGGCCCAGCTCTGCGGTAATGACGTTTGCCGGCACGCCCTGCTCGTTGGCGCCATCGACCATCTCGTGCAGCACCGACGAGAAGCGTGAAAGCCGCTCGATGTGCATGTTCGGCTGGTCGTCCTCGTCCCCGGTCGCCGTGTCCCGCGGGTACTGTGGCAGGCCGTTGTCGAGCTTGCGGTCGAACAGGTAGAACTCCAGCTCGAAAGCCACCACCGGGCGTATGCCGCGTTTGGCCAGGCGCTGAATCACGCGGGCCAGCACTTCACGGGGCTCGAACTCGATCGGCTTGTCGGTGCCGTCGGAGGTGATGAGCATCTGGGCAATCACTTCCTTTTCCCAGCGCACCGGCTTCAGGGTACCCGGCACCAGGCGCCGGGCAGCATCCGGGTCGCCGTCGGCAAAGCAGTAATCGCCAATCGGGTAAAGGCCACCCTGGGTACCCAACAACACGCAGTTCTGCGGCAGCTTCAGCGGCGCGCCGGCTGCGACTTTCTCCAGCATGTCCATGGGGTAGCGCTTGCCGTAGAAGTGCCCGGGGATATCCAGCGCAATCAGGTCGACATAACGAATTTCTGGGTGCTCCGCTCGGAACGAGCGCACTTCAGCCAGCAGATCCGCAAAGATGACACTCATCTTCTTATCCTTGTGAGGTGAACGAATTCAATTGAAGACCCAGAGCACGCGGGTGAGTTTTGCCGTCAGGTTGGCGTAACGGAACTGCGCGTGGGGTTGCACCTGGAAGCAGTCGTTGGCCTGCAGGGTCACGGCCTCGCCGTCGTCCAGCCATACCGTGAGTTCGCCCTCAAGCACGAAACAACCCTGCTCGGAACGGTCACTCAGGTATGCCTCGCCACTGGTGGCGCCTGGCTCCAGATGGCTGTCGAGCATGGCGAAGGCACCGGCGATGGTGGGCGAAGCCAGCACATCGGTAATGCCCGACTCCAGGTACAGCGTGCGCCGCTCGTGGGGGCGCGTGACCCAACCAATGCTGCGGGGCTTGCTCAGGTTGTAGAAGTACGCGGTCGATACGCCGAGCGCTTCGCTGATGGCAGTGAGGTCCGCCACGGTAGGGCGCGAAACACCGCGTTCGACCTGAGAGAGGAAGCCGACCGAGCGGTTGATGCGCTCGGCCAGCTCGCCCAGGGTCAGGTTCTTGAATTTGCGCAGGTCGTGAATAAGGATCGCGAGGGCTTCTACCTCTTCGTGCATCTTCATCGATTGGGCTGCCGTGAAATTTTTAGAGTTATTTTTCATGAAAAATTACATGAAAATTTTCACGAGTCAAGCCGAACCCTGAATTTGTGCAGCAGCGAACAGAGGGTTTGGGGTGCAAGGATCCGGATTGGCAGCGGTGCCGCGGGTTTCTTTAGAGGTGCTCAGGGAGTAGCCTCGGCGGTGAATCTTCCCAGCCCGGCCATTGCCCTCGTCATGCCAAACGGTTTCCCTGAATTGCCGCCGCTTAACGCGCTACGCGTGTTTGAAGTGGTTGCCCGCCACCTGAACTTCCGCCTGGCTGCCGAGGAACTGGGTGTGACCCAGGCGGCAGTCGCGCAACAGATACGCGGGCTGGAAGCGAACCTGAACCTTCGCCTGTTCGAGCGCCTGCCCCGGGGCCTGGCGCTGACCGATGCGGGCCTGGGTTACAGCACCAGCATTCGCAGCGCCTTGGCGATGATCGATGAAGCCACCCGCCTGCTCCGGCCGCAGCCGTCGCACCTTACGGTCAGCGTTACACCTACCTTTGCCTCCAAATGGCTTATTCCGAGGCTGGGCAGCTTTGCGCAAAGCTACCCAGACATCGACCTGCGTGTGCTGGCCACAGATCGGCTGTCGCACTTCAGCACCGATGGCGTGGATATCGCAGTGCGCTATGGCAAGCCCGAAATCGGCGCGGGTTTGAACAGCGAACTGCTGATGGAGCAGCGCATCGTTGCCGTGGCCAGCCCAAAGCTGTTTGAAGGCACTCATGCCCCCGCCAGCTTTGCCCAGCTTCAAGAATTCATCATGCTGCACGATGCCCATAATTTCTGGCCTCAGTACCTTGCTGCAGTGTTCCCGCAACACACCCAACCGACTGCGAAAAACCTGCGGTTCAATCAGACTTCATTGGCCATCGACGCGGCCATCAGTGGTCAAGGCATTGCTTTGGCCAGCCTGGCGTTCGTCAGCGATGAAATCGTTGCGGGCAGGCTGGTGCAGGTCTTCGGTCAGCAGCTCAGGCTCGATAAGTCGTTCTATCTGGTGTGGCCACGCAAGCTGCAGCAGCCTGAGTCGCTAAGCGTTGTGCAGCGCTGGCTCAAGCAACAGGCTGACAATAGTTAATCTACTGCCACGGTAAAGTTTGGCTGCCTCCCTCACCGCTGGGGCTGCTGCTAAGGTGGTTGCACCTAAGCAATCAACCGTTCACGTTGGAGGCAGCATGTCAGTAGAAAAAGTTGCGATTATCACGGCCGGTGGCAGCGGTATGGGCGCGGCAGCAGCACGGCGCCTGGCCGCTGACGGCTTCAAGGTTGGCATCCTTTCCTCTTCGGGCAAGGGCGAAGCACTGGCTGCCGAGCTTGGCGGCATTGGCGTAACCGGCAGCAACCAGTCAGTTGATGACCTGAAACGCCTGGTCGACGCCGTGGTGGAAAAGTGGGGCCGCGTCGACGTGCTGGTCAACAGCGCCGGCCATGGTCCGCGCGCACCGATCCTGGAGATCAGCGACGAGGACTGGCACAAGGGCATGGACACCTACCTGCTGAATGTCATTCGCCCTACTCGCCTGGTAACGCCTTACATGCAACGCCAGAAGGGGGGCGTGATCATCAACATTTCCACCGCCTGGGCGTTCGAGCCGAATGAGCTGTTCCCGACATCCGCTGTTTTCCGCTCGGGCCTGGCCGCATTCACCAAGATCTTCGCCGACAATTTTGCCGGGGATAACGTGCGCATCAACAACGTGCTCCCCGGCTGGATCGACAGCCTGCCGGCCACCGAACAACGCCGCGACAGCGTGCCGCTCAAACGCTATGGCACCAGCGAGGAAATCGCCGCCACCATCGCGTTTCTCGCCAGCGAGGGCGCTGCCTATATCACCGGGCAAAACATCAAGGTCGACGGCGGCCTGACACGCAGCGTGTGATTGCCTGTGGCCGTGGTGTGCGCTGCTGCGGTCCTGCGAGGGGCCGCGCAAGCCAGGGAATGAGACAAGTTACTTGCTGGCAACCGATTGATTAACGAGCGGACAGCTCTGGGCGTTAAGAAAACGCGATTTCTTCAGCCAGTCTTGCTGGGGATAATAGGCAAACACGTAGCTGCCGCGCTGCAGCGTCTCGATCAGCTTGCCGGCAATTGCCGGCCGAACCGCAGGGCAGCCCTGGCTGCGCCCCAGGCGCCCGAGGCCGGGCACGACCTTGGGGTCGGCATACGCAGCGGCATGCATCACGATCGCCCGCGACATGCTGTTATCGTTAAACCCCGGCTCCAGCCCCTGCAGGCGCAGCGAGCGGCCGTGCTTGCCGCTGTAGGTCTGACCGGTTTCATACAGGCCGATGGAGGACTGGTAGCTGTTCGGCGCGTTGGAGAACGTGGTCGGCACATCAGCGCCGCTGTTCTTGCCATGGGCGACCCACTCCTCGAACAACAGCTTCCTGGCGCGCAGGTCGAACACCCACAGGCGCTTGTCACGCGAAGCCTTGGAGTAATCGATCACCGTCAGCAACTTGTCCGCGTCGCTGTGACTGGCGCACGCGTAGGCGGTGAGTGCCAGAGCCAGGGTCGAAAGGCTGGCGTTAGGCGCCAACTGCTGCAGCTCGGCAGCGCTAGGCAGGGGTTGCGCGTAGGCAGCGTGCCAGGCGCTGAGGAAAAACAGGCCAATACTGGCCGCTGAGAACCGGAAGGCTCCCCGCAATGGTTCGAACATCGACATGGAATACCCTGTTGAAAACCTGTCTTTTCTTGCCTTGTTTGCAGCCAAAAGCGGCTACTTTGCTTGATTACCTCAGGAAAGCCGATCACTTCTTGACCAATGGTTTAGATTCTTCACTGCCTTCGGTGGTGATCACCGTGAATTTTCCTTCGGTGCGGGTTTCCCGGGTGGACGCCCAGTCGGTGATCACCAGCATCGTGCCGACGTCCATCGCCGTGCGTAAATGACGGCGAAACTCCGGGTTGATGTTCAGTTGCCCCAGTTGTTCATAGGGGGTATTCCCGTACTCCGGGTTGCTCAGGCCCACCACCGACCACCGTAAGGGTAGCGCGCCATCGAGTGCCAGGGCGGATGGTTTTTGCAGCAGGGAATACACCGCCATGCCACTGCGATGCTGGCTGCCTTCAGGCGAAAGTGCTGGCGCCGAGCCGACCAACTGGCCACCGCGATACACGTAGGCACGCAAGTCGGCGCGGCTGATCAGGATCGACAGGGGCCCTGCCGTGGGGTCTGGGTCGTTCCAGAATTGCTGGTTGCTCAGTATCAGCGGGCCTTGGGCCTTGCCATCGCTGACCGTGGGCGCCAGCACGCCGGGGTGGTAGACCTCCACCGGGGCACTGCTGGTATCGGAAACGATGACGGTGGTCGAACTGAAACCGGTGACTTCGTACAGCTTCTTGGCAAAGTCCATCGGCAGGCGCACGCAACCATGCGAGGCGGGGTACCCCGGTAGATGGCCTGCGTGCAGGGCAATGCCGTCCCACGTCAGGCGCTCCATGTAGGGCATCGGTGCGCTGTTGTAGAGGCTGGACTTATGCTCGACCTTCTTCTGCAGAATGCTGAATACCCCGGTGGGGGTTTCCCGCCCTGCCTTGCCGCTGCTCACGGTGCTGACACCAATGGCAATGCCATTGCGATAAACGTAGGCACGTTGCTCGGTAAGGCTGACCACGACGGTCACCGGCCCCACCGGCGAGACCTGCGGGTACCAGAGAAACTGGCCAGGCTTGAGGCTTTCAAGCTGGCTCCTGAGTGCAGCCGGTGTGGGCACCTGCAGTGGAGCCGCTTCGACCAAGGCAGCGGTGAGTAACAGACCCAGCCCGAGCGTTACATGCAACATCCTATTGCCCCCATAGAACCCTGCCGCCAGCTTAGTCGGAACATGACCCGCAAAGCCACACGTTCAACGCACCGGCCCAGGCTGTCGGAATACCACGCGACCAGACCGGGAGCTGGTGGTAACAACTGTGCACAGTAAATGTGCACAAAATTCCCACTCAAAAGCGCAGCGCACGCCATGGAACTTGCCGGATGAAGGCGCTGAAACCCTAGATCTGGCCATACGCATGGGTTGGTATGATTCTTGTCTGTATACAAATCCAAAAATAAAAGTACACAACCATCACGGAGTTCCGATGGCGTCGATTTCACGTTCCGATGTTGACCAGCTCGATGCTCTCCCCGCCGATACGGCTGGGCCCAGCCCGCTGGCGTTGAGCCCGCGCCTGTATAGTGCCGACCTTGCACCGACTCGCGCGGCAAATCGCACCTGGGGGCGCTACAGCCTGTTTGCGCTGTGGACCAACGATGTGCATAACATCGCCAACTATTCCTTCGCCATCGGCCTCTTCGCCCTGGGCATGAGCGGCGCGCAGATCCTCTGCGCCTTCGCGCTCGGCGCGCTGGTGATCTACGGCCTGATGAACCTGTCCGGCTACATGGGCCAGAAGACCGGCCTGCCCTACCCTGTCCTGTGCCGGATCAGCTTCGGCATTCATGGGGCGCAGATCCCGGCGCTGATCCGCGCCGTGATCGCCATTGCCTGGTTCGGCATCCAGACCTACCTCGCCTCGGTTGTCTTGCGCGTGCTGCTGACCGCCATCGCTCCAGACCTCAAGGCCTATGACCAGAACTCGATCCTCGGCCTGTCGACGCTGGGCTGGCTCACCTTCCTCGGCATCTGGTGCGTACAGGTGGCGATCTTCGCCTAC
The DNA here is from genome assembly GCF_046534705.1 of Pseudomonas sp. SIMBA_068. Lineage (NCBI taxonomy): Bacteria > Pseudomonadati > Pseudomonadota > Gammaproteobacteria > Pseudomonadales > Pseudomonadaceae > Pseudomonas > Pseudomonas sp. SIMBA_068. The sequence continues at coordinate 59,567 of NZ_JAWRYI010000012.1, forward strand.
GGCATGGAGATGGTGCGCCGCTTCGAGTCCATCACCGGGCCGATCATTCTGGTAGCTTTCGCTTGCCTGGCGGGCTGGATGTACTGGCGCAGCGGCCTGTCGATCGCCTGGTCGAGCGGCAACGCGCCAACCGGCTCCACAATGTGGCTGAAGGTGCTCGGCGCCGCTGCGTTGTGGGTCTCGCTGTACGGCACCATGATTCTCAACTTCTGCGACTTTACCCGTAACTGCCCGGACCGGCGCACCATCAGCGTGGGCAACTTCTGGGGCCTGCCGGTGAACATGCTCGGCTTCGCGCTGATCGCCGTGGTGCTCGCCGGTGCGCAGTTCAGCATCGACGGCAAGCTGGTGCAGGGCCCGACCGAAATCGTCGCCGCCATCCCCGACACCGCCGGCCTGGTGCTGGCCTGCCTGGCCTTCCTGATCGTTACCGTGGCGGTGAACATCATGGCCAACTTCGTCGCCCCGGCCTACGTGCTCGCCAACCTGGCGCCGAACCTGCTGAACTTCCGCCGCGCAGGCTTGCTCAGCGCCGCGATCGCGGTGGTAATCCTGCCCTGGCACTTGTACAACAGCCCGTCCGTGATCGTGTATTTCCTTGGCGGCCTGGGCGCCCTGCTCGGCCCGCTGTACGGCATCATCGTCACCGACTATTACCTGATACGGCGCTGCCGGGTGAACCTGCCGCAGCTGTACAGCGAAAGCCCGGAGGCCGCCTACCACTACAGCGGCGGGTTCAACCTGCGCGCCGTCGCGGCGTTCATACCCGCTGCGCTGATCGCCATCGTGCTGGCGCTGGTGCCGGCGTTCGAGACGCTGTCGCAGTTCTCCTGGTTCTTCGGGGCGGGTTTGGGCGGATTGATTCATTACGCCATTGCCAATCGAAGCGCCAGGTACCTGGAAGTGTCCGGCGAAAGCATTGCGGTAGATAGCGCGCAGCACTGACCGGGATTGAAAGCAGCCATGTGTGGCTGCTTTCGACCCATTGCAGACGTTCTGCTATGACCGCTTCCTGCCAGTAGCTGAACCTCACCGCACTAGTTGAAACGCGGCCTATTCACTTCAGAGATTTGTATCCCAACCGCGAAATTTGCTGGCAAGCATTTCCCGCACAGCACCAACCAGCTCAGGTTCCCCAGCACGCTCAGGTAAAAGGCTGAACTCAACTTCGGGCAATATTGGCAGAGGAAGGACCGGCCTGAAAACCTCTGCTCCCGGCGGCACCGCCGAAGCATTCAGGCAAGCGACTCCCAGTCCTGCCATCAGCGCTGATTGCAGCCCTGCTACGCCGGACGCGGAATGCGCAATGACATAAGGCACCTTGTGTGCGTCCAGCATCTCTCGGGCCAGGCGCTGAAGGCCGCATCCCTGGGGCAGTACCAGCAGTGGCAACGAACTCTCTCCTTCGTTCGGCGCTTCAAACCCAGGAGCCGATAGCCAATGCAACGCTTCTCGACGTAACGGGATACCCTCGGGCAGGCTACGGCCGTCTAGTATGCGCATCGAGAGGCCTATGTCGAAGTCAAACGGATCAGACCGGCTCTCTATTTCCATGCTCTTCTGCACCGAGACGTGCACTCTAAGACGCGGATAACTAAGGCGTAGTTGTTTCAACAGCTCGGTAATCGAGCCAGGCAGAAAGTAGTCGGTGATTGCCAGTCTCAACTCGCCCGCAAATGTCACTCCGCGTACGTCTTCAAGCGCGCGATCACTCAAGGCCAGCAGCTCCCGGGCATGTACCAGTAATCGCTTGCCTGCCGGTGTGGGCCAAACGCCCGTTTTGCCTCGTTCCAGCAGCGTAACTCCGGCGAACGCTTCGAGCTTGCGCAATTGCTCGCTTAACGCCGATTGCGAGCGGCACAGATGCGGTGCGGCCTGCGATAGGCTGCCAAGCTCCACGACGACAGTGAAGGAACGCAAGAGATCAAGATCGAAGGGACGCATATTCATCCTGCGGTTTTACTGATAGATAGATGCATATCTTCCGGCTTTTCATCATCACCGCAACCTCCTAGTCTGCGCGGGCCACCCATTTCCAGCAGAGGAGTCAATCATGCCTGGTATTACACTCAAGATTTCTGGCGAGCCGGACAGTGAGCTGATCCGCAGTATCGTCCCCAAACTTACCGCCCTCACCTGTGAAGTACTGGATAAGCGACCGGAGCAGACCATGGTGATGTTGCAGTTTCTGCCCCATGAGCATTGGTTCATCGATAGTCGATCACTAGCAGAACAAGGCCGTAACTCGTTCCGTCTGGAAGTCACCATCACCGATGAAACCAATACCAAGGCGCAGAAGGCACGCTTCCAACACGATGCGTTCGAACTACTGGCACAAGAAATAGGAAATGTACATCCGCACTCCAACATCCATGTGATCGACTGCCGAGCCAGCGCTTACGGATACGGCGGTTTGAGTCAGGAGTACACGCTTCACCATCCATGATGGTGATTGCAAATACGCCTCGTGATGCCATAGTCTGCCTCATTATGAATCGCTGCTACGGACGTTGGATAAACGATGATCGAACTACAAGGATGTGTAGAAATTTGCGGTCTGGAGTGCCGGCGTGTTGGGCCCTTTGACATAGAAATGATCTGCTCACATCGCCAGGAGATGTTTCTTGAGGCGGGTGGAAATCCTGAAGAACTACAGATCATGACTCAGCACTTTCGCCCATGGTTGTAGAAGCGGCTCGGTGACGGCAGGTATTACGGATTCAAACTCCTGGATGGCGATCAACCGTCGCAACCATTGCCTTGATGAGTATTGAATGGCCTCCCCATCCATCGCACCCAACCCTGGATAAGCGTGGGTATGTGTTGAATGTGTTCGTCGAGCCGGCCTATCGCCGCCGAGGTTTAGCTTCGGCATTAATGCAAGCTGCTGACGCCGAGTTCGCTCGCCGAGGAATCACTTTCGCTGTCCTGCATGCCACCCAGACGGGTAAACCGGTCTATGAGCAGAGCGGTTGGACTGGAACGTCGGAAATGGCCAAATCCATCATCTGATAGTGACCTCTTTCGAACGAGAGCGGACGTGTGAATGCTCGGTGATTGCTTCGGTGCTTTTCAATGAGCATCATCGGGGTTCGACAAGGAGAGTCTCTATGCCCAAGCCAGTGCTGCATCTCATCTCAGGAAAAATTGCATCCGGTAAGTCAACGCTAGCCAAAAGCTTGGCAGTTGAAGTATCGACGGTTCTGCTGAGTGAGGATCATTGGCTCTCACGGCTATACCCTGAACAGATTAAGTCAGTAAACGACTATGTGCGTCTTGCGCACCAGATTCGGCAGGTGCTGGGCCCGCTCGTCATCGATCTTCTTCGGGCTGGAGTGACTGTCGTTTTGGATTTACCTGCAAATACTCCTCAAGATCGACTATGGCTGCGCAACCTGGCTGACGCAGCCGAGGTTTCACATTGCGTCCACTACATCGAGGTGGACGATGACACCTGTCGAGAAAGGTTGCATCTTCGCAACCACCGTGGTGAGCATGAGTTTGCGGCGACTGACGCGGAGTTCGATCTGATCACTAGCTACTTTCGAGCGCCACATGAGGATGAAGGGCTTCAGATTAAAATTCACCGACAATGACGATCTCTAATGCGGACTTGGGCCGCTAGCGGCCCACATCGGATGGCCTCTATGGGTCGATAGCAGTCAATCGCGCCCTTCTACATCAACCGGGCGGAGCAGCCGGGCGCCTCAAGTTGCTTGGCCACTTTCATCGCCAGTTCGACAAAGGCTCTCGCTGCAGCCGTTTGGTAACCCCCTCTTCGTTGCATCAGAACAGCAGTGCGCTGCAAGCGCTGCTGGTCAAGCTCGATAGCGACCAGCTGCTCGTGAGCCTGGGCGATGGTGGCCGGCAACAAGGTCGAGAGCGTGGTCCTGCTGACCACTTCGATAAGCGCACTGATGGTATTGGCTTCCACTTGTACGTGAGGGCGAATGTTGTGCTGGCGGCAGTAGCTGTCGATCTGCTCACGCGTGGCAAATTCGGCGCTCAAGAGTATCAACGATTCTGAGTTCAACGCCTCCAGGCCAATACTGGCCGTCGTGGCGAGGGGATGCTGCTTGCCTACCACCAGCGCGAGGGTTTCGACCAAGAGCGCTTGGGCCTCCAGGTCCAGATGATGGCCGTTGTCGAACGCTATGCCCACATCAACCTCGTCGGCCAACAACAATTCTTCCATCGCCTCTTGGGCGATCTCTCGCACCACCAGCGTGATGTTCGGGTAGCGGCCATGGAACGCTTCAACCAGCGGGCCAACGAGATAGCTGGTGAATGTCGGTGTTACCCCCACCCTAAGTGACCCGCGGCTCAGATCGCCGAGGTCATCAATGGCTCGCTTTGCCTCCTGCAGTTCTTGCGCGGCCCGCTTGGCATAGCGCAGATACACCTCGCCGGCATCCGTCAGCCGCGTGGTGCGGCCGGAGCGATCGAACAACGTTGTGCCGAGGCTCTCTTCCAGCTGCCGGACCTGCTGCGACAAGGCCGGTTGAGAGACATGCAAGGCCGCTGCAGCGCGCGTGAAACTGCGATGGTTTGCCACTGCGATGAAGTACTGGATGTGTCGGGCAAGCATGGACGCACCTATAAGATTATCTGATCTACCAGATCATAAATCAGACTTTTACCTTATTGAAAGGCCTGCGTAACCTTTGCTTCAACACATCGCGTCATTCAAGGAGTCAACCATGAAAGACATCATCGACGGGTTTCTGAAGTTCCAGAAAGAGGCCTACCCCGAGCGCGTCAAACTGTTCAAGGACCTGGCCAGCCAGCAGAGCCCACGTGCTTTGTTCATCTCATGTTCCGACAGCCGCCTGGTGCCGGAGCTGGTCACCCAGCGTGAACCCGGAGACCTGTTCGTCATCCGCAATGCAGGCAACATCGTGCCGTCCTACGGACCCGAGCCTGGAGGCGTATCGGCCTCGGTGGAATACGCCGTGGCGGCCCTGCAGGTTTCCGACATCGTCATCTGCGGCCACTCCGATTGCGGTGCCATGACGGCCATCGCCACCTGCAAATGCCTGGACCACATGCCCGCAGTGGCCGGCTGGCTGCGCTACGCCGAATCCGCACGAGTGGTAAACGAAGCCCGCAACCATTTCGGCCCGCAGGCCAAGGTCGAGGCCATGGTGCGCGAAAACGTGATCGCCCAGCTTGCCAACATCCAGACCCACCCCTCGGTGCGCCTGGCCCTGGAAGAAGGCCGCGTGACATTGCATGGCTGGATCTACGACATCGAAAGCGGGCTGATCGAGGCCTTCGATGGCGGTACAGGCACATTCGTATCCCTCGCCCACAACCCCGAAGTACACGCCGTTTCCCATCAACCCAAGCGTGTTGCCTAAGTATTTTTCAACCAAGGAGAAACACCATGATCCAATCGCAAATCAGCCAGAACGCCCGCCTTGCCCTGAGCGAAGTCATCCTTCTGGCCAAAGCCCGCAAAGACCTGTCGTTCTCCCAGATCACCGAAGGCACCGGCTTGTCCGAAGCGTTCGTCACCGCAGCACTGCTGGGCCAGCACCCGTTGCCGGCGAGCGCCGCCCAGGTGGTGGGTGACAAGCTCGGCCTCGACGCGGACGGCATTGCACTGCTGCAGACCGTGCCACTGCGCGGCAGCATTCAAAATGGCGTCCCGACCGACCCGACCATCTACCGCTTTTACGAGATGTTGCAGGTGTACGGCACCACCTTGAAGGCGCTGGTTCATGAAAAGTTCGGCGACGGCATCATCAGTGCCATCAATTTCAAGCTGGACATCCAGAAAGTCGAAGACCCCGAGGGTGGCTCGCGCGCGGTGATCACCCTGGATGGCAAATACCTGCCCACCAAACCGTTCTGATCTGGCCGCAACACATGGGCTCGGCCGCAATGTTGCGGCCGAGCCCCAACCTGAAGGTGATCAAAAATGAAAGCGTTGTTCGCATTGATACTAGGCGGGCTGTGCAACGTGGCGATGGCGACCGACGTCGAGCATCAGGTCGAGCAGGCACCGGTTGAACAATACAGCTACTCCCGGCACCTCGATATCGCTCGCGTCATTTCCATGAGCCAGGTACCTGATGTCTGCGAGGTGGTACCCGCTCGCATGACGTACGAAGACTCCCAAGGCAATGAGCATGTGCTTGAGTACCGCGTGATGGGCAATGGCTGCTCGAATAACTGAGCCCGGCCTTCGCAGCGCGGCAGCACTCTATATGAGGACTGAAGTTGATGGACCTTATCTTTCGCAATGTACGCATTGACGACGCCCAGCCACTGGTAGACGTGGCCGTGCAAGCAGGCAAAATCGCCGAGATCGCGCAACACATCGCCACCATCGCAGCGCACGAAATCCAAGGCGACGGCAAAGTGCTTGTTGCCGGGTTTGTCGAAGGCCACCTGCACCTGGAAAAAGCCAACGTGATGCACCGCAAGGCCAACCGTTCCGGCACCTTGAAGGAAGCGATCGCCGTCACCGCCGAACTGAAGCCCACACTGACCCGTGAGGATATCCGCGAACGTTCGATCCAGGTGCTGCGCGCACTGGTTCAGGCCGGTACCACGCATGTACGTGCCCATGCCGAGTTCGACCCCGCCCAAGGCTTCACCGGGCTCGAAGTGGTGCTGGAGTTGCGCGAGCAGTTCCGAGAGGTGATCGACATCCAGGTCGTGGCCTTTCCGCAAGAAGGCATTCTCAAGCTGCCTGGCATGCAGGCCATGATGGCCCAGGCAATGGAGATGGGCGCCGATGTGGTGGGCGGCATTCCCTACAACGACGTGTCGCCGCTGGAGCACATTGATTTCGTCTTTGACTTGGCCAAGCGCTACGGCAAAGACATCGACTTGCACCAGGACTTCGCCGATGACGCCGAGCACATGACCATCGAGTACGTGGCACGTCGAACCATTGCCGAAGGCTACCAGGGACGGGTCTGCGTTGGGCATTTGACCAGCCTGGCCGCCGCCTCGCCAGCGCGACAGGCACAGGTGATTGCGTTGCTACGTGAGGCCGACATCAGCGTGATGTGCCTGCCCGCCACCGACCTGCACCTGGGGGCTCGGGGTGACAGTCACAATGTCAGACGCACCCTGACACCGGTGCGTGCACTGCGCGACGGCGGTGTCACGGTTTGCCTGGCCACCAACAACATCCGCAACGCATTCACACCGTATGGCACTGGCGACCTGCTGCACATTGCGCAACTGGCCATTCCCGCGTGCCACTTGGGCGGCGCGGATGATCAGGCCACCGTGTTGTCGATGCTCACGACAAACCCTGCCAAAGCCTTGGGCTTGAAACGCCACGGTTTGGCGGTGGGCAATGATGCCGACCTGGTGATGGTGGATTGCCGGGCTGTGGCCGATGTCATTCTCGACCTGCCGACACGGCTGATGGTACTCAAGCGCGGCAGGGTGGTGGCAACCGCTGAGCACCGCAGGTCAGTCGCATTCTGAGGTCATCGGGGAGTGTTCCAGGGCATGCTCACCCTACGTCTCCCAGCCCATTATGCGAAGCCTTTTCTATCCATCTCCGATACTGGCGAGTACGAACGGCCATGGAGAGCTGTTGCAAGATCAGCGCGCGTACTGGTGAAACACTCGGGTCGGGCTTTTTAGCTCGGCTGAGTTTGCGCAATTGGTACTTCACTACTGCCATGTTCGCCAAGGCTGCCAGGGCCTTGTTTTTCCAGGTGATCGGCGGCAATTGCGGGGCAGTGTCCTTGCCCTGCAGCCAGTCACGAGGCAAATGCGGGTCGATGGCCAACGCGGTTCCGATGCCCACCATGTCCACACCACGCTGCACGACGCTTTCGGCTACCGGGCGGCGACGTATACCGCCGGTGACCATCACCGGCATCCTGGCGACGGTCTGGATATCACGGGCGAACTCGACGAAATATGCTTCGCGAGCCAGGGTACGGCCATCGCGCGCTTCACCTTGCATGGCCGGTACTTCGTAGCTGCCTCCCGACAACTCCACCATATCCACGCCCAGGTCGTTGAGCCACCCAACTACCCTTTTCGCGTCATCGGCGGTGAAGCCTCCGCGCTGGAAGTCAGCCGAGTTGAGCTTGACCGCCACTGCAAAATCCGCAGAAACCACAGCCCTGACCGCCTTGACGATTTCGAGCAACAGGCGTGCCCTGTTTTCCAGAGCCCCGCCCCACTCGTCCGTCCTCTGGTTGGTCAACGGCGACAGGAACTGGCTCAGTAAATAGCCATGGGCAGCGTGGATTTCCACGCCAGTGAACCCTGCGCGCTCGCCGAGGGCCGCTGAACAACTCATCGTGCTGCCAGCCGCTGGCATTCATCGGCATCAGTTGGCGGATTTCGTCCAATGAAAAACCCGCCGCCTGCGCCCCGGTGATGATCTGCAGAACCCACTGGGTATCAGGCGCGTAGTCACTGTAGCCATTCGCTTTGCGCTCGACAGAGCTGATCAAGCCGCTTGCCTCGTAGAAGCGGATGCGTGACGGCGCCAATCCGCTGATCTTCGCCAGTTCACCTATTCTCATAGCCCACCCTGAAAATGCTATCGACCCTGAGTTGACTTTAAAGCTGGAGTCATCGGTCAGCCAAGCGAATCAGTATTGCCTGGGCCCGCCTACGTCATATTACTTTCACTGCGCGGCCGATGAACTTGACCGGGCCTGTTGGAGCACCAGTAGGAGAGCCCCCCGCTTTCTCAAGGGTCAGCTCGAACAACTGGTTCGGCTCAAGCGCAGGCAAGCGCCTCAGCGGCACGCGGTACTGTTCGCCCGGTTTGACCAACCCCAGCGAAACAGGTGCGCGCCACTGCTCGCCCTTGGTCCAGAACTGCAAAGTCATGCCTTCGGGCACATCGTCCACGCCAAGCGGGATCAGTTCGATCATGCTCGCATCGTTGGCCTGCACTACCCACCCCGGAGCCTGGCCCGACGGCGCTACGAGCACCACCATGTAGGTGGTCACAGGCGGCGCCTTGGTCAACAGCGCAAAGGCCAGAAGCAAGCTCGCTGCAAGCCCCGCAGCGCTCAAGCCCTGCCAGAGTCCAAGCCGCTGCCACCAGCCAGCGCGTGGATGCCTGGGCGGGTAAGCCTCTTCAAGGCTGCGCTCGATCCGGCCCCACAAGCGGTGGCTTGGCGTGATGGGTTCAACCTGCGTGGTCAGTTCGAGCAGTCGCGCCTCCCAGGCATCAACCGCGGCTCGTACGGCCGGCTCCGTTTTCAAACGGTCCTGCATGGCAGCACGCTGCTCGCCACTCAAGGTACCCAGCACATACTCGGCTGCCAGGTCGTCCAGGTCCTCGGCGCTGTCATCACCTGGGGTACGCTTCATGTCATGCACTCCCGCAGGGCCTTCAGGCTTCGCTTGATCCATGCCTTCACGGTGCCCAACGGCGCACCCAGCAGGGCTGCGATTTCGGCATTGCTGCAACCGTCCACATACGCATGCAGGATGCAACGCTGGGGAGAGGGTTGCAGTTGCTCAAGGCAGCGATAGATTTTCGCCGAACCTGACCACAGTTGCAGGTCGTCCAGCTCCGGGGCCAAGGTTACAGCCGCGATCATGCCAGGCTCGCCCAGGTCGGTTTCCCAGCGGCCGTCACGCACGAAGTTCAGCGCCAGGTGACGGGTGATGCTGTACACCCAGCCTCGGGCTGAACCGCGCGATGGGTCATAGCTGGCAGCACGTGTCCAGATACGCACAAAGGCATCGTGAACGATGTCCTCCGCGCTCGCCTGATCGCGCACGATGCGCCGTGCGACGCCCAGCAAACGTGCCCCCTCATGCTCATAGAGCGCCTGCAAGGCGTGGCGGTCTCCTTGGGCACAAGCGGCAAGACAGCCCTCGAAATCAAATGGAACAACGGGCGAATTCAAAATGGAGCGTTCCTTCATCATGAAACCTGGACGGTGCCCTGGCTTAGCGGCCTGGGGCACGTCCAGCAGCGTAGATGATCAATCGCTGGTGTGCCGCTCAAGCCCTCGTCACTTGGCGGACCAGAACACGTAGTCCGCCTGGTACTTGACCATCTGCTGCGCGCCTTTGCTCTGCGCCGTACAGTCCACAGAAGGCGCTACGCCACCGCGCGTCGCCAGGCGCTGGATGTAGCTGACCCCTTGCATCGCGCCCTTGCCCTCGGCAGGGTTGGCCTTGACCAGTTGATACGGGATATCGCCTTTGGCCGCCGGGGCGACGGCAAGCTGGGTGCCGGTCACTTTCGAACCGTCCTTGGCCTGCCAGGTGGCCGGAGGACCAAAATAGTCACCTACAGGTTTGCCGCTGCGATCATTGAGCACCGCCTTGGGGCCGACGAAGATCCACTCCGTCTGGCCTGGCGCATTTGCCTTGTCGCGGCATTCGTAGGTGATCTCACCGACACCGACGGTTTCCAGCATGATGGCGTGGCCATCGGGAACCTTGACCGCCTCCGGGACGCCCGACTGGGCATGGGCGGGTGCAGATGCCAGTACAAGGCAGGCGGCGAGCAGGGAGAAAGCGGGCTTGATGATCATGGGGCGAACTCCGTGGGGGTCATGGGTCAGGCAATCACCGACTGCCTGATAAGAACTACCCATCGGGGTGCCGTTCTGGATGCACCGGCTCAACAATAATTTTGCATGCTCGTTATCGATACCGTGCTGACAGCGAAGCAGGTGTACAGGCGTGCCACGGTCGACTGATCACGCCGGGGCGGTTACGCTGGCGTTTTCCACCTGCACGGAAGCGCCAGTGAAAGAGGCATACCAAGGAAGCTGCTTGTGCGCAGCGGTCAGTTACCTGCTGCTTACCACGCCAAAAGCTGTGAGCCACTGCCATTGCAGCCAGTGCCGCAAAGGCCACGGGGCAGCATTCGCTTCATACGGCAGCGTTCCGCGCAGCATGCTGCGCATCCTTCGTGGCGCCACCAGTATCAAGACCTATGCGTCTTCGCCGACGGTGGTGCGGGAATTTTGCGTAGAGTGCGGCTCGACCTTGTTCTGGTCACGCTCTGAAGGTGAGTTTGCCGACTGGGTTTCGATAGCACTGGGCACGCTTGATACACCGTTCCTGCCCAAGAAGCAGAAACATCTGCACGTCGACTCTGCTGCCCCTTGGTGCTTTCCGCTCATCCCGTCTGATTGCAAGAACAGATCAGTTGACCTCTGAGCTCAATGCAACGGCGCTGCCATCCACGGTAGCGTCAGGATAATCCGCAACAGAGCAATCACGGCTAGGCACCTCGATGCCTGAACAACGGATGCTAGCGCTCACCGCACCTTCCGGAGACTTCGCTCGTTGACTGACTCACAGCACAGCCCTGCCTATGCAAAACGGTTCGAAGCCGTGCTTGCCTACATCGACAGCCACCTCGAAGGTGACCTGTCGGTGAATGCCCTGAGCCGCATCGCCAACTTTTCGGCGTTTCACTTTCACCGGCAGTTCACGGCATACATGGGCGTTCCGGTTTCACGGTATGTGCAACTGATGAGGCTTCGACGTGCGGCGCACCAGCTGGTCGCCTCGCCCGCAACACCCGTTCTGGACGCCGCATTCGGCGCCGGCTTCGAAAGCCCCGAAGCCTTTTCCAGAGCGTTCAAGCGTGCGTTCGGCATGGCGCCGAGCGTGTTCGCCAAGGCGCCGAATTGGCAGGCATGGAGTGCGGTATTCGTTGTTCCACGCCTTTGCAGGAGTATCACCATGCAGATCCGTATAGTCGAGTTCGCCGAAACCCGCGTGGCCGCGCTCGAACACCGAGGGCCGCCCAGCCTGGTCGGTGAAAGCGTTGCGCGTTTTCGCCAATGGCGCATAAACAGCGGCCAGTCGCCGGTGGCCAGCAGCCGCACCTTCGGCATCCCCTACGACAACCCCGACACCACCCCTCCCCACGCCTTTCGCTTCGCCGTTTGTGGGGAGATGGACGAGGCTGTGCAGCCCAATGAATTCGGTGTGCATGAACGGGTTATACCGGCGAGCCGTTGTGCCGTGATTCGGCATAGCGGCTCGCCTGACTACATTGGCGAAACCATCTACCCGCTGTACCGGGACTGGTTGCCGTCGAGCAATGAAGAACTGCGCGACCATCCGTTGTTCTTCCATTATTTGAGCGTGTATCCGGAAACGCCGCTGGAGCAGTGGGAAACGGATATCTATGTACCGCTGAAGTAGGCCAAGGTTCGCCTTGGCGGCAGGCCACGGCCTGCTCGCTTGCTGCGCCCCTAGCGCTAGGACAACATCATGGTCAGCGGCGAAAAATCGGGACAGCGAGCAAAACCGGCCTTGCGGGCATAGAAATCGCCAAGCGGTTAATCAAGCGGATGAACCAGAATCGCCGACGAAGGGGCTTGCTCAGCTCCACGGGGCGGGTTTCGACATGACCTTCTCTAGGCACTTGTTATCCTTTAACGCGTTCTGCACCAGTGCCTGCTCAAAGCGGTCGAAGGCTTCGTCGCTGAGAAGATAAACCTGACGGTCCATGATCACCTCTTCTGCTCGCCGGCAGGCAGCATCCAGGATGAAGCTGGTTCTGTCCGTTTCCAGCAGCTCTACCGCCGCATCGATCAGGCTGCGTCTCTTGGTATCCACTCGCATGTTGATCGGTACGGGCTTATCACCCTCGTTGATTTGAGCCGACATGACTATTTCTCATAGCTGTGGAGCGATCTCCACACAGCGACGGTACCGGCACGTCTAGCTAACGTCTACACGCGTGGATCAATTTGACTTACAAGCGCATGTTGGCCGTAGAGCGAGCGGTCGACCTGTTACCAGACGGATACCAAGCTGTCTTGGTAAACTAGCCAACACCCAGGGCAAGCGCAGATCCTTTTTGTTGCCAGCATTTGCTAAGCCGCCCCCAGCAATTTGCTGCTACGCCCCAAAATCCAGCATCCGGTACCGAAAACGTTGAACGATATGACCGCTAATACAGGCTCTAACCCAACAACCACGCGCCCTGAGCCGTCACGCCGCTTCAGCGTTGCACCTATGATGGATTGGGCGCACTCTACTTGCAGGGCCTGAATTTCGGGGCATCCAGGAGGTAACCTAACGACCCGTACCAAATTTGTACCACCCCCCTTGGAAATGGCGGGACTATCTCACCAAGTACCCAATTCCATGCTCGTTGCCGAAGCGGCGTCATGCTGATAACGTCAGGCTGATCGGACACGAGGATATCAGCATGACAAAAGAGGCGGTTTACCCTGGAGGCTCCAAGTCTCGAGTCAACAAGGCTGGGAATTGTGTTCGGGACAAAAGTGCTACCAAGGAAGACCTCGATATCATCGAAACTTGGCGAGCAGCTCATCGTGGTGTCTTGAACACATTTCAGGCAATCTTGCGCACCAGAACTAAACACACGGATATAACCGTGGCGCAAAGGCACAAGCGAAAAAACACCATCTTCAATAAGCTGAGACGCTTCCCGAGCATGAATCTCGCCAGAATGGATGATGTTGCGGGCTGCCGTTTAATCTTCAAGAGCGTCGAAGAACTTAATTCTTTCAGAGAAGGATTTCACAAAGCTCGATTCAAGCACAAACGTAGAAACAACGAAGAAAAATACAACTACCTTCTCTTCCCGAAAAACACAGGCTACCGAGGTATTCATGACGTTTATGAATATGATGTCAACTCAATAGCCGGCCAGAATCTTGCTGGGCTTTATATTGAAATCCAGTATAGAACCTTGGTGCAGCATGCTTGGGCTACCGCTGTCGAGGTAATTGGCTTTATTACAGAGAGCCAGCCCAAATTTCAAGAAGGCGATAAGCGTTACGAGCATGCCATGGCCCTCGCTAGCGAAATGCTGGCACGCGCGCATGAAGGACTAAAAGGCCCCTTTCCAGACCTCACCGACAGAGAAATTCTGGAAGAGTTTCTTAAAGTTGATCATGAGCTCTCACTCCTGCAAACCCTCAGGGGCCTTAACCAAGTTAAAAGTCAAATATCAGATAAACGCAATACAATCTTGATATTTTCTGAAACCGGCGAATTGGAAGTAAAAAGCTATCGAGATGCTCCTGACGCTCTGCGAGCATTATTTGATTTAGAAAAACAAATGCCTGACAAGGATATTGTACTCGTCCGTGCAGATTCCAGCGAAGAGGTTCGCCTTGCATTCAGAAACTACTTCTCGGACGCACGTGAGTTTATCCGACTAATTGATGAAGCTTGCGAACGATTAAGCAATCATACATCCACTGAAGACTTTACCCACATAGTCGAATTCGTTAATTCTATTTAATTCAACACCCCGCTCAGGCTACGCAATGCACATCCTGATTGTGCTTAAGCATGAATAAGAAAAGGCGCCCACGCCCCAATAAATAGGGACTTGGGCGCTTTTTTTTACCTGAGTATCAGTGGTTAGATGGGCATGATTTGGCATGGAACGGCGTACGGCTTGCCCCATTTTTGCCCCACGGATTTTCCTGCCCTACGGGCACCGAGCTAGCCACTGATCGTGGTTGACAGGAGGGGCGTCTTCACGGGCTATGATCCTCAAGCTGGCGAAAGGAGTTTGTCGATGAAACGTGACCGCGCAATGGAAGGGCTATGTGCCTTGGTACTGGCAAATAACCCCCAACTCACATCAGCCGGGCTCGACAAACTCACTGACCTTCAGGTCCCGGAACGGGTCAGGAACGCTTTCATAGTGGACGATCAAGGCAGACCAGGTAATAACTGGGGGGTAGTCCAGATGCGGGCGCGACTTGATCGCCTCATCTAGAAATACCGCTCTAAGTCTCACCTGCACTGATCCATCCCCCCACCAAGGATAGGGATTTGAACCCGCCCGACGCTCTCAATAGGCCGCCGCAGGCCAGCATGACCGGCTACTATGGCATTGGCAGATGGCCCGTTTAGGCCTGAAACGCCCTAGAATTTGCCCTAAATTTGCCCTAAGAATTCTCGAATCTGGAGCACGCTCATGGATGAACAAGCCTCGACCACAGCCGACACCTTTGAGCTGTTGTTTCTGAACCAGGTCGCCATTAGAGCAGCGCTGGAGGAGCTTTCGCTGTGGGTGAGCCATCGCGGCTCAGTCAACATTCATGAAAACGTGATGGCCGCCCTAACGACCCTCGACATCCATGCTGAGGCGATATCATCTGGAATAGCACGCCTCCGGAAGTAACAGACCGCACCTGTAAATGACTCACGCGAGCCCCTAATGAAATCAAAATGGATTAAAGGCACACCAGCCGAACTGATAGCCGAAACCATGCAACTATTGTCCATCAATTCTGACGGAAGGGTTGGCTATCAGATAGCTGCAGAGTTTTTCTTCGATGGTCTTTTCGGCTTAATCGAACACCATCACTTGCTCGATAACAACACTGCATTCAGACTTTTCAGGCAGTCCATCCTAAACGTGTACGCCGCAAAAAAATCAAACGAGCACAATCGAATTCTCACCGAATTCGATAAACTATGCCACACCCAATTAAACGACAAGCAATTCACACTTGTCACTACAATTCAACTGAAAAACATCTATACCTTCCCGCAGTTTCACACAAACGAATGCCGAATAAAAATCACAAACAGCCTTCCAAAGAAATACTTAAAAAGTAGGACTCGAGCTCTTCAAGAACAGCAAGAAACAATAGAAGACCATACAGACCTGGCCTACGCCATCATATTCACCAACGCTAAGAGCCCAGAGTCCGCTGTCGCGAAAGCCAACGATGCACTAGCCATACTATCTGGACTCATGCAGTTGGGCTTTAAAAAAAACATTAACTTTTTCGCTATAAGCAACGAGGGAAAATACCCTTCGAAATTAGCCATAGACCAAGGAAAACTTCAGACATTGCACCTCAGGTCAGGCAGCTGCCATCAGGAGGCCATATGGATAAATACAGACTACGAACCAAGACAACCGACAAGCTTAAAGAATTATAAAAACACCATTTCCCACACACAAAAAAGATTTAGACAAATCGCAAGACTTACTTTCAGCGACCACGTAGAGAAAGCTCTTCTCAACTACAGCAACGCGTTAGCTTCAAAAGATACCGAACTTCGCTTTTTAAAGCTATGGGTTGCCATCGAGCAGCTTCTGGCAACAGATGACACTGAAACCCTAATTAGAAGACTGTCGTTCTTTTATCGAGAAACACATCTGCAAAGATCTATACTGCGCTCATTACGCCTCGCTAGAAACCACCATATCCATGGAGGAAAACGCCCCACAAACATCGAACTGAAATTATTTCAACTATGTCGATTCTTTGAACACGCACTTCAGTTCTTCATCAGCAACCCATTTCGATACAAAACAGCAGAGGACGCAATCGCTTTTATCTCACTAAACACCGAAGCAGAAAATATTCAGAGCCAAATTAAAAAACTCAAATCCGTTTTAAAATTCGTCAGCTAGAGAAAAATTGGTTCTGGAAAAAGGAGCCTCCCATGAATTATTGGATATCTACCCAACAAGGTCGCCAGCGACCGACTGGCCAACTTGGCTGGCGACGCGCGCTGTAAACGATCCTAAAACGGGCTCAGAACAAGCCGCCTAGTGATGCCGGCTCCCAATTCGTGATCACCAGCTCAGCGGTCACTTCAGCCTTGCCCTGCCGCTGGTTCGTGTTGCTGTAACGGATATCCAGGTACTGGAAATGGAAACCCTCAAACGCTCGGCGGATATCCGGGTGGTCGTTAATGCTGACCATCACCCTACCCTTGCAACGGCGCATAAAGTCGGCCATGCACTCGTACTCCTCGAAGGAGAAGTCTACGCCGTAGCCGGCTGTCTGCCAGTAAGGTGGATCCATGTAGAAGAACGTATGCGCCCGGTCGTACCGTTCAGCACAGTCGAGCCAGGAAAGATTCTCGACGTAGGTACCAGCGAGGCGCTGCCACGCAGCGGAAAGATTCTCCTCGATACGCAACAGATTGATAGCCGGTCCCGTGGTGGCGGTGCCGAATGTCTGGCCAGTGACCTTCCCACCGAAAGCGTGCTGCTGCAGGTAGAAGAACCGGGCAGCACGCTGGATGTCGGTTAGCGTCTCCGGCCGTGTCATTTTCTGCCACTCGAAGATCTGTCGGGAACTGAGCGCCCATTTGAACTGGCGCACGAACTCCTCCAGATGGTTTTGCACAACGCGGTAGAGGGTGACCAGGTCACCGTTTAGATCATTCAGCACCTCCACCGGGGCGGGCTGGGGACGCATGAAGAACAACGCGGCACCGCCGGCGAAGACTTCCACATAGCATTCATGTGGGGGAAAGAGTGGGATCAAGCGGTCGGCCAGGCGGCGTTTGCCACCCATCCAGGGAATGATTGGAGAGGTCATAGGTATGCAAGTCTTTACTGTATGGATAAACAGGTGTTAGGCTCGCCGCGCTTTGTGCACAAGGCAGAGGCTGCGGCTGGACTTGCAGGAAGGGTCTGCGGGTTCGGTGGGCCGGGCTGGATGTTGACGCATCCTCCCGGCTCGCCTCTTTACTATTTGGAGACTTCGCGGACGTAGGCCTGACAGGCCTTCAGTGCGATCAGCCCCCGGTCGCCGTAGTCGGTGATGGCGACAATTCGTTGAGCATGCGCTCGGTCAAGTTGGGCGCGTACGGCGCCATGTACCAGGCTTCCGGTGCCGGTGGTTTCTCGCACCCCACCGTCACAACCCGGGGCGGCAAAGGCTCCGGCGTCGACAAGGACTGACAACCGCAGATCAGCGGTAGCAAGCCTGTCACGCAGGCGAGCTTGAGTTTTTTGAGCATCGTTCATCTCCTGCCAATGTGTTTTGCCCTGCTCCTGCAGGCGCGCTTCCAGTGCCTGTCGCTGAGCCTTCTGCTCCGCCAACTGATCCAAGGCAGCAGCTGCAGCTTCTTCACGCTCGCGACCATAGGCTCGATCTTTATCAGCCAATTGCCGAATGTAATCAGCCGACTGATCAGCAAGCTGCCGACCGTACTCGCTGGCCTGCCACACCCAGGCAGCTCGGCCACCGACATAGAGCCCGAGCGCAGCAGCTAACAAGGCGATACGCCAATTCAGCAACATTACTGCAGCACCTCAAGCGCTCGCTTGTAGAGAGCCTGGCGATCTTTCAAGCCATTCAGGCCACCATTAATGCGGCGAGTGATCGACTCGAAAACCGAGTCATCGGCGCTAGCCACTTTGTCAGCGAGGGTGTTAAGGCCCGCGCGCTGCCAATACCAGCCGGCCGACAGCGACGCATAGACCGGCTGCTCGAGCAGGTCCGGGGTATTGAGCAATCGACTGTCACCGAACAATGCCTCACTGCAGGCTTCGTAGTTGTCGCGCCCAGTGATCTGAATGAGCCCACGGCCACGGTACCGCTGGCCATCACCATCTGCCTGCGGCGTGTTGCCGAGGCGCTCCGCCAAGCGACCGGTGTCGTACTTGGCCAGGTAGGCGTCGTTACCGAGCTCACGCACATACAGCAGCTGGCCAGACTCATGACCGACCTGGGCAAGGAACGCCGCCATACGCCTGGGCGTGATGATCGAGTACTTGCCCATTGTCGCGTTGAGACCAGGAACAAAAACGCCGGCTTTGCGGCCGGCGTTGGGGAGGATCTGTTGCAACTGTTGAACTGAGATAGCCATGGGTTTCTCCAGTGAGGGCCGAAAGTGGCCGAGGGGATTAGAGCTGCTCAACCTTGAGCGGCTTGGTGTCGTCTTTCTTCTTCTTGCCCGAGGCCTTCGCCTTGCCCTTCTTGCCGCCGTTGCACTCCATCGTCGTGGTCCACCCGGACTGGGTAAACGTCTGCTCGACGCTGTCCACCAGATACTCGCCATCCAGGCCGACCTTGAAGCCCTGGGCGTTGATCGTGCATTCCGCGAACAGGTCAGTACGCCCTGCCATTTCCAGGCGCACACTGGCGGTGCTGCGGTTGAACGCTGCCAGGCGCGCCTTGGCGGCCTGCTCGGCGGCGGTCTTGTTGGGGTAGATATGCCGGTCGGTATGGACCGGGGGCAGGCCGCTGGGCGCCTCGCCGTTGTACAGCTGGACCACCTGCAGGACACCGGTTTTCTGGTCTTGGTGCTGGGTCTTCACAGCCTTTTGCGTGCTGCGATCCCCGAGGCGGAATTGATACCGCTCTACATCGGTCTTGTTGATGGGCACGACCTGCAGCGCCTTGCCGCTGGTGCTTTTTCCGTCCTGCCGGGGCATGACCAGCAGCCGCCCCTCGGCCACCTTGGCGGTGCTGTCGTACTGCCTGGCCAGGCGCGTGACAAAGTTAAAGTCCGACTCGTTGCGCTGGTCGACGCGCTCGACCTTGGTAGTGACCGGACACACCGGCTCCCAGCCGTTGCGCTTGGCCACCTCGTTGACGATCTGCGACAGCGGCACGTTTTCCCAGCTGCCGCTGCGCACGGTCTTGCCGCTGCCGCGCATGTCGCTGGCCTTGCCGCGAATGGTCAGGGTGTCCGGCGGGCCGGACAGCTGCACCTCATCGACCGTAAAGGCGCCCATGCGCTTGAGGGGCTTGCCCTCATAGCCCAGCAGCACCTCCACCCGGCCGCCACGGCCAGGCAGTGCAACAGCCTGGTCGCGGTCGTCAATGCGCAGTTCGAACTCGTCCGACTCCATGCCGGGCTTATCCGATATGCGCAGCAGCAACAGGCGGTCATTGATCAGCGGGGTTATGTCCTTGTTATCCGCGATAATTCGATACGTCGGTTTCATGCTTGCTCCAGGAACAAAAAAACCCGCACGGGGCGGGGCTCGTTACGCGTAACGCGGGGTCAGTCGAACAGCTGCAGCAGCTCGACCGCCGGCGCCGACAGGTCGGGTAACTGGATCAGCAGGCCAGCGCGGTACGGCTGCGCCTCCCTGGCCAGGTCCGGGTTGGCCTCCAGCACCGCCTCGACGGTGCCGTTGAGGTTGCCGTAATGGTGCTGGCAGATCACATCCAGCAGATCCCCGTCAGACGTTCTGCAGGTCGTTGCCATAGCTCACAAACTCCAGGGTAAAGCCTTGTTTTCGGGGGATGCCGCCGGCCAGCAGGTGGCTTTGTTCCTCGTCCACGCTCACCAGGCACCAGTCGCCCAGCACCTCGCCATAGCCCGTGACCAGCTTCAACGCCTGCAGGTTGCGACCGATGCTGCGCAGCACGCCCAGCTGCTTAATGCCACCCTTGTGGTGCGGGAAAATCGCGCCCTTGAGCGTGATTTTTTCCTCACCCAGGCCGACCGCCTGCTGCGCCACACTGCGGCGCAGGCGCTCCTGGCCAGCCCAGCGGAACGACGCCTGCCGGCGCAATTCGTCAAAGGCTGCGGTGTCCAGGTTGAAGTAATACGGCTGCTTTTTCGGGTCATGCGGCTGGATGATCAGCAGGTGCGGGAACGGCGCGACCGCCTCGGGCAGCGGCGTGGACGAACCCAGCAGCCCGCCCGTGGGCAGGATGTTGGCCAGTGACGGGCTCACCAGCCCCGCCACCCGCCCGGCCTCGGCCGTGACCTTGGCCGCCATCGTCTTGAACGTGCCCAGGCGCTCCTGCACCTGGGCAGCGCCAGTGACGGCTCGGCTATAGGTCGACGCCACTTGCCCCACCTGGGACTGCGCCACGTTGATACTGCGCACGATCCGGCCCAGCTTGGCCCCGGCCTCGCCACCCACGAACGGGATGTTTTCCAGCTCCGACGCGGCGCCGGTGATGCTGCCAATGGCGCCATTGAGCGGGGACAGCATGCCGTCTACGCCCTTGCGCCCCGCCTCCCCAGCTGCAACCAGCCCGGACAGGGATGATTCCAGCTGCTCCATGTAGGGCATAACCCCTCCTTAAACGTGTGGTTGGTCGTACAGCTGGACCGATTGAATACGCGCCTGCACTTCACGCGCCCATTCATCGAACTTACGACGCAATGGCGCCTCAATTTCGCGCACCACCTGGTCGGGCTCCTTGACCTCCCCATACACCGTGACGGGCATATGCGGCGCGAAGGTAAACGTCATTTCAACCTTCGGCGGCGGTGGCTTGACCGTAACCGCCTTGGCCGGACTGGCCGGTTCGGGCAGTCGGGGTGCCGGCGCTTTCGCCTTGGCCGCCATGTCGCGCACCACGTCGCCCAACCCATCCAGCCGGGGTGCCGGCTGGGGGGCTGTTTGAGCGGGTACGCCCTGGGCGGCCTTGGGCGCAGGCGTGACCAGCACCAGGGGCGCCACCGGTGCCGCCCTGGCCATTGGCTCGCGCGGTGCCGGCATGCTGGGCTTGGGCTGGCTGCGCACTGCACCGCCCAATGCGGGCGCCGCCGGCGCCGGCAGTGGCGAGGCGACCGGATCCCGGTTGTCGACCACCACAGGTGCTGTCGGCGTTGTCTTGGGCGCGGGCGCGGTCACACGCACTGCAGGCGCGGACACCGGCTCAACAGGCTTGGCCTGGCCACCATCGCCCAGGGCAGGCGCCGCCAACGCCGGCGATGGCACGGCGACCGGATCCCGGTTGTCGATCACCACAGGCGCGGTCGGCGTTGCCTTCGGTGCTGTCACACGCACTGCAGGCGCGGACGCAGGTGGGACCACCACCGGCGCGGACGCCGGCGCAACAGGCTTGGCCAGGATGCGCATGGCATCGCCCAGGGCGGGAGCAACCGGCACCGGCGATGGCGCGACAACCGGACCCCGGCTGTCGACCAACACAGGCGCTGTCGGCGTAGCCTTGGGCGCGGTCACGCGCACTGCAGGCGCTGCTGCAGGTGGCACCACCACAGGCGCTGTCGGCGTTGCCGTGGGTGCTGTCACGCGTACTACAGGCGCGGCCGCAGGTGGCACCACCACCGGCGCGGCCGCCGGCGCAACAGGCTTGGCCTGCCCACGCACGGCATCGCCCAAGGCAGGCGCGGCCGGCGCCGGCGATGGCAGGGCGACCGAGTCCCGGTTGTCGACCACCACTGGCGCTGCAGGCGTTGCCTCGGGCGCTGTCACGCGTACTGCAGGCGCTGCAGGTGGCACCACTACCGGCGCGGTCGCCGCCTCAACAGGCTTGGCCTGGGCACGCACGACATCACCCAAAGCGGGTGCCGCCGGCGCTGGCGATGGCACGACGACCGGATCCCGGTTGTCGACCACCACAGGGGCTGCCGGCGTTGCATTGGGCGCTGCCACGCGTACTGCAGGTGGCGCTGCAGGTGGAACCACCACCGGCGTAGCCGCCGGCGAAACAGATTTGGGGTGATCACGCTCCGCAGCATCTAACACGGGGGCAACCTGCCTGCCCTCCCCTTCGAGCGTCTCATCACCAAACCAGCGCTTGCCCAGCCAACCACCGAACGACTCGCCACCCATGCCGCCCAACACAGCACCAACAGCGCCGCCAACAGCGGTACCGATGACAGGTACAACCGAACCGATTGCAGCACCTGCAGCTGCTCCCGCAAGTGTTCCTGCCAGGCTGCCAGCGGCTCCGCCGTAGCCTTCGGCCCTTTCGTCCTTGGTCGTTGCATTGAGCGCCACATCGATCGCCGCTGCGCCCGCATCCACGACATTGCCGCCAGGCAATCGCCTTGCAAGACGTGCAACTCCTCGAACGGAGCGAGCGACTTTTCCCAGCTCGTTGGTTTCAGCCAACACGGTCGCGGCCACCGGAAGAGTCGATGATCTAGCGGCAGGTACCGGAGGCAGGTCGGCCTTTACAGCAGGCCGAGCTGGCTCGCCTTTCTTCGCTCGACGGCGTTCACGACGATGACTTCTGCGACTACCCCTAGCTGGCCCGGCAGGGCCGCTATCGCCGACAGCGCCACCGATCCTGCTAAAAGCACCGGCATTAACCACAAACACGCGCTGCGGATCGTTACCCCCCACTACCGGATCATTGGC
Organism: Pseudomonas sp. SIMBA_068; assembly: GCF_046534705.1. Taxonomy (NCBI): domain Bacteria; kingdom Pseudomonadati; phylum Pseudomonadota; class Gammaproteobacteria; order Pseudomonadales; family Pseudomonadaceae; genus Pseudomonas; species Pseudomonas sp. SIMBA_068. Next base: position 82,326 of record NZ_JAWRYI010000012.1, read on the forward strand.
GGGCTCGGCACCTGTCGAGCGAGGGGCAAACACCTTGCCTAATACATCCAGACCAGCGTCAACCACCTTGCTGCCGGTTTTGGGCAAGTCAGCAGCCACATTGTCTTCACTACCGGCACGCCCCAGCCGGCGGCCGCGCGCGATGTTGAGCACACCACGCCCGATTTTGAACGCACTGGACGCCGTCTTGAACGCCAAAATGGCCGCCACAACGCCGCCAATGCCCATCACTACCGCCGGGAACCCGTCCGACAGTTTCGTGATGCCTTGGGCAACAGCGGTCAGCCCCTTGGCCGCCATGTCGGTGGCCGGGCGGATGGCATCGCCAATGCTGCGCATGGCGTCGTCGGCCGCCTGGACCGTCTCTGCCCATTGCTGGGCCGAGGTTTCACGGCGCTCCGCCAGGTTCTTGTCGAGGATGCCCGAGGCTTTTTGAGAGTCGGCCTTTAGTTCCTCATACAGCCCCCGGTTTTGCCCGTAGGCGGTCAGCGCCGCCTTGACCTGCATGTCAGCGAAAATATCGCCGGTGCGCAGGGTTTTCTCCAGAGCCTCCAGCGCGGCCCTGGCTTTCTCCGGGTCGACTTCCTTATCGATGTTGGCCTTGGCCGCCTCGATCTTTTTGGCCTTAGCCGGATCGGTCGCCTCGACGTATCTCATGGCCAGGGCCATGGACGCCTCAATGACGTTCATGCCCTTCTGCAGGCCAGTATTCAGCGAACCCTGGTAATCAATGCCGGCGTCTTTGTAGGCCTTGACCACATCGCCGGCGCCGATTTTCTCAATCCAGTTTTTGAGGTTGTTGGCGGCCTCGTCCGAGCTACCGGCGGTCTTCATCTGCACCTGCAGCATGGAACCCAGCGAAGTCACCGCGTCTATCCCGGTGATGCCGCTTTTTTCCATGTTGGCCAGCAGCTGCGGGAACCATCGGGCCATGTCGCTGGCCTCAAAGCTCCCCGCCTGGCCTTGGTAGGCGATGGCCTCCAGCGCCTGCTGCATAACCTTCGGGTCGCTGATTTTGGCGTTTTGCTCCAGCGCCTGAATCATCGACGCCGTATCAACACCCGACGCGCCTTGACCGATGGCGAACTTAGCCGCCACCGGCGCATAAGACAGCGCCTTATCCAGCTCCATGCCGGCGCCGACCAGTTGGTTGACCAGGTCGGCAACGCCGTTACGGGCCATGCCAGTATCGGCCGCCGTATCGATCACCGTCCGGGTGAGCTGCTGCTCCTGGGGCTTGTTGGCAATGTCAGCCTTGATCGCAATGTCACGGATGATCGCCTGGTAGTTCGCGCTAATCATCGTTGGCGCAGCGACAGCGGCCGTGGCCGCCACCGTCTTGCCAATGTTTGACTTGAACGAATCCTTGCCCGCCTGCAGCTGCTGGTGGCCCTTCACCTGCAGATCGGCAGCTCGCGCCTCTCGGCCCAGGCGCTGATACTCGCGACTGAGTCGGCCAACCTCGACACCCTGCTTGCGCAGGGCATCAAGATTGCTGTCCAGCTTGCGTAACAGCTTGTCGGCGCCTGCAGCACCACTGTCGTGCGCGCGCTTCCATTCTTCGCGCAGCTTGATGGTTTCGCCAATGGTACTTTTCAGCACCTTGGCCCGGTTGCCCTTGGCCTCCAGCTTCTGGATGCCATTTTCAACCGTCTTGAACGCGGCGCCTACCGATGAGGCGACCGTGCCGCCGATCACCAGCGCTAACGCTAGTTTGCTTGCCATCGGAGCCCCCTATGCAAGCTCAGTCTGTAAGCCACCAGACCACGTCGGCATACGGCATGGTCATGATTTCCTCGGCCGAGAAATTCAGTTCGGCCGCCAGTCGCTTGGCGGCCGTCTTCATGCTCTCGGGATTACAGTTCGTCTTCTCGCACCAGAAAGGTGTAACCGGTCGAGACGCGGTTGTAATCCTTGTAGGTCAGGCCCTCCAGGTCTTTGACGCCGACCTCGGCCAGGGAGGCGAACAGGTTCAGCTCGCGCTGTTCGTCGTCGCCATCTGAGGTCTGGCTGGAAATGCGCATGTCGCGCACAGTCGGCGCGCGCAGGGTGATGGTGTCAACCTTGATGCCGTTCATCTCGGTTGGCTTGGTCAGGGTCACAGTGACGCTCTCAGCGGTCAGCTTGAGGTACTTCGGGGCGGGCTTGCTCATGACTCGGTATCCTTGAATCGGAAAGAAATGCGGAAAGGTTGCAGAGGGTTACAGGCCGAGGTCGCGGCGCTGGCTGGCCAACTGGTCGACGCCGTTGATAACGCGCTTCATGCCGGCCGGATCAATCTCGTAAATAGTCTCGCCGCCGACCTCCAGCTTGTAGTAGGTCAGGGCAATGCCGTGCTTGTGCTCGGCCTTGTCGCCCGGCTTCCAGTCGCCCATATCCAGCTCTTTTAGGGTGCCGCGCTGCGTGACGATGACGGCCTTGGTTTCGCCTTTCTGACCCTTGAGCGAGCCACGGAAAACACCGTTGAAGGCATTACCGTCGGCCAGGCCGAAGAACTTCAACGCCTCTTTGCGCATGCCGGTGGTGGTAAAGCTGGACTCCAGCTTTTCCATACCCACGTCCATCTCAATCGGCATATCCATCCCGCCGGGGCGGTACTCTTCCATCTTGAGCGCCAGTTTCGGCAGGGTCAGGGACGGGACATCGCCTTGAAAGCTGATGCCATCCACGAACAGGTTCAGGTTGGCGAGAATTTCGGGAATCATTGCCATTTGATGCGCTCCTTAGGCGGCTTGGTCGAGGACTTCGGTCAGCCATTGGTTGGTGACTTCAATACGGAAATTCGGGTTTTCCGCCGGCGGGACGTCGGTGAAGCGGATGTTCCAATACACCTTGCCCTGCTCCAGCTGGCTGGCGGTGTTAAGCACCGGATCGGCGTAGACCTCGAAGTTGATGATTGCGCCCTGGGCTTTCAGGTCGCGCATGAACGCCTGCAGGCCTTCGGTCACGTCGCGGATGTAGGTCGCGGTAATGCCCCGGTCCACCGCCCACTTGTGGCCGTACAGAATCGCGTCCATGACCATATCCATGGTCCGCACGCGGGTGACGAACGCCCATTTCGAATCGCTCGACAGGGTGCGGTTGCCCCACAGGCGGAAGCCGTCGTCACGAATGATGGTCGCGATGTTGGCGTTGTTCAGCAGGTTGGCCCGGCAGGTCTCGTCGCCGTCCAGGTACTCGATGGCGCGGGTGGTGCCGGTGATACCGACGAACTCCTTGTTCGATGGCGAGGCCCAGAAACCGTATTCGCTGTCGGTGTAGGCAAACACGCCGGCAGCCCAGGCCGAGGCAGGCGCGTCTACGGTCGCACCAGACGCGCCGGAAGTGGCGTCCCAAACCTGCACGCCGGGGTCGACCATGTAGAGGCGCTTGGAGCCGAACAGCTTGGCGTAGGTGGTGGCCGCCTCGTCAGTGGTGTTGGGGCCGTCGATGATCGCCACGGCGCGCAGCTTGGCCGCAATGGAATCCATGGCGGTGGCCACCGCCTGGGTCGCACTGTGCTTGGGCGCGATGATCAGACGGGGCTGAGCGTTGAAGCGGCTCTTACCATCCAGCAGCGCCTGCAGGCCGGTACGCTTGCCATTGGCCTGCACGCCGCCAATGATCGCGGAAGTCTGCGCGGCCGCGTCGGCGCCCTTGGCCACGCCCGTAGCGATGATCACCGCCTTGGAGCGCGCAAAGATGGCCTGGCAGGCCTTGGTGATGGCCGCAGTGGCGCCGAATGCGGCGACGGCCTCCCGGTCGTTGGTGAGCAACACCAGATCGCCAATCTTGGCCGTGGCGCCTGCGCCCTCGGTGAAGGTGTCGACCAGGCCAATGACCGAGGAAGACGGCAGCGAGACATTGCGCGCGCCGGTGTCGACGTTCGTTACGGTAACGCCGTGAAAGAATCCAGCCATGGGATAACTCCAAAAGAAAGGGCCGCACGCGGCGGCCCAACAGAAACGAAAACGCCCCGATATCGGGGCGCTCAAGGGAATGCGGGAAGAGGGTCAGACGACGCCGGGCACGCTCGCACGGATGGCGTTGATAGCCGTGTCGGCATAGACCTCTGCCTCCGCATGACTGCCAGCCTTGAGCACCGCCTGCTTGCCTTTCAGCCGCGCAGCGCGGATCTGGCACAACGCGGCACGCCAAGTCGCGGCCTCGCTCAGAATGCTTTCAGCGGCCTGCTGCGGGGTGACACCCTCGGCGTCGACCGTAGCCTGCACGGTCAAAGGCACCTCACCCTCGAAGCCAGCGACCTGAAAGGCTTTGGCCTCGCTCTCGGCCATTTCGTACTCGACCACCCGCAGCGCGTCACCCACCACGCTGGCCCGCGCCTGGTCGGCGGTCAGGTCGATTTGCTGGACGGCCACCTGCAGGGCTGCAGGTAGCGGCAGGGCCTCGAAGTTGAAGCCGTTGAAGACGGTGTCACCGTAGGTAATCGTCAGGTTTTGCTTTTGCATGTGGAAGTCCTTACAGGGAAGCCAGGTTGGTGACGACGTTGCCGAGGGTGTTGGACGCAGTGCCACCCGCTACACCCATCACATAGCGGCCGGCAAAGCCGGACGGGGTGCTGGTCGAAATCACCTCCAGCACCACGCCGTTTGCCGAGCCTGGCATCAGGAAGCCCACAAAGTCGGCAGGTGCCTGGACGTCGCAAGAGTCCAGCTTCAGGGCCAGCATGGAGACAATCGAGGCGCTGTAGGTCTTGATTAGTGAGTTGGCCGAGCCAGACGGGGTCGGCACGATGCCGGCCGGACTCGGCAAAACCAGCGTGATATCGCGCAGGCCGAGAGACCCCCAGCTTGGCAAGCCGATGCCGGACAGGTAGGCCGAGGTGCCATCGGTCTGATAAGTAAGCGTCAGCTTGCGTTTGACGCCGGTGGTGTCGGTCATGATGTTGACCACGCGCTGCGCCGCGACAATCGCCGTCGACTGCAGGTAGTCCGCCTGCAGACGAATCAGGCAAGAGCCGCCCGCCGGGGTATTGGCAACAGCCTTGTCGACGGTTTTCAGCGGCGCAGCAGCCGTGCCGGCGGCAGTGTCGTCACCGGTCTGTTGGTTGACGTACCAGGTACGCTCAAGGTTCGGCACAGCAGCGATGGCGAGGGCCACCGATTGGTCAATACCGGCCTTTCGGGTTTTGAAGTAATCGAGCAAAGCATTGGTTTGCGTTACCAGGTTGGCAACATCACTTTCGAGACTCATGGGTCTTAGGCTCCGTAGAGGTGTTGGACAAATTGGGATTGCAGGTAGATAACCGCCGAGGCATTGGCAATTGCCGCGCTCAGCAGGCCGTCGTGGTCAGTGTCTTGGCGCAGCTCGGCGGCCTTCATCCGGGCCAGCAGATTGGCTACCTGCTCGCCGGTGATTCGCTGCTGGTCGGCTTGGCTGTCCAGCTGGTCTTGCTGTTTCAGGTCGCGCAACTGGGCGGCCATTTCGGCGGCGGCCAATGCGGCCAAGGGGGCGGCCAAGCTCAGACTGAGCCCGGCGCCGCTGGTATTGATGGTGACGCTATCCGCCGGCAGGGCTGCCAGCGACAGGTCGTAGGCCAGCAGCAGGTCGATACCCGCCGCTTTGTAGGCGAGCACGTCGGTAGTGCTCGACCACACCGCGAACAGGGTTCCATCACTCAACAAGAACCCGATTTCACGCACATAGAACGCTGAATCTCCATCAGCGACAGCAGTCAGGTGCAACAGGGTGCTGGACAGCTTTTCGCCGCCGGCAATGGGGTACTTGGCCAACTGGCGCCCCAGTACGATCTGGTCGGCACTAGGGGTATACGCCCGGTCCCCCAGCACCACATGCGTAATCTCGGCCGAGATGCCGGTACGGGTCGCGTTGAACACTGCCGCCAGGCCGGCCTTGGTGATTACAGGCTGTAAAGCGGTACTCATAGAACTGCCTCCATCGTGCCGCGCACGACTACCAGGGCGCGGGCTGCACTGGCGAACCCGACGCCTGATTCAGAGTTGATTGGGGCGCATTGCACTGCGGCGCTGCGCCGAGAAACGACAAGCGCGGCGGTGGCATTGGCCAGCAACAGGGTTTGTTTCGAGGTGTCGACAGGCACCCCCTTGGCCTCCAGGGTGCGTCGCTGCAGTGCTAGGCCCTGCGCGGCGTTACCCGTAACCAAACCGCCGTCAAAGCGCGCACCCAGCCGAAACTCGTAATGGCTGCGCTCGTTCTTTGCGGCGTCGACCAGGGCGCGCAGGCGCTCGCCCAGCTCCTTGGAGATGATCGAGCCCTCACCCGCCCGGTTTTCGTTGGCCCAGGCCGTGACCTGGAACGTGTAGGGCGCGGCGTTCGGGATCTGGTGCCAGTCCTTGAACTCCGCATTGACCCGCACCGCCTTGAGCACCCGCCGGATCGCGCCGACGGTGCCCTTGGTCTTGTGGACCGGAATTGCCTCATGGCTCAGGGCGCGGCGCTGGGCGTCGGTGTTTGCCGCCTCCCAGCCTTCGACCTTGAGCGCCCAGCCCAGCCACGGCAGGAAGTTGGGCGGGCAGCGCGCCGAGTCGGCCACGCCCCGGATGATTTCCGGGTCCACGCCCAGCTCGCCGGCGCGCTCCAGCGAGCGCTCCAGCAACGTTGAGTTATGCGGCAGCAGGCTCATGTGACCACCTTGGTGGTCAGGGCAATGGCCGTGGCGCGCGGGTAATGCCGCTTGTCACACACCACCCCTTCCACCGGCTTGGCCAGGTCGACGCGGCTAATCCCCGTTACGTGCAACGCGGCGTAGATGGCTGAAACAGGCAACTGCCCCTCCAGTCGCCGCGCGCTGCTAATGGCCGCATCCAGGCTGGCCCTGGCGGCCGCCAGGACAACGTCAGGGTCTGGCCCGTCCTCCACCCACAGCACCGCCTCCACCTTGAAGTCAGTCGGGATACCGCCTTGCACGCGCGGCCGATCCGTCACCGGCCGCACGTCCTCGGCCGACAGCGCTTTGAGCACGGTGGCTACCAGCTGCGCCTCGGGCACAGTGCTGCTCGCCCCTGCCAGCACCGCCAGCGACACGTCGCCGGGCAATGGATTGGCCAGGCCGGCGTCGTAGTCGCAGACCACGACAATGGCCCCGGCCGGCAGCTGCGATTTAACCGCGGCTGGCACCGCCACCCCGGAAAACCGGGGAGAATCGACCGACACATGCACCAGCTCGGCCGACGCACTCAGCGCGTGATACTCATAGGCGCCGCTGCTGCCGGCGACCGAAAGCGCCTCCAGCGACAGCCGCGTGCGGTAGCGCAACGCCTCGTCGCTCTCCATCAGCGCTGTAACCGGCGGCACCGCGTCGGGGTTCGCCGCGCGGATGGTCAGCCGCTGCACGCCATAATCGGCGGCGCGGTTGTCCAGGTCGGCGCCCTTGGCATAGGCCAACAAGCTGGCCTTGGCCGCCGCGTTGATGCGGGCACGCATGACCAGCTCGCGGTAGGCCATAACCTCCATCAGCTTGACCACCGGATCGGACTCCAACAGCGCGGTCCACTGGTCGCCCATATGGGCGCGGTAGATGCCTAACACCTCCTGATAGAGCGTCTCAAAGTCCAGGTTCTCCACCACGTCGGGCGGGGGCAGCAAAGACAGGTCAATCATGCGCTCACCTCCACGACGGCCGAGCTACCCTGGTACTCGCCCGTCAGTAACAGGCCAATCTGGCCGTCGATCACAGAAACGACCTTGACGCGCTCCAGCTGCAGACGCGGCTCCCAGCGGCCCAGGGCGCGGGCCACCTCGGCCTGCACGGCGCTTTTCCAGCCCTCGTTAACCGGCATGTCGACAAAGCGGCGCAGGTTGCAGCCGTATTCGGGGCGCATGCGCCGGCTGCCCAAGGGCGTGGTCAGAATGTCCTCGACCGATTGCTTCAAGTGGTCAAGGCCGGTGGACTGCTGGCCGGTCCTGCGGTCCAGGCCGATCATGCTTAGCCGTCCAGCTGCTGCAGGTCGGCATGCTCACGCAGGAACGCCAGCGCCTCGGCATCGTCGGCCTGGACGGTCACGCGGCCGCCCTGCACCTTGAACTCGCGCAGGTCGTCACCGGCCTGCAGGAACAGCGAGCGCGAGGTGTAGGTGCGGTCGGTGAAGGTCACGCCCGCCGGTTCAGCGGCCGCAACGCCGGCGTCGGTGCCATCGGCACCAGGTACAACTGCGGATTCGTCCGCGTTCGCTGCCGCGCCCGTCGCGGCGGTTTTCTTGGGCGTTGCCATAAGTGATGCTCCAGAAAAGACAAAGCCCGCGAATGCGGGCTGTCAGTGTTTGTGGTTAGCCGTGTTGCCGGCGGTGTCGATGATTTTCCCGAGGCCAAGAATGTCGAGCGTTACGAGTAACTCGCCGTCGATCTTTACGTTGCCCTGCAGAAGAATCTCAGGCGCTATAGCCGTGTACGTTTCGGCCTCGGCGGTGATCGCCTTTGACTTGGCGCTGATTGCATCGTCGGTGATCGTCGCCTTGCTGCTACCGACCTCGATGTTGACCGTGCCGGTGGGCAGCTTGATGGTGTAACTATTGGCCGCCCAGTCGTAGACGATTGACCCGCCATCATCGAAGCGCCATGTCTCGACATGGTCGCGGTTGTCCGGCCGGTCGCCGGCGTTGCCGTACAGCCCAGGAACGAACGTCCCTTGCGCAGGCTCGCCGCTCGGGCTCACCAGCATGCCCTGCTCGCCAATGCTGGGCGCACGCCAGTGGCGGGCCTTACCGGCGGCCAGGGAATGCCAGCGCACCCAGGCGCTCGTCCAGTCGCCGCCGTCAGTGACCCGCACCTTGGCGTCGACCAGGTCGACCGCCACGACGTAACAGGGGATCAAGAGGCCGGCCAGCATGCGGTCCATCTGCGCGGCCGCGTAGCTCATCCTAGCGCCTCGGGCGACTGATACAGGCCTTCATTGCCGGGACCACTATCTGGGTCGAATGCAAACTTCAATGGGCCGGGCTCTCGGGGCCAAGGCCACTCTTCCTCGCCCAGGTAGATGACCTGAGTCCACTCGACGACCCAGACTGCAAAGCTGTCCAGTTCGGGCCGGCTCCAGTCCCGCTCCGCCCGCACAAACTGGGCAAATTCCACAGCCAACCCCCACGATTGCATACGCAGCAACACAGCCAGTTGAGCTGCGGCGAACGCGGCTACGCGAAGGCAGTTTTCCTCTTCGGCCCCCACGATGACGCGCGCCTCAAAACGGGCATCAACTGCGGTCTCGCCGGTACCCGGATCCTTGTCCGCGTCATCAAACCCGGCCAGCTCCAACACGACGGCAGGCACCGGAACAACATTGATGCCAGCTGGCATCGTTCCGACATAAGCGAGGCCGGGTATTGCAGCCCCGATGTGCAGCTCAATCGCAGCGTAAATCTGGGAAAGCGGTATCGGCTCATCAGCCATTGCCTGTCCTCCGCAAGATTTTTTGCAGCTCGAAGTTCAACTCCTGCTTCATGACCACTAGCAACCGGTCGTGAGCGCGATTGGTCCAGGCCTCAAAATGAGGCCGGACGTCTTCAAGCGAGATTTTTGCCTTGGCAAGCGGGAAGCGACCAATGCTGCTGGATTCAGCAATCCAACCCGAGCGCCCCCTTCGACGCGCCTCTATCATGCTGTCGGGGTAGTCTTCATCCGTGAAATGCTTGCTGCCGGCGCGAATCCAGATGTCAGCCTGGTCGCCATAAACCCGGCGGTAGAAGGCACCTTTGTAATGCCGCCCCGCTACCGATACCCCGGAGCGGGTTTGCCGAGCTCGACCTGCACGGCTAGCCTCAATTGGCTTGATCCCGAACCAGAGCTTGCCCTGACCGTTGCTGCCCATGGGGTAAGCCATCAAGCGCTTTCGCACGGCAGATATAGCGATGCGCTCCTGGACACCTACTTCGCGGGCAATCTTGCCTCTGAGCCAGCGAAGTGTCTTGTTGATGGCTCGCCGTTGCGCTGCCGCGATAGCTTTCGGTACCAACTGAGCGAACTGCTCAAAGCCTCTCACGTCCTGGGGCCTTGCCTGCAGCGTGATTAAGCCGCTGCTGGCCGACTCCTTGTGGTAACTGCCAACACTCATGAACGCACCTCACGCAGTGTCAGGTTGATCCAACCAGTCCCGTCAGGCTTCCTGCCCGCAATGACGTAACGTCCACCACCATCCTCGGGCGCAAGCCTGATCACCAGGTGCATTCCCTCCTTGATGCCATTCGCGTGGACGATACGTACGGCATAAACAGGCTCGCGCACCCCGGTGTTGATCTGACCGAGCTTGGGCTGGAGCCACGGAGCCGAAAAGAACCCCGGTACCGGCTCAGCCACGCCTTCGATCTCAGCCTCGTCACCCAGGCCATCCAGTAGCGCACGGTCCATGAACGCCACCTGTTCACAGAAGCCCATGATCAGTCACCGTCGTCTTGTTCGTCCTTGCTTGGCAGCTTGCCGCGAGGAGCAATCTTCCCCTCCTCGACAAGCAGCTCCAGTACCTCCTTGTCGGACGACACGAAGACCTCGCCCTTTTTGAAGACCTTAGAACCATCCTGAATACAGCCATCTACCACCACGTACTCGATCTTGGCAGCCATGTCACACCACCTTGGCGAAGAGGAAGGCGTTCGGTTCCAACAGACCAGGCAACGGCGCTGCCTGAACCTTCAGCCAGCGCTGGCTTGGCTCCTGGGTGACCCAGCTCTTGGGGAAGCGCGCGGCTTCAACCAAGCCGCTTTCGATGGCTTCAAGATCCTGAATCGCCGCATACAGCATGGCGTTGCGAGTGGCGGTAGAGCCCAAGATCAGGCCCCCGGCTGGAATCATTGGCTTTTCACCAGCCTCATCGTCTAGGTACCACTCGTCGTACGCGTAGAGGTCTACACCCGGATCGTTGAGGTAGCCGAGGTAAGTCACGCCGTCGGGGAGCTCTTCCGGTTTGATCAGGCCCAAGTCAACACGGCGGGTGTTCAACTGCTTGAGTACCGCATCGTTACTCTGGAAAGCATCCTGTGCCTCGGCGCTCAACACCGCGACGTTGGCCGAACGGCCCGAGTCTTTGGCGATCAGGCGCCGCCACTGACGCAGGTTACCGATAGGATCGGATCCGGCGGTATTCCAACGGCCGGTGGCCAAGGAAACCTTGTGGGTGTCTTCCATCAGGAAGTCGATGGTGTCATCAACCCCATCGCCGACAACCCGAATCCGGCCAGTAGTCAGGGCTTGAGAACACATCCATTCCTCACGCCGAATGATCTCGCCCTCAAGCTCCACCAGGTCACGGCCAAGCCGCTCGCCCGCTCGCTCAAGCGCGGTGCGCGTCGAAAACGGGGTTTCACCTGCACCGCGCTTCAGGATCTGCTCTGCGCGGGTGACACGCTTGGGCTGAATGTACGGTGGCTGGTAGGTCGACGAGGCGAAGCCGGTACGCTGCGACACACTGCCAGGCAGCGTGGGGTGAACGAAGGGTGCCATCTTGCGCTGCCCCTTCACGATGTCGATGGTCACGGTCTCGGTGGGGAACGTTTCAGGGGCACCGGCATTGAAGAAGGTGTTCATGAGGAAGCGGCGCGGTGTTGCCAGCTGCTCGACGGCTTCCAGCATGGTCAGGGTGTCAAAGATGTTCATGGATGCTCCAATTAACGAACAAAGAGGCAGAGAGAACGCAGGGCAGCTTTCGCAGCTGCCAGGGTTAACCCAGCGCCGAGGGTGAGTTGGTTGCCCAACACCTGACCGGTCAGGCGAATCGGTGCGGTAAGAGCACCATCAGTGGTGTCAACATCGCAGTCGAGGATTGCCTTCGGCGCTTCCGAGCCGTCCTCGGCAGCTGCTTTGCACAGCAGGTATTCACCAGATGCGGTGACTTGCCCCAGCACTGCACCGCGCAGCAACTGCTGGCCAGCAGCAATGACGCCGGAGTCCATCACGACGGGGAAGTCGCCTGCCTCAAGTTGGGAGAGTGTGAAGGTGTGGGTAAGAGGGTTCGGCATGAGGGGGCTCCTGGTTAGCGGCGCGAGGCGCCAGAGACGATTGCGCTGACGGCGGCCTTGCGCTCGCCAGCCTGGCCGCCTTCCGGCGGGATGGTGCCGGCGACGCCTTGCGCATCACCTTTGATGCCGGCAAGCGAAATCCCGCGATCTTGCGAGGCTTTGAACAGCACCAGTGCAGTGGCCTCGACCGAGCTGCCGTCATCGATCGCCGCGCCGATTTCTTTCTCAAAGCCTTTGACGGCCAAGGCATTGATGCCCTTGATGCGCTCACGCTCGGCGGTGGCGGCCTCGGTGCGAATCGCGGCGGTATCAGGCTGATCGGCCTGGGCAATTTCGATGGTGTTGGGATCAGTGCCAGCTGCAATGGCGGTGCGCAGTTCTGCCGTGGTCTTGACGGTGGTCATGGTGTTTGTCCTCGGGAAGGTAGTGGCCGGCTTGGCCAGTTCAGTAATCAGGGATTCCAGCGAGCCCACGCGATGGGCCAGGCCGTGCTTGACGGCGTCAGCTCCGACGCGGATGCCGCCGTTGTCGCCCATATCGGGCACCTTCTCGGCTGCCACGCCGAGGTTGCGAGCAACCTTGCCCACGAAGACCTCGGCCATCGCGTCGATGGTCTCGCCCATCTTGGCGCGGCCCTCTTCAGTGCCGAGGTCGGGCCGCTTGTTCGGCGCGTTGCGACTGACGATCTGGTAGCGGGTGCGACCGGTCTTCTTTTCGTCCTCTATCACAGCCTCGACAACGACGCCGATGCTGCCTGCCAGGCTGGCCTCATCGATGACGATCTCGCTCGCCGCCGAGGCGATCCAGTAAGCGGCGCTGGCTCCGATGCCGCCGATGTAGGCAACGATCCGCTTGCGATCCCGGCCGGCGTAGATCATCTCGGCCAGCTCGTTGATGCCGGATGCCACACCACCTGGACTGTCGATGTTGAGCACGATGGACTTGACCTTGGGGTCGTCCAGCGCACGCTGGATGTCAGTCGCCAGGATCTGGGTACTGGTTGCACCGCTAATCTCGGTGAACAGGTTGGCGTACCGGAAGATCGGACCAGTGATAGGCACCACCGCCACGCTGCCGCGCATGGTGACTCGTCGGGTTTCGTCCAGCCGCTCGCCCCGCTTGGTCGCCAGCGCCACCGGATCGCCCATGCGGTCGGAGATGGTCAGCAGGTTGTCCAAGGCGTCGGGCATCATCAGCCAGGGCTGCGAGGCAGCCAGCTCAAGTGCTCGAGGCATGCTTATTCCTCTTTGGGGTTGGATTCAGGCGCAGACTCAAGCCCGCTCTTTGGCAGGGCCTGCATGTTGTGCTCGCGCCGGTAAGTAACCTCGCGGGTGCGCTGACGGATAACCTGCTGCCAGGGCTCGCCGGTCATGGCCGCCGTTTCCAGCGTCTCGTTGCTGACGCCAATCTCGATGCGCTTGCCAGCTGCGTTAGCTTCCTTGAGCTCATCAATCGCTCCACGGGCCGGGCCAATCCAGATTGCCTGGCAATAGGCCTTGCGCTTGGCTGGGTCGTTGTAACCCGGCAGATCGACCAGGCCCCGAGCAACTGCCTCGTCGATAACCAGCTCGCGGCTCGGCTGGCAGAAGTCACAGGCCAGCCACCAGCGGCGCAGGCTGTAGAAGCGCCAGGCCTGAAGCATTGCTGCCCGGGCGGCGCTGTAACTGCTGCTGTAATGCAACAGCAGCTCTTCCAGAGGCAGCTCCAGCGCAGCGCCGATTTCCTTCACCACTGCGGTGAAGAACGGATCGAACTGGGCGTTGGGTCGGCTGGGGTTGGCCACCACCGGTTCCTCACCCACGCCCAGGTCAACGATGGCCCCCTCGCCCAGCGCAATTGCACCGTCGGAGGTGTCATCACCGCCCGGCTGCTCTTCCGTCAGTGCGGACATGGGCAGGTTGTTATTGTTGAAGTTGTCGCCCTTCTTGATGAACACGGTGAACATTGCCGAGATCACCGCCGCCATGAGCTCTGCGCTGCTGTACCGCTCCAGCTTCTGCAGCGGCTCAAGAACCGGGGACAGGTATGGGGCGCCACGCTTCTGCCCTGGCCGCTCTTTGTCAGCCATGACATGTAGTACCCGACGACGCCCGGTTTCAGCACCGAACACCGTCAGCCGCTCCCACTGGAGCGACTTGCCCAGCACATGCTCACCGGGGTAGCCGGTGCATACGTGGTAAGCCACTGGCGCCCCCAGTCCGTCGAACTCCACGCCCTCTACTAGGTCCGCACGGTCCATTCCGCCGTTCGGGTTGCCTACGCGGTCCGACTCAATCAACTGCAACCGGGTGCTGAAGATGCAACCAGGCCGCTCCTGATCGGGGCTGGCAACAAATACGTCACCTGCCACCATCGAAGAGACAAGGACCAGGGCCTGCAGTTGGTAGTGGTTGAGCGATGCTTCGGCATCGCACTCTCGTGGATCATCGGCGTATAGCGACCACAGACGATCCAGCTGACTGTTGAGCTGCTCTGCTTCTTCCTCGGTCAAGCCCAGCGCTTCATGATCGACCTGGGCACGGCAGACCAGCCCGGTACCCACGACGTTGGTGCGCAACCGGGTAATCGCCGCGCGAGCGATCAAGTGATTGCGCATCGCGTCGCGGGAGCGGGCCACCAGCATGCGGCGCTCGCTGTGGTTAAAGTCACGCCGAGGGCTACCCAAGCCAGGGATCCAGCTGGCAACGCTGCGCAGCACCCGAGAGGCGCCACGCCAGCGGGTTTCGACGCCGCCGCCACCGCCCTGTGCGACGATCTGCTGCCCCTCGACTGATGCTCTGGCCACTCGAATAGCCTCAGTCATCAGCTGCTCGGCAGCCGAATCCCGTTTTCGGAACGGCCACATGGTCAGATCCCCACGTAGGAAACGCGACTGCGGCCACGGCCCTGCCGGGCAGCCGTCTCCGCAGCAACCTCGGCGGCGTACTGTTTCTCCAGCAAGCGCAAGCTGTTCAGCTCAGCCAGCTGGATCTCTCGATCCTGTCGCCGCAAGCGTTGCCCGTTCTTCAGGACGTTCGATATCGCAGCCCGGACCTCGTCGAGACGTTGTTGTGCATCTGTCATGGTGAACCTCGGTTAGCTGACGCGGCTCCGAGTGCCTCTGCCACGCGCAACCGCACGGCGGGGAACCGGCGCCACCGCCTGCTCAGTTGTGAAGAGGGTGGGCTGAAGCAGTTGCTGCTCCAGCTGGTCCCATTCGTGATCACGCAGCAGGTGCGTCTTCAGGCTGCGAGCCGCATGCAAGGCGTACACCTCGCAGTCCAGCGCTTCGTTGCGTCGGCCTGCTTTTTTCTGCCAGACCATCTTGCTGGGGTTACGCGGGTGCGGCGCCAGCACCTCGTTGGTCACCTGCTCGTAGTAGTCAGAGCGGATCTCGCTGTACCAGTGCATCCGCCCCGGCCCTGCACCCTTGAGCTTCATCCGGCCATCGATAAGCGTCTTGGCCTTGTGGGTACCGACGATGAACACGCGAAGGCCGTACTTCGACGCCTTGGTGTTGTCTTGGCTGGTGTCTGCAGACTGGGCTGGCTTTGTGAAGATCTCCCGGTCCCGGCTGTCGATGGACGCGCCCTTGATCGCCATGATGTTGAAGCGCTGACGATCTCGAACGTAGGTGTACACCGCATCGCTGGTGTTACCGTCAGAGCTGTCGATGCTGACTGCTGACACGGCAAGCTGCGCACCGCTTTCGGTGGGTATGGGCGTTGCGATGATCTTGTCGAGCTCAGTCCACACAGGGTCGTGCGGATCGATGGGGTTGCCTGGTAGCTCGCCCCAGTACAATCGCCAAGACTCCTCGCCCCTCCCCCAACCAACCATGACCAGGGCAAGTCGATCACCCTGAACGTCGACGCCGACCGTGACCAGTAGCGTGCCCTTCGGTGCAGTCAGCTCGGCATAGGGCTCGGCACGCTTCTCCAGCTCATCCGTCTTGGGCGCGTCGCTCTTGTACTCGTAGCTCTCACCCATTGAGCTGTTGGTGAAGGCAATCATCGGACCGATGTTGCCCAGCCGCGTGGCGTATTCCGCCTGCAGCTTCTTTTCCATCAACACCTCGAAGCGGGAGCCATGGAACTTGGCATACAGCTCATTGAGGATGTAGCCGGCGATACCACGGAATTCAGCCGTCGCTTCCCAGTAACCATGCGCGAGGTTGGCGTTCTTCTGATGGTCATCCCAGATCTCACCGCAGTGCGGGCACGCGTAGTAAGCCGTTTCCGGTCGGCGCTTGCCGTAGACCTCGTGAAAGTAGTGCTCGTCCTCGTCGCAGTGCAGATGATCGAAGCTCAGCGCGTGCGACTGGCCGCAGCCGTGGCACGGCACCAAGCCAACGCGCTTGTCGGATAGCTCAAGCTCGGCGTCAATGGCAGACAAGCCCTTGATGGTCGGTGTGCCACCAATGATGATCTTCGACCGGCGGAACGTCTTGAGACGCTCCTTGGCCAGCTTGATACTGTCCCCCTGCCCCCGCAGGTTGAGGTTGCAGTCATCAGGCTCTTCAATGGCAACCCGTGGTACCGGCGTGGACTTCACGCTGGCCGGGCTGTTGGAGCCCACCATTTTCAGGAAGCCGCCGGGGAACCGCTTGAAGTCCTGGCGCTGCTGCAGCTTGCGACTGCGCAGGTCAACCTTCTTCCGCAGCCGCTTGGTGGCCTCGATCATCGGCTCCAGCTTTTCCGCGACGTACTGCTTGGCCGCTTCAGCTTTGGGGAACAAGATCAAGATGGGCGAAGGGTCAAGATCGATCCACTTGCCGATGGCGTTACCCAGCACACCCGAAGTCCAGGCCACCTGGGCCGACTTGCGCCCCACGATCTCGAACACGTTCGGGTCATCCAGCGCTTCGAGCGGTCCACCCGGCCAGATCAGGTGCGGAGTCATGTCGAAGCGGTACTTACCTGGTGCAGCTGACTCTTCGGGAGCGAGCCAGCGAAACCGGTCGGCCCACTCGGCGATGGTCATTCTTGGCGGGGGCGCCCACTTACGGCAGACCCGGCCCATGGCTTTACTCGCCGTCTTCTTCAGAGCCCTCCTCGTCGTCCGACTCGTCAGAATCCCCAGCGAGATCGTCGTCCTCGTCATACGCGGACAACCTCCTCAGTATTGATTCGATGGGCTCGCGGATCAGCTGGTCATCGACCTGCACGCCGTACTTGGCCGACAAGGTCGCCGCCAGCTCATCAGGGAAGGTATTGAGCAGTTCGATCTTTGCGGCAGTGATCACCGCCTCAAAGCGCTCAACCATTTCGGCCTCGATCACGACCTCGCCCAGCTCACGGGCCAACGCGATTTCTTCGCGGTCACCGCGCAACCGATCAAGGCGGTCGCGCGTCGATTCCTTCTTGCCGTTCAAGGCGGCCTGTCGCATCAGCCACTCGATCACCACCTGGGTGTCGTACTGGTTTTCGTTGCCTCGGCCAACGCCGAACTCGATCACTGGCATGCCGTCCTTCTGCCAACGGCTCAGGGTCCGCTCATCACGGCCGATGATCTCGCCCAGTTCGAGCTTGCTGACTGTCTTGCCCATCACTAAGTCCTTGAAAAGACGGACATCCCTGCAGGAATTTCAGCTGCAGGGAAACCGCGAGTCTGCGCACCCGTGTAGGGGGCGGCCCAGGGGGAGGACCCAGAATTCACCAACCCACGCCCCTGCCCGCTGGCTCGTCGGCGCGGGTTTCCCGTCCCGTACCCCGCCCAAGTCGCTAGGGTCCCCTGCCCATGCCAGGGTTTCGGCCTGCTCACTGACCTGACTCGCCACTGCGCGGCGGCATCTCGCACACGCCCAGACGCTTGGCGGCCCAGCGCTCGTACAGGCCGATAGCGACATCGGCGCCGGCCATTGCAGTCAGGCAACCGAATGCAGCCGAAGCCCAGATCGATGCGCCGGCGGAGTACAGCAACATGATCGTTGCCATCCCGCAGACCACACAGGCTCCAGACCGCAAGGCGATTCGCCGAACCAGCGCCCAGCCACGGACACCCGCCTTGTCCGCGCGCCACATCTCGCCAGATACCCCGCCGACCAGGGCGAGAGTGATCACGAGCCAGACCGGCATCTCGGCAAGCGCTTGTTGTTCGTTCGTCATCCCGTTCCCCAAATGCAAAAAACCCGGCGCGGTGGCCGGGTTTGCTGTGTTTGGCGGGCTGCTTTGTGCGCCCGCACGTCTCGAAGATGGGTACTTTTTACAGGTCGATTCCGGTGGCAGCAAGCAAGTTTTAATGCCACCCGGCAATAAGGGGTGAACGCCTAGGGAATGTCTGGAAAATGTCGGGGGAATACACCACCCCGGCTTAGCTTCACTTCGGCACTGCCCCATAGGTCCCAAAGGGGGCGGTAATGGTGGGACTTGTTGAGCCCTTGAAAATCAAGGGCTGTCCCACTGTCCAACTGTTTTAACCCTTTCCCGTGTAAAGAGAGAGATTAAAGGCACGCTGCGCGCGATGCGCGCGCTATGCGATGCATGCGCCCTATGTGCGCGCCTTCGTGTGAACGGTGGGACGGTGGGACAGCCCGCGAATAGCGCGGGCTTGGGCGTGGATCACCTGCAAAAAACGTGGTAGTCCAATGGCTGGACGGTGGGACCATGCGAGGCGGATCATGCAGCTCGCCCCATGAGCATGCCTGCGATGCAGACGTGCGCCTCATGCAAGCGCTTGTAGTACGTGTCCCGGCTACACCCACAGTGGCGGTACTTCTGGTACAGCTCACTGTCGGCGTTGCAGTAATGCTCATAGACCACCAGGTAGAGCTCCGGTGCCAGATGCTTGTTCACGATGATCTCGATGTCCGCAGACTCGTCCAGCAGCACCTTGCTGCCTCGGGTACCACGGACAAGATCACCCTTACACTCAATCAACAGACCGAGCATGCTACCAACACCGCCTGCCGAATGACAGGGCTCAGGTGCATGGAGCTCTTGCGCCCACAGCTTCAGCATCTCATCGATATGCTTGATCAAAAGCAGTCCTCCTTCAGCGCTGGCGGTTGTTGCTCAAGGGCGCTGCTGCGGCCCCAGCCCTCGGGCTTCTGGTACGCCCAGGGCCGCTTGCCGCTCTTCGGAAGCGCGGCGAGCCGTCGACGGCGCCAACCCAGGCGGTGCATGATCGACCCCACACGCATCTGCTCGGGCTTGCCCCAATGACCTGGGTCCAAGTTGAGCGCCTGACCCAGCACCTCGCTCCCGGTGACCGTCTCCCCGGCCTGCGATTCCTCCAGCCATTTGAGGATCGGTCCTTCCCATTCATCCACCACGAAGCGCTCTTCCTGCTCGGTAGTGAACAGTTCTTCCTCCTCGCGGGTGACCCACCAGATGTCACCCGCCTGGTAGCAGAACATGGCCTCGGCCCACAGCTGGTCACGGACCCGGCGCAACGCCTCCAGGTCGACCTTGACGCAGGCGACCGGCCAATAACGCCGGTTACCGGTGGCGTCCTTGAGGTATTCATCTTGGTTGGTGGTGCCCGCAAAAACACACTGGCGTGGCACGTCGCTCGTTCTTCGCCCATAGCTTTCGCGGTAGGTGTCGATGGAGGCCGAGAAGAACTGCTTGGCCTTGGTGCTCTCAGCCTTGTTGAAGCTATCCAGTTCGCCCAGCTCGACGATCCACTTTCCCCGGATCGCCTGGAACGCGTCCTTGTCGCCCAAGGTAAACGGCGTGTCCATGAACCATTCGCCACCGAGAATGCCCAGCGCCGTGGACTTACCCGCGCCCTGCGCCCCCTCGAGGATCATCACCGCATCCGCCTTGCAAC
The DNA here is from genome assembly GCF_046534705.1 of Pseudomonas sp. SIMBA_068. Lineage (NCBI taxonomy): Bacteria > Pseudomonadati > Pseudomonadota > Gammaproteobacteria > Pseudomonadales > Pseudomonadaceae > Pseudomonas > Pseudomonas sp. SIMBA_068. Next base: position 101,999 of record NZ_JAWRYI010000012.1, read on the forward strand.
CGGGCTTCATCACTCGGGCCACCGCCGAGATCATCCAGCGCTTACCGACCTTGGCGCTGTACTCATTGCGGGGCACTCCGAAAATTTCATGCAGCCAGCGCTCGAGGCGTGGCACGCGATCCCATTCCAGCTTGGCCAGGTAGGTGCAGACCGGATGGAAGGCGTTGTCATGCGCCACAACACTGACAGCCTCGACCACATGCGAGGCCTTGACGCGGAGACCCTGCTGGGCCAGCCACTTCATTACGCGCATGTCGTCGATGTCGCTCCACTCTCCCGGCACGCCACCATAGGGCGCCGCCCGGAGGCGCATGATTTTCGAGCTGAAGGCGTTGTAGCCGATGACACCGCTCCACCGCTCATCGTTGGCCAGGATCAGCTCGACGTTCTGCATGTGGGCAATGAGCGCGCCGCTCTCGGTCCTGGCCAGCATGTCTTTCCAGCCACCAGTAGCGGGGGGCTTGATCACCGCCGTGACCTGCCGACGAACTGCCTCAAGGCCTTCGGCACAGTGCAAGTCATTGAAATCGGTCCACTTGACCTCGCGCTCGACCGAGAAGATCGGGCCGACCACCTGGCCACCGACCACCACCGCTGCGTTGTTGGCCTTTTCCTCACCGGGGTTCCAGGGCTCGCCTGTGGGTCGCTTGGTTTTCCAGTCGTCATCGCGGCAGATGATGATGGAGCGGCCAGGGAAACGTTCGCGCATGTGCTTGGCAACCGACATCAGGTTGCCCGCATCGAAGGCGATGGCCACCGCCTGGGAAGTCGCCATGTGCAGGCTAGCGCCGGTGGCGTAGCCTTCACACACCAGCACTGGCTCGCCGGGTTCGGGGTGGCCGCCAATCATATGGAACGCACCCTCCTTCGCCATTCCATGCGGCCAGTAGGACTTATCGCGCCCCGTATCCGCCTGGGGCTCCGGGTAAATCACCTGCAGGCCGACGATGGCGTCCTGGGCGTTCTGCATCGGGACGAGGACCGCGCCCGACTTCGGCGCATACCGAACGCCAAATCCGACCACCTGCTTGCGATCAAGGTAGGCGCTGCGCCCCTTTTCGGGCATGCGCTTGAACAATGCGGCCGCGCGCTTGGCCGCACGACGTGCCGCGTTGGCCGCTACCTCGACCGCCCGCCGCTTGGCGTCTGCCTGGCGGGCACGCATCACCTCACGCTCTTCCGGCGTCAACCCGCGACCGTCGGTTTTCACCTTCTGCGTTTCACCGAGACGCCAGTCACCGAAGCTGCCAAAAATCAGGGTTTGCCCCTTATCCGCCAAATGCTCATGCAGGACATACCAGCCGTTCTTCTCCTTACCCTTGTCGTCCTTTGTGCGGCAGCGGGTCAGCTTGCCGAAGATCAAGGGCTGGTCAGGCTGCAGACCATAGTCGAGCAACTGGTCTAGTACCTTATCCAGCATAGCGAGCCCCCTTCTTCTCGAAGTGCCCCTGGCACTCGATGCAGCGCTGGCAGCCTTTAGCAGCTAACCGGCGCGGCTCCGGAATGGGGTAACCACATCCAAGGCACTCTTCGAGTGAATCACTCGCGGGCGCAGGCGCACGAGCAGACAGAACCAGATCCAGGTGCCACTGGGCGCGATCATTCGCCAGGTCAGCAATGTCAGCCACGGCGAGCCCCCCGAGTAGTCTGGTTGACGTATTCGGCCCGGCGATACATGCCCAATAAGCCCTGAATCCCTCGGAATACCTGGTGCTGGATCTCGGCCAGCTCCTGATCGTCGACCTTCCCGTCCCCGATGCTGCGAGCCCAGGTTTCGGACAGATCGGCAACCTGCCGGAAGAAAGCGGCAAGACCCAGCGTCAGAGTTTCAGGGATGTCATGGGTGTATGCGTCAGACAGCTCTTGCCAGATGGTGTCGCCGACAAGGGCATGAATCGAGTCAAGGATGCGCGGGTCTCTGGTCAGCTCCAGGATCTCACTGAATTCTTGAACGTTGACGATATGGGTGGGGTGGGTGGGAGACAGTTTGTGCTGGAGCGTGGTGGCGTTACGGCCGGTGGTGGCGGCAATGGCGGCAGCACCGCCTGTGTAGTCTCGCACAGCGTGGTACAGCGCGAGTTCGAGAGGCAGCACTTCGCGCTTGGCGCGCTCGGTGCAACTCATTGCAATTCGGCTCATGGCGTGGTCCTTTTCGGTAGCCAGTGCCTGCGGCATACAGTGGTGGTGCATGCGCCGCATAGCGGTTGAGAGAGTAAATAGCGGGTCGCAGAGGCTGTTACAGCCTCAGGCCGGGGCGTCTATCCATCGACTGCCCCAAGCGAAACAGCCACCTCCCGTGGTGAAGGAGGTGACACCCAGGCTCCCTGCCTGGGCGGTGCGATCAAGGAGGCCGGTTGCGTGTGGTGTGTCGGCTACCTATCACGCTATCCGGCAGCACCGTGGTGCTACTGCCGGACGCCAGAGACGATCACTCGCCTCCTGTTCTGGTTCATGGCATTACGCCATAAAGGCTGCCAGTGCCGGCGACGAGCGGTGGTGTTACACTCGCCGCGTGGCTTGAGAGAGTCACTGCCGGAACAGTCCGATGGACCGACCGGCCCCGCTGCCCTATCTGTGGTGGAGAAGGCGGCGCCCAGGCAAATGTGCCTGACCCCGTGCTCAAGATAAGCGGATACGTGGTGTGCCCGCTCAACTTGTGCGCGGCCTGGTAGCACTGTGGTGGTACTACCGGGGGAAACTAGGCGGCCTTTGGGTCGCCTTTTTTCTTTAGGCCGCTTCAGGGTGGGGTACCAAACCGAAATGCACCAACACATCTTCTAGACGGACATTCCCGTCGCTTTCGCGAGCGAGAGCTCGCATGAGTCCAACACTCGGGTCTTTACTGGCATATTTCACATGAAGACGAAGGTAGTTGATGGATATCTTGCAACGAGCGGCGAATGCGGCGGCCGCATCCTTGTCTAGCGAGCTAATGTATTCACGTAGGGTCATAGGTCACCTCCGGCACGAAAGTTAACCTCACAGGTAAACATTGTCAACACCTCAAAGGACATTCACCTCAAGGGTTAACCTCGTCACAATCACAGAATGAAAATCACCGACACTCGACTGCAGAATTTCCGGAAGGTGCTAGCCGACAGGGGACTGCGTCTCACAGACGTATCAGATCTCCTTGGTAAATCGCCGGCACAAGTCAGCGCCTTCGGCGGGCGTAACCCCACGAAAGGTATCGGAGACCGGATTGCCCGGGAAATCGAACAAGCGCTTGAGCTTCAGGAAGGCTTCTTAGACATAACCCATGCACCTGCCCATACTAATGACTCACCACAAATCACTCATTTGGGGAGAAAACTGCCCGTTATCGGCTCGATAGCCGCTGGTGCTTGGTGCAACGCTGACAGCTGCTTTGATCCAAGTGAGGCGGAGGAATGGATTGAAGCGCCGGGCCCGGTGGGCCCCCGTGCATTCATTCTTCGAGTAGAGGGGATTAGCATGGAACCCAAGTTTATAGAAGGGGATAAAATAGTTATCGACCCCTCCCTAGAAGCTCTCCCAGGGCACTACGTGGCCGCGAAAAGGTCTAGTGATCATGCCGCCACCCTTAAACAACTGAAACAGGAAGGTGGCGAACAATATCTGTACGCACTGAATCCGGACTGGCCAAATCGCATTATAAAGTTATCCGAAGAGTGGACGATTTGTGGCCGTGCCAGGTGGAAGATATCCGACTTATGAGCTATTGATTCACAACCAAAAGGGGGTCCCCTAAAGGAAAATTCTGCGTGACATACCTCTTAATCATAAGGCGATTAGAATAGGTAATCGTTTTCCAATTATCACGCCACGCGGCAAACGCATGCCATGAGTAACCATAGACCTGAGCACTTGTCATAGTACTCATTGACCGATGAACCGCCGCCAAGAAAATCTCCTGTATTGCGGTGCCTTCAATCTCTAAAATACTGCCCAAATAAATTAACCAGTTTGCCATTTGTGTATATTGGTCCCACGCTCCATTTTCCAATGTTAGATCATGCTTGGTTTGAATAAGCGAGCCTATAGACCTCACTACAGCTGCATGATTTATGGGGAGTCCCAGCGCGGAAAAAGAACAGATAATCTGATAGAAGGAATTCGAGCTTCTCAAATATGCGGGAGTGTAGACGCCCTGCCGCCCCAGAATAACTTGCAAGTTGGCTAGCGATGTCGAGATAACAGGCGTAACCACGGGCATCATCGAATTAAGGGATCTAAAGAAGCCGTGCACCTCTGTGTTATCGAGAACCCGAACCCCATAGCAATGGAAATAGTAGTCTTTCACGTGCTGGCTTACTGCCGATCGTGAAACCAAAAACAGGTTCGAAGCAATAGCATGAGAGCGGGCGAAACCACGATACTCATTGAGAATAGATTTTAAATTTGTATCGCCAAGGGAGTACCCTAGAATGACAACGGTATTCTCATGCAAGACCGTGCTTAATTTTCTTGAAAAATATGATTCAGCATGAAGAAACTTAAAATAATCTTCCGACGTTACGACCATATGAAGTGGCGAGTCAACTGAGCCGTGGACATGATGAACCTTTACTTGCGAGTCCGAGCGAGGCACAGGCACACCCGGCGCTAAAGAATGACATTGCTCACCAACAAGCCGCTCCAGTAGTTTATCGTAATTAGTTGTAACCACCTCTAGGTGATTATTCTGCAAGAATTGAGATACAACCTCGTTATCCCCTGACACAGTCAGCCGCGAAATAATTGTTGCTATCTCATTATGAATCATCTTGTCGACTTTACGTAACTCTAAGTCGATCACCTGAGCGGCCTCCTCCAACCCAAGCACTCTAGGTAAGCCTGGAGGAAACAATGCATCTTTTAAAGAAGCTGGGTCAGAGGTCAGATCACATAATTTCTCTAAAAGCTCTTGCCAGCTTGGTGCGGCATTATTGGTGATGGCTTTAGAGAAGCCTGTTCCAGTGAATAGGCAAAGCCGTTTAGAGGCGGCCGCGTAAGCGATCTCATAGTATGCACTCAACGATTTCATTCCCTAGCAGTGGAGGTTCTCCTCGTTGGAGATGGATGACAGCATCAAAGCGCCACCATTGCAAAAACCTCAAAGGTAAAATCATGTTGACTTTAGTTAACCTTGGAGGTTAACTCTCCTCACTCTTCCACCACAGAGCGAGGCAACACCATGCACACCACTGCTTCATTACACGTCCATCCAGCAGCCGCAACCATCGACCTGACCTTCAAAGTCCGGCGATTGGCCAAGCAGCACGGCTGCGCATTCGTCACTACCAAACGCCCTACGTCATCCCCCGCTTCAAACTGCACGCCTCCACACGATGGAGGGCACGCGGCATGAGCTACGCACTGAGCCACAACGCCTTTGCCTGCCTTAAGGCGCAGACCAACCTGACAGGGCAATTCACCCACATCCTTCGCGACGAATTGAACGGAGCGCGCGCCAAGGCAACGCTGCAGACTGAGGTTTATCTCAACCAGGTCAACGTCGTAATCCGCATGGGCTCGACAGTGAACAGCCTGACGCTGCCAGCGAACAACCTCGCCAGTGCGCGAAAGGTTGCGGCGCATCTCGAAGCTATTGCCAACGGCAAGCTGGACACAGCCGACATGCCACATGTCGAGCCTGTACTCGCCGACGTGGCTTAGGAGGTGGACTTGGAACGCACACTTGCACAGACCGCCAAGCACTTCGGTATCAGCCGTAACGAGCTGATCCGCCTCATGCGTGAGAACGAACTGCTGACCGAGCGCAATCTGCCCCGCTACCCCACCCGCGACCGCGAATACCTGCGGATCAAAGAGGGCAGCTGGTTTCACCCCGAAGCCGGGATGCAGTACAGCGAATCGACCCGCGTGAAGCAGGCCGGAATCCCCTGGCTTGCAGAACGTCTCGACCTGCAACTTCCGACACCACCGGAAGACAAGCGCTATGCGGCCTAGGCAGTACGCGGCCCAGATCCTCCAGCTCAAGACCCGCGAGGAGCGCAACGCTGCGCTCCAGGAGGTTCCTGAAGAATGGCGTGACCTGGTACGCAAGCACTGCGAGATCACTTGGCACCATCCGTCACGCCACAAGCTCAGGGAGAGCCCGAAGCCTGATGAGCAATACCAACCAAATCGCGCTGCGCCTGCCGCACGCACCTGATGCAACCACCGTTGAACTGCTGTACCGAACCTTTGGCGATGTGCTCATCCCACTCGACAAGGTGCGCGTGCAGTACTTCCGCAATCTCAACGAAGACACCTTTGCCGAACAACTGAAGGTCGGCCGGATCTGCTTGCCCATCACGACACTGGACAACAGCCAGAAAGCCCTGAAGTTCGCCCACATCCGTCATGTGGCCGCCCTGATAGATAGCAGGGCTTACCTGGCGGATGAAAAGCAGTCTCGGCAGCCAGCTCAAGAAAAGCAGTAACACCCAGAAAGGGCCTCCACCACCGGCCCGCACACCACAAGGAGTAAGACCCATGACCACCCAACAGGTCATCGCCCTCATCGTCTTCAGCGCGCTCATAGTCGGGCTGTATGCCTACGCCTATTTCCTTGGCCGAAAAGCAGGTCGCGCCCACCAACAACGCGGCTTGCTTTTTGATCTCCCGCCGAGCGATGCCAGTCGCACCACCATCATGGGGAGACCACCACAGGGTTCGACCCCGGAGGGAAGCGGGCACGCGAGTGCACAGGAATCAATTGAAGCCACTCCCGCTTCGCTCCGCGAAGTCCGTGTTGTCGACGCGCAAAAAACAGAAAGTCTCTGCTGCGAAGCAGCAGGCATTATTCCCCCTTCCAGCAGCTCCACTGAGGGACTGATACCGCACGACAAGCTGCGCGAGGCAGCGCCCGCTGATGCAACGCTTATCGCTAAAAACCGCCCGCACGCGCAGCCTGCCATGGGGTATACGCAAACATCTGCCGCCAGCTGTATTGAGGCCGCGATGGCCGTAACACTGGCCGAGCAGAGCGGTGCGTACGCCACCTCTGAGCAGATGGCGAAGGCCATTGAGGCCGCCCTGCAACATGCCGGGCTCCTGAGCCCAACCGACGAGTCCCGGGAGGTCATGCGTGCCCAGCTGGACGACTCGCTGATCGAGCGCGAGGCGGAGCAGCGCAAATGCCACCACACCCTAGCCAACCTCAAACGCACCATCACCGAGCTCGAGGAGCGGATCATGACCCACACCGGCATGCCGGTGACTAGGACTGACTATGACCTGATAATCAATGCCGCCGAGACGTTGGGACTGGCTGAGAAAACGTGGAAGGTTGCCCCTGGCACTGAGCCATGGCGCCACCGGGCTGCCCTACAACGGCAGGACATGCAAGCGCTTGCCATGCGCGTGCATGCCCAGCTGCGCACTACCCCGTCCAGCACCGCTGTCACGGAGGCCGCAGCATGAAGATCCTCTGCATCTATCACGGTAACTGCGCCGACGAGTTCGGTGTCATCTGGGTTGCTCATCGCAGCCTGAGTGCGGAAAACACCGGGTTCCTTGCTGGTCGCTACGGTATGCCCGCCCCGAACGTTAAAGGCAATGCGCCATGACCCGCCTTGCCTTCTGCCTCCTGCTGCTAGCCACTGGTGCTAGCGCCAGAGAGACCATCGACAAGCAGGTCAGAGTCGTGCACGACGATTCCCGTGCCGTCACCTGCTACCTGTACTCGGCTTATCAAGGGGTGGCGATCAGTTGTATCCCCGACAGCCAGCTTGCTGGTGCACAACGCACTCAGGACCTGGCCGGCAGCCAATCCAACAACACGTCTACCCCAGCACGCTGGAATGTAGAGAGGTATTCGCTGTGACTTTAAACCAACAAAAAACGATGGGCATCCACCACAGCAACCTTGAAAACGGAGGGCGACCATGACCGAGCGCATACGCCCACCCATGGCCTCTCACAGCCTCGACCTGCCAGCCATCTGCGATATCTGCGGCAAAGGCAGATCGACCCGACGACACGTGAAATGCAGCCAGATTCGGAAGCAGCGCGAGAATGGAAAATGGGCAGCGTACATGGCCAATGTGACCGCGAAACGAGCAATGGGGAAGCGCGCATGAATACAGCTTTCATGCTAATGGCACAGTACAACGCGAGAGCAATCATCCCGCTGGAGGAGGTATGTAATGACTATTTCACCCACCTTACCCCTGACATGTTTCAACGCAAAGTGCTCGCCGGCCAGATCAAGCTACCTATCACCCGACTTGAGCCAAGCCAGAAGAGCGCCCGAGGCATTCATATTACTGACCTGGCTCTCTATTTGGATCAGCAGCGGGATGCTGCGCGAAAAGAGTGTGCGCAGTTGAACAAGTCGCTTCGGGGCGCCTAACCGCAACAACACACTTATCCAGGTCAGTTTCTCTCGCACGCACTGACCGTCGGTATACATTCGACACAGCCAGCTACAATGGTAACGATGGCCGTCGACAAACGGCGGCTATCTCCACATAGCAGCGGTTCAGGGAGAGCGACTTACAACAAGTCGACAAATCCAGCCCGGTGTTCTAGTTGGGAATAACCACTTTTATGCTGAAATCCAACTCCAGCTCAAGCTAAGGCAACTCATCTAGCACAAGCGCGCCGGGAGCTGCTGCAGCATCCTTCAAATCTTTGAGTCGCACATTGTCAATATCTTGCATCAGCCCGGAAATGTTGAAATTCCAAATAGTTCGGGCAGATTCTTCTGAGATTTTTTTGTTATCCCGAAAGTAGACAACGTCACGACGCCCAAGCCGATCTTCATACTCCACCCTGCTCACAGTGATAATTTTAACAAAGTAATAATCCAGAGTATTTGACTGCGAATTATTATAATCAAGAACCTCTTGGTACAAACTGGAGAATTTTTGCAAGTTCTGACGCCCAACCTTAGAGGAAAGCTCCCCAACAACATTATTTGTAGTGAATTGAGCAAAATAGTACCCATTGACCGGCAATAAAACTAACTGACGTTGCAGGTTAGAGCTTTCGATCACAACGAAGGTCTTGGTCTGCCAGTCAAGATTGGTAAGTGGCGCGCCATTGTTTGATAAGAACAGTTCCTCTTCAGAATATTTATGTGTTTCGTTATCTTTCTGAGCACGCGAGCCTATTGAAAGGTGCGGGAGCGCTGAAACCTCGGTAGCCAATAGCATTTTGTCATTAATACTTAAAGCCGAGTACGACAATAAAACCGAAGCACCCCCGATAAACAAGGATGCAGTTATTTCAAAGAATATCTTATTCTTTTCCAAGAAACTACGAAATCGTGCAATTTTATTTTCAGACATTGTTATTTCCAGTGACGAGCTGAAAACTTCAGCTTCCATAATTAATCAGGCAGCGCAGAGAAATGTAACCACCAAGGACACTTTCAAAGAGTTATGAGATCAAAACAGCAAACCAGCGACGCAAGCAGACCACCGCCGCAATTCCACTCCAAACGTATGGTAACAGGTGCTCCGTAGCATACGAAGTTTTGACCCAGAGTTTAACAATAGAGAGCCATACACACAGGCAAATCAGCCAATACGGACAGTCGCGATCCACCTGGTAAGTTGCAGTCGTTGAGACTCCATCGTCCGTTTCATGTGTGACCACACAATAAGCATGGGTCACCAAGACATCTTTCATGCCCCTGATGTACCAGCGCTTCTCGGATGGATCTGTGAAGCGTTTGTACTCTGAGGTTTCAATTACGCACTTGCTCACTCCATACTTTAAAGCAGAAAGGATAGCTCCCTTGCTACGCTCAAGCACCTCTTTCTCAATTGACCGCCTATTAAGCCACAGCATAATACTGCGCATATAACCGGCATAATAGCTCTTGTATTCTTTCAATCCGGAATATGATACGTCCGGCTGTTGCTGATAAAACCTAAGCAATAGATAGGCATTAATTGCAAAGGCGACAAACCAAATGTGCTCAGTATTCCTTCTGAACTCAATTTGGGTGCCTAACACTGACAAGGCTTTCAGCTCCGCTCCAAAAAACCATAGAGCAATGAGCAGGGACGAGAATGCAAGCAGCCACCCGCGTGCTTTTGGGAAAGAGCCTTCATCGAAATCAGAACTCACAGCAAAACTCCAAACATGTGCATGATTATCACTGTTAGCTTTACGTCTGCTAGGGGCAATCTAGCCGAATTATGGAGAGCGTACGACTGGTCAAGGCGAATACAAAGCTGCAATCAATTTTGTGCATTACCAGCCGACCACTCAGCCCGGGCGCCGAGCTTCACCGGCGCTTGAATAATTTGATCCAACCACTTCCAGCTCTTGTACCCGTCTCCTCTACCACGCAAATGCGTATAACGCCGCATCGAGTTCCAATCGCGATGACCGGAAACGCTAGCTACCCTTGGTATATCCCAATCCATCTCAAACAATCGGCTCACACCCTCATGCCGCAGGTCGTGAAAGTGGAGATCCTTGATACCTTTCATCTTGCACGCTTTAGCCCAAGCAGTGCCGACCGAGTCAGTGTTGTACGGGAATATCTCAGGGCACTCACGCGGCATGCTCAGCACAATCTGCCACGCCTCATCTGGTAAATGACACCAAACATCATTACCCAACTTCTGCCCGGGGTTTTTCATATCCCGCACTTTCACTGCTTTCCGGTGCTCATCCAGATCTTCCCAGAGAATGCGCGTGATTTCGTCCATTCTTCTTGTCGAAAAGATCGCGAACGCCACCACCTTGGGCATGTGAATGACAGACGGCCTGCGCTGCAGCATCTCGAAGAAATGCTCCATCACCTTGTCAAGCTCATCCAATGTGGGTCTGCGATCTCGCTCGCGACTCCTCATGTTGTAACCGAACTTCTTCAGGACCAGACGAGCGTCGGGCATTGCCAACGGATTGATCTCGTACCCCCAAGCCGCCCTAGCCAAGGACAGTACCGAACCCAGGTGAGCCAAATCATTGCCTGCAGTCTGAGGCTTTACTGAGCCGCCCTCTGACCCCATGCGCCAAAGCGCATAATCCACCAGTACCTGCTGGCTGATGTCCGAATCGATCTTCTCCCCCAAATAGCTCTTCTTGATGGCATTGAGGGTTAGGCGCTTGGTCTCACCGAGAGGCCGGGCTTTCTCTGCCTCAACCAGATAGCGCTCGATCATCTCCTTGACCGTGTGCCCCTGGCGATTGGCGCGCTCGATCGCACCAGGCTCAGACAGCTCGGTTTCCCGTCGCTTCGCCCAGGCCACTGCAGCCTGTTTGCGGGCGAACGTTTGGCTCTCTTGGTAGACTGTCACCTTGTCGCGATTAATGCGGATCTGGACGAGGTAGCTGCTGCTGCCATCGGCCTTTTTACGCGTTCTGATCGTTGCCATCTGAGATTGGTACACGTCGTCTGTCGGTTGGTACATTGTACCAAGCGCTTGGTAAAAACGCCCCAAAACCCCGAAAATTGGTACAAAACACGTTGAACGAAATGACCGCAAAATCAGGCTACAAACCAGCAAACACGCGCCCTGAGCCGTCACGCCGCTTCAGCGTTGCACCCATGATGGACTGGACAGACCGCCACTGCCGCTTCTTCCTGCGCCTCCTCTCCAGGCAAACCTTGCTCTACACCGAAATGGTCACCACCGGTGCCCTGCTGCACAACGACGCCCACCGTTTCCTGCGCCACGATGCCTCCGAGCACCCGCTGGCCCTGCAACTGGGCGGTAGCGTACCCGCCGACCTGGCAGCCTGCGCACGCCTGGCCGAGGACGCGGGCTATGACGAGGTCAACCTCAATGTCGGCTGCCCGAGCGACCGGGTGCAGAACAACATGATCGGCGCTTGCCTGATGGCTCACCCGGCGCTGGTGGCCGATTGCGTGAAGGCCATGCGGGATGCGGTGTCGACACCGGTGACGGTCAAGCACCGTATCGGCATCAATGGCCGCGACAGCTACGCCGAACTGTGCGATTTCGTCGGACAGGTACGTGAGGCTGGGTGCCGGAGTTTTACCGTGCATGCGCGTATCGCGATTCTGGAGGGGCTGTCGCCGAAGGAAAACCGCGAGGTTCCGCCCCTGCGCTATGACGTCGCGGCGCAGCTGAAGGCGGACTTCCCGGACCTGGAGATCGTGCTCAATGGCGGGATCAAGACCCTGGCAGAATGCCAGGCACACCTTGAAACCTTCGATGGTGTGATGCTGGGGCGTGAGGCGTATCACAACCCTTCCCTGCTGGCCGAGGTGGACCAGCAGCTGTTTGGCAGCGATGGGCCGGTGGTCAGCCGTAGCGAGGCGTTGGCGCAGTTGCGGCCATATATCGTGGCGCATATGGAAAGCGGTGGCGCGATGCACCACGTTACCCGGCATATTCTTGGGCTGGCCCAAGGGTTCAAAGGGGCGCGGCGCTTCCGTCAGTTGCTGTCGGCGGACATTCACAAGGCGGCGCAGCCGTTGGCCGTGTTTGACCAGGCGGTCGAGTTGCTGCAAGGCCGGTGATACTACCCGTGCACGCGACCCGGCGGCTCTTGCAGACGATCGTGCGAGCTTGAGAATTGCAGTATGTGGAACCTCAACGCAGCCGGGCACTCGAATCTTCACCTTACGTACGGCCCTTCGTGGGCAAGCCCGCTTCTACAGGCCCTTGAGCGGCTGTCGGGGCTCGGGTAATGTCGAGTAAATGCACAGGACAGAGCACGCCCATGACTTCCAAGCTGGAACAACTGAAGCAGTTCACCACCGTGGTCGCCGACACCGGGGACCTGGACGCCATCACCCGCCTCAAGCCGGTGGATGCCACCACCAACCCGTCCCTGCTGCTTAAGGCCGCCGCCATCCCGGGCTACGCCGACCTGCTCAAGCAGGTGAAGGCCGATGCCAAGGGCGATGTCGACCTGGCCTGCGACAAGTTCGCGGTGGCCGTGGGTTCAGGCATTCTCAAGGTCATTCCGGGGCGTATCTCCACCGAGGTGGATGCTCGCCTGTCGTTCGATGAGCCGGCGCTGCTGAACAAGGCCCGCCAGCTGATCGGGCTGTATGAGGCAGCCGGGGTCTCCAAAGACCGCGTGCTGATCAAGCTGGCCTCCACCTGGGAAGGCATCCGTGCTGCCGAGCAGCTGGAGAAGGAAGGCATCCAGACCAACCTCACCCTGCTGTTCTCCTTCGCCCAGGCCCAGGCCTGTGCCGATGCCGGGGTGTTCCTGATTTCGCCATTTGTGGGCCGTATCTACGACTGGTACAAGAAGAGCACCGGCACGGATTACGTGGGCGCCGACGACCCTGGCGTGCAGTCGGTGACGCGCATCTATGACTACTACAAGGCCAATGGCTACAACACGGTGGTCATGGGCGCCAGCTTCCGCAATATCGGCCAGATCGAACAACTGGCCGGCTGTGACCGCCTGACCATCAGCCCTGAACTGTTGCAGCAGTTAAGCGATGACCAGGGTGAACTGCCGCGCGTGCTCAAGCCGGGCAATGCCGGCGAGCCCAAGCAGCAGCTGAATGAAAGCCAGTTCCGCTGGGCAATGAACGAAGATGCCATGGGCACCGAGAAGCTGGCCGAGGGTATTCGCCAGTTTGCGCGGGACCAGGAGAAACTGGAGAAGTTGATGGCTGAAAAAGCCTGACACATATCGAATTTGCCTGACGGGCGGGAAGTGTTCAGCATTTTCCGCCCGTTTTTGTTTGCTATCGTTTCCGCGCCAGGCTTTAGCATTTTCTTGAATCCAAGGGCCCTTTCGCGGGCAAGCCCGCTCCCACAGGTAAAGTGCAGCCCTTGAGTGCAGTGCCGTACCTGTGGGAGCGGGCTTGCCGGCGAAGGGGTCGACTAGCCTTCAGAGCTGTTGATGACCCCATCCTTGCCCCTTGTACTCACCGGCCCGGTACTGCGCCGCCTGGAACCCCAGCGCCTGGCCATCTGGCTGGTCGCTACCCAACCGCTGCAACCCGAATTCATCTTCCCGGCAAGCGAGGCCAAGGTGGATTGCCAGGTCGTCCCGATCGGCCAGCACGCTTTCATTCACCTGCTGGAAATCCACTTCGCCAACCCCCTGCCCTGCAACCAGCAGCTCGACTACGACCTGCTCATCAACGGCCAGGGCATCGCGGGCTGGGCGCCGCACCTGCTCTACCCCGGCACCCAGCGCCCGAGCCTGGTGCTTCGCGACCGTCTCGACCACTTGCTGCACGGTTCTTGCCGCAAGCCGCACCACCCCGCTGCCGATGGCTTGCTGTGCGCTGACCGCCTGCTGCAGGCCTGCGAGCAGCCTGAAGATCGCCCGGCCGTGCTGCTGATGACCGGCGACCAGGTGTACGCCGACGATGTCGCCGGCCCGATGCTGCGTGCTATCCATAGCCTGATTGAGCGCCTGGGCCTGTTCGACGAGCAGCTGGATGGCGCCGTGGTTGCGGACAGCCAGGCGCTGTACCAGCACCCGGCCAGCTACTACCACCGCGCCGACCTGCTGCCGGCGCAAGAAACCAACGACACCTTGCGCGAGCGGTTTTTTGGCGGCAAGCGCAAGCCGATCTTTTCGTCCAGCAATGCCGACAACCATCTGGTGACCTTCGCCGAGGTCATGGCCATGTACCTGCTGGTGTGGTCACCCGTGCCTTGGCAGCTGGTGGACATGGCGATGCCCAGCGGGCTGACCGACCAGCGCCAGGCCCGTTATCGACAGGAGCTGCCGCTTATCCAGGGGTTTGCCGGGAACCTTGGCCAGGTGGCGCGGGTGATGGCCCACCTGCCCTGCCTGATGATCTTCGACGACCACGACATCACCGACGACTGGAACCTCTCGGCACAGTGGGAAGAAACCGCCTACGGCCACCCCTTCTCGCGGCGGATCATTGGCAACGCCCTGCTTGGCTACCTGCTGTGTCAGGCCTGGGGCAACGATCCGGACAGCTGCAAGCCACTGGTCAGGCAATGCCAGGCCTTGTGCAGCCAGGCCCGCGATGAATTGATCGGCGAACTGCTGCGCTTTCAGGGCTGGCAATTCAGCTTGCCGACAAACCCTCCCTTGCTGGTACTGGACACCCGTACCCGCCGCTGGCGCAGCGAAAGCAACCTGGCCAAGCCTTCCGGCCTGCTCGACTGGGAAGCACTGAGCGAGTTGCAGCAGGCGCTGCTCGACCACCCGTCAGCGGTGATTGTCTCGCCTGCGCCAATTTTTGGCGTGAAGCTGATCGAGACGGTGCAAAAGGTGTTCAGCTGGCTGGGCTACCCGCTTTTGGTGGATGCCGAAAACTGGATGGCCCACCGGGGTGCGGCGCAGGTCATCCTCAACATCTTCCGCCACTCGCGCACGCCGGGGCACTACGTGGTGTTGTCCGGGGATGTGCACTACTCGTTCGTCTATGAAGTGCTGATCCGCCACCGCCAGCGCAGCCCGCATTTGTGGCAGGTGACCAGCAGCGGGATCAAGAACGAGTTCCCCCGGCGCCTGCTGGACGTACTCGACCGGCTCAACCGCTGGCTGTATGCACCGCGCTCCCCGCTGAACTGGTTTACCAAGCGCCGGGAGATGGAAGTGGTGCCGCGTACGCCCAGCCACAGCAAGGCCGGGGAGCGTTTGTGGAACGGTGCGGGGCTGGGGCAGGTGTTCTTTGATGAGCAGGGGCGGCCGATACGGGTGTATCAGCTCGATGCGGGTGGGGGTGAGGCTACCGAGTTTACTGGCTGAGTCTGGTCTTCAGTCTGTGCTGGCCTCTTCGCGGGTAAACCCGCTCCCACAGGACTCGTGGGCCTTTCAGACCTGTGCAGATCCCTGTGGGAGCGGGTTTACCCGCGAAAGGGCCGGCACAGGTTAACGATCAGGTCCGCTCCAGCGCATTGACCAGGTCATGGAAGGCTTCGCGGTTGGAGTCGTTCAGGCCCATGAGGATCTTGTGCGCCTCCAGTACCTTGGAGCGCACCACCTCTTCGTTCTGGTCCTGCGACGGCAGGTCGGTCAGGCACTCGGGGCACGGAATTGGGCGATCGACGATGTTGAACACCTGATCGAAACCCATCGACTGCAACAACCGGGAAATATCCGGGTTGGTGGTGACCACGGTCGGCAACAAGCCTACCTTCTGCCGCGACAGGATCGACAGCTTGGCCAGCAGGCCCAAAGTGGTGCTGTCGATACTCTCGGTTTCGGTCAGGTCGATGACAATCGCCGAGAAGTTCAACGCCGTGAATATCTTCTCGATCGTCGCATCCAGCGCCGAACACAGGGTCAGGCGCACTTCACCGACGAACTTCAATACGAAGGTACCACTCTGCTCGGCGAACTGGATTCTACCGGTACTCATTGAAGGTTCCTGCTCAACACCAATAGGGCGATATCATCCGGCATATCCCCAAGCGTAGCTAATCCGAATCGTTGACGCAGCCCATCCAGGCTGCCACCTGCTGCCTTGACGATCTCCGGCAAGGCAGCCTCTTTATCTTTGAGCGTGTCACCCGGCAAAAGGTCCAGAATGCCATCGGACATCAGGCTGAGGCTGAACTGAGGTGGCAGCTCCACCACCAAGTCCTGGTAGGTAGCCTCGTCGAACAGCCCCACCGGCAGGCCACGGCCTTCCAGGTAGCGGGTATGCCCGGGGGTATGCAGCACGGGCAGCGGCAAGTGGCCACCCACGGCGTAGGTCAACAGACCGGCCTCTTCGTCGATTACCCCGCCGACCATGGTCACGTGCTTGCCCAGCTTGCTATTGATCAGGCCGCGGTTGATGTGGCTGAGCACTTCGGACGGCTTGAACTCGCGCATCCTGCTGCGCTTTAGCTCAAACATGAGCCGCGTGGTCATGAATTTCAACAACACGGTGACAAAGGCCGACGACGCGCCATGCCCGGAGACATCGGCGAGGTAGAAGGCAATGCGCCGCTCGTCGACGCGGAAGTAATCGACAAAATCACCCGACAGGTACAACGACGGGATGATCTGGTGCTCGAAGGCGAACTCGCCAGCTACCCAGGGGCTTTCCGGCAGCATGTTCATCTGCACCTGGCGACCGGCGGTCTGGTCCTCCTGCAGCAGGTGCAGGCTGGCTTCCAGTTCGCGGTTGGCCGTTTCGAGCTTGTCGCGGTAGCGTTGGTTTTCCAGCACCAGGCGCGAGCGGTCGAGGGCGCGGCGCACCGAATGCTCAAGGACGGCCAGATCTTCCAGCGGCTTGATCAGGTAGTCGGCGGCGCCCAGGCGCAAGGCTTCCACCGCATCACTCATGACACCGGCACCAGACACCACGATCACCGGCAACTGCGGCGCACGCTCGCTGACCTGACGGATCAGTTCGAGGCCGCCCATCTGCGGCATGCGCAGATCGCAGATCACGAGGTCGGGCTGGTGTTCTTCGAAGACCTGAAGCCCCTGCTGGCCATTACCGGCCTGGAGGACGCTGAAGCCACTGTCTTCAAGATAGGCGGCGAGGCTCGCACGGACCACGTCGTCGTCATCGATAATCAGCAGCGTTGCACTGGTTTTCTGCATGTGGGCGAACGGCGCCGATTTGGGTGGGTGCAGCGGTGTCGGCAAAGCAGACGGCCAGCTACGGGAATTCTTTGTGGTCACACTCTACTTGAGTTGTAGGACAAGAACACCTGCCCGGCAACTGTTCAGAGGTACCTTGTAAGGCGCAGACGGTACTCCCATCCGGCAGGCGTTTCAAGCATGCGAGGGTCGACCTCGCCGCTCTTTACAGGGCAAATCACTGGGAGTTATAAGAAAGTCGACCAGCGCACCCCGATGGGAAGGATGCAGCATGCCCCACACACCCTCCAGCCACAGCGAAAAACGCGATTTCATCCGCATGCGCATCGATACCGCGGTCAGCCTGCTGCATGAGGGCCAGGTGATCGCAGCCGTGTGCCTGGACCTGTCCAGCAGCGGCATGCAAGTGCAGGCGCCGCAACGCTTCCAGGTGGGGGATCATATCGAGGTGCGGATCGAGTCCGACCACCCGGCGCTGAAAGGGCTGCATGCCAGCACCGAAGTGGTATGGATTGCCGACCAGCCGGGTGGGCAGCAGAAGTTCGGGCTGCGCGTGCTGGCCATGCATTGAAAAGGGGCCTATTGCGGCCCCTGTTCACAGATCAGAAATCGTCTTCGACTTCGCCATCCTTGACCTTGAACTCGCGGTTCTGCAGGTAGGCGTTACGAATGAAGATGTACTTGTCACCCTGTATCAGCTTCTCGGCAGAGAGCAGGTCGGCACGCGTGTCGATCACGTCCAGGGCAAAGATCGAATTGCGCGTCGGCACATGGTCGATGTAGCGGTAAGGCTTGGTGTAGCTGTCCGGGTACTTGGCAACGCCGTCACGCACCGTGCTTGGCCCCAGCAACGGGATGACCACGTACGGGCCGCTCGGCACCCCCCAGTAGCCCAGGGTCTGGCCAAAGTCTTCGTCATTGCGCTGCAGGCCCATCGTGGTGCCCACGTCGAAGAAACCGCCCAGGCCAAAGGTGGTGTTGACGATCAGCCGCGCAGTATCCACGCCCGCCGCATGAGGCTTGAGCTGCAGCACGTTGTTGGCGAGGTTGGTCACGTCACCCAGGTTGCGGAAGATGTTGTGGATGCCATCTTCAAGGAACTGCGGAGTGACCGCCTGGTAGCCCTTGGCCAACGGCTTGAGGGCATAGGTGTCGAGGGTATCGTTGAAGCGGAAGATCGGCCGGTTGACCGCTTCCCAGGGATCTTCCTCGGTGGCTGCCTGGGTGGCTGCCACGGGCGCCAGCAGCATGCTGGCGCAGACACAGGCCTGGGTGACTCGTTCGATCACACTGGCACCGATCCTACGCATAGATGTCTCTCCATCGAATTTCTCGGCCGCAAGCGCAACGGGTCGCGCTGCTGGTAAGGCGGCAGTATAGAGGCTTGCGGGCTGATAAACAGCTTTACACATCTTTGCTCAATATTTTGTGAACAACTGTTGCAAAAAGGCCGATGTCACAGGGCGGTAACAATCACCGCATAGCCTGCGGACTATTTGGGGGAAGTTGCCATGGACGCTGCACCCACCTTCACTGCCGTGCTGTTCGGTTTGCGCGGCTGCCTGGTACAGGCCGCCACTGGTGGCGCCCCCTCGCCCGCCCCCGGCGCCCTGGCTACCCTCGCCAAGCTGCGCCAGCACCAGGTGCCGTGCATCTGGCTGGATGATCTCGGCGCCACCCAAAGCAAGCGCCTGGCCCACGTACTGCCTGGCTGGCTGCCGGGGCATTCGGTCAATGGCGCGCGCTGGCCGGCGCCCAACGCCTGCTGGCAGGCGTTGATGAGCCTGGAAAGCGAACGCCTGGACGGCTGTGTACTGGTCAGCGGTGACCCTCGCCTGCTGCAGTCGGGCCTTAACGCCGGCTTGTGGACGGTGGGCCTGGCCGCCTGCAGCCCGTTCTGCGACCGCAGCTCGCGGCAATGGCAAGCCATGACCTCACAGCAACAGGACGTGGCCCGTGGCAAGGCAACGCTGGAACTGTTCGGCCTGGGCGTGCACTCGGTAATCGACCACCTGGAGGCGCTGGACACCTGCCTGCAGGACATCGCCCAGCGCCGGCGCAAAGGTGAAAAACCCTGATACAGCAACTTTGACGCGGATCATGCAAAGCGGCGGCAGGTGGATTACGCTGAAGACAGGCCAGAACCTTTGCCGCTTCGCTGAGGTCCATGGTTTGCCAAGCCCTTGATGGAGAACTACCAATGCCTGCCCGCGAATTGCAAGAGCGCCTGAACAGCTTGCGCGAGCAACTGGACCGCAACGTACCGCTTTCGGACGACGAACTGGCCGCACTGCACGAAGAAGCGCGCCAGATCGAAGCGCAACTGAAACTGGAAGAAGCCACGCCAGACAACAACGTGGTGGATGGCGTGAACCTGGCAATCGAACGCTTCGAGGCCGACCACCCCGACCTCACCGCCACCCTGCGCAGTATCGTCAACTCGCTGCACAGCATGGGGATCTGATATAGCCGGGGCTGCTCGGCAGCCCATTCGCAGCACAAGGCTGCTCCCACAGGTTCAGCGCAAAACCCTGATCATGCACTGAACCTGTGGGGGCGGCCTTGTGTCGCGAAAAGGGACGCAGAGCGCCCCAACGTACTTGAGCCTTACTGCCGAACCAGCCGCTTGTTACCCGGGCTGATCGCCCCGGTGCTACGGTACGGGTTGATATCCAGCCCACCCCGGCGCACATACCTCGCATACACCGTCAGGTGCTCAGGCTGCAGCAGGTTCTTCAAATCCAGGTAAATGCGCTCGACGCATTGCTCATGGAAGTCGGCGTGCTGTCGGAAGCTGATCAGGTAAGTCAGCAGGCTGGCGTGGTCCAGCGCCCTGCCCTTGTACTCGACCACCACGCTGCCCCAGTCCGGCTGGCCGGTTACCGGGCAGTTGGACTTCAGCAGGTGGCTGTGCAAGGTTTCTTCCACCACGTGCTCCGGGTTGCAGCGCAGCAGCTCTGGCTGCGGCTGCTCGTAGTTGCTGATGGCAACGTCCAGCGCATCGATGCACAGCCCCGGCAAGGCCTCCACGCCTTGGGCCTCGACCTCAGCCAAGGTACGTACCTTCACCCCCACCGGCTTGCCGGCCGCGGCAGACAGGTCTTTCTCCAGGCAGGCCTGCAATTCGCCCAGCGAGGCGAACACCGTCTGGTTCAGCGAGTTGAGGTATAGCTTGAACGACTTGGACTCGATGATGTTCGGCGAGTCGGCCGGGATGGCGAACTCGCCGATCGCCACCACCGGTTTGCCCGACGGCAGCAGCCAGCTCAGTTCGAAGCAGTTCCAGTAATCCACGCCATGCCAGGGCAAGGTCTGCGCGGTGACGCCCAGCTCGGCCCACTTGGCAGTACGCGGGATCGGGAACAGCTGCTCCGGGGAGTAGGTGGCGATGTATTCGCTGGACTTGCCCAGCGGCGAGTGTTCGGCAGCAGGATGCATGGAAACTGACCTAGAGGTTCGAAATTGCCCCTAGTCTACCGTTTTTGCACCCTGCCTTGGAGCGCAACTCACTCGATGGTCAACACCCCGACCATGCCAGCCTGATAATGCCCCGGCACGTTGCAGGCGAACTCGATGGGCGCCGACTTGCGGAAGGCCCAGGTCAGCTCGGCGCGCTGGCCTGGCATGACCAGCACCGTGTTGCCGCCACCGTGGTCATGGCCGCCACCGTGATCCATCATCTGGCCGTGGTCCATGCCTTCGTGGTTCATGGCCTCGGTGAACATCTTGCCTTGCATGGCGACCATTTCCTTCTGGTGCTCGGCGTGCATGGCCTTGTCACCCAGGTTGAATTCATGCGGCAGCTTACCCTCGTTGACCAGCACGAAGCGCACTGTCTCGCCGGCCTTTACCTGCAGGTCTTTGGGCTCGAAGGCGATGTCCTTGAGCACCACGTTGACCGTGCGGGTGGCTTTGTTCGCCGGGGCCGGCTCGCCAAAGGCGAAAGTTTGCGCCTCGCCGGCAAAGGTCGGCAGGCTGGCCAGGGCAAGGGCGGCGATGAACAGGCGTTTCATGATGACTCCGGAAATGTACAACAGGATGAGGCCACCTTAGTCACGGGCGACTGGCAGCTACCTGACAGGGAGATTACAACTTTGTCAGCTTGGGCGTGCCCACGCTTCGTCACGTATCATTTCAGCCACTACACCACCCGCTTCCACACGGCAGGTACAAACTTTCAGATTATGGACAGTGCATGAAACTGCTGATCGTCGAAGACCAGGCCCGCACCGGCCAGTACCTCAGCCAGGGCTTGAGCGAGGCCGGCTTCGCCACCGAGCTGGCCACCGATGGCGAAACCGGCCAGTTCCTGGCCCTGACCGGCGACCACGACCTGCTGATCCTCGACGTAATGTTGCCTGGCCGTGACGGCTGGCAGATCCTCCAGGCCGTGCGCCAGGCCGGCCTGGATACGCCAGTACTGTTCCTCACCGCCCGCGATGCCGTCGAGGACCGCGTACATGGCCTGGAGCTGGGCGCCGACGACTATCTGGTCAAGCCGTTCGCCTTTTCCGAACTGCTGGCCCGGGTGCGCAGCCTGCTGCGCCGTGGTACCAGCCCCAGCCAGGACACCACCCTGAACCTGGCCGACCTGCGCCTGGACCTGATCCGCCGCCGCGCCGAGCGCGCCGGCCAGCGCATCGACCTGACCGCCAAGGAGTTCGCCCTGCTCGAACTGCTGCTGCGCCGCCAGGGCGAGGTATTGCCAAAATCGCTGATCGCATCGCAGGTGTGGGACATGAATTTCGACAGCGACACCAACGTGATCGAAGTGGCGATCCGCCGCCTGCGCCTGAAAATCGACGACCCGCACCCCAACAAGCTGATCCACACCGTACGTGGCATGGGCTATGTGCTCGAAGAGCGCACGGAATGATGCGCAGGGTTTCCCTCGGCAGCCGTCTGGCCCTGTTGTTCGCCGCCTGCACCGCCGCCGTTTCGCTGGGCGCCGGCGTGTTGTTCAGCCGGGCCAGCGAGCAGCACTTCGTCGAACTCGACCAGCAACTGCTGGACTCGCGCCTGTCACTGTTCCGTACGCAACTGGCAGGCATCGCCACCCCAACCGAGCTGCAGGCACGCCTGCCCGCCCTGCGCGATGAGCTGAGCCACCAGGCCGACCTGGCGCTGCGCATCAGCGGCAGCGACGGCACCACCTGGTTCGAAAGCCGCAACGGGCTACCGCAGGCACCTCTGCCCGCCGGGCTGGCCACCCTGCATGCACAAGGCACCGACTACCGCAGCCTGGCTGTGCACCTGGCGCAGGGCGCCGTGCAGTCGCCACAACTGGCCCTGTACCTCGACATCACCCACCACCAGCATTTCCTGCAGGGCATGCAACGCCTGATCTGGCTGACTGTCGGCCTTTCAGCGCTTGCCACCGCGCTGCTCGGCGCCTGGGCGGTACGCAGCGGCCTGCGCCCGTTACGGCAGATGGGCCAGGTGGCCGCCAGCGTGTCGGCACGCTCGCTCACCACACGCCTGCCGGTGGCGCAAATGCCCGAAGAGCTGGCCGAACTGGCCACCAGCATGAACGCCATGCTGCAGCGCCTGGACGATGCCTTCCAGCGCCTGTCGGCATTTTCTGCCGACATTGCCCATGAGCTGCGCACGCCGCTGTCCAATCTGCTAACTCATACCCAGGTTACCCTCACCCGCCCGCGCAGCCTTGAGGAGTACCGCGAAGCGCTGCATGGCAACCTGGAAGAACTGCAGTGGATGGCGCAGATGATCAACGACATGTTGTTCCTGGCCAAGGCCGACCACGGCCTGCTGGTACCGGGGCAAGCGCCTTTGGCGTTGCATGACGAGGTGGATGCGCTGCTGGAGTACTACGCGCCGCTGGCCGAAGACAACAATGTGCAGATGCTGCGCGAGGGGCAGGCCATGTTGCACGGTGACCGGCATATGCTGCGCCGGGCGCTGTCCAACCTGCTGGATAACGCCATGCGTTTTACCCCGGCGGGCGGGCAGATAAGGGTAACGCTGGCGCCTGGGCCGAGAATCAGCGTGGCCAATACCGGGCCGGCCATCGAGGCAGCTGCTTTGCCGCGGTTGTTCGACCGCTTTTACCGTGTGGACCCGGCACGGCGCGAAGGCAGTAGCGAGCATGCTGGGTTGGGCTTGGCGATTACCCGGTCGATCGTGCAGGCCCATGGCGGAGGCATTCGGGCGGAATGTGAAAATGGGTGGACACGGTTTGTGATCGAGTTCCCTCAGGACCGGTGAAATTGGGGCTGCTTCGCAGCCCATCGCCGGCAAGCCAGCTCCCACAGGACTGCATCAAGCCCGGAGCCTGCGCGGTACCTGTGGGAGCTGGCTTGCCGGCGATGAGGCCCTGGAACCTACATCAAACCGCCAGGCCGATCGCCGGCTGCACCTGCGACGCCCGATAAGCCGGGTAAATGGTCGCCAGGAAGCTCATCACCAACCCAGCCGTGCAGATCATCACCACATCGCCCCACTGCAATTGCGACGGCAAGCTGCTGACGAAGTACACGTCCGACGTAAAGATGTGCTGCCCGCTCACCCGCTCCAGCCAACCCACGATCTGGCTGACATTGAACGCCGCAATCACGCCCAGCACGCCGCCGATCAACGTCCCGACCACACCAATCAGGCTGCCCTGGACCATGAACGTGCCCATGATCTGCGCGGGTGTAGCACCCAAGGTACGCAGAATGGCAATATCCGGCCCCTTGTCGTTCACCACCATCACCAAGGTGGCAATTATATTGAAGGCCGCCACGGCGATGATCATCAGCAGCAGCAGCCCGATCATGGTTTTTTCCATCTTCATGGCGCTGAACAGGCTGCCCTGGGTGTGCGACCAGTCATCGGCGCGGTAGGCATCACCCAGCCCGGCTGCAATCGCCTTGGACACCTGCGGCGCCGCATACAGGTCATGCAGCTTCAGGCGCACGCCCTGCACCTGGCCCGGTGCCCAGCGTTGCATCTCGCCGGCATCGGCCACGTGGATATAGGCCTGCGAACCATCCAGCTCGGCTCCGACCTTGAAGATACCAACCACCGTCAGGCGCTGCATGCGCGGGGTGATACCACCCGGTTCCTTGCTGATTTCCGGCACGATCAGGGTCAGTTTGTCGCCGGTGTTCAGGCGGAAGCGCCGCGCGGTCAATTCACCGATGACCACACCGAACTCACCCGGCTGCAGGTCCTGCAGGCGGCCCTGGACAATGTGCTGGCCAACGATCGAGACCTTGCCCTCTTCGGCCGGATCGATACCGCCCACCTGGATCGGCTGCATCGCACCCTTGTACGACAGCATGCCCTCCATTTCGGTAATCGGCGCAGCCGCCATCACCGCCGGGTTCTGCAAGGCTGTGTCGGCCACCTTGTGCCAGTCGTCCAGCGGCTGCACGCCGAGGATGGCGGCATGCGGTACCAGGCCGAGAATGCGCGAGCTCATTTCGCGCTGGAAGCCGTTCATCACCGACAGCACCACGATCATCGCCAGCACGCCCAGCGACAGGCCGATCATCGAGGTCATCGAGATGAACGAGATGAAGTGGTTGCGGCGCTTGGCTCGGGTGTAGCGCGCGCCGATGAAGATGGGCAAGGGTCTGAACATGTACGAAATCACCCAATGAAAACAGGAAAACGGGGCGGCACCTGCCACCCCGAGCAGTCGATCAGATCGCCACCAGGTGGCCGTCGTCGAGCTTCAATACGCGGTCCATCTGCCGCGCCAGGTTGAGGTCGTGGGTCACCACCAGGAACGCCGTGCGCGACGAGCTGGACAGCTCCTGCATCAGTTCCTGGATGCCCTGAGCGGTATGGTGGTCGAGGTTGCCGGTAGGTTCGTCGAGCATCACCAGGCCGGGGCGGTTGACCAGTGCCCGGGCAATCGCCACACGCTGGCGCTCACCGCCGGACAGCTCGGCCGGCTTGTGGGTCAGGCGGTGGCCCAGGCCCACGCGCTTGAGCAGTGCCTCGGCACGCTCCCGGGCCTCGGGGATGGGCGTGCGGCCGATCAGCAGCGGCATGCACACGTTCTCGATGGCGGTGAATTCCGGCAACAGGTGGTGAAACTGATAGACAAAGCCCAACTCACGGTTGCGCAGCAGGCCACGGGCACGTTCGCCCAGCGCCGACAGCTCTTCGCCAGCCAGCCAGACGCTGCCCTGGGTCGGCCGATCAAGGCCGCCCAGCAGGTTGAGCAAGGTACTCTTGCCCGAGCCGGAGCTACCGACAATGGCTACCCGCTCACCGGCATGCAGCTCAAGGTTGAGCCCGGACAGCACCTTTACCGATTCCGGGCCCTCGTCGTAGGACTTGCCCAGGTTGCGGCAACTCAGAACGGCTTTATCACTCATGCGCGACTCACTCATAACGTAGCGCCTCTGCAGGCTGGGTGCGGGCCGCACGCCAGGCCGGGTACAGGGTGGCGAAGAAACTCAGGACCAGCGCCGCACCGCAGACCATGTACACGTCCTGGGACTGGATCTGCGACGGCAGGTAATCGATGAAGTACACGTCGGCATTGAGGAACTTGTGCCCGATCAGCTTCTCGATGCCTGCGATGGCCGCGCTCACGTTCAGCGCGGCAACGATCCCGACCACGGCGCCGATCAGGGTACCGATCACCCCGATCACCGTGCCCTGGACCATGAAGATGAGCATGATCTGCCCGGGGGTGGCGCCCAGCGTGCGCAAGATGGCAATGTCGCCGCGCTTGTCGTTGACCACCATCACCAGGGTGGAAATGATGTTGAACGCCGCCACCGCCACGATCAGCAGCAACAGCAGGCCGATCATGGCCTTTTCCATGCGGATGGCCTGGTACAGGTTGCCGTGGGTGCGGGTCCAGTCACGGCTGTAGAACTCCTGGTCGCCCAGCTGCTGTGCGATGCTCCAGGCCACGCGCGGCGCCTGGAACAGGTCGTCGAACTTCAGGCGCAGGCCCTGCACCTGGTCGGGCTTCCAGCGGTGCAGGCGGGAAAGGTCGCTGATGTTGGTCAACCCCAGGTAACCGTCGATCTCGCCTGCGCCCACGTGGAAGGTGCCAACCACGGTGAAGCGCTTCATGCGCGGGAACATGCCCGCCGGCGTCACGCTGACCTCGGGGGCGACGAAGGTGAGTTTGTCGCCGATGGCCACACCCAGCTTGGCCGCAGCCTTGTCGCCGACCATGATGCCCCACTCACCCGGCGCCAGCTGGTCGAGGCGGCCTTGCAGGACGAAGTTGTCGATGATCGACACCTCACGCTCGCGGGCCGGATCGATGCCGTTGAGCAGCACCTTCTGCACCTTGCCATCATGGGTCAGCAGGCCCTGCATCTGGGTGAACGGCGCAACCGCCACCACCTGCGGATTCTGCTTTACTTGTTGGGCAAGGGCAGGCCAGTCAGCAATGGGCTGGCCGCTCTCCAGCGTGGCATGGGGGATCATGCCCAGCACGCGGGTGCGCATTTCGTGGTCGAAACCGTTCATCACCGACAGCACCACGATCATCACCACCACGCCCAGGGCGAGGCCGATCATCGAGGTCAGGGAAATGAACGAGACGAAGTGATTACGGCGTTTGGCACGGGTATAACGCGTGCCTATGAATGCGAAAAGAGGTCTGAACATGTCGGGGCTTGTTCGGATGAAAGGGAACGTCCTTGTGGCGAGGCGCCTACGGCGGCTTTACACTCGGACCACCGCCGCTACCTTGGGTTCGCCATGACGACATTAGACGAAGAAGATCGCCGCGAATACTACCGCATCGAAGATCGGATCGCACTTCAAATCAGCCCCCTCAGCGCGACCGAAGCCCTTGAGCCAGATGTATTGCAAGATGATTCTCCGCTGTTCAACCTGCTCAGCGAGCTGCACCTGTCCGACTTCGAGTCGCAGCACCTGCTGCGTCAGCTAAGCGACAAGGACCGCACCCTCGCGGCCTTCCTGCGGGCACAGAACAAACGCCTCGACCTGCTCAGCGCAGTCGTTGCCCAGACCCTGCTCGGCGAAGTAGGCCAGCCTCTGCCGGTAGTCCTTTCCGAAGGCGGTATCGAATTCGCGCAGGCGACGCACATTGCCCCGGGCACCCGGGTAAAAGTGAAGATGGTGCTGATGCCGCGCGCCCATGGCTTGCTGCTGCGCGGCAAGGTCACCCATTGCGACCCTTGCCCCGAGGGCGGCTTCGAGGTCGGCACCGAATTCATCGACATGACCGACGCCCAGCGCCAACTGCTGGCTCGCTACATCCTGCAGCGCCAGCAACAACAACGGCGCCAGCAGCTGGAACAGAACGATCCCGCCTCATGACCCTGTTTTTCTCTGATTTGAAGGAACGAACGTGACCCTGATCTACGGCCATCGCGGCGCCAAGGGCGAAGCGCCCGAGAACACCCTGCACAGCTTTCGCCAGTGCCTGTCCCACGGCGTCACCCGCTGCGAACTGGACCTGCACCTGTCGGCCGACAACGAGCTGATGGTGATCCACGACCCAACCCTCAAGCGCACCACCGGCCGACGCGGCAAGGTGGTCGATCACCCTGCCGCCGACCTGGTGAAGATCGATGCGCGCAACGGCGGCCCGGGCCACGTGCAGCCCTGCCCTATCCCGAAACTGGAAGAGCTGTTCGAGAAATGCCCGTTCGAGCACTGGCAGCTGGAAGTGAAAAGCGCTTCGCGCACCCGCGCCGCAACTACCGTGCTGGCGATTCGCGAACTGGCCCAGCAATACGGCCTGCTGGACAAGGTCACCATCACCTCCAGCTCACGCGAAGTGCTGGGCGCGGCCGTGGAGCTGGTGCCGGACGTGAAACGCGGGCTGGTCGCCGAGTACGCCTGGCTCGACCCGCTGAAGGTGGCACAGAACTACGGTTGCGAGCTGCTGGCATTGAACTGGACACTGTGCACCCCCGAGCGCCTGCTGAAAGCACAGGGCCAGGGTTTGCACGTGTCGGTGTGGACGGTCAACGAACCGGCGCTTATGCGCCGGCTCGCTGACTTTGGCGTGGACAGCCTGATTACAGACTTTCCCGGTTTGGCCAAGACCACCCTCGGGTAGGGTTGAAATCGGTCTCTCCGACCGGCTCAGGCCACCGGTCGGAGCCGCTCAAAAAAGCCGGTTCAGGCCGTCGTAGGCAGCTACCCGGTAAGCTTCGGCCATGGTCGGGTAGTTGAACGTGGTGTTGACGAAGTACTTCAGGTTGTTCAGCTCACCCGGCTGATTCATGATCGCCTGGCCAATGTGGACGATTTCCGAAGCCTGGTAGCCGAAGCAGTGTACGCCGAGGATTTCCAGGGTTTCACGGTGGAACAGGATCTTCAGCATGCCCTGCGGCTCGCCGGCGATCTGCGCACGCGCCATGCTCTTGAAGAAGGCCTTGCCCACTTCGTACGGCACCTTGGCCTGGGTCAGCTCCTGCTCGTTCTTGCCGATCGAGCTAATTTCCGGAATGGTGTAGATACCAGTCGGTACGTCATTGACGAAGCGCCAGCTGCCATTGTCGACGATGCTGCCAGCCGCAGAACGCCCCTGGTCATGGGCGGCACTGGCCAGGCTCGGCCAGCCGATCACGTCACCGGCACCGTAGATGTTCGGCACGGTGGTGCGGTAAGCCTGGTCGACCTCGATCTGGCCACGGCTGTTGACCTTGATGCCGATGTTTTCCAGGCCCAGCTTGTCGGTGTTGCCGGTACGGCCGTTGCACCACAGCAAGGCGTCGGCCTTGATCTTCTTGCCCGATTTCAGGTGCAGGATCACCCCGTTGTCCAGGCCTTCGACGCGCTCATACTCTTCGTTGTGGCGCACAGTGATGTTGTTGTTGCTGAAGTGGTAGCTCAGTGCCTGGGAAATTTCCGAATCCAGGAAGCTCAACAGCTGGCCACGGTTGTCCACCAGCTCTACCAGCACGCCCAGGCCGCTGAAGATCGAGGCGTATTCGCAACCAATCACGCCGGCGCCGTACACGATCAGCTTGCGCGGGGTGTGGCTGAGGCTGAGGATGGTGTCGCTGTCGTAGACGCGCGGGTGGTGGAAGTCGATGTCGGCCGGGCGGTACGGGCGCGAGCCGGTGGCAATGATGATGTGCTTGGCGTTGAGCTTTTCCACCACACCGTTCGGGCACACCACTTCAACGGTTTGCTCGTCGGCGAAGCTGCCGGTGCCGAAGAACACATCGACACGGTTGCGGGCGTAGTAGCCGGTGCGCGATGCCACTTGCTTGGAAATCACCTTCTCGGCGCTTTTCAGCACGTCCGGGAACGAGAACCAGCGCGGCTCACCGATGGCCCGGAACATCGGGTTGGTGTTGAACTGCATGATCTGCCGCACCGAGTGACGCAGTGCCTTGGACGGGATGGTACCCAGGTGCGTGCAGTTGCCACCGACTTGGCGACGGTCATCGACCATCGCTACCTTGCGCCCTGCTTTGGCGGCGTTCATTGCCGCGCCTTCACCGGCCGGGCCAGAACCCAGCACCACTACGTCGTAGTTGTAGACAGCCATGCGTACTCCTTCAGAACTGCCCGCAAGCCACGGTCGCTCGCGGGGCGCGATCATGCCGCCGGGGCGTCATGAGAAAATTCGGGTGCAGTCTAATCAAGCGTGAACGCCGCGCACATTAACCCTTGGTCGCGTCGTAGGCCAATTTTGCCCGCACTACATATGGTTCACCCATTCCCTGGCGGCAATCATCCCTGCCTGCGCTTTCAATCGCCTTTCACTGCCCGTTCGAATGCGGGCGTAGCTCGAGAGACGAAGCCACCCTCGGCCCGAGTCACCAATACTGCGGCCAGGCCATGCGCCACGGCATAATCCCAGCCACGCTCAGGGCCAAGTATCAGCAGCAGTGTCGAGTAGCCGTCGGCCTGCAACGCCGAGACATCCAGCACGGTGGCTGCGGCCAGGTCGTGCTGCACAGGGCGCCCGAGGCGGGCATCGAAGGTGTGCGAATAGCGCCGGCCATTCTCCTCGAAATAGTGCCGATAGTCACCCGAGGTTGAGACCGAAAGGCCATTGACCGCGATGATCTGCCGGGCGATCTGACGGTCTTCGCGGGGCAATTCCAGGGCGATGCGCCAGGGGGTGCCGTCGGGTTTGCGGCCAACCGCCTTGAGCTCGCCAGTGGCCTCGGCGACAAAGCTGGCGACACCCATGGCAAGCAGGCGCGCGGCGATCAAGTCCACGGCATGGCCGGCGGCGATGCTGTTGAAGTCGAGCTGCACCGGGGCGTCCTTGCACAGGGTCTGGCCTTCGATATGCAAGTGCCGATGGCCCACACGCTGACGAACCTGGGCCAGTGCTTGCGGGTCCGGCACCTGCTCGTGGCGGGCCTGAGGGCCGAAGCCCCAGAGGTCGAGCAAGGGCTCGACGGTGAGGTCAAAGGCGCCATCACTTTGCTCGGCCAGGTGCTGGCCGAGGGCAACCAGCTCGAGCATGTCGGGCGGCAGGGCCAGGCACTGGTTGGCGGGCAGCTGGTTGAAACGGCTGACGGTGGAGTCGCTGCGGTAGGTGGAATAGTGCCGGTCGATGTCGCCAAGGATGGTTTCGACCGCCGCCTGTACCTGGGCCGGCCCCGGGCCACCGGGCTCGCGGACGTATTGGATGCTGTAGCTGCTACCCATGGTCGGGCCGCCCAGGCGCTCCAGGGTGGGGCCCTGGTTGCAGGCGGTGAGCAGCAGGAGGATGAACAGTAAGGCTATGCGCAAGGTTCGGTTCCTGGGTGCTTGGCTTGGGCTTTGTGGTATGGCGCATATCGAGCGCCGCGCGGGCGACGCTCGATCTCACAGGCACCACACAACCCACGGCAAGCAAAAAAAACGGGAACCCGAAGGTTCCCGTTTTTTCATTGCCTTACAAGCAAATCAGCGCGGAAACGCTGGCGGGTTCACACCGGCCATGTCTTCCATCACGCGAACCACCTGGCAGCTGTAACCGAATTCGTTGTCGTACCAGACGTACAGGACAACGCGGTTGTCGTTGGCGATGGTGGCTTCAGCATCAACCACACCGGCGTGGCGCGAGCCAACGAAGTCGGTCGAAACCACTTCCTGCGAGCTGACGTAGTCGATCTGCTTGTGCAGCTCCGAGTGCATGGCCGTCTGGCGCAGGTACTCGTTGATCTCGTCGCGGTTGGTGGCCTTTTCCAGGTTCAGGTTCAGGATGGCCATCGAAACGTTTGGCGTCGGCACACGAATGGCGTTGCCGGTCAGCTTGCCCTTCAGCACTGGCAGCGCCTTGGCAGCAGCAGTGGCGGCGCCGGTTTCGGTGATGACCATGTTCAGCGGCGCGGCACGACCACGGCGGCTGCCCTTGTGGAAGTTGTCGATCAGGTTCTGGTCGTTGGTGAACGAGTGAACGGTTTCGACGTGGCCGTTGATGATGCCGTATTTGTCGTTGACCGCCTTCAGCACCGGCACGATGGCGTTGGTGGTGCAGGAGGCCGCCGAGATGATCTTGTCATCAGCAGCGATGTCACCGTGGTTGATGCCGTGCACGATGTTCTTCAGCGCGCCCTTGCCAGGTGCGGTGAGGATCACGCGGGCAGCGCCCGGGCAGGCCAGGTGCTGGCCCAGGCCGTCGGCATCACGCCATACGCCGGTGTTGTCGACGATCAGCGCGTTGTCGATGCCGTACTGGGTGTAGTCGACTTCGCTCGGGCTCTTGGCGTAGATAACCTGAATCAGGTTGCCGTTGGCGGTGATGGTGTTGTTGGCTTCGTCGATGGTGATGGTGCCATCGAACGGGCCGTGCACCGAGTCACGACGCAGCAGGCTGGCACGCTTGACCAGGTCGTTCTCGGCGCCTTTGCGCACGACGATGGCACGCAGGCGCAGGCCGTCGCCGCCACCGGTCTTCTCGATCAGGATGCGCGCCAGCAGGCGGCCGATGCGGCCGAAGCCGTACAGGACAACGTCGGTGCCTTTGCGCGCCGAAGCGTTCTGCTGGCCAACCACGTCGGCCAGCTCTTCACGGACGAACTGCTCGGCAGTGCGGCCATTGCCTTCCTGCTTGAACTTGTTGGCCAGCTTGCCCAGGTCGACCGAAGCGGCGCCCAGTTTCAGCTCGCTCATGGCCTTGAGCAGGGGGAATGTCTCGTGGACGGACAGTTCGGTTTCGTCGGTTTGACGATGACGCGCAAAGCGGTGCGCCTTGAGGATCGAGATAACCGAACGGTTGATCAGGCTACGGCCATAAATCGAGCTCACCACGTTATTGTTGCGGTAGAGCTGACCGATAAGCGGGATCATCGCTTCAGCCAGAGCTTCACGATCAATCCACTCACCAAGACACTGGTCGGGCTTCTGAGTCACGGGAACCTTCCACATGTAGGGACAGAAAAAAGGGGCTACATTATGACGCCCCGACGCGGAACCGGCAATGAGCGCCTGTCGTAGTGATGCAAGCCAGCGTTCACGCCCTTTCGAGCCTGACAGCCGGCACGCTCACCGGTACAATCGGTGTCTTTGCCGCAACGCTTGGAGTGCAATCTCCCGTGTCAGTTCTGCGCCTACCGCACATGTCGGCCACGGCCGGCAAACAAACCTGGGGTAACCTGCCCGGTGCCGCCCTCAGCCTTGCCATCGCCGAGGCTGCCAGCAACGCTGGCCGCTTCACCCTGCTGCTGACCGCCGACAGCCAGGCCGCCGACCGTCTGGAGCAGGAGCTGCGCTTCTTCGCCCCCGACCTGCCAGTGCTGCCGTTCCCCGACTGGGAAACCCTGCCCTACGACCTGTTCTCGCCACACCAGGACATCATTTCCCAGCGCATCGCCAGCCTGTACCGCCTGCCGGAGCTGAGCCACGGCATCCTGGTGGTGCCGGTCACCACCGCCCTGCACCGCCTGGCGCCCACGCGCTTCCTGCTGGGCAGCAGCCTGGTGCTGGACGTGGGCCAGACCATCGACGTGGAGCAGATGCGCACGCGCCTGGAGGCCAGTGGCTATCGTTGCGTCGACACCGTCTATGAACATGGCGAGTTCGCCGTGCGCGGCGCGCTAATCGACCTGTTCCCGATGGGCAGCAAGCTGCCCTACCGCATCGACCTGTTCGACGACGAGATCGAGACACTGCGCACCTTCGACCCCGAGACCCAGCGCTCGATCGACAAGGTGGATTCGGTGCGCCTGCTGCCGGCACGCGAATTTCCCATGCAGAAAGAGGAAGTGACCCGCTTCAAGGCACGCTTCCGTGAACGCTTCGACGTCGACTTCCGCCGCAGCGCAATCTTCCAGGACCTGGCCAGCGGTATCATCCCTGCCGGCATCGAGTACTACCTGCCGCTGTTCTTCGAAGAAACCTCCACCCTGTTCGACTACCTGCCAGCCGACACCCAGGTGTTTTCGCTGCCCGGTGTGGAACAGGCCGCTGAACACTTCTGGAACGACGTGCGCGGGCGTTATGAAGACCGCCGCGGCGACCTCAGCCGCCCGCTGCTGCCGCCCGCCGAGCTGTTCATGCCGGTGGAAGACTGCTTCGCCCGGCTCAAGCAATGGCCGCGGGTGGTGGTCAGCAGCGAAGACATCGAGCCGGGCGCAGGCCGTGAGCGCTTCCCGGCCCGCGCCCTGCCCAACCTGGCTATCGAGGCCAAGGCCAACCAGCCGCTGGCCGAACTGGCCAACTTCCTCGATCAGTTCCCCGGCCGCGTGCTGTTCACCGCCGAATCAGCGGGCCGCCGGGAAGTGCTGCTGGAGCTGCTCGAACGACTGAAGCTGCGCCCGCATACCGTCGAAGGCTGGGACGACTTCATTACCGGTGCCGAGCGCCTGGCGATCACCATCGCCCCGCTGGACGACGGCCTGCTGCTGGACGATCCAGGGCTGGCCCTGATTGCCGAAAGCCCACTGTTCGGCCAGCGGGTGATGCAGCGCCGCCGCCGCGACAAGCGCGGCGAAACCGCCAACGACGCGGTCATCAAGAACCTCACCGAGCTGCGCGAAGGTGCGCCGGTGGTGCACATCGACCATGGCGTGGGCCGCTACCTGGGCCTGGCCACCCTGGAGATCGACGGCCAGGCTGCCGAGTTCCTCACCCTGGAATACGCCGAGAACGCCAAGCTGTACGTGCCGGTGGCCAACCTGCACCTGATCGCCCGCTACACCGGCAGCGACGATGCCCTGGCACCGCTGCACCGGCTGGGCTCGGAAGCCTGGCAGAAGGCCAAACGCAAGGCCGCCGAACAGGTGCGCGACGTGGCTGCCGAACTGCTCGACATCTATGCCCGCCGTGCCGCACGCAAGGGTTATGCATTTGCCGACCCGTCCGCCGACTACGCCACCTTTAGCGCCGGCTTCCCGTTCGAAGAAACCCCGGACCAGCAAACCGCCATCGAGGCCGTGCGGGCCGACATGCTGGCGCCCAAGCCGATGGACCGCCTGGTGTGCGGCGACGTCGGCTTCGGCAAGACCGAAGTGGCCATGCGCGCCGCGTTCATCGCCGTGCACAGTGGCCGCCAGGTAGCGGTGCTGGTGCCCACTACCCTGCTCGCCCAGCAACACTACAACAGCTTCCGCGACCGTTTTGCCGACTGGCCGGTGACCGTGGAAGTGATGAGCCGCTTCAAGTCGGCCAAAGAGGTGGCCGCCGCCGCCGCCGACCTGGCCGAAGGCAAGATCGACATCCTCATCGGCACCCACAAGCTGCTGCAGGACGATGTGCGCTTCAAGGACCTGGGCCTGGCCATCATCGACGAAGAGCACCGCTTTGGCGTGCGCCAGAAGGAGCAGCTGAAGGCCCTGCGCAGCGAGGTCGACATCCTCACCCTGACCGCCACGCCGATCCCTCGCACGCTGAACATGGCAGTGGCCGGCATGCGCGACCTGTCGATCATCGCCACGCCGCCGGCGCGCCGCTTGTCGGTGCGCACCTTCGTCATGGAGCACAACAACAGCACCGTGAAGGAGGCGCTGCTGCGTGAGCTGCTGCGCGGTGGCCAGGTGTACTACCTGCACAACGATGTGAAAACCATCGAAAAATGCGCCGCCGACCTTGCCGAACTGGTGCCCGAGGCACGTATCGGCATCGGCCACGGGCAAATGCGCGAGCGCGAGCTGGAACAGGTGATGAGCGATTTCTACCACAAGCGCTTCAACGTACTGGTGGCGTCGACCATCATCGAAACCGGCATCGACGTGCCCAGCGCCAACACCATCGTCATTGAGCGCGCCGACAAATTTGGCCTGGCGCAGCTGCACCAGCTGCGTGGCCGGGTCGGCCGCAGCCACCACCAGGCCTACGCCTACCTGCTGACGCCTACCCGGCAAAAAGTCAGCGCCGACGCCGAAAAACGCCTGGAGGCCATCGCCAACACCCAAGACCTGGGCGCCGGCTTCGTGCTGGCCACCAACGACCTGGAAATCCGCGGTGCGGGCGAGCTGCTGGGCGAAGGCCAGAGCGGGCAGATCCAGGCGGTGGGCTTCACCCTGTACATGGAAATGCTCGAGCGCGCGGTCAAGGCGATCCGCAAGGGTACCCAGCCAAATCTGGAGCAGCCGCTGGGCGGGGGCCCGGAGATCAACCTGCGCCTGCCGGCGCTGATCCCCGAGAGCTACCTGCCCGACGTGCATGCGCGGCTGATCCTGTACAAGCGCATTGCCTCGGCCGCCGACGAAGAAGGCCTCAAGGACCTGCAGGTGGAAATGATCGACCGCTTCGGCCTGCTGCCAGAGCCGACCAAGAACCTGATGCGCCTGACCTCGCTCAAGCTGCACGCAGAAAAGCTAGGCATCAAGAAAGTCGATGCCGGCCCCAATGGCGGCAAGCTCGAGTTCGAAGCCGAAACCCCGGTCGACCCGCTGACCCTGATCAAGCTGATCCAGGGCCAGCCCAAACGCTACAAGTTCGAAGGCGCCACCCAGTTCCGCTTCCTGGTCCCGATGGAACGCCCCGACGAACGCTTCAATACCCTGGAGGCGCTGTTCGAGCGCCTGACACCACAGCCTGCCTAAGGAAGATCCATGCGTGCCATCCGTTGCCTGACCCTGCTGCTGGCGCTGTTCGCGCCAGCCGCCTTCGCCGAAGGCCTGTATCAGGTAGAAATGATTCTGGTGCGGCAGAACAGCGTGCCTGCCTTCACCAGCCCGTTTGCCCCTGAAGACTGGAGCGCCGGCGCCCCGCGCCTGGCGAAGGACGCCGAGCGCCGTCTGGCGCTGGAAGACGAAGCCACCCGCCTGGAAGCCACTGCCGACTACACCGTATTGATGCACAAGGCCTGGCAACAGCAGGTCGGCAGCGAGCCTGGCCGCATCGCCCTGGGCGAAGGCACCGAACAGTTCGGCCACTTCCCCATCGAAGGCAACCTGAGCATCGCTGAAGGCCGCTTTATCTCGGTCGAGGCCAACTTCTGGGTCAACCAGCTGGACGGCAACGGCAGCGTCCTGCAAAGCGAGCAGTTCAAGCAGAGCAACAGCAACGTCAAGGGCGGCCAGCTGACCTTCCTCGACGGCGGGCACCTGGCGGTGCTGCTGAAGGTCACGCCACCGGGCACGCCGAAAATGCCGGTGATGGACCCGGAGATGATGGAGCAGTGATGTGAGCGATGGCGATGCGCAGCAGCTACTAAGGGCCTATCCGGGCTGGGTCGACTTCATCGAGGCCGGCACGCTGGCACGAGGCCGCAGCTATGCTGCGCAAGCGCGGGCACGCATCCTGTCGCAGGATGACGCAACGATCGAGGCCATCTGCCAGGGTTCGGCAGGCGAGACCTACCAGCAGATAATCCGCCTGGTCGTCAACTATGGGGACCTGCGGGTATTTGGGAAATGCAGCTGCCCAGTCGGGCTCAACTGCAAACACTGCGTTGCGGCGCTGCTGCAATTGCAGGACAGCCCCGACGCCACAGCCCCCCATGAACAATCCGCCCTGTCGCTGCCACCGGACCTCAACCTATGGGTGGAAGCCCTTGAGTCCCCCTCGCAACCAACGCCTCAAGGGCCAGCGCGCAAAGGCCCGGCAATCTATTACCGAATCCAGGTGGATCACGGGCTCTGGCGGCTTGAGCCAATCAAAGGTACCCGCCAGGCAGACGACACCCTGAAGATCGGCCGCATCACATCGATGCCCGAAATGCTCTACTACACGCCTCGCTACGTCACAGAAGACGATGCGCGGCTGTTGCGCCTGATCGATTCCCGCCGCGAAACGATGGCGTCCACGGTGCAACTGGAGGGCAAACCGGGCGGTGAGCTCTACAGCTATGCCCTGGCCACGGGCCGCCTGCTGTTTGAAGACGACTTGGCGCCACTGGCCCCGGGGCCGGAGCTACACGCCGAGTTCCGCTGGGTCAGGCTGGACAATGGCAGCTACCGTGGCGCCTGGTACCACAATGGTCACGAGCAGTTGCAGGCGGTGCCCATCGAGCCCATGCACTATGTTGACCGGCAGCAGCATCTGACCGGCATGCTGCGCCACGACCTCGACCCCTTCATTGCCAGCCAGCTTGCACGCGCGCCCATCGTGCCCGAGCATCTGGTCATCCCCTTGAGTCATCGATTGAACGCCTTGAACCGTCACGTCCCCACCCCCACTGCCGTGAGCACCGAGCACATCGAAGACATCACGCCAAGAGGGCGATTGACGTTGGGCAGCCTCGAATTCAGCGCCTATATGCCCAAGACCGGGCGTATGCAGCGGCAAATGCAACACCGTGCCGCACTGGCATTCGACTACGACGACCTGCGCGCCAGCGGCAATGACGAAAAGCCGTTGACCCGCCTGGTCGGCAATACCAGCCAGCGAATTCGCCGACAGCCGCAAGCCGAGCAGGCCCTGCGCAAGGCGTTACGTGACCTGGGCTTCAAACCCGCCACTCGCCAGAGCAAGGCCCTGCCCGACAGTGCCGGCGAAATGTTCCAACTGCCCGACGACGAAGCCTGGCTGCGCTTCGCCCGTGAGGGCCTACCACGCCTACGCCAAGCCGGCTGGAACATAGACGTCCACCGTGACTTCGCCTTCAACCTGCAGGAGGTGGACGACTGGTACGCCACCATCGACGAAGCGCCCGGCCATGAATGGTTCGACCTGGAGCTGGGCATCGTGGTCGACGGTCAGCGTCACAGCTTGCTGCCAATCGTGCTGCAACTGCTGCGCAGCAGCCCGGAGCTGCTGCGCCCCAACGAACTGGCCCGGCGCAGTGACGATGAACACCTGCTGATCGACCTCAACCGCGGCCGCCTGGATGCCCCGGCGTTGCGCGTCGCCCTGCCCTACGGCCGCATCAAGGCCGTGATGGGCACCCTGGGCAAGCTGTACCTGCACGAAGACACAGCGGGCCCGGCGCTACGCATGGAACGCGCCGACGCCGCGCGCCTCAACGAAATCGAAGGGTTGCCCCTGCTCTGGGAGGGTGGCGAGCACGTTCGCGATCTGGGCCGCCGCCTGCGCGATGCCCGCGACCTGCAAGTGGAACCACCCGCCGGGCTGCAGGCCAGCTTGCGCCCTTATCAGCAGCAGGGCCTGAACTGGCTACAGGCACTGCGCGATATGGGCACCGGCGGCATCCTCGGTGACGACATGGGCCTGGGCAAGACCCTGCAGGCCCTGGCGCACCTGCTGCTGGAGAAAGAGTCCGGGCGCCTGGGCACACCGGCCCTGGCGGTCATGCCCACCAGCCTGATACCCAACTGGCTGGACGAAGCCCAGCGCTTTGCCCCCGACCTGCGCGTGCTGGCACTGCATGGGCCGGGTCGCAGCAAGCATTTTGCCAAGCTGCATGAATACGACCTGGTCCTGACCACCTATGCCCTGGTGCCACGCGACCTCGAACACCTGCGCGCCCAGGCCTGGCACGTGCTGGTATTGGACGAGGCGCAGAACATCAAGAGCAGCACCAGCAAGGCCGCCCTCGCCGTCTGCGAGCTACAGGCCGGCCAGCGCCTGTGCCTGACCGGCACGCCGATGGAAAACAACCTGGGCGAGCTGTGGTCGATCTTCCACTTCCTGATGCCCGGCTGGCTGGGCGATGTCAAACGCTTCAACCAGGACTACCGCACCCCGATCGAACGCCATGGCGACGCTGAGCGGCTGGGCCATCTGGTCACGCGCATCCGCCCGTTCCTGCTGCGCCGCACCAAGGAGCAGGTGGCCACCGAGTTGCCGGCCAAGACCGAGATGGTGCACTGGGTCGAGCTCAGCGACGCCCAGCGCGATACCTACGAGGCGGTGCGGGTGGCCATGGACAAGAAAGTCCGCGACGAAATCGCCCGCAATGGCGCGGCACGCAGCCAGATCGTCATCCTCGACGCGCTGCTCAAACTGCGCCAGGTGTGCTGCGACCTGCGGCTGGTCAAGGGCGTGGAAAGCAAAGGCAACCAGGCCGACAAGGGCAAGCTGGGCGCACTGCTGGAAATGCTCGAAGAGCTGTTAAGCGAAGGGCGCCGGGTGCTGCTGTTCTCGCAGTTCACCTCGATGCTGGCGCTGATCCAGCAGGAGCTGGAAAAGCGCAGTATCCGCTACAGCCTGCTGACCGGCGATACCCGGGACCGTCGCACGCCTGTGCAGCAGTTCCAGCAGGGTGATAGCGAAGTGTTCCTGATCAGCCTCAAGGCCGGTGGCGTGGGCTTGAACCTGACGGCCGCGGACACGGTGATCCACTTCGACCCCTGGTGGAACCCGGCCAGCGAAAACCAGGCCACCGACCGCGCCTACCGCATTGGCCAGGACAAGCCGGTGTTCGTATTCAAGCTCATTACCCGGGGTACGGTTGAAGAGAAGATCCAGTTGCTGCAGCAGGAAAAAGCGGCGCTGGCAGCCAGCTTGCTGGATGGCGGGCAGGCTGGGCAATGGCGCATGGGCGATGAAGAAATCGAGGCACTGTTTGCGCCCTTGCCAGGCAAGCGCGGGCGGTAATTCAGCATGTTGTACTGCCTGTACTGGCCTCTTCGCGGGTAAACCCGCGAAGAGGCCTGCGCAGTCAATCGACCAGCTGAGCTTCCTTCAACGCCCCCAACGCCTCCAGCCAGCGCGGCTGTTGGCGATAGTCGGTCCGCGCAAACCCTTGCCCGCGCATCCGCGCAATCCGCGGCGATGGCTTGACCTTCATGCGCTGCGCAGCACTCAGTGCCAGCTCTGCTGCCGCCCGGTCATTGCACACCAGGCCCATGTCACAGCCGGCGCTCAACGCCGCCTCGATACGGCTGGCCGCATCACCCACCACATGCGCACCGGCCATCGACAGATCATCACTGAAGATCACCCCGTCAAAGCCCAGCTCGCCGCGCAGGA
This sequence comes from Pseudomonas sp. SIMBA_068, assembly GCF_046534705.1. Classification (NCBI taxonomy): domain Bacteria; kingdom Pseudomonadati; phylum Pseudomonadota; class Gammaproteobacteria; order Pseudomonadales; family Pseudomonadaceae; genus Pseudomonas; species Pseudomonas sp. SIMBA_068. The sequence continues at coordinate 142,568 of NZ_JAWRYI010000012.1, forward strand.
TGTCCTGCAGCCAACGCCGGGAGAAACCGGCTGGCTGGTTGTCGACCTGCGGGTAGATGACATGCGCCGGCATCACCGCCGCCAATTGCCCGCTCAGGCGCGAGAATGGCACCAGGTCGACCTGGCGCAATTGTTCAAGGCTGCGCTCATCGGTGGGAATGGCCACATGCGAGTCAGCCTCGGCCCAGCCATGCCCCGGGAAGTGTTTGCCACAGGCAGCCATGCCCGCCGCATTCATACCGCGAATGAACGCCCCGGCCAGTTGCGTGGCACGCAGCGGGTCACCCTCGAAGGCACGGCTGCCGACCACGGCGCTACGCTGGTGGTCCAGGTCGAGCACCGGGGCAAAGCTGAGGTCCAGGCCAACCGCCAGCACCTCGGTCGCCATCAGCCAACCGCACTGCTCCGCCAGATATTCGGCGTTGTCATTATCGGCCAGCGCACGCATGGCCGGCAGGCGCACGAAACCCTGACGCAGGCGCTGCACGCGACCACCTTCCTGGTCCACCGCCAGAATCAGGTCGGGGCGGATGGCACGGATCGACGCGCACAGCTCACGCACCTGACGTGGGCTGTCGATGTTGCGGGCAAAGATGATCAGGCCGGCCACTTCGGGTTGGCGCAGCAAGTGACGGTCTTCGGCGGTCAGCCATTTACCGGCGATATCCACCATCAGGGAGCCTTGCAGGCTGGCGGTCATAGGTAATCCTTCATTGCAGAACGAGAGAAGCCCAATCAGGGCATGCGGCCTCTGCGACCTGCACCGGGCAATGCACCCCGATACGGTCGAACAGGCCAAGCAAGTCAGTGTTGCGCAGGCGTATGCAGCCATGGGACAGCGCTACGCCCATGGGTTCCGTATCCGGGGTGCCGTGCAGGTAGATAAAGCGGCGGAAGGTGTCGACCGCGCCCAGGCGATTGACGCCAGGTTCGCAGCCGCTTAGCCAGAGGATGCGAGTCAGGATCCAGTCGCGGCCGGGGTATTGCGCGTGCAACGCCGGCGACCACACCTCACCCGTCCAGCGCCGCCCGACCAGCACCGCATTAAGTGGCAGGCCCGCGCCGATCTTCGCCCGCACCTGGTGCAAGCCACGCGGCGTGCAGCCCGAGCCATTGCGCTCGCCGGCACCGTTGCGCGCCGTGGAAACCGGCAGGCGCACGCGCAGCTGGTCACGGCCAAAGCCATACAGGCATTGGTCGGCGAGGGAAATGTGCAGCAGGTCGAGATCGGGCATGGGCGCTAGCTTAGCCGAAGCGCCCTGCCCCGCCCAGCCTTCAGGCCTTGGCGGTGATCGCGGTAGTCTTGCTGCGTGGCCGCAGCTGCGCCGTGGCCATGGCCTCGTCGGTGACGCCGCTGTCGGCACGCATGCCTGCGGCCAGGAACGGTACCATCAGGCGCATCACCTGCTCGATCGAGGTGTTGATGCCAAAGTCGGTCTCGGCAATTGCCCGCAGGGCCTTTATACCGGACATGCTGAAGGCGGCGGCACCAAGCATGAAGTGCACGCGCCAGAACAGTTCCAGTGGCGGAATACGAGGCGCGGCCTCGTTGACCAGCAGCATGTAGCGGCGGAACACTTTGCCGTACATGTCTTCCAGGTAACGCCGCAGGTGGCCCTGGCTCTGGCTGAAGGCCAGGCCCAGCAGGCGCATGAAGATCGACAGGTCGTTATTGCTGCGAGGCTGCACGGCCAACGCCTGCTCCACCAGCATTTCCAGCAGTTCTTCGAGGCTGGGCTTGTGCTCCGGCTTCGCCTGGCGCCGCTCCAGCTCGCGCTCGAGGCTGGCGCAGAAGGGCCCGAGGAAGCGCGAGAACACGGCCTGGATAAGTGCCTTCTTGGAGCCGAAATGATAGTTGACCGCCGCCAGGTTGACCGCAGCCTTGCTGGTGATCAGCCGCAACGAGGTCTCGGCGAACCCCCTTTCCGCGAACAGCTGCTCGGCAGCATCGAGAATGCGTTCAACGGTTTCCGATTGGGCCATGACTACTCCGCGTGCTCCGCCAGACAAACAGGTGTTTGAAACATACGTTTCAGGCCTGCTTCTGTCAAGGCTCGGTGACCGGGCGGTCGCCATTTAAAAGCAGCCTGGCTGCGGGCTGCAAGCGCCACCGCTCAGGTTTATTGCGCCATTTGGCTTGCAGCGCATCCAGTACTGTATATAATCCCAGTCACTGTACAAAAAGACAGAGCGCTCACCATGTTGAAACTGACGCCACGCCAAGCCGAAATTCTCGCGTTCATCAAGCGCTGCCTGGAAGACAACGGCTTCCCGCCGACACGCGCCGAGATCGCTCAGGAGCTGGGCTTCAAGTCGCCCAACGCTGCCGAGGAGCACCTCAAGGCCCTCGCCCGCAAGGGCGCTATCGAGATGACCCCGGGCGCCTCGCGCGGCATCCGCATCCCGGGCCTGGATACCAAGGCAGAAGAAAGCGGCTTGCCGATCATCGGCAGGGTTGCTGCCGGTGCGCCAATTCTTGCCGAACAGCACATTGAGCAATCCTGCAATATCAACCCTGCCTTCTTCCACCCCCAGGCCGACTATTTGCTGCGCGTCCACGGCATGAGCATGAAGGACGTCGGCATCTTCGACGGCGACCTTCTGGCAGTTCACACCTGCCGCGAAGCCCGCAACGGTCAGATCGTCGTGGCCCGCATTGGTGACGAAGTGACCGTCAAGCGCTTCAAGCGTGAAGGCAGCAAGGTCTGGCTGCTTGCCGAAAACCCCGAATTCGCCCCCATCGAAGTTGACCTGAAAGATCAGGAACTGGTGATTGAGGGCTTGAGCGTCGGCGTCATTCGCCGCTGATCCAGGAGGCGTCATGCAGCAGTTCATTCACGCACCCGAGCAAGCCCAGTTGCCCCTGTTCGAAGCATTTCTCGCCCAGCCCGTACTACCGGGCCTGAAAGCCAGCGAACTGGCGCGCAAGAGCAACCAGCCCGAACTGTTCAGCGAATTGTCGCTGCGCGGCGCCCCCGGGCACTGCCAAAGCCTGCTGGCACCGGTACTGCGCGAGCTGAGCGAAGAGGACGAGGCCCGCTGGCTGACCCTGATCGCCCCGCCGTCGAGCCTGACCCAGGCCTGGCTGCGCGATGCCGGCCTCAACCGTGAACGCATCCTGCTGCTGCAACCTCGCGCTAACCAAACCCCGCTGCAACTGGCCTGCGAAGCCCTGCGCCTGGGCCTCAGCCACACCGTGGTCAGCTGGCTGGGCAACGTCAACGCCACTGCACGCCAGCAATTGCAGTGCGCTGCCAGTGTCGGAAACGCACAAAGCCTGAACATCCGCCTCGGCTGATGTTCAGGCTTTGCCTGTCATTTGAACAAACCTGATGCCCTGCTGCACCTTCAGTGCAGCACGCGCGGCCCTTCATCACGCTCAAGCTCGCCATCCATCAGGCGACCTGCCATCTGCACACCCACGCTGAGCATGGCCTTGGCCACTTCTACGTGCTGGCCCTGCAGGAACGCCTTGGCGTCTTCCGAGAAATCCAAGGTTACCAGGGAGCCCTCATCCTCGGCGCGACGCAGTTCGATGCGGCCATCAGGCAACTCGACAATTTCTAGAAAAGACGTAGACATAAATGGCAGTTCTCCGCGAAAGGCCAATATTGTACCAGCCGTAACGGCTATCAGCACTCACTCAACGCATCGCGGAAACGTCTCACCAGGCCCTTGAGGTTGTTGCGCCAGCTTTCCAGCTCGGCACGCGACAGCGCAGGATGCTCGGGCTCATCGAGATTGACGGCCTGGATCAATGGCTGGGTGACGTCGGTTTTTGGCGCTTTCCTGGCGACCGGTGGTCGGAACAAATCGGCATAAGCACTCAGCATCTGCGCCAGCCAGGTTTCGCGCTGGCGGGCCAATTCCAGCAACTCGGCCACTTCCGGTATGGCGATGCCATTGAGCGCATCGTCGGCCAGCGCCTGCTCGACCGTTGCGACAACCGGCAGTCGGTAGAAGACTCCGATTTCATGGCATAGGCCCAGCAGCGCGCCATACAGGTGAAACAGCGCCGACTCGCGCTCAGCCTGAACCATGCCTTGGGCGTTCATGGCCTGGCTTTGTTCAGCCTTGGCCATGGACTCGAGGGCGAGACCGGCGAAGAATAGTTTCTGGTTGGTGCGGGTGTAGGTTTCCTGGGCCATTTCTGTGCCCTCCCATCAGGCTGCAAGGCGAATACATGCATCATAAATGATTGGGGCCGCTTCGCGCCCCTTCGCAGCACAAGGCCGCCCCTACAAGAGAACGCGATTCCTTGCAGGAGCGGCCTTGTGCCGCGAAGGGGCGCGAAGCGGCCCCAATTAAAGTACTGAAAGATCAGCGCTTGTCTTCAACCTTCCAGGCATTGCCGTCGTAGAACGCCTTCCAGCCGGTCGGCTTGCCATCGACTTCGGACTGCACGTACTGCTCCTTGGTCTTGCGGCTGTAGCGGATTACCGTCGGGCGGCCATCCGGATCTTTCTGCGGCGCATCGCACAGGAAGTGGTACTTCGGATCGATTTCGTGCTTGTGCGGCACGATTTCCATCACCAGCGGCGCACGGGTTTCGCGGTTTTTCGGGAACTGGCTGGCGGCCAGGAACAACCCCGAAGCGCCGTCACGAAGCACGTAAGTGTCGTCGACCTTCTCGCACTTGAGCTCCGGCATGTCCACCTTGTCCATCTTCGGTGGTGCCGCCTCGCCGCTTTTGAGCAGCTTGCGGGTGTTCTTGCAGGTTGGATTGGTGCAGCCGAAGAACTTGCCAAAACGGCCGGTCTTCAACTGCATCTCGCTGCCACACTTGTCGCACTCCAGGCTCGGCCCTTCGTAACCCTTGATGCGGTAGCTGCCCTCTTCGATCTCGTAGCCCACGCAATCCGGGTTGTTACCGCAAATGTGCAGTTTGTGCTTCTCATCCAGCAGGTAGGCGTCCATCGCCGTGGCGCAGATCGGGCAACGGTGCTTGCCCAGCAGCACGCGGGATTCCGATTCACCCTCGTCGTCAGCGGCAATCTCGTCACCCGGCACCAGGTTGACGGTGGCCTTGCAGCGCTCTTTTGGCGGCAAGGTGTAACCCGAGCAACCCAGGAACACACCGGTGGACGCGGTGCGAATCATCATCGGCCGGCCACATTCCTTGCACGGAATGTTGGTCATGGTCGGCTGGTTGGCGCGCATCCCGCCTTCGCTGGACTCGGCAGTCTGCAGCTTCTTGCTGAAGTCGCCGTAGAACTCGTCGAGCACGTTCTTCCAGTCACGTTCGCCCTGGGCCACGTCGTCGAGGTTCTCCTCCATGTCGGCGGTAAAACCGTAGTCCATCAGGTTGGAGAAGCTTTCCGACAGGCGCTCGGTGACGATGTCGCCCATTTTCTCGGAATAGAAACGGCGGTTGTGCAACGTCACATAGCCACGGTCCTGGATGGTCGAGATGATCGCCGCATAGGTCGACGGGCGACCAATACCGCGCTTTTCCATTTCCTTGACCAGGCTGGCTTCAGTGAAGCGTGCCGGTGGCTTGGTGAAGTGCTGGCTCGGATCGATCTGAATCAGCTTCAGCGCTTCGCCCTGGACCATCTCTGGCAGCACGTCGTCTTCGCCCGGCTTGCTCTGCTGCGGCAACACACGGGTATAACCGTCGAACTTGAGGATACGGCCCTTGGCACGCAGTTCGAAGTCGCCAGCAGCCACGGTGACGCTGGTGGACAGGTACTGCGCCGGCGGCATCTGGCAGGCCAGGAACTGGCGCCAGATCAGCTCGTACAGGCGCTCGGCGTCGCGCTCCATGCCACTGAGCTTGGTCGGGTGGGTGTTCACATCGGAAGGACGAATCGCTTCGTGCGCCTCCTGGGCCCCTTCCTTGCTGCCGTATACCAGCGGCGCATCCGGCAGGTACTGTTTGCCGAACTCGCGCTCGATATAGTTGCGCGCCATGTCCAGGGCGTCGACCGACAGGTTGGTCGAGTCTGTACGCATGTAAGTGATGTAGCCGGCTTCATACAAGCGCTGGGCCATCATCATGGTCTTCTTCACCCCGAAGCCCAGGCGGTTACTGGCCGCCTGCTGCAGAGTGGAGGTAATGAACGGCGCCGATGGCTTGCTGCTGGTCGGGCGGTCTTCACGCTTGACCACGCTGTAGCTGGAAGCCTTGAGCTTCTCCAGCGCAGCCATGGCCTGGGCTTCGTTCAGCGGCTTGAAGGCCTCGCCCTTCTCGCGCGCCACCTCGAAACGCACCTTGGCGTTCTTGGCGGTACCGAGGTCGGCGTGGATCTCCCAATACTCTTCCGGGATGAATGCGCGGATTTCACGCTCGCGCTCCACCACCAGCTTCACCGCGACCGACTGCACACGGCCAGCGGACAGGCCGCGGGCAATCTTGGCCCACAGCAGCGGCGAAACCATGTAACCGACCACACGGTCGAGGAACCGCCGCGCCTGCTGGGCATTGACCCGGTCGATGTCCAGCTCGCCTGGCTGCGAGAAAGCCTCCTGGATGGCCTTCTTGGTAATTTCGTTGAACACCACGCGCTTGTAGCGGGTGTCGTCACCGCCGATGGCTTCGCGCAGGTGCCAGGCAATGGCTTCCCCCTCGCGGTCCAAGTCGGTTGCGAGATAGATGGTGTCGGCATCCTTCGCCAGGCGACGCAGCTCTTCGATCACCTTTTCCTTGCCAGGCAGGATCTCGTACTTGGCCTTCCAGCCGTGATCCGGGTCGACGCCCATGCGTGCCACCAGCTGGCGGCGGGCCTTTTCTTTCGGCGACAGCGCCGGAGCCTCCCCCGCGGCCTTGCCACGCTTGGCGGCTGGCTCTTTGCTTGCGCTGGCCGAACCGCTGGTGGGGAGGTCTCGGATATGGCCGATACTCGACTTCACCACGTACTGGTTGCCCAAATACTTGTTGATGGTCTTGGCCTTGGCCGGGGATTCCACAATGACCAGCGATTTGCCCATGGATCGGAGTATTCCTGAATCTGAAAATGAAAAACGCGTCAGGTACCAAACGCGGCACCGCTATATATAGTGGCAAAAGTGTGAGGTCAAGCTCGGGTGATCACTCGTGCGACTTGCCCAGCAACCCTGGCAGCCCTTCTTCGGCCTTGACCAAAGCAAAGCGTGGCACCTGCTCGCCGTCAACCTCGACAGACTCCTGGAACATCAAAAGGGGGCGCACCCAGAAGCTGTAATCACCATACAGGCATTGGTAGAACACCATCCACTCTTCGTTCTCGGAATGCCGCGCAACGCTGAAGACACGGTACTCAGGCCCTTTGTAATGCCGGTATACGCCTGGTTGTATCTGCATGTTGCCCACCCTCTTGAATTAATCCTGTAAAAACAAAACCGGGGCACAAGGCCCCGGTTGCTGTCCCGCAACGCGATCAGACGCGTTCAAAGACAGTGGTGATACCTTGACCGAGGCCGACGCACATGGTCGCCACCCCCAGGGTACCGCCATTCTGCTTCATGACGTTGAGCAGGGTGCCCGAAATGCGCGCCCCGGAGCAACCGAACGGGTGGCCCAAAGCAATGGCGCCGCCGTGCAGGTTAACCTTCTCATCCATCTTGTCGAGCACTTTCAAGTCTTTCAGCACTGGCAAGGCCTGTGCAGCAAAGGCTTCGTTGAGCTCGATGAAGTCGATATCGGCCATGGTCAGCCCGGCGCGCTTGAGGGCTTTTTGGGTCGACGGCACCGGGCCATAACCCATGATCGCCGGATCGACACCGGCCACCGCCATCGAACGGATCACCGCCAATGGCTGGATACCCAGGTCCATCGCACGCTGGCCGGACATGACGATCATGCACGAAGCGCCGTCGGTGATCTGCGACGAGGTACCGGCAGTGACGGTACCGCCTTTCGGGTTGAACGCGGGCTTGAGCGACGCCAGGCCTTCGAGGGTGGTTTCCGGGCGAATGGTTTCGTCGAAATCGAACACCTTCAGGAAGCCGTTCTCGTCATAGCCCTGCATCGGGATGATCTCGTCCTTGAACTTGCCTTCGACCGTGGCCTTGTGGGCCAACTGGTGCGAACGCACACCGAACAGGTCCTGCTGCTCACGGGTGATGCCGTGCATCTTGCCGAGCATTTCCGCAGTCAGGCCCATCATCCCGGAAGCCTTGGCAGCATGCAAGGACAGGTGCGGGTTGGGGTCGACGCCGTGCATCATGCTGACGTGGCCCATGTGCTCCACCCCGCCAATCACGAATACATCACCGTTACCGGTCATGATCGCCTGGGCAGCGGTGTGCAGTGCACTCATCGACGAGCCGCACAGGCGGCTGACGGTCTGCGCTGCAGAAGTGTGCGGGATCGGGGTCATCAGCGACGCCATGCGGGCGATGTTCCACCCCTGCTCCAGGGTCTGGTTGACGCAGCCCCAGATCACGTCCTCGACTTCCTTCGGGTCGACCTTGTCGTTACGCTCCAGCAGCTTGCTGATCAGGTGCGCCGACATGTCCTCGGCGCGGGTATTGCGGTGCATGCCACCCTTGGAGCGGCCCATTGGCGTGCGACCGAAGTCGACAATCACCACGTCTCTTGGATTAAGGCTCATATCAAATCTCTCGCTCTAGCTCGTTGACCGCTCAGTTGAAGAAGCGCTGGCCGTTCTTGGCCATTTCACGCAGCTTCGCAGTCGGGTGGTACAGCGGCCCCAGATCGGCGTACTGATCGGCCAGGGCGACGAATTCGGCCACACCGATCGAGTCGATGTAACGCAGCGCACCACCGCGGAAGGGAGGGAAACCAATGCCATACACCAGGCCCATGTCGGCTTCGGCAGCGGTTTCGACAATGCCGTCTTCCAGGCAGCGCACGGTCTCCAGGCACAGCGGGACCATCATCCAGTTGATGATGTCTTCGTCGGTGACTTCGCGCTGTTCGAACACGATTGGCTTGAGCACGTCCAGTACGGCGGCGTCGAAGACTTTCTTCGGCTTGCCGCGCTTGTCGGTTTCGTAGGCATAGAAGCCCTTGCCGTTCTTCTGGCCCAGGCGGTTCGCCTCGTACAGCGCGTCGACGGCCGAGCGGCGCTCGTCCTTCATGCGGTCCGGGAAGCCTTCGGCCATCACGTCACGCCCGTGGTGGCCGGTGTCGATGCCGACCACGTCCATCAGGTAGGCTGGGCCCATCGGCCAGCCGAATTTTTCCATGACCTTGTCGATGCGCACGAAGTCGACACCGGCACTGACCAGCTTGGCAAAGCCGCCAAAATACGGGAACAGCACGCGGTTGACCAAAAAGCCCGGGCAATCGTTGACCACGATCGGGTTCTTGCCCATTTTCTTGGCGTAGGCCACGGTGGTGGCGACCGCCACTTCACTGGACTTCTCGCCACGGATCACTTCCACCAGCGGCATCATGTGCACCGGGTTGAAGAAGTGCATGCCGACGAAGTTTTCCGGGCGCTTGAGCGCTTTTGCCAGCAGGTTGATGGAGATGGTCGAGGTGTTGGACGCAAGGATCGCATCCTCTTTCACCTGGCCTTCCACCTCGGCCAGCACGGCCTGCTTCACTTTCGGGTTCTCGACCACGGCTTCGACGACGATGTCGACATTGGCGAAATCGCCATAGGACAGGGTCGGGCGAATGGCGTTGAGCCCCTCGGCCATCTTGGCCGGGGTCAGGCGGCCCTTGTCGACGCGGTTGCCGAGCAGCTTGGAGGCTTCGTTCAGGCCCAGCTGAATGGCTTCCTCGCGGATATCCTTCATCAGGATCGGGGTGCCTTTGACCGCCGACTGGTAAGCGATGCCGCCACCCATGATGCCGGCACCGAGCACGGCGGCCTGCTTCACGTCATGGGCGATCTCGTCATGCGCCTTGGCCTTGCGCTTGAGTTCCTGGTCGTTCAGGAACAGGCCGATCAGGCTTTCGGCAACCGACGTCTTGGCCAGCTTGGCAAAGCCTGCTGCTTCGACTTCCAAGGCCTTGTCGCGGCCGAAGTTGGCGGCTTTCTGGATGGTCTTGATGGCTTCGACCGGGGCCGGGTAGTTCGGGCCGGCCTGGCCGGCAACGAAGCCCTTGGCGGTCTCGAAGGCCATCATCTGCTCGATGGCATTGAGCTTGAGCTTTTCCAGCTTGGGCTGGCGCTTGGCCTTGTAGTCCAGCTCGCCACTGATGGCGCGCTTGATCAGGTCCAGGGCACCGGCCTGCAGCAACTCAGGGGCGACCACGGCGTCGACGGCACCCACTTTCAGGGCGTCTTCGGCACGGTTTTCCTTGCCGGAGGCGATCCACTCGACAGCGTTGTCCGAACCGATCAGGCGCGGCAGGCGTACGGTGCCGCCAAAGCCGGGGTAGATGCCCAGCTTGACTTCTGGCAGGCCGATCTTGGCGCTGGTGGACATGACCCGGTAGTCGGCGGCCAGGCACATCTCCAGGCCGCCGCCCAGGGCGATGCCGTTGATGGCCGCAACGGTCGGCACTTCGAGGTCTTCGAAGGCGCTGAAGATGCGGTTGGCTTCCAGGTTGCCGGCGACCAGTTCGGCCTCGGGCAGCTTGAAGTTGTCGACGAACTCGGTGATGTCGGCGCCGACGATGAACACGTCCTTGCCACTGCTGACGATAACGCCCTTGACCGAGGCGTCGGCCTTGATGGCATCGACGGCCTGGCGAAGCTCGTTCAGGGTCAGGCGGTTGAACTTGTTGACGGACTCACCCTTGAGGTCGAACTTGAGCTCGACGATGCCACTTTCAAGAGCCTTAACCGTGATGGCTTTACCTTCGTAAATCATCAACTGATCTCCACGATATGGAAGCTGAACTGTACACGCCGATCGCTGCAGCAGAAGCAGGCCTAGCTGCCCTGCCCCAGGCACACCCGTCAGCGCGCTAGTCGGAAGTATGGCTTGGCGTCATGACATACAAACGCTCAATTCATACGCCCGTTTGATTTGGGTGTGCACACATTCTCCGAAAAGATCGGCGTTGTCAAATGCTCACGAGCACGGCGAAAACGCGACTTTCCAGTCACTTTGTATCGTCTGGGTACAAAACATGATGACAGTGATCGCCGACCATTCATGTCAGCGATTGACCACGGCCGATTGAATAACGCTGCGACTTTCGACTTGCGCGGCAACCCAAGGCGGCTACACTGCCACCTGCTTGAATGAATACCCGGCCTGCCTGGCCTTTTCTGCGCAGCAGAACGCAAAGCGGCGACTTGGCACCCCACCCCTTCAGGGTTCTGCCAAGCCGCCGCTTTGTCGTTTAAAGCCCTGAACGCCTACGCCGTACCTGTAGGAGCAGCCTTGTGCTGCGAAGCGGCCGGTATGCCTGATAGAGGTGTTCCGGGCGTATCGGCCTCTTCGCAGCACAAGGCTGCTCCTACAGGTACGAGGTGGCCCCGGGGTTCAAGCCAGGGTTTCGAGGACGTAGGCAACATCCTGCAACACAGCCGTATCGCCCCGTTCAGTCCAGTACAGGGCGATCATCCGCGCATCGGCTTCGACCTTGTAGACGCTCGCCGGCAAGCGCGCCAGAGGCTCAATGAAGCGTGGATCTTCGCAGGGCTCACGCCACTGGTTCCACCATACCCCCGGGCTGATCTGCCAGAAGCTGAAGCTGTCTTCGTGCCCCCGACGCCGTGCCCGATGGTACTGCGGGCAAGGGCTTGGCGGCTCCTTTTCGAGCCAGTGCGGCCATTGCTGCGGCGCCAGCTGCATACCCAGCCCCATTCGCCGTGCCTCCAGGCGCAGCTTCATCTGCTCGCTCTGCTTGCGCGAGCCGCGCAGCCAGGAAAGCGGGCTGAGAATCAGCGCAAGGATTGACACCACCAGCAATACCGTCATATCAGTAGTTCCCATAAAGCGTTGCAAATGAGCTGGTTAGCCATTTTTCACGGAAGACCCGCCCGAAAGCGACCATACTTCTTCTATCGCGATTGCCAGGAGTACCGCTCATGCAATATGAACATTTGTTGGTCGCCGTCGACCTGACCGAAGAATGCGACCCGGTGATCAAGCGTGCCATGAAGCTCGCCGAGCCCTCAGGCGCCAAGGTGTCCCTGGTTCACATCGTCGAGCCGATGGCCATGGCATTCGGCGGTGACGTGCCCATGGACCTGTCGCAGTTGCAACAGCAACAGTTCGACCAGGCCAAGGAGCGCATGGACCGCCTGTTCAACAAATACCCTGAGATCAACCGTGGCGACTCACACCTGACCTACGGCCAGCCGCGTCAGGAAATCCACCAACTGGCCAAGGACCAGAAGTGCGACCTGATCGTGGTCGGCAGCCATGGCCGCCATGGCCTGGCTTTGCTGCTGGGTTCCACGGCCAATGACGTGCTGCACGGTGCGCCGTGCGATGTACTGGCGGTGCGGTTGCAGAAGAAGGAATGACTTAACCTGCCCCGGCCCTATCGCCGGCAAGCCAGCTCCCACAGGGATACCACAAAGCTTGAAACCTGTGGTGTACCTGTGGGAGCTGGCTTGCCGGCGATAGGGCCAGCCCAGGCTGACGCCTATCAGCCTTCCAGCTCGGCCCAGCGCTCTACCAGCGCATCCAGCTCACCTTGGAGCTTCTCGATCTTGGCCAGCACTGCGGAAGTTTCAGTAATCGGCCGCTGGTAGAAGCCAGCCGCATTCACTTCTTCCTGAGCCTCAGCCATGCGCTGCTCAACCTGGTCGATCTGCCCTGGCAGCATCTCCAGCTCACGCTGCAGCTTGTAGCTGAGCTTCTTCTTCGAAGCTTCTTCCGCCACCGGCGCAGCAACTGGCGCGGGCTTGTCCTCGACTTTCTCCACCACTGCGCTGTTGAGCGCCGACTTGCCGCCTTTGCTCTCGGTCACGCCCAGCAGCTTCGGTGAGCCACCCTGGCGAATCCAGTCCTCGTAGCCGCCGACGTACTCACGCACCTTGCCCTCGCCTTCGAACACCAGGGTACTGGTGACGACGTTGTCGAGGAAGGCCCGGTCGTGGCTGACCATCAGCACGGTGCCGTTGTAGTTGGACAGCACTTCTTCGAGCAGTTCGAGGGTTTCAACGTCCAGGTCGTTGGTCGGTTCGTCGAGCACCAGCAGGTTGGCCGGCTTGCTGAACAGCTTGGCCAGCAACAGGCGCGCACGCTCGCCACCCGACAATGCCTTGACCGGCGTGCGGGCACGCTGCGGGCTGAACAGGAAGTCGCCCAGGTAGCTCAGCACGTGGCGGTTCTGGCCGTCGATCTCGATGAAGTCACGGCCTTCGGCCAGGTTGTCGATCACGGTCTTTTCCAGCTCGAGCTGGTGGCGCATCTGGTCGAAGTAGGCGACTTCCAGCTTGGTGCCGCTCTCGACCTTGCCCGACGTGGGTTCCAGGCCGCCGAGCATCAGCTTGAGCAAGGTGGTCTTGCCGGTGCCGTTGGCGCCCAGCAGGCCGATACGGTCCTGGCGCTGCAGGACCATGGAAAAGTCCTTGACCAGCATTGGCCCGCCGGCGTGATGGAAGCTGACGTTTTCCAGCACCATCACCTGCTTGCCGGATTTTTCTGCCGACTCGATCTGGATGTTGGCCTTGCCCTGGCGTTCGCGGCGCTCACCACGCTCCACGCGCAAGGCTTTCAGCGCACGCACGCGGCCTTCGTTACGGGTGCGGCGGGCCTTGATGCCTTGGCGGATCCACACTTCTTCCTGGGCCAGGCGCTTGTCGAACAGCGCGTTGGCGGTTTCTTCGGCGGCCAGTGCGGCCTCTTTGTGCACCAGGAAGCTGGCGTAGTCACCGTTCCAGTCGATCAGGCCGCCACGGTCCAGTTCAAGGATGCGGGTGGCCAGGTTCTGCAGGAAGGACCGGTCGTGGGTGATGAACAGGACCGCGCCGTTAAAGCTGCGCAGGGCCTCTTCGAGCCAGGCAATGGCACCGATGTCCAGGTGGTTGGTAGGCTCGTCGAGCAGCAGCAGGTCGGGCTCGGACACCAGCGCCTGGGCCAGCAGCACACGGCGGCGCCAGCCACCGGACAGCTCGGCCAGGGTCTTGTCGGCCGGCAACTGCAGGCGGCTGAGGGTGCTTTCCACCACTTGCTGCAGGCGCCAGCCATCCCGGGCTTCCAGCTCGTGCTGGACGTGCATGAGCTTTTCCAGGTCTTCGTCGTTCTGGATATTCATGCTCAGGTGATGGAACTGTGCCAGCAACTCACCGACGCCATCCAGGCCTGCGGCCACCACATCGAAGACCGTGCGATCGTCGGCCACCGGCAGTTCCTGCGGCAGCTCGCCGATCTTCAGGCCCGGGGCACGCCAGACTTCACCGTCGTCGCCCTTCTGCTCGCCCTTGACCAGGCGCAGCATGCTGGATTTGCCAGTACCGTTGCGGCCGATGATGCACACCCGCTCACCACGAGCGATCTGCCAGGACACTTTGTCCAGCAGCGGCATGGCGCCGAATGCGAGGGACACATCGCTGAATTTGAGCAGGGTCATGTTGGTCTCCATAAATCGGGCGCGCATTCTACCTGACTTGGCCCTCGACGGCATCCGCTTGGCCACCCGACGAGCGCTTTGCGACATCTGGTCGAAGTTAATATCCCGATACAAGCACAGTGCTTTCACCCGCCGCCGGCAAACAGCTAAGCTAAGGCAATTGCTTCCAACAGTGCTGGCTCCGCCGTCACTTCCCCATGGTTCTACTGCCCGGACGTATCATGCGCAGCCGCCTGTTACACATTGCATCATGCCTGCTGCTCACCGCTGCCACCTGCGCAGCGCAGGCCTCCGACCTCACCCAGCAACGCCAGTACTACGACGAGGCCAAGCGTGCGCTGGCCAAAGGCGACAAAGGCCCGTACTTGCGCTATGCGCAAGCCCTGAGCGACTACCCGCTGACACCTTACCTGGCCTACGACGAGCTTACCGCCCGCCTCAAAAGCGCCAGCAACCAGGAGATCGAAGGCTTTCTCGCCAAGCATGGCGACCTGCCCCAGGCCAACTGGATGAAACTGCGCTGGCTACGCTGGCTGGCCGAACGCGGCGAATGGGACACCTTCGTCAAATACTACGACCCCAAGCTCAATTTCACCGAACTGGACTGCCTCAACGGCCAGTATCAGCTCAGCCATGGCCTGCGCGCCGAGGGCTATGCCACAGCTGACAAATTGTGGAACGTCGGGAAGTCGCAACCTGCCGCCTGCGACACGCTGTTCGGCATGTGGGCGGCCGAAGGCCAGTTGACCGAGGCCAAGCGCTGGGAACGCACCAAGCTGGCGGCCCAGGCGCGCAACTACGCTTTGGCCAACAACCTGGTCAAGACCCTGACCACCCTCGGCCCTCAGGGGCGCCTTCTGGTCGACGTGGCGCAAAAGCCAGAGCTGCTCAACCAGCCATCGCGCTTTACCCCGGTCAACGAAGCCATGTCCGATGTCGTCAGCCTCGGCCTGCGCCGCCTGGCCCGGCAGGATCCGGAGCGGGCCATGGCACTGCTCGACGATTATGCCCAGCGCATGCACTTCTCTCGCAACGAGAAGGTGGCCATCGCCCGCGAAATCGGCCTGACCCTGGCTCGCCGCTACGACCCGCGCGCGCTCGACCTGATGACCCGCTACGACCCCGAACTGCGCGACAACACCGTCAGCGAATGGCGCCTGCGCCTGCTGCTGCGCCTGGGCCGCTGGGAAGACGCCTACGAGCTGACCAAGCGCCTGCCCCAGGACCTGGCCAGCAGCAGCCGTTGGAAATACTGGCAGGCACGCAGCCTGGAGCTGGCCCAGCCGAACAACCCGCAGATCCCGCTGCTGTACAAGACCGTGGCACGTGAGCGCGACTTCTATGGCTTCCTCGCTGCCGACCGGGCACAGACGCCATACCAGCTGAACAACAAGCCGCTGCTGCTAAGCCCGCAACTGGTCAAGAAGGTGCGCAACACGCCCGGCATCCAGCGTGCACTGGAATTCCACGCCCGTGGCCAGATCGTCGAGGGCCGCCGCGAGTGGTACCACGTCAGCCGCCATTTCACCCGCGACGAGATGGTTGCCCAGGCACGCCTGGGCTACGACCTGCGCTGGTACTTCCCGGCCATCCGCACCATCAGCCAGGCGCAATACTGGGACGACCTGGACATCCGCTTCCCGATGGCCCACCGCGACACCCTGGTGCGCGAAGCCAAGGTCCGCGGCCTGCATTCGAGCTGGGTATTCGCCATCACCCGCCAGGAAAGTGCATTCATGGAGGATGCGCGCTCGCCGGTGGGTGCCAGCGGCCTGATGCAGCTGATGCCGGCCACGGCCAAAGAGACCGCGCGCAAGTTCAGCATCCCGCTGGCATCACCGGCGCAGGTGCTGAACCCGGACAAGAACATCCAGCTGGGCGCGGCCTACCTGAGCCAGGTGCACAGCCAGTTCAACGGCAACCGGGTGCTGGCCTCGGCGGCCTACAACGCCGGGCCCGGCCGCGTGCGGCAGTGGCTGAAAGGCGCCAAGCACCTGAGCTTCGATGTGTGGGTTGAATCGATCCCGTTCGACGAAACACGCCAGTATGTACAGAACGTGCTGTCTTATTCGGTGATCTACGGGCAGAAGCTGAATTCGCCGCAGCCGCTGGTGGATTGGCATGAGCGGTATTTCGATGACATGTAAGGCCAGCTGAACCTGAACCGGCGATAGGGCCGGTTCAGGCAGCACATTCACTTCAGAACTTCCACCTGCATTCCTGGTTCAAGCCACCCACTGCCATCCACCGCCAGGTTCTGCCCGAACAGCACATCCCCCTCCTTCTCGCGGAAGGTCTTGAGGGTTGCCATCGGCTCGCGGTCGGCACTGCGCTCCCCGGTGGCCGGGTCGATGGTCGTGAAGATGCACCGCACACTGGGCTTTAGCACGCGAAATTCAAGGCTGCCAATGCGAATCCGCTTCCAGCCATCCTCGGCAAACGGTTCTGCCCCTTGCACCACCAGGTTCGGTCGAAAGCGCAGCATTTCCATGGGCCGGCCAATACGCCGGTTAAGCTCGTCGAGCGAGCCCTGCCCAATCAGCAGCAAGGGAAAGCCGTCGGGAAACGCCGCCCGGTCACTGTTGTAGCCATAGCCATTGGGCAGGTAACGCGCGCGCTGCTCCGGGCAGTGCACCAGCCGTACGGCCTTGCCTAGCAACGCGCTCAACCAGGCCGCTGCTGCGTCGCCAGCGTCGGGCACGCGCAGGGTGTCGCGCCAGATCGTCACGCCACGCAGGCCGTCATCGCCTGCAGGTACAGGCACCCGCAACGGCACAAGCCCGGGCGCCTGCAGCAGTAACTGGCCGTTGTCGTCATCACGCGCGTCGATCTGGCCAAGTTGTGGCCAGGCCCGTTGGGTCAGGAAGCGTCCAGTTTCTTCCTCGACCACCATCCAGCGCCGGTCACCCTGCAACCCCAACAGCCCCACCCGTGATGCCTGCAAGCTTTGCGCCTGGCCCGACTTCACCGGGTATCGATACAACTCACTGAGAAACATCCCTGCCGCCTCGCGTCATGCCAAAAGCCAAGCTTATACCTGGCTGGCCCGGCGATCACGCAGTGGCAGTATCCAGCAGCAGGCGTTGCTTGACCACATCGACCAGGCGATCAGGCTGGAACTTGGACAGGAAGTTGTCGCAACCCACCTTCTTCACCATGGATTCATTGAAGCTGCCCGACAGCGAGGTGTGCAGCACGACGTAGAGCTGGCGCAAACGGGCATCGCTGCGAATCTCGGTGGTCAGCCGGTAGCCGTCCATTTCCGGCATTTCGGCGTCAGTGAACACCATCAGCAGCTTTTCGCACACATCCTCGCCCGCATCGGCCCAGCCCTTGAGCATGCGCAGCGCCTTCAGGCCGTCACTGGCCACGTGCAGCTTCACCCCCAACTGGGACAGGGTGTCACGCAATTGCGCCAGAGCCACACTGGAGTCGTCCACCAGCAGCACCTCGCGCCCGCGGGCACGGGCCAGCACCGGGTCGGCGAGCTTCTCACCGGAGACCCGGGCGTTGTACGGCACAATCTCAGCCAGCACCTTCTCCACGTCGATCACCTCCACCAGCTTTTCATCCACCTTGGTGATGGCGGTCAGGTAATGCTGGCGACCCGCGCTGGCAGGCGGCGGCATGATCGACTCCCAGTTCATGTTGACGATACGGTCGACACCACCCACCAGGAAGGCCTGCACCGACCGGTTGTACTCGGTGACGATGATGGTGCTGTCCGGCCCCGGCTGCAGCGGGCGCATGCCGATCGCCTGGGACAGGTCGATCACTGGCAGGGTCTGGCCGCGCAGGTTGACCACCCCGCAGACGAAGGCGTGGCGCTGGGGCATCAGGGTCAACTTAGGCAGTTGCAGCACTTCCTGCACCTTGAACACGTTGATCGCGAACAACTGGCGGCCGGCCAGGCGAAACATCAGAATTTCCAGGCGGTTCTCACCCACCAGTTGCGTGCGTTGGTCTACTGTGTCGAGAATGCCAGCCATTGGAAAACCCCCAGGCTTGAGTCAAAAAAGTGTAAGCATCCACCCTGTATCGGCGGCTTCACGCGCACCTTGACCCTTGCGGGAAAATGCCGTGAAGGCAATTGATATCACTTTACCATCATGCTTTACTGCGGGCATTACACGGCAAATCAGCAGCGCGACAAAAGTTCCCCACCTGAGCTCGATATCAGGGAAACCCCTACCTGCAATCGGGTGCAACCTGATGTTCGCGATATCCTTTAGCCATTAATGTGACGCCATTCTCAATGCATGAATGGAGTCAGGCTTTTGCTAGCTATCGTTTCGGCGTGCCCGCCCCCTGCGCCTGCCCTACGCGCGGGGACCTGATCATGGACACTGCCTTATCGTTCGATGACGCCCTGCAGGGTTATCTGCTGGATGCCCAGGTCTTGCTGACCCAGGCCCAGGAGTGTCTGCAGCATCTGGAACTGATCGACAATGATCCAGATGCCTGCCGCTGCCTGGACAACACCCTCGAGAGCCTTGCCAGGCAGGCTACACGCTTGGGCCTGCGTGAAGTCGCCCATTACACCAATGCCCTGCATCAGTTGCTTGCCCCCGCCTGTCACCGCGGCTGCCTGCAACGTGAAGCCCTGCCCGCGCTAGGGGCCTGCCTTACCTTGCTGGCCTGGCAACTGGAACTGGTCGATACCCGTACCGGGCGGCTGAACCTGGACATCGGCGAGCAACTGGTGCTGCTCAGCGACCTGGCCAAGGTCGTGAAGCAACCGTTTGCGCAAGCCTGTACCTCCTGCGACGAGCACGGCAGCGTGTGCATCCACCCGCACGCTCCAGTGGCACGCGGCACAGGCACAGGCCGGTGGAACCCACCGTATTAACCTGACACGAAGTGCAACTAAGCACGTTCGTTCATGCCCCACAAAGATCGAACTAGGGAAGTTAGCCAAGTTTTCGGGGGCCAAGATGAATCTCTAACGCGCTAGTTGCACTACAAGTACGTAATGCGCGATCAATGGGTGGCACTTTGCCACTCGCCAGTGCCCGACCCGCAGGCGTTTCAAGGCATTACCCCGCCGCGACCGATACAGTGCGAAGTGGTAATATGCGCCCCCATAAACGCTTGCAACCTGAATAAAGGTTGAACGATCACGTGCTCAAAAAAATATCGAAAGTACTGCGCCAAAGCCTCTGAGCAGCATTGTGCAAGGCCTCCATCAGCAATACTTCAGTGGCTTCCCTACCTATGCTTCCACGCTTGAAGACTTCTTTGCGTTGCTGCTCCCGCGTTGCCCTGCTGCGTTGGGTGACGGCCGCGTTATGCGTGGCCTCGCTGGTCGCCAACCTGATGCTGTACCTGGCCAACCAGGCAGCCCCGGCCAGCCTGCTGGTGCTGCAACTGGTCGCTACGCTGGGCACCGTCGTCTACCTGGGCCTGAGCGCCAAGTCGATCAGCCTGCGCCCGGCAGAACTGGCCGAGCGCATGCTCAAGGTCCAGGAAGACGAGCGCCAGCACTTGGGCCGGGAACTGCACGACGACATCGGCCAGCTGCTCACTGCCGCCAAGCTGCAGCTGCAGTGGCTGCAAAGGCGCATGCCCGACGAGCTGCAAGGCCACTGCAACACCCTGCGCAGCACGCTGGATGACACCTTGGACAACGTACGCGACGTGTCCGCCCTGCTCAACCCTCGGCAATTGGCCAGCCTGGGCCTGGAAGCCAGCCTGCGCGCGCACCTGGTGCGCACCCTGGCCAGCAGCAGCGTGCACTGGAGCCTGGCGTGCAACCAGCGCCTGGGCGGCATCGACGAAGCTGTGGCCATGGCGGTGTTTCGCATTACCCAGGAGGCCGTGACCAACATGCTGCGCCACGCCCAGGCAGATAACCTGATCATCCAGCTGCAGCGCACCCCTGAGGGGCTGGCGTTGTCGATCCACGACGATGGCCGTGGTTTCGTCCCGGCACGGCACCCGGCCGACGCAGGCCAGCGCGGCCTGGCTGGCATGCAGGAGCGGGTCACCGCCTTGCAGGGTAGCCTCGACATCACCAGCCAGCTCGGCTTGGGTACGCGTATCGAGGCGGTGTTCCCGTGGCCTGCGCGTACCCAGCAACGCGCCGGGAGCAAGGCCACCCATGACCTGTAGACTGCTGCTGGTTGACGACCACTCGCTGATCCGCGCCGGTGTGCGCGCACTGGTCTGCGACATCCCCGGCTATGACGTGATCGGTGAAGCCGACGACGGCAGCCAACTGCTCGAACAGGTGCGCGCGCTGGCGCCCGACATCGTCTTGCTGGACATCTCCATGCGGTCGACCAGCGGCCTGGACGCCCTCACCCAACTGCGGGCAAGCGCAAGTACATGCAAGGTGCTGATCCTGTCGATGCACACCGACCCTGACCTGATCATGCGGGCCCTGGAAAGCGGCGCCCACGGCTACCTGCTCAAGGACACCAGCGCCACCGAGCTGGAGCAGGCCCTGAGCGCAGTGCGCAACGGCGAGCGCTACCTCAGCCCGGCCATTGCCCACACCGTCATCAACCAGGCCCTACGGCACACCAAGCAGGGCAACCAAGCGACTGGCGAACGGCATAACCTCACTGCGCGACAACTGGAAATCCTGCGCCTGATCGTGCGCGGCAAGTCCACCCGGGAAATCGCCGCGGGCCTGGGCCTGTCGATCAAGACCGTGGAAACCCACCGCTCGCAAATCATGAAGCGCCTGCAGATTCATGATGTGGCCGGCCTGGTGCTGTTCGCTGTACGCGAGAAAATCATCAGCCTGGATGACTAAGCAGCGGCGACCCGGCCGGCAGGTGCAGGTGTAACGCGCCAGGCTTGGCCTGAAAGCGCAGGTTGCCGGCCTGCAACGGCTCGCCATCGAGGTTGATGTCCAGGCCCTGCGCGCTCTTGATCTCGACCCAGGGCAACCTGGCGCGGACGAAAAGCCCGTCACCGGCCAACAGGTCGCGCAGTGCCCCGACTACCTCTTGCGGCGCTGGCAGGATGGCGATGTCGAGCAAGCCGTCATTCACCACCGCCTCAGGGCACAGCACTTGCCCGCCGCCCGCCTGGCGACCATTGCCGATACCCAGCGCCAGCAGGCTCCCTTGCCACTGGAAGTCAGGCCCTTGCAGTTCCACCGAGGCTGCCTGCAGCTCGCTGAAGCGCGACAACCCGGTAAACAGGTAGGCCGCAGCACCCAGCACCTTCTTCAGGTCTTCGGAGGTGTTGGCGGTGACCTGGCTACCAAACCCGCCCGTGGCCATGTTGAGGAACAACTGGTCGCCGGCCTGGCCCAGGTCGATAGCCTGCGCCGGTGTATTCAGCAGCGCCAGTGCCTCTGCAGGCTCCAGGGGTATGCCGGCGGCTTTGGCGAAATCGTTGGCCGTGCCCAGCGGCAACAGCGCCAGGCTGGCCTCGGCATCTGCCAGGCCCATGGCCTCGGCCACATCCCGTAAAGTGCCGTCGCCACCGCCTGCGACGATATGGCTGTAGCCCGCCGCGAGCGCCTCGCCGACCAGGCGCTGCGCGTCACCCGCCTCCCAGGTGACACGCACATCCAGCACCCAGCCGGTATCGCGCAGGTCGCAAACGGCGCTGCGCAGCGCTTCATTCATCGCCTGCTTGCCATGGAGGATCAGCATTGCCTTGCGCCTTTGCATCGCGCTTCTCCGTGAAGTTGACCGACCCAGATCTCGACCATGCCCGCTCACCGATCGTTGCATGCCCACAAAAAAATACCGAAGCCAGCGTGGTCTTTTTCCCACACCCGACAATGCGCGCTATGCTCAGAAAATGAACTTTTGACAAGTTTTTGACCTAGGCAAACACAGCTACCTGGGAAGTCAGCCTTTTGACTTCTGTTTGCCGGGCTCGAAACCCTAGCCATGGACGCGCCCCGGCAGTGGTGTTCAGCACACTGCCGATGGGCGCGTCTTTTCATCCGCGGCCTTTCACGAGGATTCCGGGTCATGCGCATTCTCTGGACACTGCCCTACCTACCCTGGCCGACCACCAGCGGTAGCAAAACCCGGCAATACCACCTGATGCGCGCACTGGCACAGCAGGGCCACCGCATTACCCTGTTGGCGCAGTCGAAAATCCCCCTCAGCGATACAGCCCGCGAAGCCCTGGAGCCACTGCTCGAACGCCTGATCGTAATGCCCCGTCGGCCGTTGCACAGCCCGCTGAACTTATTGGCTTCGCCCATCATCGACTACCCCATGCGGGCCATCATCAACGGCCTGTCCCCTTGCCTGCGGCACCGTTTCGAGCAATTGCTGGACGAACCCTGGGACGTGATCCAGATCGAGCACAGCTACAGTTTTCAACCGTTCGAGAAGGCTCTGCAAGCCCGCGGGTTGCCCTACATGCTCAGCGAACACACGCTCGAGTCGGTGATGGGCGGTGCCTGCCATGACCGGCTGCCCCTGTGGCTGCGCCCACTCAACGCCTTCGACCGCTGGCGCTACCGGCGCTGGGAACAGCGGGTGCTATGCCAGCCCACCGAGCTGGTGGCAGTCAGCGCCCACGACGCCGAGCTGATCGCGCAGATCAGCGGGCGACCGGTGAATGTGGTGGTCAACGGTGTGGATTGTGACTTCTACCAGCACGTGGAGCCCGCGTTACACAGCCAGCGCCTGCTGTTCGTCGGCAACTTCGAATATGGCGCCAACCTCGAGGCCATCGAGTGGGCGCTGGAAGATATCATGCCGCAGGTGTGGATGAGCAACCCGGCTGTGCGCCTGGCAATAGCCGGGCATGCCCTGCCGGCCAGCTGGAAACTGCACTGGAACGACCCGCGCATCGAATGGTTTGGCTACCGCCCTGACCTGCGTGAGCTGCAAAAGCGTTCGGCACTGTTCTTCGCGCCGCTGCGCTATGCCGGGGGCTCCAAGGTAAAAATCCTGGAGGCCATGGCCGCAGGCCTACCGGTGATCACCACCGGCAAAGGCGTATCGGGCCTGACCGCAAACAACGGCGAGCACTATCTGGGCAGTGATGACGGCGACCAGTTGGCCCTGCTGATCACCCAACTGCTCAACCAGCCCTGGCGCATGAGCCAGTTGAGCGCTGCCGGGCGCCAGTTCGCCCGCCAACGCCACGACTGGAGCGTGGCCGCCCAGCAACTGGAGAACGTGCACATGCGCCTGGCCCAGGCAGCGCCGGCGGACGCCGCGCCGCTGGGCAGTGCCTGGCTGGGCCGCTCAGCCAAGTAGCTCGCTGAAGGGAATGAACGGCACGCTGTCGCCCTGTTTCGGCGTGCTGCCCTCTCGCACTTCCACCAAACCTTCGGCCCACGCCGCGCTGCGCAGCACGCCGGAGCTCTGGTTCTTGTAGATACGCACCTGGCCCTGCTCGATGCGTGCACGCAGGTACTCGCGCCGCGTGCCGGCCTTGGGCCAGTCAAAGCCTGCCGGCATGTCGAAGCGCAGCGGCGTGACATCGCCCACGCCCTGGCGACGTAACAGATAGGGCCGGGTCAGCAGGCCAAAAGTGACCAGGGTAGAGGCCGGGTTACCCGGCAGGCCGATCACCGGTACGCCCTGGAAGTGGCCGAAGGTGAGTGGCTTGCCCGGCTTGATCGCCAGCTTCCACAAGGCCAGCTCGCCCGCCTCGCGTAGGGCTGCACCCAGGTAATCGGCCTCGCCCACCGAGACACCACCGGTAGACAAGATCAGATCAACGTCGCCAAGCGAGGCCAAACAGGCGCGGGTAAGCGCCAAATCATCAGGCAGGATGCCTGCATCGACCACGTCGCAGCCCAGCCGCTGCAACCAGCTGACCAGCAGCCGGCGGTTGCTGTTGTAGATTTGCCCCGGCCCCAGCGGCAGGCCGGGCTCGACCAGTTCGTCACCCGTGGACAGCACCGCCACCCGCACTTTGCGCACCACGTCCAGTCGGCCGTGGCCCAGGGTCGCCGCCAGGCCCAGTTCGATAGGCCCCAGCCGGGTGCCGGCGCTCATCACCTGCTCGCCCTTGCGGGTCTCCTGGCCTTGAGGGCGGATGTTCTGATCGGCATGCAAGGGCTCGAGAAAGCGCACCCGACCGTCTTCGGCCACTTCGGTGTTTTCCTGCATCTCGACGCAATCGGCACCTTCAGGCACTGGCGCCCCGGTGAAGATGCGCGCGCAGGTGCCCGGCTGCAGGGGCTGCGGCGCATGGCCGGCGAAGATCCTCTGGCTGACCGGCAGTGGCTCGCCCTGCCAGTCGGCCTTGCGCAAGGCATAGCCGTCCATGGCACTGTTCGGCCAGGGCGGCAGGTCGAGCGAGGCCACCAGGTCAGTGGCCAGCACGCGGCCCTCGGCCTCGGCCAACGGCAGGTTCTCGGTGTCACGGATCGGCGCCGCTTCGGCCAGCGCCAGCAGTTGCTCCAGGGCTTGCTCCACCGGCATCAATGGCCGGGCCTGGCTAGCCTCAGCCACGGCTGTCACAGGCCGCTGCCTGCTTCAGGTGCGGCACGAAGTTGCATGGGCGATGGCGTGCATCGAGCTGCTCCGCCAGGATGCCGTCCCAGCCGGTGCGCACCGCATTGGTCGAGCCCGGCAGGCAGCACACCAAGGTGCCGTTGGCCAACCCGGCCAGGGCGCGCGACTGCACGGTGGAGGTGCCGATGTCGGCCACGGAAATCTGCCGGAACAGCTCGCCAAAGCCTTCGACCTGCTTGTCCAGCAGGCAGGCCACCGCCTCGGGCGTGCTGTCACGGCCGGTAAAGCCGGTGCCACCGGTGATCAGTACCACCTGCACGTAGTCATCGGCAATCCAGGTGGCGACCTGGGCGCGGATCTTGTACAGGTCGTCTTTCAGCAGTACGCGCTCGGCCAGGCGGTGGCCCGCTGCGCTCAGGCGGTCGACGAACAGCTGGCCAGAGGTGTCGGTGTCGAAGGTGCGAGTGTCGCTGACCGTCAGCACGGCGATGTTCAGCGCCACGAAGGGGGTATCTGCCTTGGCTTTCATGGGTGTCCGTCACAACAGGATGAGATGGCCGCAGTTATATCACAGCGTACCTTTGCCCGGCGTTGCGCCATCAGCCTTGCCCTGGATCAAGAAGACAGATTTGTCGCTATGCTGCACTTGGAGTGAACTTACACTAATGTCCTGCGTCATAAATGTCATCTAGCACCATCGCACTTGGAGAAACACGATGATCAAACGGACCCTACCCGCCTTCCTGCTAGCCTTGGGCCTGGGCGCCCTCGCTGGCTGCTCGACCCCTACCGTCATCACCCTGAACGATGGCCGGGAGATCCAGGCAACGGATAAACCCTCCTTCGACGAAGACTCCGGTTTCTACGAATTCGAGCAACTCGACGGTAAGCGCACGCGCCTGAACAAGGACCAGATCCGCACCGTCAAAGAGCTCTGATCAAGCACCTGTTTTGGCAAAGGCCCCTATAACAACAAGGGCTTGTGGGCGAAAACGGGATGCAGTAGGATTTTGTTCATCGGAGTGTAGCGCAGCCAGGTAGCGCGTCTCGTTCGGGACGAGAAGGCCGCAGGTTCGAATCCTGTCTCTCCGACCAGATCCTTTTCAAAAAGCCCGCCTTGCGCGGGCTTTTTGTTGCCCCTGAAAAGTGTCAGGCGCTCAGGCGCGAGGTTACTTCGCCCAGCTGCCCGGACAACCCATGCAGGCGTTGCCCCGCCTGCTCGGTGTGCTGCACCGACTCCTGGTTGGCCGTGGCAATGCGGGTGATTTCGATCAGGTTGCGCGAAATGTCTTCGGCCACGCTGGTCTGTTCTTCGGCCGCCGTGGCGATCTGCCGGTTCATGTCGCGGATCGCCTCTACCGCCTGGGTGATGCGTTGCAGCATCTGCCCGGCCTGCTGCACCTGCTCGGCCCCCTCTTCGCTTCGCTGCTGGCCGCTTTCGATGGCCTTGACCGCTTCAACCGCACCTGACTGCACCGCTTCGATGATCTGATGGATCTCGGCAATCGAGGCTGCCGTGCGCTGGGCCAGGCTGCGCACCTCATCGGCCACCACCGCAAAGCCACGCCCGGCCTCGCCGGCACGGGCCGCTTCGATGGCCGCGTTCAGCGCCAGCAGGTTGGTTTGCTCGGCAATACCGCGGATCACTTCGAGCACTTTGCCGATGCGCGTGCTGTCGTGTTCCAGGTCGCGGATTACCGCAGCCGTGCCGGCGATTTCGCGGTTGACCACGCCAATGATATCGATGGTCTGCTGCATCACCTGCTCACCCGCCTGGGCACTGTGGTCGGCGTCATCCGCTGCGCGGGCAGCTTCAGCAGCATGGCGGGCCACTTCCTGGGCGGTGGCAGACATCTCGTGCATGGCCGTGGCCACCTGGTCGGTGCGCTGGAACTGGTCATGGGTGCCGCGGGCCATGTCGCCGGCAATGCTGCGCAACTGGCCACTGGCACCTTCCAGCTCCTGGGCATTGTCCTTCAGCCGGCCGACGGTGTCGGCGAGAAAGTCGCGCAAGGTGTTGGCCGCCCGCGCCAGGCGCCCCAGTTCGTCCTCGCGGCGGCTGTCCACGCGGGCGGCAAAACGGCCCTGGCTAAGCTGCGCGACGTACTCGATCAACTGGCGGATCGGCTCGATCAGGCTGCGGTTGACCAGCCACAGGCTGAACAGCCCCACCAGTAACGCCGAGGCCAGCATCACCAGCAAGCCCAGCCATACCGTGCGTTCGGCACTGGCGTTGATGCTGGCCGCACGCTGGCGGGCGTCGGCACGCAGTTGCTCGACCAGTTCGCTCATCTGCTCACTGGCGGCGCGGTCTACACCCTTCACCGCCAGGTCGCCGGCTACCGGGTCGCCACCGGCGGCAAGGAAGGCCTGACGGCCCTGCGCATAGGCCTGGCCCAACTGCCGATGGCTGTCACGCAGTTGCTGCAACGGCGCCTTGAGCCTGGCGTCGCTGCTGTCGATCAGTTGCCCGAGCAGTTGTTGCACCTGCTGTTCGCGAGCCTGAAACTGCTGCCAGTACTTGTCCATCTCAGCCGGCTGGCGCCCGCGCAACAGCACGTTCTTCCATTCCTGCACCTGGATCTTGAACTGCAGGTTGGCTTCATCGATCAATTGCGAGGCCCGCAGCGGCCCCTCCACCAGCTCGGCATAACCGCGCACGCTGGACGACAAAAACTGGAAACACACCAGGGCGATCAACAGCATCGCCACCAGGCTGCCGCCGAGCAGCGAGAGAATTTGCACTCTGAGGGATTTACGCAACATCGTGGATCTCGAAACCGGAAGGAAAGGAATGGCGCGCATCCGCAACACCAGGTAAGACATTCCATGTCCTTGTTGGCAGGCCAAAAAAAAGCTGCCATCAAGCAATGGCAGCCAGGTCGAGCACTTACGCAACAGTTGAGCCAGATACTCTCAGGCAATTGCTACAAAATTGTTACAAACTCGCGACGCATTAGCCGCTGGTGAATTGCAAGGCCGCCAGCCGCGCATACAGCGGGCTTTCCTCGACCAGCTGGCGGTGGGTACCCACCGCCACCACCCGGCCCTTGTCGATGACCGCAATGCGCTCGGCATGCTGCACCGTGGCCAGCCGATGGGCGATCACCAGCGTGGTACGCCCGGCCATCAGGCTGGGCAACGCCTGCTGGATCAAGTGTTCGCTCTGCGCGTCGAGCGCGCTGGTGGCCTCGTCCAGCAGCAGGATCGGTGCATCCACCAGCAACGCCCGGGCAATCGCCAGGCGCTGGCGTTGCCCGCCAGAAAGGCCGATGCCACCCTCGCCCAAGGGCGTCTGGTAGCCTTGCGGTAGCTGCCGGATGAATTCGTCGGCATGGGCACCGTGCGCCGCTGCTTCGACTTCGGCCAGGGTCGCATCGGGCCGGCCATAACGGATGTTGGCCTCCACCGTTCCGCGAAACAGTGAGGGGTTTTGCGCCACCAGGGCGAACTGGCGGCGCAACTGGTCGGGGTCCAGCTCGGTCACCGGCAGGCCATCGAGCAGGATGCGCCCTTGCTGTGGGTCGTAAAAGCGCAGCAACAAATCGAACAGGGTCGACTTGCCCGCCCCCGAGGGGCCCACCAAGGCCACGGTCTGCCCGGGCTCGATAACCAGGCTCAGGCCATCGACCGCTGCCACCGAGGGCCGTGACGGGTAGGCGAACACCAACTGCTGCAACTCGATACGTCCACTGGCCCGCTGCTGCGGTAGCGCCTGCGCCACGGTGGGTGGCAGGATCGCACTGCGCGCCGCCAAAAGCTCGGCAATGCGCTCGGCCGCACCCGCTGCACGTTGCAGCTCGCCGATCACCTCACTGAGGGTGCCGAACGCGCTACCGACGATCAGGCTGTAGAACACGAACGCCGCCAGTTCGCCTGCGGAGATACGCCCGGCGATCACATCCATGCCGCCGACCCACAGCATCACCCCCACTGCCCCCAGCACCAGCACGATCACCAGGGTAATCAGCCAGGCACGCTGGGCAATCCGCTTGCGGGCCACGCCAAAGGCGGCTTCGACCGTGTCGGCGAACCGTTCGCGGTCATGCGTCTGGTGGTTGTAGGCCTGTACCGTCTTGATCTGCCCCAGGGTCTCGGCCACGTAGCTGCCCACATCGGCCACCCGATCCAGGCTCTGGCGCGACAGGCTGCGCACCCTGCGACCAAACAGCAGGATCGGTGCCAGCACCAGCGGCAAGGCCACCACCACGATGCTGGTGAGCTTGGGGTTGGTGATGAACAACAGCACCACACCACCAATGACCATCAGCGCGTTGCGCAGGAACATCGACAGCGATGAGCCGATAACCGATTGCAGCAAGGTGGTATCGGCGGTCAGCCGCGACTGGATCTCGGAACTGCGGTTGTCTTCGAAAAAGCCGGGGTGCAGGCCGATCAGGTGGTCGAACACGGCACGACGGATATCGGCCACGCAACGCTCGCCAATCCACGACACCAGGTAGAAACGGCTGAAGGTGCCCACCGCCAGGGCCAGCACCAGCAGCAGGAACAGGCCGATGGTCTGGTTGAGCTGGTGCGCCGAGCGGGTCATGAAGCCCTGGTCTACCAGCAGGCGGATGCCCTGCCCCATGGACAGCGTGATGGCGGCGGTAACCACCAGGGCCAACAAGGCCAGCAGCACCTGTCGACGGTAGGGACGAACGAACTGCCAGGCCAGGCGCAAGGCTCGGCGTTGGCGAGGGGAAACCGAATCGGGCATGGCGGCGGCTACGATGGCGGGGAAACCGCAGACTACCACTCATCCGGCAGGGGGAATGCATGCAGGTTGCTATAACGCATCGGTCTAAACAGATGATGGAGCTTTCACAGGGTTTCTGTTGGACTGTTGCTGCCGTGACACAGAAGCTGTCACAGCCCAGTCACGGCGCAGGGCTACCCTGAACTTGAACCTGAAGAGGAGACAGTGCATGAGCTTGCAGCATGGCAGTGACAACCAGAAGCCTCAGACCACCCCGCCACCCCAGGCATGCGGTTCGATCATCGACGGCAAGGGGCGCGAAGTGCCAATTACCGAGCAGATGATCCAGCAGGCCTGCAAGGCCCTGGAAGAAAGCCGGGTCGAGCGCGTACACAAAGGTTGATCAGATTTTTTTGCAACCCGGCGCCTGCGCCGGGTTTTTATTGCCTGACAGCCGCTGTACGCCGCTCCTACAGGGGCTGTAAAAACCTGGGGGAATTGCGAGCTTGTCAGACCAACTCCGCCCCCAAGGCACTCACCAGCTGCGCCAACTGCGGCGACTCCCCACGCAAGCGCACTGCCAACCCTTCGATCTCGCGCCGCGGCGGGTATTGCTTGCGCAGCTGGTCGAACGCCGCACGCTGCTGCTGCGGGTCGTCACTCAGGCTGCGGCGGAAGTCGGCATCGTCGCGGCGTGGGTCGTACACCGCGCGGCACAGGGTCGCCAAGGCCCAGGCCGGGTCAGTGCTGGCATCCAGTTCGATTTGCGCCAGCGGCGGTCGGGGCAGCAAGTCGGCCAGTTGCACCTGCTCGTCCACACCCAGGAACCGGCACAGCGCCTGGTAGATCTGCGCCGTGCCACGCTGGCGGCCGTCGAGGCTGTAGCCGGCAATGTGCGGTGAGGCCAATGTGCACAGGTCGGCCAGTTGCAGGTCGACCTGTGGCTCGCCCTCCCACACGTCCAGCACTGCGTGCACGTCTTCACGGTCCAGCAGCAGCTCGCGCAGGGCGGCGTTGTCCACCACCGGACCACGGCTGGCGTTGATCAGCCAGGCACCCGGCCGCAACTGCGCCAGCTGCGCCTGGCCTAACAGGTGCCAGGTCGGGTGCTCGCCATCGCGCTGCAACGGGGTATGCAGGCTGATCACATCGCACTGTTGCACGATGGTTTCGAGGCTGACGTAGTTGCCGCCCTCGGCGGCCTGGCGTAGCGGATCGCACACCAGCACCTTCCAGCCCAGGCCGTGCAGCACCCGCACCAGGCGGCCACCCACTTCACCCGCGCCCACCACGCCATACACCCGCTCGGGGAGTGCCGCGCCATCCAGCTCGGCCAGGGTCAACAGGCTGCCCAGCACGTAGTCGACCACACCGCGGGCATTGCAGCCCGGCGCACTGCTCCAGCAAATGCCGGCTTCGGCAAAGTAGTCCAGGTCCAGGTGATCGGTACCGATGGTGCAGGTGCCGACAAAGCGTACGCGGCTGCCTTCGAGCAACTGGCGGTCGACTTTGGTTACCGAGCGCACCAGCAGGATATCGGCGTCCTTGACGCTGGCGGCATCGAGACTTCGGCCGGGGTAACGGCGGATTTCACCGAAACCCTGGAAAAAGGCATCGAGCAGCGGGATGTTCTCGTCGGCAACTATCAGCATGGCGCTCTCCTGTCTGGGGAACGCAGTGTAGGCGCAACGTCGGGCGTGTTCCAGAGCGCTTCAGTCGGCTTTCTTGCGAATCCAGTACAGGAAGGTACCGGCGTCTTCTTGCTGCTGCAGCAGTTCGTGGCCGAGGAAGTTGCAGAACTTGGGGATGTCGCGGCGGGTCGACGGGTCGGTGGCGATAACCTTGAGCAGGCCGCCGGCGGCCAGGTCGCGCACGTGCTGGTGCAGCATCATCACCGGTTCCGGGCAGTTCAGGCCGGTGGCATCGAGGATGGCGTCGGGGGTGAAATCGGTCATGGGGGGCTCCGAAAATGATCGCCATTGTCGCGCATAGCGCGACGCGGTCCAAGCACCGCTTGAGAAATGCGCAGCTGCCCGCCAGCCCAGCTCTTGCTCTTGCTCTTGCTCTTGCTCTTGCTCTTGCTCTTGCTCTTGCTCTTGCTCTTGCTCTTGCTCTTGATCTTGATCTTGATCTTGATCTTGATCTTGATCTTGATCTTGATCTTGATCTTCGCGACTTCAGGAGGCCGAACGCAGGCCTTGCGGAGGGAGGTGACGGGCATGGATGCCCGTCAAGCGCT
>NZ_JAWRYI010000873.1:0-259 GCF_046534705.1 Pseudomonas sp. SIMBA_068
GTGGATGAACTGACCCCGGTGCACCTGGTGCCGGCGTTCATGCTTAGCGAGCTGAAGATTGCCTTCCAGATCGGCTTCATGATCTTCCTGCCGTTCCTGATCATCGACCTGATCGTCTCCTCGATCCTGATGTCGCTCGGCATGATCATGGTGCCGCCGATCACGCTTTCGCTGCCGCTGAAGATCATGCTGTTTCTGCTGATCGATGGCTGGGGCCTGATAACCCAGACGCTCGTGCGCAGCGTGGTATGAGCTGTCC
>NZ_JAWRYI010000874.1:0-259 GCF_046534705.1 Pseudomonas sp. SIMBA_068
GATCGTAGTTGCCTGGCCAGGAGACCAGCTTGCCCCGGTCCAGATCGACAATGCGCGTCGCCATGTTGCGGATAAACGAACGGTCATGGGAAATAAAGATGATGCTGCCGGTGAAGTTCTTCAGGAACGTTTCCAGCCAGTCGATGGTTTCGATATCGAGGTGGTTGGTTGGCTCATCCAGCATCAGGACGCGCGGGTTACTCACCAGCGCACGACCCAGCGCCGCTTTACGCAGCCAGCCGCCCGAGAGCGACGACAG
>NZ_JAWRYI010000875.1:0-259 GCF_046534705.1 Pseudomonas sp. SIMBA_068
CTTGAGGAATCGTCTGAACTAGGCGGCGGCGGCGCGTGAGTTAGATATCCACTCAATGCACCTCCGAGGTTCATGCGACCGACCACACGGATGTGGTCATTACAGGCCCCGGCACTTGTGTCGGGGCCTGTTCTATTTGGGCAGATTATTCGGCATCCAGATGCATCGGCGTCACTACGCGGCCGTCTTTCTCTGCCTGCCCCAGGTTGGCATCAATGAAATACACCCGGTCATCTTCCAGTTTCGCCTTATCCACCAG
>NZ_JAWRYI010000876.1:0-259 GCF_046534705.1 Pseudomonas sp. SIMBA_068
ACTCAAATTTTAGTTTAAATTCATCTAGGTAATAGTACGGCATAGTAATATTAGTATGGTCAATTACATCACTTTCGCTTTGCCAAATAACTGAGTATTTGTAAGGCGTACAGGCTTTTATTACCACAGCCTTTGCTTCATCACTAATTGCTTTAGTGTGACGAATGACCACAAAGTTATGCGTTTCACTTTGGCATAATTGTAGGTGGCTTATACTGTGTAATGGCTTATTGTGATTAATTAATTCATCAAAGAGTGT
>NZ_JAWRYI010000877.1:0-259 GCF_046534705.1 Pseudomonas sp. SIMBA_068
GTGAAGGTCTGTACAGTTACAAATTTGATCATAGTAGAATGTTTACATGGAATCCGCTTTACTCGATGCTAGCAACAGATATTTCTACTCACTCTGCGCGCGAATTGAGAACAGATGTAGATGAGCGTGTAGGTATAAGCTTACTATATAAACAAATCGACGATGCATATCCAAATAAGCAAAAATAGATGCACATAGCGATTAGAGTTGACTCATCAAGTCAAATTGGTGCGGGGCATGTTATGCGCTGTCTTAACTT
>NZ_JAWRYI010000878.1:0-259 GCF_046534705.1 Pseudomonas sp. SIMBA_068
CCCGCTGCCGCACGTAGAGTAAACGGCGGCGGAGAAACGTGGCAAAGACCCGCCGAGTTTCCTGCCAGAGCGCCCGTTGCTGGTGGGCCTGACCAACGATAAAAGTAGTGAGGAGTGTCGATTTAATGTCGAATTTCTTTATCGACCGCCCTATCTTTGCCTGGGTTCTGGCGATTCTGCTGTGCCTGTGTGGCACGCTTTCGATTATTTCGCTGCCTATTGAACAGTACCCCGATCTGGCACCGCCCAACGTGCGCAT
>NZ_JAWRYI010000879.1:0-259 GCF_046534705.1 Pseudomonas sp. SIMBA_068
GAAAGCCAAATATCGGATTGTTGTCAGACGAGTTTCTGGAAGAAGTGCGTGAAATGCCGCAGCGCAATCTGGCAGTGGAACTGTTGGAGAAACTGCTAAATGACGGCATTCATGCCCGTACTAAAAACAACGTGGTGCAGGAGAAGAAATACTCAGATCGCCTGAAAGCCGTGCTGCTCAAATACAACAACCGCGCCATTGAAACTGCCCAGGTCATTGAAGAACTGATCCAGATGGCAAAAGAGTTTCAGGAAGCAAT
>NZ_JAWRYI010000880.1:0-259 GCF_046534705.1 Pseudomonas sp. SIMBA_068
CTGTTCAGGTAGCGTTTCTCTTCAGGCATA
Organism: Pseudomonas sp. SIMBA_068; assembly: GCF_046534705.1. Lineage (NCBI taxonomy): Bacteria > Pseudomonadati > Pseudomonadota > Gammaproteobacteria > Pseudomonadales > Pseudomonadaceae > Pseudomonas > Pseudomonas sp. SIMBA_068. The sequence goes on from NZ_JAWRYI010000880.1 coordinate 31, forward strand.
ACACCCTGCGGACAGCAGATCAGATAGGTGCTGTCGCCGAGCGTGAACATATCCGGGCATTCCCACATGTAGCCAGCGGCGTCCAGCCCGCCCAGTTTGCTGCCCGCAATCTCGCCGAGGTTCTGCCACTCGCGCAGATTATCAGAACGCAAAAGCAGTACCCTGCCCTGCAGCTGGGTATTCTGCGCGGCCAGCACCATGTACCAGTGATCTTCATGACGCCACACTT
>NZ_JAWRYI010000881.1:0-259 GCF_046534705.1 Pseudomonas sp. SIMBA_068
GTGTTCGTGATCGGGCTGATTGTACTCGGCCCGCAACGTTTACCGGTTGCGGTGAAAACCGTGGTCGGCTGGATCAGGGCGATTCGTTCGCTGGCAGCCAATGTACAACATGAACTGGCGCAGGAGCTCAAGCTGCAGGAGTTGCAGGAGAGCCTGAAAAAGGTGGAAGAAGCGGGCCGTGGCACGCTCTCACCCGAGCTGAAAGAGTCGATGGAAGAGCTGCGTAAAACTGCGGATTCAATGAAACGCTCGGTCAGTC
>NZ_JAWRYI010000109.1:0-382 GCF_046534705.1 Pseudomonas sp. SIMBA_068
GCAGTTGGTTCTGCTTGAAGCCTTTGGCGGTGGATTCACCTGGGGCTCCGCGCTGGTTCGTTTCTAGGATAAGGATTAAAACATGACGCAATTTGCATTTGTGTTCCCTGGACAGGGTTCTCAAACCGTTGGAATGCTGGCTGATATGGCGGCGAGCTATCCAATTGTCGAAGAAACGTTTGCTGAAGCTTCTGCGGCGCTGGGCTACGACCTGTGGGCGCTGACCCAGCAGGGGCCAGCTGAAGAACTGAATAAAACCTGGCAAACCCAGCCAGCGCTGTTGACTGCATCTGTTGCGCTGTACCGCGTATGGCAGCAGCAGGGCGGTAAAGCACCGGCAATGATGGCCGGTCACAGCCTGGGGGAATACTCCGCGCTGGTT
>NZ_JAWRYI010000882.1:0-259 GCF_046534705.1 Pseudomonas sp. SIMBA_068
GCGACATGTCGCTCAGCCACCCGCGGTGCGTGTACAACCTGCTCAAGCAGCATGTCAGCCGCTACACGCCGGAGCGGGTCAACGAGTTGTGCGGAACGCCCAAGGACGATTTCCTGCAGATTTGCGAGATCCTTGCCAGCACCAGCGCACCGGACAAGACTGCGACCTTCCTCTATGCCCTGGGCTGGACCCACCACACCACGGGCGCCCAGATGATCCGCGGTTCGGGCATGATCCAGCTGCTGCTGGGCAATATCGG
>NZ_JAWRYI010000883.1:0-259 GCF_046534705.1 Pseudomonas sp. SIMBA_068
GCCTGAGTCAGGCCCTTGATGTTAGAGGTAAAACGGTTGGCAATTGCCTGACCAGCAGCGTCATCTTTCGCGCTGTTGATACGTAAACCAGAAGACAGACGCTCCATTGAAGTAGACAGAGCTGACTGGTTCTTGTTGATGTTGTTCTGAGTGATCAGCGAGAGGCTGTTGGTATTAATGACTTGGGCCATGATGAATTTTCCTGTTAATCAAGTCTTTCGGTTAAGGTGTGGGCTTCAACCCGCCGGCTTCAGCGCCG
>NZ_JAWRYI010000884.1:0-259 GCF_046534705.1 Pseudomonas sp. SIMBA_068
GTATTGGTTTTTGCTACGCCTCCCGTGAAGATCAGTTTTGATCCCGGATTTTCGCGCCATAAGCGAATACCTTCATTCAGGCGTGGCAGACTGTTATTGATTAAATTAGAGCTCGGTGCCCACTGCGGGTTCCAGGTATAACCACCTCCGAGCACCACGATATAGTCCACTTTTTGCGAATTATTCCATGTCGGATAGGTGCTTTCGATGGGACGCAGCAGGCGGTCGGCTACCGGTTGCAAACTCAATAACAAGAGCG
>NZ_JAWRYI010000885.1:0-259 GCF_046534705.1 Pseudomonas sp. SIMBA_068
CATAGCAAAGCTCAATAGGTTCCAAAACCCATTGCCCCACGCGTGCAGTACATTAATACTGCTGGAAGGGGTAAATATACTGGCAGCGGCAAATGTAATAAGTGTAAGCAAAATTACAAATATAAATGGGTCGGGTAGGTAACGCTCAACCAGTTTTGTAAATGGGGTGGCTATTCTATTAAGCATAAAAATACAGTTTAGTGTTTGTTTGTTTGTAGATTAATTAATCACGAAATGTGGTTATGTGCAAATCACAATT
>NZ_JAWRYI010000886.1:0-259 GCF_046534705.1 Pseudomonas sp. SIMBA_068
GGAACTCGCCCGTTGCAGAATCGAGGACATCGAGTCGATCTGGGCCATGCTGCCCGGCGCGGATCGCGAGCGACTGCGGCCGCTGCTTGCCGACGCGTCGAGCGCGGTCGCCGGCGCGCCCATATCGCCCGCAATCGCACCCGACACCGAGGCCGGCTCGGGCGCGGACCGCCTCGCCCGTGCGTTCGCGGCGCTGCCCGTCGAACTGGCTGCACGTCTCGCGGCGGGACTCGATGATGCCGAACGCACGCGCGCGCTT
>NZ_JAWRYI010000110.1:0-382 GCF_046534705.1 Pseudomonas sp. SIMBA_068
GGGAGAAGATCGGTTTAACCACATATTTTTCCATTTGCGGATGATCATCTTCCGCAAAATAAGCGGGCAGCAGCTTCGGGTGATGCGGGGACATCTCCCACAGTAGCGGTAGAAGTGCCTTGTTGGAGATAATGCTCTTCCACGCCGGTTCCAGCCAGCGTACGCCTGCATCCTCCAGCTTGGTTGAGAACATCTCACGCAACATAAATTCCCACGGATACAGTTTGAACAGGTTGGAAATTACCTGATCCTGTAAATCCGTGAACTGACCTTTTTCACCTAACCCGATATCATCGATGTAGAGGAACTCAGTAGCAATTTCAGCTTCCGTTGCGCAGTCCTGCAAATACTGAATGGTTCCGCGATCTTCCACCGTGTCGCG
>NZ_JAWRYI010000887.1:0-259 GCF_046534705.1 Pseudomonas sp. SIMBA_068
CTGCATCCTGCAAGCGTAAGTGCTGTCGCAACGAAACACCAGCGCAAAAAAGGCTTCATTTCCCACTCCCGAAGACCACGGTTGAATGAACGTCCTGTTCCCGGTTGCTAACAAGGCGTCCTGCCCGGTTAAAAGCCCCCCGCCGCAGCGGAGGGCAAATGGCAACCTTACTCGCCCTGTTCAGCAGCCGGAGCTTCCGGTGCTGCAGCAGGTTGAGACTGCTCAGTCGCTTCTTTAATGCTCAGACGGATACGGCCCT
>NZ_JAWRYI010000888.1:0-259 GCF_046534705.1 Pseudomonas sp. SIMBA_068
CTGGACCACGGCGTCCTTGTCACCGCCTTTGGCGTTGCGTGCGACTTTCTGCAGTTGTTTCTCGCAGCTGTCGAGGTCAGCGAAGATCAGTTCCAGATCGATGATCTCGATATCGCGTTTCGGGTCGACACTGTTGGAGACGTGAATCACGTTCTCGTCTTCGAAGCAGCGGACTACGTGGGCGATAGCATCGGTTTCACGGATGTTGGCCAGGAACTTGTTGCCCAGGCCCTCACCTTTCGAAGCACCGGCCACCAGG
>NZ_JAWRYI010000889.1:0-259 GCF_046534705.1 Pseudomonas sp. SIMBA_068
TAATATGAAAACTCTACTATGTCTTATGTTTTTTTTACTATCAGGATGTGCTTTGAAAAATACATCATCACCTGATACATCCGCAAAAAAACCTGCAGGCTTGATTAAAGTATTGACAGATGATCATGCCATTTCCTATGCGGACCTGCGGATGGTTTCAATATATCAAGGAAACAATCATTTGCGCAAATTTTATATGATCAATAATTATAAAGAAACGAAGCGTATTAGTTCTCATCCTCCCGTTTACGCAAACAGC
>NZ_JAWRYI010000890.1:0-259 GCF_046534705.1 Pseudomonas sp. SIMBA_068
GATAAGGCCACAGCGGAAAACCAGTGGGGCTACGACTGGCTGCCGAAGTGGGATAAGAGCTACGACTGCATGGCGCAGGCGGAGATGATGGAACAGGGCGCGCTCAATGGTTGCCTGATTCAGGGCTTCAACCTGCTGGCCGCCTTCCCGGACAAAAATAAAGCGGTCCGGGCACTGTCCCGCCTCAAATATATGGTGGTGATCGATCCGCTTCGCACCGAAACCGCCAGCTTCTGGCAGCATCACGACGAGTTCAACG
>NZ_JAWRYI010000891.1:0-259 GCF_046534705.1 Pseudomonas sp. SIMBA_068
GGGATGTTCGCGTAAATGTTTTTGCACCCAGGCAAAATACTCCGCATTGCGCCCGTGATTGGTATGCGATTTAACCGGCACTTTGATCAGTTCAAATACATCAGGGCATTCGCCTTCCCACGACTGGGTATAAACCCGAACATGATGACCTCGGGCGGCGACTGTCTGAGCAATACGCATAAAATCGCGCTGCAAACCGCCAAAGGGAAAATATTTATATAAACAAAAAGCAACGATCATAACGACGTACCTGTCGTGG
>NZ_JAWRYI010000892.1:0-259 GCF_046534705.1 Pseudomonas sp. SIMBA_068
CTGAGCTTAACCGCTATTATGTCAAGTTCAAGCTTGCCAAGACTGAGCGCTAAAAGCATTGGCGTATTTTTTAAGCTTGCCAAATTAAAACCAAAAACACCAAGCCGTGATGAAGCAATTAATTACAACATTAAACTAAACCAACTAATTGGCAGCCCAGCTTACCCACAAACAGAAGCCGCCCTTCGGCTTCATGCAACACAAATAGTTGAGCGTTCAAACAACCCTAATGGCTACAAACGCCAGCTCATTGCCATGG
>NZ_JAWRYI010000893.1:0-259 GCF_046534705.1 Pseudomonas sp. SIMBA_068
CTTAGTTAGCTCTAAGTACCAATCACAGAACTGGTTCCAAGTGAATTCGTAAAGTGTATTAGCGGCTAAATCAAAGCGGTAGTTATCAAGGTGCTCAGTGTACGTTTTAACGGTGGCTTCATATTGGCCTAAAATCCAACGATCAGCTAGCGAGTACTCTTTTTGTGCATCGTTTGCAAAACCACAGTCTTGCTCTTCTGTGTTCATTAATACGTAACGGCTCGCGTTCCATAGTTTATTACAGAAGTTTCGGTAACCT
>NZ_JAWRYI010000894.1:0-259 GCF_046534705.1 Pseudomonas sp. SIMBA_068
CAACGCAGTTATTTTTCAGTCACCGACGGTATTTTGCGAGGCGGTGTCGTCTGTGCTCGAAGGACAGAAGCCAAATTCGAGAAAGCTCTTCTCCGGTACCGTATTTGCGCTGGCTGGAAATAACCCGGCCTTCTGGTCTGGGCTCAATGCCCGCCTTGTCCTCCTGTCATGTGCTGCCAAATTTAAGCTGGCAGGTTCACATGCTCACGGCGGAGTCGTTTTGTTTGAGGAATGTATGGCTGCTTCTCCTGGCTTTGGT
>NZ_JAWRYI010000895.1:0-259 GCF_046534705.1 Pseudomonas sp. SIMBA_068
GCTGTAGTCTTATGCTATCGCAAATCAAACTAGGTGCAATTAAAGGGTCAACATCAATAATAAACTCAACCTCTTTTTGCTCACACAAGGGCCCTGTTAAGCTGTCGCAAATATCAACAAGTTCCACAACCGTAAATGGGGCTAGTTTTAACTCAGCTTGTGCGCTTTCAACTCTGGCAAAATCGAGCATGCGGTTGAGCATTAAGAGTAAACTTTGCGCAGCTTGCTTAGCTTGATCTGTTTGCTGAATTTGTCTTTG
>NZ_JAWRYI010000111.1:0-381 GCF_046534705.1 Pseudomonas sp. SIMBA_068
CACCAGCGTTACCACGCGTTCAGCCACTTTGTGAATACTTTCGGTAACGCGCGTACCGGGCAGCTGCGGCCCCAACAGACGGTCGACCAGATTTCGCAGCCGGTCCGCCTGTTCGATAATCACTTTGGTATATTCGAGTAGTGATGGGTCAGGTAACGCTTTGCTGAGCAGCTGCGCCGCGCCACGTAAACCGCCAAGCGGATTTTTAATCTCATGTGCCAGGCCGCGCACTAAATCACGGGCAGCAACCTGCTGGGCGTGCTGTAGCTGTTCCTGACTTAAGCGGCGCTGGTTATCCATCGGAGCCATCTCCAGCAGGATCATGCCGTCCGGCATACGCTGGGCCGTCACAGAAAGGATATGCGAGCGCCCGTCGATGAC
>NZ_JAWRYI010000896.1:0-259 GCF_046534705.1 Pseudomonas sp. SIMBA_068
CTGGCGCACCCGTTCACGAGCGGCTTCCTGCTTCGACTGCGCACTGCGCACCGCCGCGCTGCTTTCATAGGCGATTTTGTCGAGGGTGATCTGCTGCTTAAGCAGCGCCTGTGGCAGTTCAGGCAGCGTAGCGGGGACCACGCCGGTCAGCACGGTCAGTTGCGCGGTGGCGGAACGATGCTGGGCGCGATATTGCTCCAGCGTGGCCTGCATCGCGGCGATGCGGGTTTCTGCCTGCAGCACGTCGGACTGGGAATTG
>NZ_JAWRYI010000897.1:0-259 GCF_046534705.1 Pseudomonas sp. SIMBA_068
GTGAGCCAAAACTTGATGGGTTAGCGGTATCTATTATTTATCGTGATGGAGTGTTGGTACAAGCTGCAACACGGGGTGATGGCTTTACAGGCGAGAATATTACTCAAAATGTAAAAACAATTCGTAACGTCCCCCTTAAGTTGCGTGGCGACTACCCCAAAGAGCTTGAAGTGCGTGGTGAAGTATTTATGGACAGCGCTGGGTTTGAAAAGCTAAACAATGAAGCGCAAAAGCGTGGCGAAAAAGTATTTGTAAATCC
>NZ_JAWRYI010000898.1:0-259 GCF_046534705.1 Pseudomonas sp. SIMBA_068
CAGCAGTTCTTCGGTTTTGATGGTTTCGGTTAGCGTCGCCAGGTGGTCAAAGTCGTCCTGCTGGGCATTTTGCGCAGGCATTACCTGCAACAACATACCGCCTGCAGCCGGTTTGCCGTCTACGTCGCCGGTGCGAATAAACAGGCGCGTCGGCAGCTGTTCAGAACGCATAAAGTAATCTTCCAGGCAGGCCGCCAGGGTATCACCTTCCAGACCAACTACGCCCTGATAGCGTTCGCCTTCGCTCGGGGTAATGGTG
>NZ_JAWRYI010000899.1:0-259 GCF_046534705.1 Pseudomonas sp. SIMBA_068
GGCTGCCGTCGCCCGCAAAGCAGATCACGCGGCGTGCACCTTCCGCTTTGGCTGCCGTCGCCGCACCAATGGCCGCATGCATGTCATAGCCCATCGACGCGGAGCCCGAGTTGCTGAACAGGCGCTGGCCCTTTTGCAAGGCGCCGATCTGGAATGGCAGGATGCAGGCTGACGCATTGCCACATACCACGATGTCATCCGCACGCATCTGCGCAAAAATGCGCTGCACCATCAGGTACGGGTTCAAAGGCCCATCGGC
>NZ_JAWRYI010000900.1:0-259 GCF_046534705.1 Pseudomonas sp. SIMBA_068
GACCCTGCTGTTTGTTGAGATCCTGCGCGAACGCGATGTTCAGGCACAGTGGTTTGATGTACGTAAAGTGATGCGTACCAACGACCGATTTGGTCGTGCAGAGCCAGATATAGCCGCGCTGGCGGAACTGGCCGCGCTGCAGCTGCTCCCACGTCTCAATGAAGGCTTAGTGATCACCCAGGGATTTATCGGTAGCGAAAATAAAGGTCGTACAACGACGCTTGGCCGTGGAGGCAGCGATTATACGGCAGCCTTGCTG
>NZ_JAWRYI010000112.1:0-381 GCF_046534705.1 Pseudomonas sp. SIMBA_068
CAGTTGTCGACTGGAGAGTGACTGACCAAAATACTGGCTGGCAATGTCCGGTAGCTGGTGGGCTTCGTCGAAGATCATGACGTCCGCTTCCGGGATCAGTTCGCCAAATCCACTCTCTTTAACCACCATATCCGCCAGAAAGAGATGATGGTTTACCACCACCACATCGGCGTCCATCGCTTTTTTACGTGCTTTGACCACAAAGCAATCTTTATACATCGGGCAGTCGCTGCCAAGACAGTTGTCGTTGGTGCTGGTGACCAGCGGCCACGCCTGTGAATCTTCCGCCACGCTGACGCAGGTGCTGATATCACCATCGACTGTTTGATTAGACCAGGAGCGCAGCAGGATCACATCGCTTAAGATTTGTACCGGCAGATC
>NZ_JAWRYI010000901.1:0-259 GCF_046534705.1 Pseudomonas sp. SIMBA_068
GGAAATGGCACCAATGTGTACAGCCAGTTGACCGTGGCCGTGCCGTTCTGAAGCCACCTTTGAAACCGGCAGGATCCCTGTGGGAGCGGGGTGCCTGGCCCACGGAGGGGTTGGACCTTGCCTGCCCTGGCGAATACCATTCGCCAACCTACCGACCGGTAGGCGAAAAACCAGCCAGAGAAAACCATGCAAGCAGATCCTTCCCCCCCAATACGCTTCAGCTTCGCGCTGGGCCTCGGCCTGGTCGGTGCCCTCGGCC
>NZ_JAWRYI010000902.1:0-259 GCF_046534705.1 Pseudomonas sp. SIMBA_068
CTCAGTCTTTCGGTTTTAAAGGGTTTAATGGCGCCGGACCAGGCGCCGGGCGCCTGCAGGGCAGGAACAGCGCCGGCACGTCCAGCTTCGGCGGCAGCGTGAAGGTGCACTGCACTTTTCCGTCCCACTCCACGCTCATGCTTTCTGAGGGCCTCATGCCGCTTAACCAGGTATTACCGTCGTCGCCCACCAGGCCGACCTGCTGTCCCCGGCCATTTTTTACCGTGGCTCCAAATGGTGCCGTCTGGCCGCTCTCCTG
>NZ_JAWRYI010000903.1:0-259 GCF_046534705.1 Pseudomonas sp. SIMBA_068
GTATGTGGGCGGAGAGCTCACACGGGGAGCCTGCAATATTGACACAACCTCGCGCTGGCAGACGCTGCAGATGGGATATATCAGCACCGGTGAGTTAGGCCTGCCGGGACAGCATACGCACGGGCGGGCGTTTCATCTGCACCTCCGGGACTGCATAAGCAGCGGGGTCGAAGAAGAAAATCAGATGTCGGGCGAGATAATCAGGGTAGCTGACCAGCCGGAAGTGCGTATCAGCTTTATCAGCGAGCAGGACGCAGAG
>NZ_JAWRYI010000904.1:0-258 GCF_046534705.1 Pseudomonas sp. SIMBA_068
TTTTCCTGGAAGCCATCGTTCCACTGCAACGCCACTTCGACGCCAATACCGTCTTTTTCAGTGGAGAAGTAGAAGATATTCGGGTGGATCGGCGTTTTGTTCTTGTTCAGATATTCAACGAACGCCTTGATGCCGCCTTCATAGTGGAAGTGGTCTTCTTTGCCGTCGCGCTTGTCGCGCAGACGAATGGAAACGCCGGAGTTGAGGAACGACAACTCACGCAGACGTTTCGCCAGAATTTCATATTCGAACTCGGTC
>NZ_JAWRYI010000905.1:0-258 GCF_046534705.1 Pseudomonas sp. SIMBA_068
TGGTGCGCGGATCCTGATAAATCACCCGCCAGTTTTGATCGCTCTCAACCAGTTCTTTCAGGCTTTGTGGCGGGTTTTTCAGTTTGTTCTTGTCATAAACGAAGGCGAAGTAGCCATAATCAAACGGTACGAAAGTGTCATTATTCCAGCCGCCGGGAACGTTAACGGCATCCGCTGCCACACCGCTTTTGGCAAACAGTCCGGTTTTACTGGCGGCGTCTAACAGGTTGTTATCCAGCCCCAGCACCACATCGGCTT
>NZ_JAWRYI010000906.1:0-258 GCF_046534705.1 Pseudomonas sp. SIMBA_068
CGGCTCGGGCTACATCAAGGACCAGGGTGTGCACACCTGCCCCGGCGCTCTGCCCGGCCAGTTCGGCACTAACGTGCGAACCACCACCCACCCAGGCCTGGTACTGCGCGACACCCAGGGCGTGCATCTGCGCGGCCTGGAAGTGCGCAACTTCTGCATTGGCATCCTGGTCAATCGCGCCAGTGGCAACGTCATCGAAGACAACCGCGTCATCGCCAACAAGGGCGGCGCTGGCATCATGCTGACCGGCGACGACGG
>NZ_JAWRYI010000907.1:0-258 GCF_046534705.1 Pseudomonas sp. SIMBA_068
GGGCTATCGTCCCCGCGTACGTGCCTCTGGGCGATGACCACCTTCTGCGCAGCGTTGACCTTGGTCAGCGGCATGGTTTGGTAGTTCCAGTGATCCTGGGCACTGGCCAGCGTCCAATCCTCAGTTTCCGTCCACTCGCAGCGGGTCCTGCGGGTGCTTTTGCTTGAGGCGCCTTTAGTGGGGGCTGAGAACTGGATCGAACCATCGCTGAGGACCTTGACGATGCTCGGGTAGCTGGCAATCGCTTCGGCACCGTTG
>NZ_JAWRYI010000908.1:0-258 GCF_046534705.1 Pseudomonas sp. SIMBA_068
TCTACCGGTGCTTTTTGATAGGCGAGAGCGCCTTCATCAGACATCGACAACTGATGGAGATCGTCAACCAGTTTGGTCAGTGTACCGACCTCCGCCTGTAAAGACGCCACCGTCTCCGGCGTGAATTTACGCACGCCATCCTGAATGGCTTCCAGTTCACCGCGCAGCACCGCTAATGGCGTACGCAGTTCGTGAGAAATATCGGCCATAAAATCGCGCCGCATTTGCTGGTTTTTCTCCAGTGTGCTGGCAAGCTGG
>NZ_JAWRYI010000909.1:0-258 GCF_046534705.1 Pseudomonas sp. SIMBA_068
CTGTACTTCCAGCGCCAGTACGTCGCGCGCCTCAAGTACCCGAGCGCCTTCAGCCTGCGCTGCCGCCAACAAGCGCTGGGCCAGCACATCAGGTTCGACCGCGAAATCGTCCGGAGCCCAGATAGCCATGCCGGGTGGCTGCACCAGGCCAGGCTCGAGCTCGCGGATGCGCTCACGCCCCACTGCGGCCATCGAAACCCCGGCCGCCTGCTGCTCGGCGAGCATGGCAAGGGTCTGCTCCTCGCTGTCGAGCCATAT
>NZ_JAWRYI010000910.1:0-258 GCF_046534705.1 Pseudomonas sp. SIMBA_068
CTGACGACCTCGGCCTGTGTCTGTGCCATGGCTGCGGCCAGGCGTGTGACCTGAGCAGTGGCGCGCATACGTGCAACCGCTGTGGTGCTGCCATCCATCGGCGCAAGGCCAATGCCATCAGCCGCGGCTGGGCGTTTCTGCTGGCCGCGCTGGTGTTTTACATCCCGGCGAACCTGCTGCCTGTGATGCACACCGAAATGCTCGGCAGTGGCAGTGAAAGCACCATTGGCGGTGGGGTGCTGGAGTTCTGGGAGGCGG
>NZ_JAWRYI010000911.1:0-258 GCF_046534705.1 Pseudomonas sp. SIMBA_068
CGCGATAGCCACCGCTGCCATCAGGCTGCACACATGAATCAGGCAACCCCAAGGCCTTGGCCCACTTCTGTGCCTCTTCCTGTGTCGCACTTCCCATACCAGAGGTGGGATAGAGGACCCCGTCCGGGGCTTGCTGATACTTATTGCGCAACGCCATCAAAGCAGCGCGAAGTTTATAACTTACTTTGACTTCCTTACCGTCGTTCCCACCTGTTATCCACTCCCCCATCTTCGCCATGATGGTTTCGTTGAACTCCT
>NZ_JAWRYI010000912.1:0-258 GCF_046534705.1 Pseudomonas sp. SIMBA_068
CATGCAACAGCGTGGTTTCTACCCGATGGTTGCTGCACAACGCATCGGCGAAGAGTATGAGCTGAAGATTGATAAAGCGCCGCAGAATGTTGACAGCGCCCTGACTCAGGGGTCGGAGATGGCGCGCGTGCGCGAGTTGATGTACTGGAATCTCGATAACACCGCGCGTAGCGAGTGGGCCAATCTGGTGAAGAGCAAGTCAAAAACAGAGCAGGCTCAACTGGCGCGGTATGCTTTCAACAACCAATGGTGGGATCT
>NZ_JAWRYI010000113.1:0-381 GCF_046534705.1 Pseudomonas sp. SIMBA_068
CTGGTGCTGCGCAAGGGCCAGTTGCTGGACAACTTCGCCCAATTGCGTGACGACGGCAGTACCGCCTGCTTCAACTGGGTGTTCGCCGGTCCCTGGACCGAAGCCGGCAACCAGATGGCCCGCCGCGACAACGCCGACAGCGGCCTGGGCTGCACGCCGGGCTGGGCGTGGGCCTGGCCGCAGAATCGCCGCATCCTCTACAACCGTGCCTCGGCCGACCCTCAGGGCAAGGCCTGGGACCCGAAGCGCCAGATCATTGCCTGGTATGGCAGCCGCTGGGCTGGCAGCGATGTGCCGGACTACCCGGTTACCGCCGCGCCCGGCAGCGACGTCAACCCGTTCATCATGCTGCCCGAAGGGGTAGGGCGGCTGTTCTCGGTC
>NZ_JAWRYI010000913.1:0-258 GCF_046534705.1 Pseudomonas sp. SIMBA_068
TTGCCATGCAGCACCGCCAGCCCATGGGGCAACCCCAGCACCCAGGTGGCGGTCGCAGCCAAACCGTAGGCCAGGTAGTTACCGTGATCGATAAATCGATTGGCTGGATCTACGCCACTGCCACCTTTGGCCCGGACGAAATCGCCATAGGCGGTTGCCGTTGCGGCCAACTTGAACAGGCGCTTGGTCAGGCGGGCCTCTTCGGTCAGCAGGTAAGTAACATCCGAGGCGCCGCTCAATGACGTCAGCGACTGCGCC
>NZ_JAWRYI010000914.1:0-258 GCF_046534705.1 Pseudomonas sp. SIMBA_068
CAACGCTCCCGGGGAATGCAATGTCGATGTCTGGTACCAGAGCACCCGCCACCAGGGCTCCAGCCACACCAGCGTGGTGGCCCCGGCCTGCACCTTCAGCCAACTGCCCTGGGTCTGATGCCCCTGGGCTTCGATCAACTGCTGGGTACGGGCCATGATCTCGTGGCCACGCAGGGTGATGGATGACGCCAGGCGTGGGTCGAAGAAGCGGCAACCGCTGGAGCCGAGCACGCCGTAGAAGGCGTTCATGATGATCTT
>NZ_JAWRYI010000915.1:0-258 GCF_046534705.1 Pseudomonas sp. SIMBA_068
GACCGATGCCCATGGCCAGCGTCAGTTGCGTCTGCTCACGCGTGATGAGTATGCGAACAGCGTCAAGGACATCCTGGCAGTGGAGATCAACAAAGAGAAACTGCCGGCGGATAAATCCGAAAAAGACTTCAAGTACCCCGGTGAAGCCAGCAAGGGGCTGTTGCAGGCTGAAGATATCAAGCCGTTGTATGACATGGCGCTATTCATTGCTGAGCGGGTGGCTCCCGAACAGATACAGCGTCTCAAGGCTGCCAAAGG
>NZ_JAWRYI010000916.1:0-258 GCF_046534705.1 Pseudomonas sp. SIMBA_068
GTAACAAAGGCCTGATTGATATACTAAAGATCAAATAGGAAATTGAGAATGCAATGAGCAACAAACGACTTTTATTTATTCCAGTATCGTCACCAGAAGGAATTGGTGAATATATGCGCTCGTTGTTGTTGGCTAATGGGTTGCTCGCTGAGTTTGCTGGGATGCTTGATATTCATTTTATTTTAAACAAGCACACAACTTACGCCGATGTTTGCCCCTTTGACACCACTTTACTTGAGAGCTCAGCAACCAAAGAAG
>NZ_JAWRYI010000917.1:0-258 GCF_046534705.1 Pseudomonas sp. SIMBA_068
GTCCCGTTTCTGCTGCCGTCCGGGGCAATGACGGCGGTCAGGTCACCGGCGATGTTGTATTCATACCGCGTTTCATGGCCCTGCGTGTCTTTCACGGCAATTAACTGTCCACGGCTGTCGTATGCGCGGTACTGACTCAGCCCTTCCTCGCGGTGCACCGCCGTCATCTGCCCGAAGCGGTCATGGTCATAACGGGTTACATAACCGGAACAGTCGGTGAAGCTCAGCAACTGACCGTAACGGCTCCACGTCATGGTT
>NZ_JAWRYI010000918.1:0-258 GCF_046534705.1 Pseudomonas sp. SIMBA_068
CACAAGCAGTTATTGCCTTAAAGCAAGGTGTAGGGCGATTAATTCGCGATAGCAAAGATAAAGGCGTGCTTGTTATATGTGATAATAGATTAGTAACACGCCAATATGGTCAAGTGTTCTTAAAAAGCTTACCTGCAATGCGTCGTACGCGAAGCTTAGAAGTCGCTAATACATTTTTACAACAAATTAATTAGAGTAATAAAATGATCAAAAGTAATATTCTTGCCCTTGATGCTTCAACAGAAGCACTATCACTTG
>NZ_JAWRYI010000114.1:0-381 GCF_046534705.1 Pseudomonas sp. SIMBA_068
TCGACAGCCGTCTGAACCATCTGCACCGCGTGACTACCCGCAAGCAGCAGTGGCCGGAGCTGAATGTCTTCGCCTTTGACCACCGCAAACAACTGGCGGATATGGCGCAGGAAGCGGGCATGGACGAAAGCCGCATTCCGGAGCTGAAACTGCTGCTGCTGGAAGCCGCTCAGCAGGCTGCCAGAGAGGCAGGATTAGAGAATAAAAGCGGGATTCTGGCGGATACGACCTACGGTCAGAAGGCGCTGAACGCCATCACCGGTAAGAACTGGTGGATTGGCCGCCCGATTGAGCTGCCGAGCTCGCGTCCGCTACGCCTGGAACATGGCAACATCGGCTCGCAGCTGATCGACTGGCCTGCCGAACACGTGGTGAAATGTC
>NZ_JAWRYI010000919.1:0-258 GCF_046534705.1 Pseudomonas sp. SIMBA_068
CCTGGCGCTGCTGTTCGCGGCCTGCACGGCTGCTGTTTCGCTGGGTGCCGGCATCCTGTTCAACCGTGCCAGCGAACAGCACTTCATCGAGCTGGACCAACAACTGCTCGAATCACGCCTGTCGCTGTTTCGCACGCAACTCGCCGGTGTCGCCACACCCGCCGAGCTTGCGGCCCGGCTCCCGGCCCTGCGCGATGAGCTCAGCCACCAGGCTGACCTGGCCCTGCGCATCAGCGGTAAAGACGGCACACCGTGGTT
>NZ_JAWRYI010000920.1:0-258 GCF_046534705.1 Pseudomonas sp. SIMBA_068
CCGCCCCGCCAGGTTTCGCGCCGTTCGGCCAGCAGATCCTCGGCCACCATCTCGGCGGCCCACGGCGGGCAGAAGAGCGCGTAGGGCGGTTCGATGCGGGCCGTCTGGGCGTGGAACGGGTCCAGGCTGATCGCCGCCAGGATCACGTTGCCCTGTCCGGGCGTGGCCTTGGCGAACGCGATGACGCGCGCATTGCCCCTGGCGGCCAGCGTCAGGCCGCGGTGGCTCTGCAGGGCGGGGTTGGCGCGGCGAAGCTGG
>NZ_JAWRYI010000921.1:0-258 GCF_046534705.1 Pseudomonas sp. SIMBA_068
GAAGCGCTGGAATATGCCATCAACCGTCAGGCGCTGGCGAAAGTGGCGTTCTCCGGTTACGCCACGCCTGCTACCGGCATCGTGCCGCCCACCATCGACTTCGCTCAGACCTATCCGGCCATCAGCTACGATCCAGCCAAAGCGAAAGCCCTGCTGAAAGAGGCGGGTTACCCGAACGGGTTTGAAACCACGCTCTGGTCGTCACACAACCACAGCACCGCGCAGAAAGTGTTGCAGTTCACCCAGCAGCAGCTGGCG
>NZ_JAWRYI010000922.1:0-258 GCF_046534705.1 Pseudomonas sp. SIMBA_068
GCAGCCATTTCTCAGGCGAAACCGCAGAAAGGCTCGACGGTAATCAGTGAAAACGGCGCTACCACCATAAATCCGGATACTAACGGCGATCTCTCCACGCTTGCTCAGCTTCTTTCCGGCTTTAGCGGTACGGCGGTTGGTGTGGTGAAAGGCGACTGGATGGCGCTGGTGCAGGCGGTTAAAAACGACTCCAGCTCTAACGTGCTCTCCACGCCGAGCATCACCACGCTGGACAACCAGGAAGCCTTCTTCATGGTG
>NZ_JAWRYI010000923.1:0-258 GCF_046534705.1 Pseudomonas sp. SIMBA_068
CAAACATTGTGGTGGCTGTAAAGATCAGGGCGTCAGATCGCTGACGCTAAGCCCGGATGAAACGTTGCTTTATGCGACTTCATTTGAAGCGAATGCGTTATCGGTCATTAACGTGGCGACGGGGGAGATTATTCAGTCGATTACCACCGGTGCACATCCTGACAGCCTTATCCTCTCGCGTGATGGCACAAAAGCCTGGGTGATGAATCGCACCAGTAATAGTGTGTCAGCCATTGATCTGGTGGCTTATCAGCATGT
>NZ_JAWRYI010000924.1:0-258 GCF_046534705.1 Pseudomonas sp. SIMBA_068
CGCCGTTCACCGTCACATAGCCATGAACAAACAGGTTGGTCGGCTTGCGGAAGTTGCTGCCTTCCAGCATGGCAGGCCAGAACAGGCTGTGGAAGTAAACGATATCTTGACCGATGAAGTGGTACAGCTCGGCGGTGGAGTCTTTCTTCCAGTATTCATCGAAGCTTACGCTGTCGCCGCGCTTGTCGCACAGATTCTTGAAAGAACCCATGTAGCCAATCGGTGCGTCCAGCCAGACGTAGAAATTCTACGTCTGGC
>NZ_JAWRYI010000115.1:0-381 GCF_046534705.1 Pseudomonas sp. SIMBA_068
CACCGAAGCTGCGGACTGTTCTTCGAACAGTGGTAGGAGAGCGTTCTAAGGGCTGTGAAGCAAGACCGGAAGGACTTGTGGAGCGCTTAGAAGTGAGAATGCCGGTATGAGTAGCGAAAGAGGGGTGAGAATCCCCTCCACCGAATGCCTAAGGTTTCCTGAGGAAGGCTCGTCCGCTCAGGGTTAGTCAGGACCTAAGCCGAGGCCGACAGGCGTAGGCGATGGACAACAGGTTGATATTCCTGTACCACCTCTTTATCGTTTGAGCAATGGAGGGACGCAGAAGGATAGAAGAAGCGTGCGATTGGTTGTGCACGTCCAAGCAGTTAGGCTGATAAGTAGGCAAATCCGCTTATCGTGAAGGCTGAGCTGTGATGGGGA
>NZ_JAWRYI010000925.1:0-258 GCF_046534705.1 Pseudomonas sp. SIMBA_068
GAACAGGAAATCATTCCTCTGATGCCAACCGAAGAGATGAGCCGTCTGCTTAATATCAGCCAGACAAAGCCGATTCTTGAAAAAGTATCGCGTGGATATTTAGTTGATGGTCGGGTGTTTGAATATAGCCGCAACGCTTTTAATACCGATGACTATAAATTTACCCTGATAGCGCAGCGAAAATCATCGCGATAAGCACAAAAAAGGCCATCATACGATGGCCAACCATGTCGAAACCGACAGCCCTTCGCCATTCCT
>NZ_JAWRYI010000926.1:0-258 GCF_046534705.1 Pseudomonas sp. SIMBA_068
GCCACCATTGGCGTAAGTCTTTAAACCACTCGGCTTTTTGAACCCAAAGTGCAAGCGTTGTTACGTGTTTGCGCTCTGGTGTTTCTAGCCACACAGCAACGTACGGTCGATGATAAGGTTGTACGTCAAGGTCGGGTAGGGTGAGTTCAATCTCTAGCTGTGGCGTTTGTGCCTGAACCGTTGTTTGAAATAGTGCGGCAACCATTAATAATGCTGCGCTAAATACAGTACTAACTTTTAACATTAAGACACTCCTTT
>NZ_JAWRYI010000927.1:0-258 GCF_046534705.1 Pseudomonas sp. SIMBA_068
CTACAATAGCCAAAACAAGACTTAACGCGCCCCAATACAATGTGTACCAATGCGCTGCTTGCAAAAAGTGTCCATAGCCGTTTATATCAGAGTACGGTACGCTACTGCTTTTCGAAAAATGATACATATGGTGTTCAAATCCATACGAATCCATTACCATTTGCACTATGTAGTACAAAATAAATAACCCCATTCCTACGTATTTATTTGGGCTAATAATTTGTAAAAAGAAGGCAAGCACCGTAAGCATAATTAACG
>NZ_JAWRYI010000928.1:0-258 GCF_046534705.1 Pseudomonas sp. SIMBA_068
CTTCAATACGCTTATCTAACGGCGGATGCGACATAAACAGCTCGCTGAACGATTTGCCCTTACCGTTGATACAGAACGCCATCATGCTGCTCGGCTCCTGCGGTTCGTAGCTGGTTTTCAGGCGCTGTAACGCCGCAATCATCTTCTCACGCCCTACCAGCTTCGCTGAACCGGCATCGGCATGGAACTCACGGTGACGCGAGAACCACATGGTGATGATGCTGGCGAGAATACCAAACACCAGTTCCAGCACCATCG
>NZ_JAWRYI010000929.1:0-258 GCF_046534705.1 Pseudomonas sp. SIMBA_068
GTTTATTTTTATTATTTAGATAATAACACTAGCTTGGCATTTAAAAAAGGTGAGACACACTGGCTTGTCATGAATATAATAGTGAAAAATTTCAATCCGTTCTTAATAAGGCAAATGTTATGATTATTGGTGTACCTAAAGAAATCAAAAACCATGAATACCGCGTAGGTATGGTTCCTGCTAGTGTTCGTGAATTAGTTAATCACGGCCACCAAGTGGTTGTAGAAACGAATGCAGGTATGGGTATTGGTTTTACAG
>NZ_JAWRYI010000930.1:0-257 GCF_046534705.1 Pseudomonas sp. SIMBA_068
CACAGCCCCTTCATATTCCACAAAGGTCAGTGACTGATTGAAATTGGCTCCTGCAGATGCACCGGCCACCCATGCTGTTGCTTTGGCTGGTGTGATCTCTGTGCCATCTTCTAGCACGACACCGCTTGTGACATTGATAATTCCTTCATGATTAGCTTCATAATTCGGTAAAACACCTTGCACCTTACGGCCTTGGTCATCACGCAAACGCTTGACGAAGGCCACAAATGTTGCTTTTAGTTGCGCACTAGTGTTAT
>NZ_JAWRYI010000931.1:0-257 GCF_046534705.1 Pseudomonas sp. SIMBA_068
CTTGATGTGGAAAAACTCGGTATAGATGGAGCAAATTTTGCACCATATAAGTTTATGGCATCAAGAGGTATTGGATTTGCTTATGTTTCAGAAAGATTATCGAAACTTCCGCATCAAAAACTAATAGCAAAGGATGACAGTGTATGGGAACTTGGTTCACCAACACCTTCCCTTTTTGCATCCGTGTCAGCTGTTATCGATTATGTATGCTGGCTGGGTTCATACGACAGTATTGGAGAATTGTCTAGAAGAGATAT
>NZ_JAWRYI010000932.1:0-257 GCF_046534705.1 Pseudomonas sp. SIMBA_068
CTGGCCAGGGCCATGATCGACCAGGGCAGCGCGGTGGTTTCCGAGTTCCCTCTGGATACCCCGGCGCGTGCGGAACACTTCCCCCGGCGCAATCGAATCATCAGTGGCCTGGCCTTGGGCGTGCTGGTGGTGGAGGCCAGCGTCGCCAGCGGTTCGCTGATTACCGCGCGGCTGGCGGCGGAGCAAGGCCGCGAGGTGTATGCCATCCCCGGTTCTATCCACCACCCCGGTGCCCGGGGCTGCCACCAGTTGATCCG
>NZ_JAWRYI010000933.1:0-257 GCF_046534705.1 Pseudomonas sp. SIMBA_068
CCAGCACTTCCGCATACTGCGTCGGATGCAGCATCAGGAACGCCGCGCCGAAACAGGCGGAGAAGGTGGGGGTCGGCTCAGTGACGCCACGCTCGGTCCCCGCCAGTTTGGCGGTGAAACCTGACAGGAAATGATACTGCGTCTGCTCCGGTGTCAGACGTGAAACCGGTGGCAGCACGCCAAACGCATCGGCGGTCAGGAAAATCACTTTCTTCGCGTGGCCCGCTTTTGAGACCGGCTGCACGATATTGTCGATG
>NZ_JAWRYI010000934.1:0-257 GCF_046534705.1 Pseudomonas sp. SIMBA_068
TTTATTGCGCTGGCAGATAATCAACAGAAACAAGCGAAAACGCCGCTGGAAAAATGTCAGCATTTGCCCTTTATTCTTGAAGTACATAGACGCACCGGCAAACATGTTATTGCTCATGCCGATTATCCAGATGATGTTTATGAATGGCAAAAGGACGTTGATTTGCATCAGGTCTTGTGGAGCCGCTCGCGATTAGGTGAACGCCAAAAAGGGCAGGGAATTACAGGTGCTGATCATTTCTGGTTTGGTCATACACC
>NZ_JAWRYI010000935.1:0-257 GCF_046534705.1 Pseudomonas sp. SIMBA_068
GGCCACCATCATGGACTCGGACTGCGTGCCGGACGCCATCGTGCTGCCGCTGCGTGACGCCACCGGGGGTATGCATGATGTCGTGTATTTCTCGGTGGAGTGCAGCTCCGATTACTGGGGAATTCTCTGGAACACCAGCCGATTGGATCGATTGGCCAGGTCGGGAGCATCTGCCCCACTGGACCGCGAGATGGGGCTGTTGGTTGGTGGCATCTCAAGCGGTTTTAGTGTTTCACAGGTTCATCGTGCAATGGATG
>NZ_JAWRYI010000936.1:0-257 GCF_046534705.1 Pseudomonas sp. SIMBA_068
GTTCGATGTGTCGCTGCAGGTGCGCCAGGGCGAATGCCTGGCATTGGTCGGTGAGTCCGGCTCGGGCAAGACCAGCCTGGCCCGGGCCATAGCCGGGCTGGGCGAGAACGTGCAGGGGCAAATGCGCTATGCCGGGCAACCCTTGGCTTTTGCTGCCCGGCAGCGTGATGCACGGTTGCGGCACCAGGTTCAGTATGTGTTCCAGAACCCTTACCGGGCACTGAACCCACGGCAAACGGTGGGGCAAACCTTGAGTG
>NZ_JAWRYI010000937.1:0-257 GCF_046534705.1 Pseudomonas sp. SIMBA_068
GCTCCGCGCAGCTTGGGCTAGCGTTGAACCTGCTGCTTGAACTGCAACCGCCAGCCATGCAGCAACGGCTCGGTATAGCCACTAGGTTGCTCGCGCCCCTTGAACACCAGCTCTCGGGCGGCGCGAAACGCATGCGATGCCTCGAAGTTGGCCGCCATTGGCCGGTACGCCGGGTCCCCGGCATTCTGTTGGTCTACCACCTTGGCCATGCGTTGCAGAGTCGCCTCGACCTGCTCGGCACCCACCACGCCATGGTG
>NZ_JAWRYI010000013.1:0-153196 GCF_046534705.1 Pseudomonas sp. SIMBA_068
ATCAACGAATGAATGCTGCGCTCGTTCGGATAGGCCGCTCGGGTGTGGTTCCAGCCTTCGACCATCACTTGCTGTTCTGCCTGGGCCAGCATTGGCAGTTGACCGACCAGTGCATCAGCGTTTTCAGTTAGCGCCTCAAGCAGGTTGCTGAAGTAGCCCGCCAAACGGTCAATGGTGTCGTCGCTCCACAACGTACGGTCATGGCTGTACTGCATCGACAGGGTCGCGCCCAGTTCCACCACCAGGGTCAGCGGGTAGTTGGTCTGCTCCTGTACGGCCACCTCGCCAAAGCGCAGGCCACCGGGCGCGCCTTGTTGCAGCGCCTCGGACACCGGGTAGTTCTCGAACACCAGGATGCTGTCGAACAGCGCGTCACCGCCCTGCCCCGCCCAGCGCTGCACGTCGTACAGCGGGGTGTGCTCGAATTCGCGCACAGCCAGGTTGCCAGCCTGCACCTGGCCGATCCACTCGGCTACAGTCTGCTCGGCACGCGGTGCACCGATGACCGGCAGGGTATTGATGAACAGGCCAATCTGCTCTTCCACCCCCGGCAGGTCTGCCGGGCGGCCGGCGACCGTGGCGCCGAAGCACACGCTGGCCTGGCCGGTGCAGCGCTGCAACAGCAGCAGCCAGGCCGATTGCACCAAGGTGTTGACCGTGACCCGGTTGGCCCGGGCGAAGGCTTCGATGCGCGCGGTCTGCTCGCGGTCGAAGGCCAGGCGACGGTCGCCGTAGCCGCTGCCGCCAGCACCTGCGCTGCCGGCGATGGCCTGAGCCAAACGGGTCGGCTCATCGAGGGAAGCCAGCTGGGCCTTCCAGAAGGCTTCTGCCACGGCGGCGTCCTGGCCTTGCAGCCAGGCAATGTAGTCTCGGTAGTGCGTGGCCTGCGCCTGTGGCGCCACGCCGGCATAGCGTTGCAGCACTTCACCCAGCAGGCGCGAAGTGCTCCAGCCGTCCATGAGGATATGGTGGTTGGTGTAGATCAGCTGGTGGCTGTCATCGCCCGTGCGCACCAGCACCAGGCGCAGCAGTGGCGCTGCGGCCAGGTCAAAGCCGCGCTGACGCTCGCCTTCGGCCAACGCCTGCAAGGCCTGCTCCAGCGCCGGTTGGCCCCGCCAGTCGTGCTCGGTGAAGGGCAGCTCGACGGCCTTGCGCACCACCTGCACCGCATGGTCCAGCTCGCCCTGCATGAGAAAACCGGTACGCAGGATATCGTGGGCATCGAAAGTGGCCTGCCAGGCCTGCTTGAAGCGCTGCACATCCAGCGCCTGCACGTCCACGCGCAGCTGGTTGATGTAGTTGCCGGCCTGCTGGTCGTACAGGGTGTGGAACAGCATGCCCTGCTGCATGGGCGACAGCGGGTACACATCGGCGATCTGCCCGGCGGCCAGCGGCAGGCTGTCCAGTTGCGCCTGGGTCAGCGCGGCCAGCGGGAAATCAGATGGCGTCACACCTTGGTGTTGGGTATTGCAGCAATGCTCGACCAGTTCTGTCAGGGCCTGCCCGTAGGCTTGGGCCAAGCGCTCGATGGTGGCCGGGTGGTGGACGTCGGCGCTATAGGTCCACTCCAGGAACAGTTCGCCGCCGTATACCTGGCCTGTGATGCTCAGCCAGTTACCCAGCTGCGCACCGGCACATTGGGTGCGACCTGCCGCTTCACCGCTTGGGGTGAACAGTGCGCTGCCTTCGCTATCAAAGCTGGCGTCGAACTGGCCCAGGTAATTGAAGGTGACACGGGGCTGGGCGGCGCTCGCCAGTTGCTCACGCACCTCGGGGGCGCCAAGGTAGCGCAGCAGGCCATAGCCGATGCCTTTGTCCGGTACTGCGCGCAACTGCTCCTTCACCCGTTTGATCGATTGGCCAAGGTCATGGCCAGGGGCAAGGCGCATCGGGAACAGGCTGGTGAACCAGCCCACGGTGCGGCTGAGGTCGAGGTCGTCGAACAGGTCTTCGCGACCGTGCCCTTCCAGCTGCACCAGTACGTTGTCCTGGGCACTCCACTGGCACAGCGTGCGCGCCAGTGCAGTCAGCAGCAGGTCGTTGATCTGCGTGCGGTAGGCGGCAGGGGCCTGCTTCAGCAGCTTGGCGGTACGCTCGGCGTCCAGTCGCGTGGCGGCGGTGCGGGCATGGGTGTTGTCCAGGCTGCCCTGTGGGTTGTCCCGCGGAAGTTCGGCGTTGTCGCCGGCCAGCACCTGCTGCCAGTAGCCTTGCTGTGCGTGCAAGGCCGGGCTACTGGCGTGAGCGGCAAGGCGCTCCGCCCAGGTATTCACCGGGCTGGTCTTGGCGGGCAGGCTCAAGGCCTGGCCGTTCAGCAATTGCTGATAGGCCTCCTGCAGGTCTTCCAGGAGGACGCGCCACGACACACCGTCCACCACCAGGTGATGAACCACCAGCAGCAGGCGCTGCTGGCCATCGGCGAAGTCGAACAGTTCGGCACGCAGCAACGGCCCGTGCTCCAGGTTCAGGCTGGCCTGCACGTCATTGCCGGCAGCGTCCATGTCGTCCAGCGAGGCCAACGTGTGCTGGCGTAGCAGCGGCGCAGTGTCCAGGGGCTGGAAGCGTGCTTGCCACTGGTCGCTACCTTGGGTAAAGCGCAGGCGCAGGGCATCGTGGTGTTTAACCACCGCGCGCAGGGCTGCTTCCAGTTGCGACACCTGTACCGGGTCGGCCGGTTCGAGCAATACGGACTGGTTCCAGTGCGCAGGCTGGGCAATAGCCATCTCGAAGAAGCGCACCTGGGCGGGCAGCAATACCGCCTCGCCACTGATACCGGGGTCCACGGGTGCCGATGCGGTGGCAGGTTGCTTGGCCTCGATGCGCTTGGCCACCTGGGCCAGTTGGGCGATGGTCTGTTGCTCGAACAGTTGCTTGGGGGTGATCTTGATACCCTGGCGCTTGGCGCGGGCGATGATCTGCAGGCTGAGGATGGAATCGCCGCCCAGCTCGAAGAAGTTGTCGCTGCTACCCACCTGCTCCAGCTTCAGTACATCGGCCCAAACGGCGGCCAGTTTCTCTTCTATCTCCCCTTCTGGCGCCACATAACCACGGCTCACCGCGCCAGGCACTGGCAACGCTCGCTTGTCCAGTTTGCCGTTGACGGTCAGCGGCAGGCGCTCCAGCAACAGCATCTGTGCCGGCACCATATAGTCCGGCAGGCGTGCTTGCAGTTGCGCCTGCAACTGCTGCACGGTCACACCACCTTCGGCCACGGCGTAGGCCACCAGTTGCAAGCGCTCGGCGTCGCCCTCCAGCGGCAACGCCAGCACCACCGCATCGTTGACGCCCGGCAGGCCAGCCAACACTCGGCCAACTTCGCCCGGCTCCACACGGTAACCGCGGATTTTAACTTGGTCATCGGCACGGCCAATGAACTCGACCAGGCCATCGGCCGTCAGCCGTGCACGGTCACCCGTGCGATACAGGCGCAAACCGTTCTCGGCCGGCACGAAGCGCTCGGCGGTCAGCGCGGGCTGGCCCAGGTAGCCCTGGGCAACGCCCTGCCCGCCCAGGTACAGCTCACCGGGCACCTGTGCCGCCAGTGGGTTGAGGTAGCCATCCAACACCTGGGCGCAGGCATTGCCCAGCGGGCGACCGACCGGCACCGTACGGCAGCCTGGCACAGGCGGGCCGGGTTCAAAGGTAAGCACACCGACCGTGGTTTCGGTCGGGCCGTAGTGGTTGATTACCCGGCAGCCTGGGCGCAGTTCGCGGACCTTTTCCAGCAAGCTCCAGCTGCATGCCTCGCCCCCCAGGATCAGCGCTTCGGCGGGCAGTACATCAGCACCGCGGGCTGCTTGCAGCAAACCTTGCAAGTGGCTCGGAACAAGCTTCAACACGCCAACCTGATGCTGCGTCATGTAGCTGGCGAAGCCATCCGGGTCGAATGCCAGCTCTTGTGGCAACAGATGCAGCAAGCGGCCGGAAGCCAGAGCGCCGAACAGCACGGTATGGCCCAGGTCGGCTGCGGGAGTGGACACCATTGCCATGCTGGCCGAGCCCGGCAGTTGCAGGCGCTCCAGCACGGCCTGGGTGTAGCTGGCCAGCGCGCCGTGGCTGACCACCACGCCTTTCGGCTGGCCGGTCGAACCGGAGGTGTAGATCAGGTAAGCCGGCTGCTCAGGCGCGATGGCCACCTCGACCGGGCTGTCGCTGCAGGTTGCCCAGGCGGTGTGCTCGCAGGCAATCACCTGTACACCTTGCAGGTCGGTGAAACGGTCATCACCGGGTTCGTGCAACAGCACTGAAGCACCACTGTCAGCAATCAGTTGTTGCAGGCGCTCCTGCGGTTGCTGGCCGTCCAGCGGCAGGTAAGCCGCACCGCTCTTGAGCACCGCGAGCAAGGCGCTGACCCACTCGATGGAACGCGGCAAGCACAAGGCTACGATGCTGCCAGCACCCACACCGCGCTGGTGCAGGAAGCTGGCCAGGCGATTGGACGCTGCCTCCAGCCCGGCCTGGGTCATGAACCGCTCACCGGCTCGCACGCCGCCGTGGGCCTGGCCTTGGGCTATGGCCTGGCGCCACAACGCAAGAATGTCACCCTGCGGATAAGACTGCACAGCAGCCGGCAGCGCAGCCACAAGCTCTGGGCAGTCGACGATTACCTGCTGCGGGTCGCGGGTCAGCGCACCCAGCACATGGCGCAATGAGCCAGCCATACGCTCGATGGTGGCCTGCTCGAACAGGTCAGTTGCGTAGGTGAAGTAGCCTTCAATGCCTTCGGCCTTGTCGGAAAAATCGAACGCCAGGTCAAAGCGCGCGTCGCCACCGTCACGGGCAAAACCCTCCACCTCCAGCGTACCCAGCCGCTTGCGTTCGGTGTCGCTGGCGGCCACGTGCTGGTTGATCTTGAACTGGAACAGCGGGTTGTGGGCCAGGTTGCGCTCCGGCAGCAAGGCATCCACCAGGTGCTCGAACGGCAGTTCCTGGTGCGACTGTGCGCCGCCGATCACGTCCTTGACCTGCTCCAGCAGCGCGGCAAAGGTGGCGCGCTCGTCCACCTGCACGCGCAGCACCTGGGTGTTGATGAAGAAGCCGATCAGGCCTTCCAGCTCCTTGCGGTTGCGCCCGGCGTTCGGCGCGCCGATGCGGATATCGGCCTGGCCGCTGTAACGCGACAGCACCACCGCCATGGCCGCCAGCACCAGCACGAACAACGTATGGCCACCCTTGCGCGCCTGGTTGCGCAGGGCTTCGGCCTGTTCGCCGGCAATGTCCACGCGCACCACCGCGCCGCGCTGGCTTGGCGTGGCCGGGCGCTCGAAGTCCAGTGGCAGGCTAAGCACCGGCTGCTCATCGCCCAGCTGTGTCTGCCAATATTCCAGCTGTCGCTGTGCTTCGCCGGCTTCCAGCCAGGCACGCTGCCAGATGGCGTAGTCGGCGTACTGGATCGGCAAGGCCGGCAACTGCGCCTGACGGCCTTCGGCCAGGGCGGTATACAGCTGGATGAACTCCTGCACCAGTACATCGCTCGACCAACCGTCAGAGATGATGTGGTGCATACTCAGCGCCAACACATGCTCCTCTTGCGCCACGCGCAGCAGGGTCACCCGCAGCAGCGGCCCTGTCAGCAGATCGAACGGCTGCTTGAGGGCTGCGTCCACGGCAACGCTCAACGAGGCTTCATCGGGCGGGCCGTCGAGCATCACCCGCTCCAGCGATAGCGGGCAGTGATCGAGAATTTCCTGATGGAACGCCCCCTCATCAGAGGCAAAGCGTGTGCGCAGTGACTCGTGACGCTGCACCAGCGCATCCAGTGCCTGTTGCAGCACCGCCTGGTCCAGCGCACCTTTCAGGCGCACCGCCATCGGCACGTTGTAGGCCGGGCTGGCAGGCTCCAACTGCCAGAGGAACAGCAGGCGCTGCTGGGCATACGACAGCGGGATGCGCGCCAGGCCCTGGCGTGCGGGCACGATGGGCAGCAGGCGGAAGCTCTGGCCGCTGGCCTGCATCTTTTCCAGGATCTGCTGGCGCTGCTCCACGGGGAGGCCGACGAAACGTTGGGCGATACGTTGTGCTGCAGTGAGTTCCATATCAGGCCTCTGTGAATGCGTTCATCATTTGTTCGATATCGCTCAGGCCGTCGTCGGAAAGCGATAGACCTTGCTCGTCCAGTGCCTGGGCGAACGCGCGCAGTTCGGGGTGGCTGAAGATCAGCCGCAGGGGCACGTCGAGCCCCAGCTCCACGTTGATCCGTGACACCGCCTGAGCGGCCAGCAGGGAGTGGCCGCCGAGCTCGAAGAAGTTGTCGTTCAGGCCCACCCGGGCAACGTTCAACAACTGCGCCCAGAGCGTGGCCAGCTGCTGTTGCCGCTCGGTCTGTGGCGCCTCGTAGTCATGCTGCGGCTGGCTTGGGTCGGGCAGCGGCAGCGCCTTGCGGTCGAGCTTGCCGCTGGGGGTCAGGGGCATGCTTGGCAGGGTCACCAGATAAGACGGGATCATGTAGTCCGGCAGGCTGCCCTTGAGGTACTGCTTCAGCGCCAGGCGCAAGTCACCGCTGTGGCCTTCAACTGGCACGGCATAGGCACACAGTTGTTTGCCAGTGGGCAGGTCGATAGCCAGCACGGTGGCCTCGCGCACGTCCGGGTGCGCCCGCAGGGACTGCTCGATTTCGCCTAGCTCGATGCGAAAACCTCGTACTTTCACCTGATGGTCGACCCGGCCGCGATAGGCCAGCTGGCCGTTCTCGTCGTAGTAGCCGAGGTCGCCAGTGCGGTACAGGCGGCCACCGCCAACAGGGTCGAACGGGTCGGGGATGAAGCGCTCGGCAGTGAGCGATGGCCGCTGGTGGTAACCGCGTGCAAGGCAGCCTGCACTGCCGATGAACAGCTCACCGGGCACACCCACCGGGGTTGGCGCCAGGCCATCGTCCAGCGCATGCAGGCTGCGGCCTGGCAAGGCTCGGCCGATAGGCACCCCCCCCAGGCTGATCTGCTGCTCGGTCATCACAGAGCAGTCATAGGTGGTGGCGACCACGGTGGCCTCCGTCGGGCCATAGGTGTTCAGCAGGCGCACGGCTGGCGGCCCATCGGCCAGCCAGGCGCGCAGGGCGTCTTCCGGCACTGCCTCGCCACCCACGTGAATCTGCTTCAGTCGGCCATAGGCTTCGGGGCCGCGACGCTCCAGCGCCAACAGGCGCCAGTAGGCGGCAGGCAGGTCGGCCACGGTTACGCCGTGGCGGTTGATTTCATCCAGCAAGGTGGCTGTATCCCACAGCCGCAGGTCGCGCAGCACCACGCAGGCGCCGCAGGCCAGCGGCGGGAAGAACTGCTCGATGAAGCCATCGAAGCTGAAAGTGGCGAACTGCAACACACGGTCGTGCGGGCTCAACCGCGAATAGTCGCCGGCCACCTGGCAGAACACCGACAAGGCATGGTGGTCGATGGCCACGCCCTTGGGCATACCGGTGGAACCGGAGGTGTAGATGACGTATGCCAGGTTTTGTGGCGTAACCAGGTTCGGTAGCCGCTCGGCTGGCCAGGCTTGCAACCACTCGCTGCCAGGCTCCAGCACCACGCAAGGCAGCTGCTTGGCCAGCTGCAGGCGCTCACGCGAGGCGGCATCGGCCAGCAGCAAGCCGATTTTGCTGTCCTCGACCATGTAGGCCAGTCGATCCTGCGGGTAGTCTGGGTCCAGCGGCACATACGCGCCTCCGGCCTTGTGAATGGCGATCAGCGCCAAGGCCATGCCCAAGCCACGCTCGACGGCAACGCCGACCAGGCAGTCCGGGCCTACGCCCAGTGCCCGCAGGCGATACGCCAGCTGGTTGCTGCTACGGTCCAGCTCGGCATAGGTCATCTGCTGGTCGTCGAAAATCAGCGCCAAGGCGTCTGGCCGCTCACGTGCCTGACGCTCCAGCAACTGGTGCGCGCACAGGCCGCTGCTGGCTGCTGGCGTCGGGTTCCAGCCATGGGTCAGTTGCTGGCGCTCGGTGCTGCCAAGGAAGTCCAGCTCGGCAACGCAACGCTGCGGTTCGGCGCAGATGGCCTCCAGCAGCGCCTGCCAGTGCCCGGCCATGCGCTCGATACGGGCTGCGTCGAACAGGTCGGTCGAGTAGTTGAACGAAGCCGTCACACCATCGGAGCGCTCCAGCGTGTTCAGCGAAATGTCGTACTGCGCGCCCGGCTCCAGCAGGTCCACTTCCTTGACGCTCAGGCCGTGCAGGGCATCGCTGGACACCTGCTCGCCCAAGTCGCGCAGGTGGTTGTACAGCACCTGGAAGAACGGGTTCACGCCCTGGTCCCGGTCGGGGTACAGCGCCTCGGCCACCTCCAGGAACGGCACATCCTTGTTGGCCTGGGCCTGCAAGGTGGTTTCCTTGATCGCAGCCAGCAGCTGCGGGAACGGTTGGCTGCCATCCACGCCAATACGGGCCACCACCACATTGATGAAGAAGCCGATCAGCCCTTCCAGCTCCAGGCGGTTGCGGTTGGTGACCGGTACGCCGATGTTCAGCGTACCCTTGCGGCTGTAGCGCGACAGCACGATGGCGTAAGCCGCCAGGAACACATGGAACAGCGTGGCGTTGGATGCCACCGCCAGTGCCCGCAGGCGCTCGGTCAGGGCCAGCGGCAGGCGCACGTCAAAGCGGCTGCCCTGGTAGCTTTTGACCTGCGGCCGAATGCGATCGGCGGGGAGTTCCAGCACTTCGAAGTCATCTTCAAGGCGGGCCTTCCAATAGTCGATCTGCGCCTGCATCTGCCCTTCGGCAAGCCATTTGCGCTGCCAGGCGGCGAAGTCGGCGTACTGCACCGGTAGCGGCTCGATGGCATGTGTCTGGCCGGTGGCCGCTGCGTTATAGGCAGCAGCGAACTCGCGCACCAGCAGGCTCATCGACCAGCCATCGGAAACGATGTGGTGCAGGGTCAGCGACAACAGGTGCTCCTGCGCATGCACCTTGAACAGGCGGGCACGCAGCAGCGGGCCGCGCTCCAGGTCGAACGGCACGAAGGCTTCGGCTTCCAGCTTGCGCATCTGCGCCGCGTGGTCCTGGCCGCTGAGGTCTTCAAAACCGATGGGCACCGGGGCGGCCGGCAGAATACGCTGCCAAGGCAAGCCTTCGGCCTCGACGAACACCGTGCGCAGCGACTCGTGGCGGGCGACCAAGGCGTCCAGCGCAGCCTGTACCGCCGCACGGTCAAGACTGCCCTGCATGCGCACGGCCATTGGCGTGTTGTAGGCCAGGCTTTCGGGGTTCAGCTTCCAGAACAGCCACTGGCGGTTCTGCGAACGGGACACTGGCAGCCGCTGCTGGCGGTCAAGTATTTCGATCTCCAGGCCTGCACCCTGCTCGCCTTCGGCCACTGCCTGGGCAAAGGCCTGCAAATCGACGGTGTCGAACAGGGTGCGCAGCGCAAGATCCACGCCCAGTTGCTTGCGCACCCGTGATACGGCCTGGGTGGCCAGCAGCGAGTGGCCGCCGAGGGCGAAGAAGTTATCCGTCAGGCCTACCTGCGGTACCTGCAGGACTTCGGCCCAGATTTGTGCCAGCTGCACTTGCAGCGGGGTTTGCGCCGCCTGGTACGCCACCTGGGTAGCGACCGGCTCTGGCAATGCCTTCAGGTCGACCTTGCCGTTGACGGTGACCGGCATGTGCTCCAGCACCATCACATAGGCAGGCACCATGTGCTCGGGCAACAGGCCTTTGAGGGTGGCGCGGATGGTGTCCTGCCAGGCCATGCTGTCGGCCGGCACCTGTGTGGGCACCAGCCATGCGGCCAGTTGCAGTTGCGGGGCCTGGCCATGAACGCGAACCACCGCGTTGGCGACACCGTCCAGCGTACGCAGCTGGTTTTCGATTTCGGCCAGCTCCACGCGGTAGCCACGGATTTTCACCTGGCCATCCATACGCCCGACAAATTGCAGGTCGCTGCCTTGGCGTACCCAGTCACCGCTGCGGTACAGGCGCTGACCGTGGCTGCCGCCT
Source organism: Pseudomonas sp. SIMBA_068 (assembly GCF_046534705.1). NCBI lineage: Bacteria > Pseudomonadati > Pseudomonadota > Gammaproteobacteria > Pseudomonadales > Pseudomonadaceae > Pseudomonas > Pseudomonas sp. SIMBA_068. Next base: position 9,926 of record NZ_JAWRYI010000013.1, read on the forward strand.
GGGTCGGGGACAAAGCGCTCGGCAGTGAGCGCCGGGCGGTTCAGGTAACCACGGGCCAAACCGGTGCCGCCGATGTACAGCTCGCCCTTGGCCTTGGTTGGCAGCGGCTGCAGGCAGCGGTCGAGTACCACAACCCGGGTATTGCCCAATGGCTTGCCGAGGCTGGCGTGCTCGTCAAGTTCGGCGACCAGCACGCCGACAGTGGTCTCGGTCGGGCCGTAGTGGTTGAACACCTTCAGTGCCGGATCCAGTTGGCGGATCTTGCCCAGCAGGCCCGGGCTGACGGCCTCGCCACCGAGCACCAGGCACTGCGCAGGCAATGCCGAACGGCCGGCCACCAGCATCGCCTCCAGGTGAGACGGCACGATTTTAAGCGCATCTACCTGATGCTCGGCCAGGTAGGCGGCGAAGCCTTCGGCATCCAGCACCTGCTGGCGTGACAGCATGTGCAGGGTGTGGCCACCGCACAGTGCGCCGAACAGCATGGTGTGGCCCAGGTCGGCAGCCGGCGTCGAGACCTGGGCCATGCTGCGGATGCGTTCGACCGGCAGGCGCGCGGCGATGCCATCCACGTAGTTGGCCAGAGCGCCGTGACTGATCGCCACGCCCTTGGGTTGCCCGGTGGTGCCAGAGGTGTAGATCACATAGGCCAGGTTGGCCGGCTCGGGCGCCAGGCGAACGGCACGGACGTTACCCGTCTGCACCCAGTCGATGCGCTGCACGCCATCGGCAAGTTCGGCCTGCCAGCTACCGGGGGCCAGCACCAAGCGCGTGCCGCTGTCGGCCAGCATGTAGTGCAGGCGTTCGGGCGGCTGTTCAGGCTCAAGTGGCAGGTATGCGCCACCGGCCTTGAGCACGCCAAGGATGCTGGCAAGCATGCCAACGCTGCGGTCGGCCAACACGCCGACCAGCGTGTCCGGCCCTACCCCGGCCTGGTTCAAGCGGCCGGCAATAGCTTCGGCACGGGCATCGAGCTCGGCAAAACTGGCTTGCTCGCCCGCGGCCATTACCGCCGTACGTTCGGGGTGACTGCTGGCGGCAGCGGCAAAGCGTTGGAGCACCGGCAAGGTTGCCTCGACCGGCTTCGGCTCACTGTGGGCAACGGCCAGGCCCGGCAATGCCAGCTCACCTACAGCACCACCGGTTTCATCAGCCAGCGCTTGCACCAAGGCCAGCCACTGTATGCCCAAGGCTTCGACGGTAGTGGTGTCGAACACATCCGTTGCGTAGGTAAAAGCCGCGTGCAACTGCCCGGCGCGTTCGTGGGTGTCCAGCGCCAGGTCGAAGCGGGCGGTGTGCTTTTCCAGCGCGATCGGCGCCAGGGTCAGGCCCGAACGGGTTTCGATGGCCTGCACATCAGCCACTTGGGCCTGGTGGTTGAACAGTACGTGGAACAACGGGCTCTCGGTGCTGCGCGGCAGCTCCAGGGCCTCGACCAACTGCTCGAACGGCAGGTCCTGGTGGCTTTGCGCGCCCAAAGCGGTCTCGCGCACGCGCTGCAGCAGCCCAGTGATGTCCAGCAGCGGGTCGATCTCGGTGTGCAGCACTTGGGTATTGATGAAGCAGCCGATCAGGCCCTGGCCTTCGGCACGGTTGCGGTTGGCGATGGGGACGCCGACGCGGATCGTTGCCTGGCCACTGTAGCGCTGTAATAGCAGCTTGAAGGCAGCCAGCAGGATCATGAACAGGGTGACGTTGTGCTTGCGCGCCACACCGCGCAAGCGCTCGGCGACGTCTGTGGCGATGGGGAACTCGTGGCGTGCGCCCCGGTAGCTGGGCCGGCCCTGGCGTGTGCGGTCCAATGGCAGTTCCAGCGGTGAATGGTCATCACCCAGACGGGCTTGCCAGTAAGCCAGCTGGCGCTCCTGTTCTCCGGCTTCCAGCCAGCTGCGCTGCCACAGGGCATAGTCGCGATACTGGATTGGCAGCGGCTCAAGGGTGGCGTCGGTACCCGCCACGGCGGCGTCGTACAGGCGCAGGAACTCGTCGATCAGCACGTTCATCGACCAACCGTCGGCGACGATATGGTGCAGGGTCAGTAGCAACACGTGATCTTGCGGGTCCAGTTGCAGCAGGCGCACACGCAGCAGCGGGCCGCTGGCCAGGTCAAACGGGGTCAGCGCCTCGGCTTCGGCGATGGACTCGACAGCGGCCTGGCGGGCACTTTCATCCAGTTCGGCCAGGGCATCCTGGCGCAGCTGCAACGGGGCAGCGACCGCATCGACCTGCTGGCGTACGTCATCGCCATCGGCGACGAACCGGGTACGCAGGGTTTCGTGACGGGCGATCAGGGCGTCGAAGGCGTGCTGCAGGGCAGCCAGGTCCAGCGTGCCATGCAAGCGCACAGCCATGGGCAGGTTGTACGCCGCGCCCTGCGGGTCGAGCTGCCAGAGGAACCACATGCGCCGCTGGGCGTACGATAGCTGGTCGCGCTCAGCTACTTCCACACCGGGCGCGATCGGCAGCACGGAAAAGTCCATGCCCTCGCCCTGCAGCGCCTTGAGGAACAGGCGGCGCTTGTCGGGGCTGAGTTCGATGAAGCGGCGGGCGAGCTTGAGCGTTTGATCAGCATTCATGTCGAGCGGTGTCCTGGCAGTCGAGCGGTAACTGTCAGACGAAGGCATGGGGGGCTGATTTAGGGGGGCAGCGGAGAACGGGCTTGCCGAGACTCTAAAAGTTGACGCAATCACTGTGGGAGCGGCTTCAGCCGCGAACACCGGCAAAGCCGGTGCCATTCTCCGCGCTGGATTCTTCGCGGGTGAACCCGCTCCCACAGGTCCTGCATCGTTCCTGAGGACAGTGATAACACTGCAGGAACACGGTACCTCAGAGCCCTTCAGCGCAGCAGTTCGGAATACCCCTCGGCCATCGCTACCACCACCTTGCGCTTGCCGGTAAACGGCGACCGCGCATGCGCCGCGAGCATGTTGTCGAGCATCAGCACATCATTCGCCAGCCAAGGGAAACTGATGGTGCAGTCATCCAGCACCCCGCGCACTTCATCGAGTAGCGAATCTTCGATGGTCGTACCGTCGCCGTAGTACACGTTGCGCGGCAGGTCCTCTTCCTCGACGATGTCCATCAGCGACTCACGCACTTCTGGTTGCAGGTTCGACACATGAAAGAGGTGCGCCTGGTTGAACCACACATTGTCCCCGGTCACGGGGTGGCGCCCCACCACCTGGCAACGCTGGCGGGTGCGCAGCTCGCCGTCGTCCTTCCAGATACACTCGATGGCATGCGCCCGGCAGTAGGCCTCGACCTGGCGCGGGTCTTCGGTGTTGAACACTTGCGACCACTCCACGTCCAGGCCGTTACCGTAGTTGCGCACGTACATCAGCCCTTTCTCTTCCAGACGTTGGCGAATGCGCACCGGCATGCGCCGGTACACCTCCCGGCTGTCGGCAATCGGCGTCTCGCCACCGGTCTCGGCGGGGATCACGCTGTAGAACCAGATCTTCATCGGCCATTCCAGGGTGTAGGCCTGCTCGTTGTGCAGCGGGATGCTCTGGTGCGCGGGGTACTCCGTTGAGGTGTAAACGCCCTTTGTCACGTTGCTGCGTGGCGTGGAGCCAAACTCGTAATTGAGCAGCGGGTGCCCGAAAGAGGCGGCAAACTGACGGAAGGCTTCGGCGCCACCTACCTCGAACCCGCGGAACAGGATGCCACCCGCCTGCAGCAGGTGCCGGTCCACCAGCGGCTGCAATTCGGCAAAGGCCTCCAGCAGGTCAACCCCCGGCTCCGGTGCGCGCACCAGCAGCGGCAGGTTGCCGCGCGTGGCGTCCAGGGGTTCGATGGCAAAGCTCAGCAGTTCACTCATGTACGGTCACCTCAAGCCAGGGCCGCTTTGGCGGCGTAATCGGGTTTTGCGCCATGGCGGCGCCTGACTAGATGAACGAGCGGGCCAGCGGGAAATTCACCAGGGCAGCACACGCAGGTAAAGCGCAGCCGCGCCGGTTCGTCTGAACGATGTGACCCTTTTATCGCCCAGGAACCGTACATGACTCGCCAGCTTCTGCTCCTCGCCCTGCTTGCCGCGGCCCCTGCCGCCTGGTCGGCGGAGCAATGCGCCGTGGAAATCCATGGCACCGACCAGATGACCTTCGACAAGGCCGCCATCACCGTACCCAAGGCGTGCACCTCGTTCACCGTCACCCTCACCCACCCCGGTGACATGCCAAAGAACGTCATGGGTCACAACTGGGTGCTGAGCACCGCAGCCGACATGCAAGGCGTGCTGGATGACGGCCAGAAGGCCGGCGAGGCGCAGGGCTATGTGAAACCTGGCGACACCCGGGTCATCGCCCACACTCGCCTGATCGGCGGCGGCGAAAAGGACAGCGTCACCCTCGACACCCGGTCGCTGAAGACCGGTACCGACTACAGCTTCTACTGTTCCTTCCCGTTCCACAGCACCTTGATGAAGGGCACCCTGACCCTTGGCAGCTGACCCCGCCCCCACCTCACCAGCGAGATCACGCTTCATGAAAACCTCCTCTCCCGGGGCCATCCGCGAATTGCTGGGCCTGCTCAAACCCTACCGCCCTGCGGTAATCGTGTCGGTGCTGCTGGGCATGCTCGGTGGCCTCGCCGTGACTGCCCTGCTGGCTACCGTCAACCAAGGCCTGCACGCTGACGGCGGCATGAGCCAGGGTGTGATCCTGGCCTTCGCCGGCCTGTGCGTACTGGCCCTGGTCAGCAGCGTGGCGGCCGATAGCGGCACCAACTACGTCGGCCAGAAAGTGATTGCCCGCCTGCGCAAGGACCTGGGTGCCAAAGTGCTGTCGGCGCCGATCGAACAGATCGAACGCTACCGCACTCACCGCCTGATCCCGGTGCTGACCCGTGACGTCGATACCATCAGCGATTTCGCCTTCGCCTTCGCCCCATTGGCCATCTCGCTGACCACGGTGACCGGCTGCATGGCCTACCTGGCCTGGCTGTCGTGGCCGATCTTCGTCATCACCCTGGTGGCCATCGGCATCGGCAGTGGTGTGCAGTACATCGCCCGGCAAAAAGGCCTGGCCGGCTTCAACGCCGCTCGCGATGCCGAAGACAACCTGCAGAAGCACTACTCGGCCATCGCTGAAGGCGCCAAGGAGCTGCGCATCGACCGCCGCCGCCGCCATGCCATGCTCACCCGTAATATCCAGGGCACCGCCGACTTCATCGCCGACACCCACATCCGTGCCATCAACATCTTCGTGGTGGCCAAGAGCCTGGGTTCGATGCTGTTCTTCGTGGTCATCGGCCTTACCCTGGCCCTTCAATCGCTATGGCCGAGCAACGACCCGGCAGTGATGAGCGGTTTCGTGCTGGTGCTGCTGTACATGAAAGGCCCACTGGAGACGCTGATCGGCAACCTGCCAATCCTTGGCCGCGCCCAGGTGGCTTTCCGCCGCATTGCCGACCTGGCCGAGCGCTTTTCGTCGCCCGAGCCGCACCTGCTGCTGGAGCCGCCGGTCAAGCGTGAAGCCACGGCTACGGCGCACCTGGAACTGCACGACGTCGAATACGCCTACCCGCCAGTGGACGGCAACGAGCCATTTCGCGTGGGGCCGGTGAACCTGAGCATCGAGCCGGGCGAAATCCTGTTCATCGTCGGTGAAAACGGCTGCGGGAAGACCTCGCTGATCAAGCTGCTGCTGGGCCTGTACACCCCGCAGCGCGGCGAAGTGCGCCTGAACGGCAAGGCTGTCGGCCCGGAGGGACTGGACGACTACCGCCAGCTGTTTACCACTGTGTTCGCCGATTACTACCTGTTCGAAGACCTGCCAGAGCACGAGCACAGCCTGCCCAGCGATGCCACACGCTACCTGGAACGGCTGGAGATCGCCCACAAGGTCAGCGTGCGTGATGGCGCCTTTACCACCACCGACCTGTCGACCGGCCAACGCAAGCGCCTGGCGCTGGTCAATGCCTGGCTGGACGGGCGGCCGGTGCTGGTGTTCGATGAATGGGCGGCGGACCAGGACCCGACCTTCCGCCGGGTGTTCTACACCGAGCTGCTGCCGGACCTGAAGCGGTTGGGCAAGACCATCATCGTGATCTCGCATGACGACCGGTATTTCGATACGGCGGACAAGGTGGTGCACCTTAGCCGTGGGAAGATAGTCGAGGCGTTGGAGCCGGCCTGAGAAAAGAGTGGGGGCGTTTTGCGCCCCCATTCGCAGAATCAGAACAACCAGCGATACAACGCGTATGCCACCACCACCGCCAGCACCGGCCGCAGCACGCGGTAGGCCTTGGGGTTGGCGCGCTTGAACTGCTTCACGTGGGTGCTGATTTTATTGCTGAACCGCTTGCTCCAGGCGTACGCCTGGTTGATGCCGCCCACGCGCTCGTCGTCGGTGTTCTGCGGCGCGGTGGCGCGGCCGAGGAAGGCACTGACCTGGCGGTTGATGCGGGTCATCAGCGAGCTGCTCAGCGGGCGCTCGATGTCACAGAACAGGATCACCCGGGTAACGTCGGTCTCGTTCTTGACCCAGTGCACGTAAGTTTCGTCAAACATGACGTCCTCGCCGTCACGCCAGGCGTATTCCTGGCCATCGACGTAGATGCGACAAGCATCGGAGTTCGGCGTGGACAGGCCCAGGTGGTAGCGCAGCGAGCCTGCGAACGGGTCGCGGTGCGGGTTCAGGTGGCTGCCGCCGGGCAGCAGCGCAAACATCGCGCCCTTGACGTTGGGGATGCTGCTGACCAGCTCGACAGTGCGCGGGCACAGTGCTTCAGCCGAAGGCAGCGGTTTGTCGTACCACTTCAGGTAAAAACGCTTCCAGCCTTTCTTGAAGAACGAACCGAAGCCGGCGTCGTTGTCCTTTTCGGCGGCGCGGATGTAGCCTTCGTCGAACAGGCGCATGGCCTCTTCGCGGATGTCCTGCCAGTTGTCCTTCAGCACGTCCAGCTCAGGGAAACGCTGACGGTCCAGGTAGGGCTTGGACGGCACACCGGAAAACAGGTACATCAAGGCGTTGTACGGGGCAAACAGCGCCGAATGGTTGACGAACTGGCGCAACACCGGCAGGCGGGCCTTGCCGCGCAGGTGCACGAACAGCACGCTGCCGAAAAACACCAGCAAGACGCCCGCCTTGGCTGCAAAGGAAAAGGTCATGCTTTCACTCCTTGGGGAAGAGCCAGGGCTGCGCCACCTGCTCTCCTGAAAATCATCCTGCCATCATAAACCGATCCCGCCCCGGTAAAAACAACCCGGGCGGGATCGCATTCATGAAGATTTTGCAATAAACCAGGCCGCCGATTGTTGCGCAGGGTCAGCGGCAAGGCCGATTACTGCTGGTTTTCCTGCTCGCTGAACATGTCGCTGAACAACATGCTCGACAGGTAACGCTCGCCCGAATCGGGCAGGATTACGACGATGGTCTTACCCTGCATTTCCGGTTTTTCGGCCAGGCGCACGGCGGCGGCCATTGCCGCACCACAGGAAATCCCGCAAAGAATGCCCTCTTCCTGCATCAGGCGAATGGCCATGGCCTTGGACTCTTCGTCGGTCACCGTTTCGACCTGGTCGACAATCGACAGGTCGAGGTTTTTTGGCACGAAGCCGGCGCCGATGCCCTGGATCTTGTGCGGGCTGGGCTTGAGTTCTTCGCCGGCCAGGGTCTGGCTGATCAGCGGCGAAGCCACGGGCTCCACAGCCACCGACAGGATGGCCTTGCCCTGGGTGTGCTTGATGTAGCGCGACACGCCGGTGATGGTGCCGCCCGTGCCCACGCCCGCCACCAGTACGTCGACGGCACCGTCGGTGTCGTTCCAGATTTCCGGGCCGGTGGTTTTTTCGTGGATGGCCGGGTTGGCCGGGTTTTCGAACTGGCCCGGCAGGAAATACTGGGCCGGGTCGGAGGCGACGATTTCGTTGGCCTTCTCGATGGCACCTTTCATGCCTTTGGCCGGGTCGGTCAGCACCAGTTCGGCACCCAGCGCCTTCAGCACCTTGCGGCGCTCCAGGCTCATGGAGGCTGGCATGGTCAGCATGAGCTTGTAGCCCCGTGCGGCGGCGACGAAGGCCAGGCCGATACCGGTGTTGCCTGAGGTGGGCTCGACGATGGTCATGCCCGGCTTGAGCTTGCCGCTGCTCTCCGCGTCCCAGACCATGTTCGCGCCGATGCGGCATTTGACCGAATAACCCGGGTTGCGCCCTTCGATCTTGGCCAGGATGGTTACGCCACGCGGGGCGATGCGGTTGATCTGCACCAGCGGCGTGTTACCGATGGAATGGGCGTTGTCTGCAAAGATACGGCTCATGGCAGGAGTCCTTGGCATGAAAAACAGCGGGAAAGACCTAAAGGGTAAGCCCCGACCGGTGGCCCGTAAAGCCTGTTCGAACTCGGCTGGGCGTGTTGCGGTCAACCGCACATCCCGCCTTGGAGACGTCCCGATGAGAGCCCGTTATCGCTGGCCGCTGATCGGCCTGGGCAGCCTGGTCGTGCTGCTGGTGGCCCTGCACCTTGCCCTGCCCTACCTGGTGCGCAACTACCTGAACGAAAAACTGGCCGACATGGGCGATTACCGTGGCCAGGTGGCCGATGTGGACCTGGCCTGGTGGCGCGGCGCGTACCAGATCAACGGCCTGAAGATCGTCAAGACCAGCGGCAAGGTGCCGGTACCGTTTCTGGACGCGCCGCTGATCGACCTTTCGGTGAGCTGGCATTCGCTGTGGTACGACAAGGCCGTGGTGGCCGAGGTGACCTTCGTGCGCCCGGAGCTGAACTTCGTCGACGGTGGCAGCAAGCAGGCGTCGCAGACCGGCCGGGGTACCGACTGGCGCCAGCAACTGGAGAAACTGCTGCCCATCACACTCAACGAAGTGCGTATCGACAACGGCGTGCTGACGTTCCGCAACTTCAACTCCAAGCCACCGGTCGACCTGAAGGCCACCCGGCTGAACGCCAACATTCGCAACCTGACCAATGTCCGTGACCCCAAAGGCCGTCGCGATGCGAGTTTTGAAGGTACTGCACTGATCGCGGGCGATGCGAAGGTAGAAAGCCGTGCCACGTTCGACCCGTTCAGTGATTTCGATGACTTCGAATTCAGGCTGCGCGCCACCGGCATCGAGCTGCGCAAACTGAACGACTTCGCCAGCGCCTATGGCAAATTTGACTTCAATGCCGGGCATGGGGACGTGGTCATCGAGGCGCAGGCGGAAAACGGTCGGCTTAACGGCTACATAAAGCCGCTGCTGCGTGACGTCGATGTATTCGACTGGCAACAGGACGTCGAGGAAAAGGACAAGGGCTTCTTCCGCTCGGTGTGGGAAGCGGTGGTGGGGGCGACCGAGACGGTGCTGAAGAACCAGCCGAAAAACCAGTTCGCCACCCGGGTGGAGCTCAGTGGCAGTGTGCGCAAGCAGGATATCAGCGCCTTCGAGGCGTTTTTGCAAATCCTGCGCAACGGGTTTATCCAGGCGTTCAATGCCCGATACGAGCGAGGCGCGCCGGATTCCGACTGAGGCGGCGTGACGGGGCATTCAGGGACTGAATACCCGGTCTGCGTTTGCAGCCGCTCAACCCCGCGTTATAGTCGGTAACAAATCGAAAACAGGTGTTGGGCCTTTCGCGGGCACGCCCGCGAAGAGGCCCTGACAGGCATACGGCAGAGGACAGACCCATGAAGTTCGAAGGCACCCGCGACTACGTCGCCACAGACGACCTGAAACTGGCGGTAAACGCGGCCATCACCCTCGAACGCCCGCTGCTGGTCAAGGGCGAGCCCGGCACCGGCAAGACCATGCTTGCCGAGCAGCTGGCGGCCTCGTTCGGCGCGCGGCTGATCACCTGGCACATCAAGTCCACCACCAAGGCCCACCAGGGCCTCTACGAGTACGACGCGGTCAGCCGCCTGCGTGACTCGCAGCTGGGCGTGGACAAGGTGCACGATGTGCGCAATTACCTGAAAAAGGGCAAGCTGTGGGAGGCTTTCGAGGCTGATGAGCGGGTCATCCTGCTGATCGACGAAATCGACAAGGCCGACATCGAGTTCCCCAACGACCTGCTGCAAGAGTTGGACAAGATGGAGTTCTACGTCTACGAAATCGACGAGACCATCAAGGCCAGACAACGCCCGATCATCATTATTACCTCCAACAACGAAAAAGAGCTGCCGGACGCCTTCCTGCGCCGCTGCTTCTTCCACTACATCGCCTTCCCCGACCGCACCACGCTGCAGCAGATCGTCGACGTGCACTACCCGAACATCAGCCAGTCGCTGGTCAGCGAAGCCCTGGATGTGTTCTTCGACGTGCGCAAGGTGCCGGGCCTGAAGAAAAAACCGTCCACCTCCGAGCTGGTCGACTGGCTCAAGCTGCTGATGGCCGACAACATCGGTGAAGCCGTACTGCGCGAGCGCGATCCGACCAAGGCCATCCCGCCGCTGGCCGGCGCGCTGGTAAAAAACGAGCAAGACGTGCAGCTGCTGGAGCGCCTGGCCTTCATGAGCCGGCGCGGCAACCGCTGACAGGAGCCGGGCCATGCTGCTCAACCTGTTCAATGAAATGCGCGCGGCCAAGGTGCCGGTGTCGGTACGCGAGTTGCTGGACCTTCACCAGGCCCTGCAAAAGCATGTGGTGTTCGCCGACATGGACGAATTCTACTACCTCGCGCGCGCCATCCTGGTGAAGGACGAACGCCATTTCGACAAGTTCGACCGGGCCTTTGCTGCCTACTTCAAAGGCCTGGAAAACCTCGACCGACACATCGAGGCGCTGATCCCCGAAGACTGGTTGCGCAAGGAGTTCGAACGTTCGCTCACGGATGAAGAGCGTGCGCAGATCCAGTCCCTGGGTGGCCTGGACAAGCTGATCGAGGAATTCAAGAAACGCCTTGAGGAGCAAAAGGAACGCCACGCCGGCGGTAACAAGTGGATCGGCACCGGCGGCACCAGCCCGTTCGGCTCGGGTGGTTTCAACCCCGAAGGCATCCGCGTGGGCGAGGCAGGCAAACGCCAGGGCAAGGCGGTAAAGGTGTGGGACCAGCGCGAGTACAAGAACCTCGACGACCAGGTTGAACTGGGCACGCGCAACATCAAGCTGGCCCTGCGCCGGCTGCGCAAGTTCGCCCGGGAAGGCGCCGCCGAAGAGCTGGATATCGACGGCACCATCGACCATACCGCGCGGGACGCCGGCTTGCTGAACATCCAGATGCGCCCCGAGCGGCGCAATACGGTAAAGCTGCTGTTGCTGTTCGACATCGGCGGCTCGATGGACGCCCACATCAAGGTTTGCGAAGAGCTGTTCTCGGCCTGCAAGACCGAGTTCAAGCACCTGGAGTACTACTACTTCCACAACTGTGTGTACGAGTCGGTGTGGAAGAACAACCTGCGCCGCACCTCGGAGCGCTATTCCACCTTCGACCTGCTGCACAAGTATGGCGACGACTACAAAGTGGTGTTCGTCGGCGATGCGGCCATGGCGCCCTACGAAATCACCCAGCCGGGCGGCAGCGTGGAGCACTGGAACGAAGAGGCCGGGTATGTGTGGCTGCAGCGTTTCATGGAGAAGTTCAAGAAGGTGATCTGGATCAACCCGTACCCCAAGCAGGCCTGGGACTACACCGCATCGACCCATCTGGTGCGCGACCTGATCGAGGACAAGATGTACCCGCTGACCTTGCAGGGGCTGGAAGAAGGGATGCGCTACCTGTCCAAGTGATGTTGCCGGTGCCGGCCTTTTCGCGGGTTCGCCCGCTCCCACAGGTGCACCACAGACCCTGAGGTTTGTGGAATACCTGTGGGAGCGGGCAAGCCCGCGAAAGGGCCAGCAGCCTTACAACCAACGGCCCAGGTAAACCTGGTGCTCCCGCCAGGCCTCATCCTGCACCACCGCCCTGAACCGCACCACCGCCCCCGGCATGCACTGCGCCAGTTGCGCCAGCGCCAACGGTGTCAACGCCCCCAGCCGCGGATACCCGCCAATGGTCTGGCGATCATTGAGCAACACAATCGGCTGCCCATCCGGCGGCACCTGCACCGCCCCCAGCGGTATCCCTTCAGAAATCATCGGCGCCCCCAGGTAAACCAGCTGCGGCCCCAACAGGCGAATGCCCATGCGGTCAGCCCGGCTGTCCAGCGTCCACTCCCGGTTGAAGGCTTCGAACAGGCTGGTACCACTGAAGTCACCGATCTGTGCGCCCATCACCAGGTCGAGCACAGGCTTTTCTGCGTACTGCGGGCGCAGCGCTTGCGGCACCTCGCGCAGGGTTGTATCGCTACCGGTAAACGCTAACGCCTGGCCTTTAGCCAGCGCCGCACCCTGGCCACCAATGCCCCCCAGTGCTTCACGTACCACCGTGGCACAACTGCCCAGTACATCTTCGCCCAGGAACCCGCCCGGTGCCGCCAGATAAGCCCGCACGCCCTGCTTTGGCTGCTTCAGGGTCAAGCGCTGGCCCTTGCCCAGGGCAAAGCTGCGCCAGGGCGCGACAGGCTGGTCATCGACTCGGGCATCCAGGTCGGCACCGGCCAGGGCCAGCACGCAATCCTGTTCGGCCACCACGCCAAAGCCACCCAGCGCCACCTCGACCACCGGGGCCCCCAACGGGTTGCCCAGCAGCCAGTTGGCCCAGTGCATGGCCACCCAGTCCAGCGCGCCGCCCTGGGTCACGCCCAGGTGACGCACGCCAAAGCGGCCAGCATCCTGCAACTGGCACAGCGGCGTGCTGGCCTCGATCTTCAATTGCTTCATCCTTGTGCCTCCACATCGCCGCCCAACGCCAAGAACTCGCTGCGCGAAACCGCCACGAAACGCACCCGGTCACCGGGCTGCAACAGGCTGTAGCCGTCACGCTCACGGTCGAACAGGCGCACCGGCGTGCGCCCGATCAGGTTCCAGCCACCCGGCGATACCGCCGGATACGCCGCCGTCTGGCGCTCGGCGATGCCCACGCTACCCGCCGCCACCCGCTTGCGCGGGGTGCTCAGGCGTGGGCTGGCCAGGCGTTCGTCGACCAGGCCCATGAAACCGAAACCGGGGGCGAAGCCCAGGGCGAACACGGGATAATCACGTTCGCTGTGCAAGCGCACAACCTCGGTTTCACTCAACCCGCTGCGGGCCGCCAGCACAGGCAGTTCAGGGCCGACGCTGGCGTCGTACCACACCGGGATCTCGTGGTGCCGGCTGCCGCTGCCGGTGTCTGGCTGCAAACCCTCCAGCGCCTGGTTGATCAGCGCCCTCGCCTCGCCTGGCGGCAGGTCGAACTGCACCATCAGCGTGGTGTAGGACGGCACCAGGTCCAGCAGGTGCTCGCCGAACACGGCGCTCAGGCGCTGGCTAGCGGCGAGCATCCACGGCATGTTGGCCTCGTCGATACGGTCGAACAGGCGCACCATCAGGCTGTCGATGGCCACCACTTCGATACGCGCTTTCATTGCGGCTCCAGCGCGTCGAAGGCCTGGCGTATCTGCCGCACCGCCGCCACCGAACTGTCGTTGTCGCCATGCACGCAAAGGGTGCTGGCCTGCAGGCGCAGGGCGCTGCCATCGTCCGCCACCAGCGTATCGCCTCGGGCCAGGCGCACCGCTTGCTCCACCACCAGCACCGGGTCGTGATGCACCGCGCCAGGCAAACGGCGCGACACCAGGTGGCCGCTGGCAGTGTAGGCGCGGTCGGCGAACGCCTCGAACCACAGCGGCACGCCAATTTCATCGCCCAGTGCCTGAGCGGCGCGGTTGTCGGCGGTGGCCATCAGCATCAGAGGCAGGTTGCCGTCGTAGGCCGCCACAGCTTCCAGCACGGTGCGCAGCTTGAGCGGGTCGGCCATCATGTCGTTGTACAGCGCGCCATGGGGCTTCACATAAGCCACGCGGCCACCCAGCACTTTGCAGATGCCGTCCAGCGCACCAATCTGGTAGTGCAGCAGGTCGCGGATTTCCTCGGGGCTGCAGGCCATGGAGCGGCGGCCGAAGCCGACCAGGTCCGGGTAGGCGGGGTGCGCGCCGACAGTCACGCCATGCTCCAGCGCCAAGGCCACGGTGCGGCGCATGATGCCGGGGTCGCCGGCGTGGTAGCCACAGGCAATGTTGGCGCAATCGATGTAGGGCATTACCTCGGCATCCAGGCCCATGCGCCAGCTGCCGAAACTCTCGCCCATGTCGCAATTGAGTAGCAGGCGTTCCACCACGCGGTCTCCCTTGTTGTTCATAGGCCTACCTTACCGCGCCTGCAGCTGTTTGCCGCGTGTTTCCTGCAGGCTCAAGGCCGCCGCAGGGGGCAGCGGAGTGCTGGGTCTAACCGATTTCAACCGCCCCACTTCTCACAGGCTGACTCGGCCCTTGTAGGAGCGGCCTTGTGCCGCGAAAGGGCTGCACAGCAGCCCCCAGGGGTTCAGCAGCGATGCACAAATTGCTGGGGCTGCGTACAAACTGATTTAGTAAGGCGTCAGCGCCAGCTTTCTTTCACCGCCCTGCGCCGCCCGCCCAGGATCACCCAGCCAAGCCCCAGCACCAGGCTTTCGACCACGAAGGCCAGCACAAACCCCGCGCCTACACCCCAGCCAATCGCCTCGGGCACCAGCAGGATCTGGTAGCTGTAACCATTGAGCGTTTCTTCGCGCAGCTGCGGGTCGGCCTGCACCAGCACATGCCAGGTACGCTGGGCCCAAGGCCCTTGCAGCGCCTGCCATTCGTTTTCCAGCAGTTGGTTGCGGATCATCAGGCTTTCGATGCTGTTGGCATCACTATTGAACACCGGGTCGTCACTGCTGCGGTAATGCTGCAGCAACGCCTGCAAGTCGCCCTTGAAGAAGCGCTCGGCGGTTTGCCGGAACCCATCAAGCGCCTCGCGCGATTCGAACAGGTGCGCCTCCACCCGCTGGCTATAGTCCTTGACCAGCCCCGGGACCTGGATACCGGCCAGCAGGCCGAAGGTGAACAGCAGCAACCGCAGGTAACTTCTGAACATGCAGCGTCCTTAGCTCTGGCCGTGCGCCACGCACTCGCCGTGCCGCCACAGGGCCCATTGACCCGGCTCGTAGCGGTGCCAGGTCTCGTTCTCGGTCAGGGCCTCGGTGGCAATCACCGTGACCACGTCGTTGGGGGTGGTTTCGGTATGAAAATCGACGATAAGGTCGACATCCTTCAACCGCGCGGCACCAAACGGCGCACGGCGGGTAATGTGCACCAGCTTGGTCGAGCAGAAGCAGAACAGCCAGTCGCCGTCGCTGAGCATGCAGTTGAACACGCCCAGGCCACGGTAGCCGGCACAAGCTTCGACCAGCACCGGTAGCAGCTGTTCCACCGGCACCGGCTCGGGGAAGGCACTGCGGATGCGGTTGAGCAGGTCGCAGAAAGCCGCTTCGCTGTCGGTGTCGCCCACCGGCCGGTAGAAGCTGGCCAGGCCCTTGAAGTCGCCCAATTGCCCGTTGTGCGCGAAGCACCAGTTGCGGCCCCACATTTCCCGCACGAACGGGTGGGTGTTGGACAGGCAGACCTTGCCGACGTTGGCCTGACGGATATGGCCAATTACCACTTCGCTCTTGATCGGGTAGCGCTGCACCAGGTTGGCCACTTCCGACTCGCTGCTCGCGGCCGGGTCCTGGAACAGGCGCAGGCCACGGCCTTCGTAGAAGCCGATGCCCCAGCCATCACGGTGCGGGCCGGTACGGCCACCGCGCTGCATCAGGCCGGTGAAGCTGAAAACGATGTCGGTGGGGACGTTGGCACTCATGCCCAGCAGTTCGCACACTGGCGTGTCTCCTCCGTTTACAGACGGGGCTCGACCCGGCCATTGCCGCGGGGTGCGGCAGGGCGTGGGTCGTCGCGGTAACGGTCGCCGCGCTCGGCGGCCAAGGGGGCTTGCCCGCCGACCTGGTTATCCTCGTCCGCCTGGCGCTTGGCGGCGTCCTCGGCTTGCGCACGGCGCTCGCGGGCGCGCTTTTCCAGCGGCCAGCGCAGCAGCACGAAGAGGAAATACAGGCCGAAGGCAATCATGCCGTACATGGCGAAGTCGGACACCGCACGCCAGGCGTTGTTGCCGACCTTGAAGGCGACATCCAGGGCGGTGATGGCGATGGCCGGGGCGAAGCTGTCCTTGACCGGGTCGACCACGGTCGGGGTCAGCAGCAGCACGGCCAGCACCACCCGCAGCGGTTCGCGCAGCCAGCGCCACATCCAGCTGGTGACCTTGAAGGCCACCAGCAGGCAGCCCAGGGCGGCCACGGCGTACAGGCCCCAGGCGAAGGTGTAGTCGTTCTCGGTCATGGTGTTCGTGCAAGCCAGGCAAAGAGATGCCTATGATAAACACTTTTCCGGGCGCAGACAGTGTTTGCCTGTCCCTAGCCAAGAGATCACCAATGCCCAACAAGCCTCAGCCGCCCATCGCCCACGCCGACAACGCCGCCGACCCGTACGCCTGGCTGCAGCAGCGCGACACCCCCGAGGTACTCGCCTACCTGCAAGCCGAAAACGCCTACCAGGAAGCCTGCCTGGCCGACCAGGCGCCGTTGCGCGAGCACTTGTTCGAAGAGATCAAGGGCCGCATCCTGGAAACCGACCTGTCGCTGCCGGCACCCTGGGGCCCTTACCTGTATTACACCCGCACCACCGCAGGCGACGAATACCCACGCCACTACCGCTGCCCGCGCCCGGCCGACGACTCGAACACCGTCGATGAAAGCCAGGAGCAGCTGCTGCTCGACCCCAACGCCCTGGCCAATGGCGGCTTCCTGTCGCTGGGGGCGTTCAACGTCAGCCCCGACCACCGCCTGCTGGCCTACAGCCTCGATACCAGCGGCGATGAAATCTACACCCTGTACGTCAAGGACCTGGCCACTGGCAGCATCACCGCCCTGCCCTTCGACGACTGCGACGGCAGCCTGACCTGGGCCAACGACAGCCAGACGCTGTTCTTCGCCGAACTGGACGACACCCACCGGCCTTGGCGGCTGCGCCGCCACACCCTGGGCAGCGACGATGCGCAGACCGTGTTCGAAGAACCAGACGGGCGCTTCTTCCTGCACTGCTACCGCACCAGTTCCGAGTGCCAGCTGGTGCTGCTGCTGAACAGCAAGACCACCAGCGAGGCCTGGGTACTGGACGCCGAAACCCCGCAGGCGCCGTTCACCTGCCTGGCGCCGCGTGTCGAAGGCCATGAGTACTTCCCCGACCATGGCCAGCTCGATGGCGAGTGGCGCTGGTTCATCCGCACCAACCAGGACGGTATCAACTTCGCCCTGTACCACGCCCCGGTCACACCGGTGCCCAGCCGTGAACAATGGCAGGTGCTGGTGGCACACCGCGATGCGATCATGCTCGAAGGCCTCAGCCTGAATGCCGGCGCCCTGACCCTGAGCCTGCGCGAAGGTGGCCTGCCGATCATCGAAGTACGCCCGCAAGGCCTGCCGGCCTACCGCGTGGAACTCCCCGACGCTGCCTACAGCCTGTACGTGCAAGACAGCCTGGAGTTCGCCAGCACGCGCGTACGCCTGCGCTACGAAGCGCTCAACCGCCCAGCCCAGGTGCGCCAGCTGGCGCTGGCCACGGGCGCCCAGGCGGTGCTCAAGGAAACCCCGGTGCTGGGTGCGTTCGATGCCGATGACTATGTGAGCGAGCGCCTGTGGGCAACCGCCGCGGATGGCACCCAGGTGCCGATCAGCCTGGTGCGTCGCCGCCAGGACCTGGGCAAAACCGTGCCGTTGTACCTGTACGGTTACGGCGCCTATGGCGAAAGCCTCGACCCGTGGTTCTCCCATGCCCGCCTGAGCCTGCTGGAACGCGGCGTGGCCTTTGCCATCGCCCACGTGCGCGGCGGCGGCGAGCTGGGCGAAGCCTGGTACCGCGCCGGCAAGCAGGAGCACAAGCCCAACACCTTCAGCGACTTCATCGCCTGCGCCGAGCACCTGATTGCCGAGGGCGTGACCACTGCCGAGCGGCTGGCCATCAGCGGCGGTAGCGCCGGCGGCCTGCTGATAGGCGCAGTGCTGAACCTGCGGCCCGAGCTGTTCCGCTGTGCGATTGCCGAAGTGCCGTTTGTCGACGTGCTCAACACCATGCTCGACCCCGAGCTGCCACTGACGGTGACCGAGTACGACGAATGGGGCAACCCGGAGGAGCCGGAGGTGTATGAGCGGATCAAGGCGTATGCGCCCTACGAGAATGTAAAAGCGCAGGCCTACCCGGCGATGCTGGTGGTAGCGGGCTACAACGACAGCCGCGTGCAGTACTGGGAAGCAGCCAAGTGGGTGGCGCGCTTGCGGACGCGCAAGACCGACAACAACCTGCTGCTGCTCAAGACCGAAATGGGGGCTGGGCACGGCGGGATGAGCGGGCGGTACCAGGGGTTGAAGGATGTGGCTCTGGAATATGCGTTCGTGTTTGGCGAATTAGGTATCGCATGAAGGGAGGTTTGAGCACCTGCGCGATACCTGTGGGAGCGGGCAAGCCCGCGAAGCATTCAACGCGGTGCCTGGCACCGGCTACGCCGGTGTTCGCGGGCATGCCCGCTCCCACAAGACCGGCGCAGGCCGCTCATGCTCAATCATCCTGCGCCGCCGGCCTCGGCGGGTCTTGGCGCAACCCCGGCAATGGCTGGTCCTTCGGCGGCCCGGGCACTGGCATTGGCGGCAACAAGGGCGCCCCCGGCTGGCTGTCGTAAGCCTTGGGCGGTGTACTCGGGGTTATCTGCGGGTATGGCGTGGGCGTGGGCGTACCCGGTGCACCAGGCACTGGCGTAGTGAGTCGTGGTGGCGTGCTGGCAGCTTCGGCCATGGGCAGGCCAGCCATCAACAACGCGGTGAGGATCGCGTGAAACATCAGCAACCTCCTGTCGGGAACCTGCTTACAGGCTACGCCTAAATCACCGCTTTCGCCTGTCCGCCTGCCCTGCAAGCGCGCTAGACTCAATGCCATAACCGTCATTTGCCTGATCAGAACAAAGGAAACACCATGAGCTCCACCTCTTCCGCCGCCGCCACCGCGCGCCTCGACCGCATCCTGGCCGATGCCAAGCGTGACAAGGAAATGGGCTACCGCGACAAGGCCCTGAGAATGTACCCGCACGTGTGCGGCCGCTGCGCCCGCGAATTCGCCGGCAAGCGCCTGAGCGAGCTGACCGTGCACCACCGTGACCACAACCACGACAACAACCCGCAGGACGGCTCCAACTGGGAGCTGCTAT
Source organism: Pseudomonas sp. SIMBA_068 (assembly GCF_046534705.1). Classification (NCBI taxonomy): domain Bacteria; kingdom Pseudomonadati; phylum Pseudomonadota; class Gammaproteobacteria; order Pseudomonadales; family Pseudomonadaceae; genus Pseudomonas; species Pseudomonas sp. SIMBA_068. The sequence goes on from NZ_JAWRYI010000013.1 coordinate 29,046, forward strand.
GCCTGTACTGCCATGACAACGAGCATTCGCGCTACACCGACCAGCAGTACTTCAGCGAAGGCTCCACCAGCACGCCGAGTATCGCCAAGGCCACCCACAACCCGTTCGCCGCGCTGGCGGGCATGTTGAAGAAAGACTGACCATCGATTCGGCCCCCGCTACTACCGGGCAGCCCGTATAATCGCGCTTTTTTCGCGAAGGGCCCCGGTACGTGGCAAACAAACGATACAGCTGCATCGGCCTGTTCAACCCCAAGTCGGCAGAAAACGTCGGCTCGGTGATGCGCGCTGCGGGCTGCTATGGCGTCAATTCGGTGTTCTACACCGGCAAACGCTACGAACGCGCGCGTGACTTCGTCACCGACACCAAGCGCGTGCACTACGACATCCCGCTGATCGGCATCGATGACCTGCAGCGCATCATCCCGCTGGGCTGTACGCCGGTGGCGGTGGAGCTGGTGGAAGGTGCGCGCCCCCTGCCGGACTATACCCACCCGGACCGGGCCATCTACATCTTCGGGCCGGAAGACGGCAGCCTCAGCCCCGAGGTCCGGGCGTGGTGCGAAGAAACCATCTACATCCCCACCGAAGGCTGCATGAACCTGGCGGCGACGGTGAATGTGGTGCTGTATGACCGCTTGGCCAAGGGGCTTAATACCCGCTCGGGGCCCAAGTTCAAATAAAAAGGCCGCCACTGCGACAGCGGGACCGGCCTCTTCGCAGCGCAAGGCTGCTCCTACAACAGCGGGCAGTGTGAACCCGGTAGGAGCAGCCTTGTGCTGCGAAAGGGCCAGCCCTGCCAGCACAGGGCGGCCAGGTGCTGAGCTCCGTCAGAACAGCACCGCTCTTGCTCAGATCACGAAGCGTTGATCCAGATGCTCTTCAGCTCCGTGTACTGGTCGTGTGCCCAGATGGACTTGTCGCGCCCACCAAAGCCAGACTCTTTGTAGCCACCGAACGGCGTAGTCACGTCACCTTCGCCGAAGCAGTTGACCGTGACCACACCCGCGCGGATTTCACGCGACAGGCGCAACGCATTGCGCAGACTGCCGGTGTACGCCGAAGCCGCCAGACCGTAGATGGTGTCGTTGGCCAGTTCGATGGCTTCATCAATGGTCTCGAAGCTGGTCACGCTCAGCACCGGGCCAAAGATTTCTTCCACGAACAGCTTGTTGTCGCGGCCTACGTTGTCGACGATGGTCGGCTGCACGTACACGCCTTGCTCGGTTTCGCCACCCTGGACAATGCTGAGTTTTTGCTCGGCAGCGTATTCCAGGTACGACTTCACCTTCTCGAAGTGCGACTTGCTGACCATGGCGCCCAGGCGATTGTCCGGGTCCATCGGGTCTCCCAGTTTCCAGTCCTTCAGGTGCTTGGCCATCAGGCCCAGCAGCTCATCCTTCACATCCTTGTGCACGATCAGGCGCGAAGAAGCAGAGCAGTTCTCGCCCATGTTCCAGAACGCGCCGGCGGTGACGAACTGGGCCACTTCGTCCAGGTCTTCGCAGTCGTTCATGACCACGGCCGGGTTCTTGCCACCTAGCTCCAGGACGATGCGCTTGAGGTTGGACTCGGCAGCGTATTTCAGGAACAGGCGGCCAGTGTCGGTGGAGCCGGTGAAGCTGACCATCGGGATGTCCATGTGGCGGCCGATGGCCTCGCCCACTTCACGGCCACCACCAGGCACCAGGTTGAACACAGCGGCCGGAATACCAGCCTCATGGGCCAGCTCGGCCACGCGCAGTGCGCTGAGGGTGGTTTCCTTGGCGGGCTTGACCACGATCGAGCAACCGGCAGCCAGCGACGGGGCGATCTTCCAGGCCAGCATCAGCAGCGGGAAGTTCCACGGCAGCACCAGGCCGACCACGCCGATGGCTTCACGCACCACCATGGTCACGGCAGCGTTCCCGGTCGGGGCAGTGGCGTCGTAGATCTTGTCGATCAGCTCGGCGTGCCAGCGAATGGTGTGGATGGTTTCCGGCACATCGACGGTCTGGCACTCGCTGACCGGCTTGCCGCTGTCCAGCGCTTCCAGCACCGCCAGTTCGTGGGCGTTGTCTTCCAGCAGCTGGGCGAACTTCTGCAACACGTGCTTGCGGTCGTTCGGCTGCATCTTCGACCAGGTGCCCTCTTCGAACACACGCTTGGCAGCCGCTACGGCCACGTTGACGTCATTGACGTCACAGGCGGCGACTTCGGCCAGTTGCTTGCCGGTGGCTGGGTTGGTGGTGACGAAGGTGCGGCCCGAGATGGCATCACGGAATTCACCGTCGATGAATGCCTGGGTGCGCAGTTGCAGGTCAGCGGCGATGGCCGCGTATTGTTCCTTGCTCAGCAATTCAGCCATTTTTCCAGCCTCCTTATTTGATCTGGGCGATGGTGGCCTTCAGTTCGCTGACCACACGTTGCAGTTCCTGCTTCTCGCCAGCGTCGAGGTCGTACAGCGGCTTGCGCACGCCACCGGTGCTCAAGCCATTGAGGGCGCAGCCGTACTTGATCGACTGGACGAACTTGCCACCTTCGAGGTAGTCCATCAGCGGCATCATGGCGGCCATGATCTTGCGGCCTTTGGCAAAGTTCTTTTCGATCACGCAGGCCTCGTACAGGGCCACGTGCTCACGCGGAATGAAGTTGGAGCCGGCGCAGACCCAGCTCTGGGCGCCCCAGGCGAAGAACTCCAGGGCCTGGTCGTCCCAGCCGCACGACAGCTGGATGTTCGGGCGATGGATGGCCAGGCGGTGCAGTTGGGCCATGTCGCCGGAGCTTTCCTTGATGGCGACGATGTTCTTCACATCAGCCACGGCATCGAAGAACTCTTCGCCCATGCTTACGCTCATGCGGCCCGGGTAGTTGTAGAGCATGATCGGCAGGTCGGCAGCGGCGTCGACCGCTTTGACGTGCAAGGCGATTTCCTGTTGGGTCGGCAGGGCGTACGGCGGTGTGCCGACCAGCAGCGCGTCAGCCTTGATCTCCTTGGCGTGCTGGGCGAAAGCCACGGCGTCTTCGGTGCGGATGCCACCGGTACCGACGATCAGCGGCAGGCGGCCGTGGAGCACGTCCTTGGCCTGGGCGGCCAGCTCGATGCGCTCCTGGGTGGTGTGGGCGTAGTACTCGCCGGTGGAGCCACCAATGATGACGCCGTGGATTTTCGACTCGACCAGGTATTCGAGGACCTCGGCGAACGCCGCCTTGTCGATCGAGCCGTCCGCAGCCAGCGGGCTGATTGCCGGGGTGTAGATGCCTTCGAATTTCACGGTAGGTTCTCCAGTGCGTTGCTCAGTGTTGTAAAGAGTCGCCACGCAACCACGCGGCGGCGTAAGGTTTCAGCTCAACGAAGCCGCTTGTTGCAGGTTCAGCGAACGGGTTTCCGGGGCCAGGGCGACCGAGAAGGCCAGGCCGACAAAGGTCACGGCGGCAGCGGCATACATGGTGGCGCCGATGCCATAGCTGTCGAGCGCGATGGGCACCAGCCAGGTGCCGACTGCCGCACCGACCCGCGACATGGAAGTGCCCACGCCCACGGCGCCGGCACGGATTTCGGTAGGGAACAATTCGTTGGGGTACACCAGTTGCAGCACTTGGGCGCCACCGATGAACAGGGCATAGGCACCGAACAGCACCAGGATTAGCATCTCGTTGCCATTGCTGAAGGCACCCAGGCCCAGCAGTGCCAGCCCCGACCAGAAGAAGCTGTGCAGCAGCGTGGTGCGCCGACCGAGGGTGTTGAGCAGGCGGGTGCCCACGATGCAGCCCACCACGAACAGGAAAGTGATGGCGATGGAGCCGATCGATGCCCAGTCACCTTTCAGGTTCAGCGCGCCCAGCACTTTCGGGGCGAATGCGTACACGGCGAATACCGGGATCACCGAGCAGGTCCAGAACATGGTGACGAACAGCATGCGTTTGCCGTAGCCGGAGTGCAGCAGGCTGAGGAATGACAGCTTGCGGGCCTTGGGCTCTTCCGGCAGGTTCTTCAGCGAAAAGCCGTTGCCGTAGACGCGCTTGATCACCTGCTCGGCCTCGGCCAAGCGGCCTTTGCTGATCAGCCAGCGCGGCGATTCCGGGGTACCCAGGCGGATGGCGAACAGCAGCGCACCAATGACGGCCGCACTGGCCAGCACCAGGCGCCAGGCATCGTCGCCACCCTGGCGCAGGATGGCCTCACCGGCCAGGTAGGCGGTAGCGGCGCCGGCAAACCACAACACCGTCAGGGTAGCTAGGCGCGGGCCACGGTTCTTCTTAGGCAGGAACTCCACCAGCAGCGAAGTTGCAACCGGGTATTCGATGCCTACGGCAATGCCGATGGCAAACCGCAGCAGGAACAGAACCAGCGCCGACTCCACCCAGAACTGCGCGACCGAGGCCAGGATAAACAGGGTCGGGCCAACGAAAAACACGCGTTTGCGGCCGAAGCGGTCGGTTAGCCAACCGCCGAAAAAACCACCGAAGAAAATGCCGATCAACGCCGAAGCGGCGATCATGCCCTGCCAGAAACTGTTCAGGCTCAGGCCTGCAGACATCTGCACCATGGCCACGCCAATGATGCTCAGTACATAGCCATCGACGAACGAACCGCCGCCAGAACGCAAGGTCAGCAATTGGTGGAAGTTGTTGATCGGTACATCTTCAATCGAAACATTCGGATTTGTCATTGTTGTTCCTGCCATTTCGGCTACATGCACATTTTCAAGGCGAGCGTGTCCGCGAAACTGAAAACTGCCTTCAGCCCCGGGTGATCGGACGACGCATCTCGATCATAAAATTCGGGCAAGCCGTGCCCGTGCCGGCCAACTAACGCCGACGTAAAATGCTCTTTGGTCTAACTCAGGCAGCGATCAGCTTTCTTTGCCAGCGCGGAACCGCCCCCACATCAGGTTGGCGTTCAAGCCCAAGGAAACCAAGGGCTGCGGCGGGTTTGCACAAGGCCCCGGGGCATTGAGCAAAAACTCGATCAGTTCGTGCTTGTCGCCCGCCAGCCAGTCGGCCAGCAACTTGCCGGTGACCGTGCCTCGGGTAACGCCCAGCCCGTTACAGCACAGTGCGCCGACGACATTAGGCGCCAACTTGCCGAAGAAGCCCATGTGGTTGCGCGACAGCGCCAGCGCACCGCCCCAGGTATATTCAAAGTTCACCCCAGGCAACATCGGAAAACGCCGGGCGAACGATTCGCGGTGGCGCTGAACAAAGCGTTCCAGATATTTGCGGTTGCTACGGCCGTCGGGGTTGTAGCTGAAGCTGTTACGGATCAGCAGGCGGTTGTCGACGGTGCGGCGCAGGGTGGTGCCGAACGGGTCGGCCGGGATCACGCCCCAGTAGGGTTTACCGCCCAGGCGCGCCTGTTCTTCCTCGGTCAGCGGGCGGGTGATACTGGCGTAGGTAAACACCGGCAGCATGCGCCCCTTGAGGAAACCGAAGCTCATGCCGAAGGCGTTGGTGGTGAGCACCAGCTTGTCGGCGGTGATGGAACCCTTGGTGTGGCGCAGCACCACCTTGTCGCCATACTCGACGTCGGTGATCGGTGTGTGCTCGTACAGCGAGACGTTGGACGGCAGGCTATCGGCCAGGCCTTTGACCAGCGCCGAGGGTTGCAACAAGGCTGTGCCTGGCGTGAACAGGCCTTTGCGGTAGAAATCCGTGCCGATATGATCGGGCAGGTCGCGGCCCTCGACCACTTCGTAGGGTTGACCCAGTTTGTCCAGGCCGCGGCGGTAGGCATCCAGCACGGCAATGCCGCGGTCTTCGATGGCCGCCTGGTATTTGCCGCAATGGCGGAACTGGCAATCGATGTTGTAGCGCTCGATCAGGTCCTTGAGGCATTGCTGCCCACCCAGGTTGAGCTTGAGGATCGTCTTGGCGATGTCGATGTCACCAATGTAATCCTCGGCGCCGATATCGTGCGGCAGGTCGATGGCAAAGCCGGCGTTGCGCCCGGAAGTGCCGAAGCCAACCTCCTGCGCTTCGACCAGTACGATCTCGTCATGCGGAAAGTTCGTTGCCAGCTGTCGTGCGGCCGCCAGCCCGGTGAAGCCTGCGCCGACCACCACCCAGCGCGCCTGGCTGTGCCCACTGTGGGCCGGCCGTGGCGTACGCGGTTTGCTCAGGTGGTACCAGCCACAGGTGGCATCATCGGCAGGTAACGAACTTATTCTTGTCATCTCACTAACCTGGATCGTGTTGTCGACGGGTGGTCAACGCCGGTGGCCTGACCTTGGTAATTCATATCTGAATCGGTACATCCAGCCCTTGCGGCGCGGCGTACTCGGCCATGCGGCGGCGCGACAGTTCGAAGTGATCGCGCACCAGCTGGCCAGCCGCTTGCGGGTCGCGGCGCTCGATGGCCTGAATCATCTGCTCGTGCTGCTCGCAGGCGATTTCGAGGTCGCGCTGCATGTCATCGGTAGTGGGATGGCGATAGAAGATCTTGCCCAATCGGGTGTGATCGATCAGCAGGCGACGCAGGCTCGGCATCAGGTAGTCGTTGTGCGCCATCTTGCCGATTTCCAGGTGGAAGGCGTCGTTGTAGAGCACGCGGTTTTCAACGTCGCGTTCTTCGATGGCCTGACGGAACTGGGCCTGGATAGCCTTGAGCACCTCGATTTCTTCAGCGCTGGCGTAAGTGGCGGCCAGCTGGGTAGTGGCCACGTAGATAAGCGGCGCCGCAACGTAGAAGCTGTGCAGCGACTCGTGGTTCATGGCGGCGACGCGTGGCGCGCGGTTGGCTTCCAGCTCGATGTAGCCTTCAGCGGCAATCTGGCGCAGCAGCTCGCGGACCGGGGGGCGCGACAGGCCAAACTCGTCGCACAGGGCCAGTTCGTCCACCACGGCGCCCGGAGCCAGTTCCATGCTCATGATCCGGCGGCGCAGTGCTTCGGCGAGGACGGCTTTGCGGTCCTGCGGCACTTCTGCAGCGAGTGGTTGGACGGTGGCTTTCATGGCGGCCTTCTTTGTTGTCATAGAGCTGTGTCTACTATTTGTATAACGACTATAGGGCACTGTTAGACAATGTGTCTACAGCATTCTCGATGAACGGTGAAAACTGCGTGGCCCTTTGTTTTCAAGGGTTACAGCGGCTCCCGGGGTGTGATTAAACACCCTTGGGGGTGCATTGCCAAACCAGACAGGTAATTGGCCAAATGCGACACAGCGAGCACTTTTGGCGCCGCTGGGCGACCCGAATGAACGCCGGCGGCCTCCGGCAGGTCAGCTGCTTACATTTCACACGGAGGTCTTGCCATGCTCGATATCCACGCTGCTGCGGCTTCGCAGCAAAATGTTCATGGTCTGGAACGGGTCAGTTCGCTGGCCGGCGGGGCGCTGATGCTCAGCAAGGGGCTGCGCCATGGCGGGCTGGTCGGCTTGCTGCAGATGGTGGTGGGCGGTATTGCGGTGGCACGCGGGGTCAGCGGGCATTGCTCGACCAAGGCGTGGTGGCAGCGGCATCGGCAGGAGTACCACCGCTTGCGTTCGGATATAGAACACAGTGCGGCGGAGCTGGAGGCGTTGAAGGCCAGCGCCAAGGCGGCGACGCAGGGAGTGACGGTGACCGGGAAGGATCCGTTGGCTGACAGCTGATCTTTGTGTCGCCTGTACTGGCCTCTTCGCGGGGCCGATACAGGCGCCAGGGATGTCTAACGCAACGCCTTGCTTTGCAGTACCTCGGACTTGCGGCCCAGCACGTTCTCGCTGATTTGCACGAACTCTTCGGTGCTTACGCTGGGCAGCCGCATCAGCCCGCGCACCACATCGTCCAGCGAACGCTTGGCCTGGGTATGAATGCGGATTTCCTTGTCCAGTGCCTGTAGCAGGATTACCCCGCGGGCTACCTGGGCCGGGCTTGCGCGTTCGCCCTTGAGCTGGGTGACCTTGGCGCCCTGCTTGCTCAGGCGCGCCTGCCACGCCTGGTAGCGGTCATCGCTGACCCCGCCCGAACGGCGCAGCAACTCGCTGGCGTAGTAGTCGGTCAGGCTTTCCACCAGCCAGTCATTGCCGTCGCGCCCACGGATCTGCGCAAACAGCTGCACCACTTCGCGCAGTAACGGGCTGCTGCCGTTCTCGCTCACCATCGGCCGGGCGCTGTGCAGGTACAGCGAACCCTGCGCGGCCATTGCCCCGCGCCACATGCCGTCACGGGCACCGACCAGCAGCAGCTTTGGCGGGTTGCGCGGGAACACCGCCTGCAGCTGCGGCCAGACGTAGGTCAGCAAGGTCAGGCTGTCCATGCGCCGCATGCCCTGCCCCACCGGCGCGGCCACGGTGACCTCGGTATCGCCCAGGCGGGCACGGCGGCTACCCAGGTCGCCGGCCAGCATCCAGCCAGTCGGGCGGTCGAACAGGCGCGAAACGTTGTCGATGCGAAACTTGTCCTTGCCAATGCGTGGCCAGGAGGTCTCGATACTCTTCCAGCCCTCGGGCAAGTCGAACGCCAGGCGCGCCACCAGCTCGGTGCCATCTTGCTGGTCAAGCCGCGCAGGCGGTACCAGCTGGTCGCCGAGGAACAGCGCCCAGTGCGGGGTGATACGTGAGGAATAGGCACCGCTGGCGAGCTTCTGGTCGAGCTGCACGCGGTAGCTGAGGCTGGTCTTGCCGGCCGCCGGCTGCCACACGCCACGCTGGCCCTTGAGTTGCCATTGGCCATCGGCCTGGAAGCCGCTGAAGGCACCCGCCTTGCCCAGGTCGAAGTCGAGGCTGCGCACAGCACTGCCTTCTGCCAGGGTCAGGCGGACTTCCGCCTGGCCACTGGCGGGCAACAGGCGCACCTGGTAGTCAAGGTCGACCTTTTTAGCCCAGGCTGGCGAACTGGCCATCAGGCCCAACAGCAAGAACAGCTGGCAACGCATACAGAAACTCCTTGTTTCCCCGTGGCAGCGGGCCGCGCCGGTCAGCTGGCGCGGAAGATCAGGTGGTCTTCCCAGTCGTCTTCGTGCACATCCTGCTCCCTGAGCATACGCCCCGACTGGGAAATGCGCTGTTCATGGACCTGCTGGCGATCGCCACAGACAAGATGGTGCCAGGCCGGCAGGTCCTTGCCCTCGCTGACCAGGCGATAACCGCAGGTGCTTGGCAGCCACGTGAACTGGTCGGCCTTGCCCGGGGTGAGCTGGATGCAGTCCGGTACATGCGCGAAGCGGTTGGGATAGTCGCTGCACTGGCAGGTATCCATGTCCAGCAACTTGCAGGCGATACGCGTGTAATAGACGCTGTTGTCGTCTTCATCCTCAAGCTTTTGCAGGCAGCACAGGCCGCAGCCGTCGCACAGCGACTCCCACTCTTGCGGGCTGAGTTGTTCGAGGGTCTTGCGCCGCCAGAACGGCGCGTTTTCAGCGATCATCACACGGTTTCCTGCATTCATCTTGGGGCCACGGCGCGCGGCGGCGCCAGTCTAGAGCCTGGCCTTCGGCAAAGCCAGACCGCTTGTCAGTCGCGACGGGACGCAGTAGCGTGCCGCTTTCCCGTACATTTGCAGGAGCTGTCATGAGCGCAACCCCCCGCATTGCCGATTACGCCATCAACGAACAGTTCATCAACCGCTGGTCGCCACGCGCCTTCACCGCCGAGCCGATCAGCGAAGAAACCCTGCTGAGCTTCCTGGAAGCCGCACGCTGGGCACCGTCGGCGTACAACTCGCAGCCTTGGCGCTTCCTGTATGCCCGCCGCGACACGCCGAACTGGGAGCGCTACCTGAACCTGCTGGTGCCGTTCAACCGCAGCTGGGCGCAACACGCCTCGGCGCTGGTGCTGATCATTTCCAAGACCACCTTTGCCGCCCCGGGCGCCACAGAAGAAAAACCGGCGCTGTGGCACACCTTCGACACAGGTTCCGCCTGGGGCCACCTGGCCCTGCAGGCCAGCATCAGCGGCTGGCATACCCATGGCATGGCCGGATTCGACCAGGACCTGGCGCGTCAGGAACTGAAGGTTCCCGAGGGCTACGTGCTGCATGCCATGGTGGCGATTGGCAAGCTGGGTGACAAGGCCAGCCTGGATGAAGCGCTGCAGTCGCGTGAAGTGCCAAGCCCGCGCAAGCCGTTGAGCGAGCTGGCTGCCGAGGGTGATTTCAGCCTGTAAGGCCTGTGTAGGCTGCACTAGCCTCTTCGCAGCACTAGGCTGCTCCTGCAGGACCTCCATCGCCCTGCAGGAGCAGCCTTGTGCTGCGAAGAGGCCGATACAGGCACTACAAATCAGTAGCCCTTGGCGAAGTCGACTTCCCCACGCAACCCCTGCCCCGCTTCATAAGCCCGCACATTCTCGACAAACAACCGCACCATCGCCGCCGGCGAGGTGGGTGCCGAACTGTGCCCGGTCAGCAACAGCCCCCAGGCGGTCCAGAACGGGTGTTGTTTGGGTAGTGGTTCCTGCCGACAGACATCGATCACCGCACCGGCCAGATGGCCTTCCTTCAGCGCTTCGACCAGGTCGGCATCGACCACCGCCACGCCACGCCCGGCATTGATGAACAACGCCGTGGGCAGGAAGCACTTGAACAGCGCCGCGTCATACAGGTCATGGGTAGCCGGGGTGTCCGGCAGCAGGTTGATCACGTAGTCGACCTGGCCAACCATGCGCGGCAAGTCGGCCAGGGCCGCCACCTCGACAAACGGTGCCTGTTCCCGGGCGGTGCTGGCCACACCGTACAGCACCACACCAAACGGTTGCAGGAACTCGGCCACACGCTGGCCAATGTCGCCGGTGCCGACAATCAGCACCTTGCGCCCTTCCAGCGTGCGCCCCGGGCGGTCATCCCAGCGCCGCTCGACCTGGCTGACCAGGCGCGACAGCACCTCGCGCTCATGGCCGAGCATGTAGGTCAGCATGTACTCGGCCATCACCTGGCCGAAAATGCCCACCGCACGGGTCAGGCGATAGTCACGCGGCAGGCCGTCGGCCAGCAACGGCGTGATACCGGCCCAGGTCGATTGCATCCACTGCGGCTTGAGGCCCTGGCGCAGCAAGCTTGCCAGCAGGTCCGGCTGGCCCAGCCACACCGTGCACTGCGATGCCTGCTGCGCCAGTTCGGCGGAGTCACCGCTGGTCAGGATTTCCACTTCAGGCGCTGCTTCACGCAATAGCCCGGCGTATCGAGCATGCTCATGCTCAGCAATCAGTACACGCATGGTCAGACCGGGTCGTTACGGCGCAGCAGCTCTTCGGGCAGGTGCTCGATGTACTCATCTTCCAGCGGCGGCATCTGCAGGTGGTAGCCCTGGTTGTCGAGGTTCTCCAGTACCTTGGTGATGTCCTCGCGGGCCAGCTTGCGCTCGGGGCTGAGCACCAGGTCAAACGCGTGCATGGGGGTACCGAAGGCCGGCAGCAGGCCTTCGGGCACGCGCTCCAGGCCGTCCGCCTTGAGCACGTAGAGGTACATTTCGTTCTTGCGGGGGCTCTTGTAGATCGAGCAAATGCGTTTCATCGGGTCTCTCCGGCACCTGCGAGGTTGTCCAGCAGGGCCTGGCCCATGCGCTCACGGCGCCAGCCGCGCAGCGAATCGGGCAGTTGATATGGGCCGTTGGGGTAGCCGCTCTTGAGCAGCGCCTCCAGGGCTTTCTTGCGCAGCATCAGCTCGGGGGTAATCCCCAGGCGCTCGCCTTCGGCCTGGCCGATGGCACGCAGCTGCTTGAGGATGCCGGCGGCCTCGATCGGCAATGGCTCGGGCAAGGGCGCTGGCCACTGCTCCGCTGGCAGACTACCGGCGCGCTTGATCAGCTGGATGAGGAACTCACCGTCCTGACGAATGGTGCGCGGGTGCATCTCGTCGATCTTGGCCAGCGCCGACAGGTTGCTTGGCTGGCTCTTGGCCATGGGCCACAACGAGTGTTCCTTGAGGATGCGGTTACGCGGCACATCGCGGTTGCGGGCTTCGCGCTCGCGCCAGGCGCACAGTTCACGCAGCACCGCCAGTTGCTGGGGGGCCAGCTTCCAGGCGAGCTTGACGTCGCGGTACAGGCTTTCGGGCTCGACTTCACGACGCAATGCGGCCACCAGTTCGGCACCGTCCTCCAGCACCCAGGCGTACTTGTCGTCGGACAAGCGCGGGCGCAGCGCGGTGAACAGCTCGGCCAGGTGCACGGCATCCTCGGCAGCGTAGCTGACCTGGGTTTCCGAGAGCGGGCGCTGCAGCCAGTCGGAACGGGTCTCCCCCTTGGGCAGCTCGATACCCAGCACCTCTTGCACCAGGCGCGAATAACCCATGCTGAAGCCCAGGTTCAGGTAACCGGCAGCCAGCTGGGTGTCGAACAGCGGCTGCGGCAGCTTGCCGGTCAGGCGCAGCAGCACTTCAAGGTCTTCGCTGCAGGCGTGCAGCACCTTGACCACGCCACTGTCTTCCAGCAGGTCGGCCAAGGGCTGCCAGTTGCCGATCAACAGCGGATCGATCAGGAAGGCCCGCTGGCCGTCACCGATCTGAATCAGCCCGGCTTTCGGGTAAAAGGTGTCGACCCGCATGAATTCGGTGTCGACGGCGACGAAGGGCAGTTGGTGCCAGTCGCGGCAGTGTTCGGCCAGGCTCTGGTCGTCACGGATCCAGTGAATTTCGATGGCCACGAGGCTCTCCCACTAACATTGGCGCGCAGTATATACGGCGCGGGCACTGCTGGTGAAACCTGCGCCATCCCTGGAGTAGATAAACGGCGCTGCAAACCGGCCCTTTTTTGTAGGAGCAGCCTTGTGCTGCGAAAGGGCCGGTGCAGGCATTCTGGTAATGGGCTGGCTGTACCGGCCTCTTCGCAGCACAAGGCTGCTCCTACCGGGGGAGGTACAGCCATGCATTCAGCGCTTGGCCGCCAGCCAAGGCCGGCAGCTGGCGAACATGTCCAGCGACTGCTGGTAGAGCTCGGTGTGCACCTGTAACAGGCCGAGCATGGAGTGGAACAGGTTGTCCTGCGACAGCGGGGCATCGCTGAGCTTGGCCAGGCAGTCGGTGTCGAGGCCGAAGTCTTCCTTGTAGCTGTCGGAGAACCAGGTCAGCAGCGGCACGTGCTTCTGCTGCTCTGGGGCAATGGCGTAAGGCGTGCCGTGCAGGAACAGGTTGTACTCGCCCAGCGACTCGCCATGGTCGGACAGGTAGATCATGGCCGTATCGACTTTGTCCTGTTTGCTGCGCAAGGTGTCGATCAGCGACGCCAGCACCTTGTCGGTGTAGGCCAGGGTGTTGTCGTAGCCGTTGATGATTTCCTGCTCGCTGCACTGGTTCAGCGCGTTGCTCTTGCACACCGGCGTGAAGCGCTCGCCGCCATTGGGGTAGCGCTTGAAGTATTCCGGGCCGTGGCTGCCCATCTGGTGCAGCACCAGCACGGTATCCTTGTCGAGGTTGTCGATCAGCTCGTCCAGGCCTTGCAGCAGGATCTCGTCATGGCATTCGCCATTGGCGCACAGCTGGGGGTCCTTGAGGTTGCTGACATCAATGAACTGCACACGGTCGCAGGTACCCTTGCAGCCTGACTGGTTGTCACGCCATTGTACGGCCAGGCCGGCACGCTGAAGGATGTCCAGCAGCCCTTCGCGGTTCTTCGCCACGCGGGCGTCGTAATCCTTGCGTTTCATGCCCGAGAACATGCACGGCACCGAGACTGCCGTTTCCGTACCGCACGAGTGCACGTCGGAAAACGCCAACAGGCCCTGTTCCCTGGCCAGGTTCGGCGTGGTATCGCGGTCATAGCCCAGCACGCCGAAATGGTCTGCCCGGGCACTTTCACCAACCACCAGCACTGTCAGCGACTTGCGCTCATGTTTTTGCCAGGCGGCATCACGCTTGGCATCTTCGCCATAGTGCTGGAACGGGCGCGAAGCAGTACCGACTCGCTCGCTGACATAACCAATGGAGGCCCCGACGATATTGCTCGGGGTGAGCATCAGGCGCAGTTCGTGGTGGTTGCGAAACAGCGACGACAAGCCTTGATAGTTGACCAGCGCTACCGAGCCAAGGGCCACGACACAGGCACCACTGACCACCAGCTTGCCCAGCAGCTCACGGTGCCAGGGGCGGTAGGCGACAGGCGCTTTCCACAGCAGCACCGAAGGCAACACGCCCAGCAGCAGGATATAGGCAGCAAACTTCAGCGACATCAAGTCGCGCACTTCTGCAACATTGGTCTCAGCCATATTGCGGAACATGCCGGCATCAATAAGTACACCGTATTGGTTCATGAAGTAAGCCACACCGGCTCCACTCATGAACAACACGATAAGTAACGGCTTCAATATATAGCGGAAGGCGAACAAGGTGAGGATCAGATTGAAGGCAAACAACATCAGCACGGCAAATGCCAAGCTCAGCCACAGCCCCGACAGGCCGGCGGGCACGACCTCTTGCAGATGCTCCCAAAGGAACATGTTCAAGCCAATCAGCAGGTAAAGGCTGGCCAGCAGCGTGACCCATTCAGTCCGCATGGATTTGAAGTTGAGCATCAGCGTCCGCAATCAAGAGTAATTATCAACTCCCAGGCCGCATGGCACGGTGGGAAAGTTGGGCGAACTCTAGAAAGCGCGTCATCAATTTTTCGTGAAAAAGACGGTAACAATTTAGTGAAGCTGCGTCTTTTATCAATTACCTGACAGCGGTTCAGCGGGCATTCAGCCTGGCAGCCGTCACAAGCCTGCGCAAACGCGGCTATCCTCAGTGGTCAGGACCTTACCGACAACCCTGACAGAGGTGAAGAAATGCCAGTTCCGCATGATCTGCTCGCTGACCTGCACGTTACCGCTGATGCATTCCAGGCGCTCATAGACAAGGACCAGACGCTGCACACGCTGCACAAGGAATACAACGCCAAGGACAAGGAGGTGGTCGCCGCCGAAGGCAACGGTACCAACGACGACGCCGTCAACCGGCTGCGCAAGGAACGGTTGCTGATCAAGGACAAGATCGAACAGATCATCCATCCGCCCAAATCCTGAAAAAAATTCATCAAACCTGCAGGCCTCTTCGCGGGCTCGCCCGCGAAGAGGCCTGCCGCCCTTACACTGCAGCCAGCGCTTTCAGTGCACCATCCAGGTCCTCGATCAGGTCGCGGTAATCCTCGATCCCCATCGACAGCCGCAGCAGGTTCTCGCTGATCCCCATCACCCCTTTCTGCTCCGGGCTCAGCGAGCAGTGCGACATGGTCCACGAGTGGTTGATCATGCTCTCCACCCCGCCCAGCGAGTCAGCCAGCACAAAAATCTGCAGCGCTTCCACCAGGCGGTTGAGCGCGGCCCGATCACCCTTGACCTTCATCGCCACCACCGCCCCGCCACTGCGCATCTGGCGTTTGCACAGTTCATGCTGGGGGTGGCTTTCCAGCCCCGGGTAATACACCTGCTCGATCTGCGCATGCCCTTCGAGGAAACGTGCCACCTGCAGGGCGTTGCTGCATTGGCGTTCCATGCGCACATCCAGGGTCTTCAGGCCGCGCAGGGCGAGGTAGCAGTCGAACGGCCCCTGCACCGCGCCAATCGCCATGCTGATGCGGCGCAGGCGCGCCAGCAGCGCATCATTGGCCGCCACTACCACGCCACCGGTCAGGTCGGAGTGGCCGCCGATGTACTTGCTGGCCGAGTGCATCACCAGGTCCACGCCCAAGGTGATCGGGCGCTGGTTCCACGGTGAGCAGAAGGTATTGTCGATGCAGGTGAGAATCCCCCGCGCCCTGGCAAGGTCGCACACTGCCTTGATGTCGACCAGGTGCAGCAACGGGTTGGTCGGCGACTCGATCCAGATCAGCTGGGTTTCTGGCTTGATGGCGGCAGCCACGGCCTCAAGGTCGTTGAGGTCGACATAGGTGGTGGTCAGGCCCGAGGTGCGGCTGCGGTAGTCTTCCAGGATGCGGAAGGTGCCGCCATACACGCCGTTCATCACTACCACATGGGAGTCCTTGGGCAGCAGCTCCAGCACCGTCGCAGTGGCATTCACCCCCGAGGCACAGGCCACCGCGCCCACGCCTTCCTCCAGGGCGGCGACACAGGTTTCGTAGGCATGCCGGGTGGGGTTGCCGACCCGGCTGTAGGAGTACTCCGGCTTGTCGTCCAGGCTGCGCTTGGTGAACGAGCTGGCGGTGACGATGGCCGGGAAGATGGCGTTTTCGGCGACGCTGAACTGCTCGCCGGCGTGAATGGTACGGGTGGCGAAATTGCGCGGCTTGTCGGACATGGTCAGGCCCATTGGCAGAGTGAAGGCTGCAACTATCGCACAACCCAAATCTTCTGGCCTTGGGGTAATCTGTGAAAAATTTTTCTACACGGCCCGCGCGCGATATGGACAGTTTCGACCAGCACATTCTTACCCTGCTACAGCGCGATGCCTCGATCTCGCTCAAGGACCTGGCCGAGGCCGTCAACCTGTCCACCACGCCGTGCTGGAAGCGGGTCAAGCGCCTGGAAGAAGAAGGCTACATACTCGGCCGTGTCGCCCTGCTGGACCCCGAACGGCTTGGGCTGGGGCTGACGGTGTTCGTCCAGCTCAAGACCCAGCGCCACGACAGCGCCTGGCTGGAGCAGTTTGCCGCGACTGTGACCGGGTTCGAGGAAGTGATGGAGTTTTACCGCATGTCGGGGGATTGGGACTACATGCTGCGGGTGGTGGTGGGAGATATTGCGGCGTATGACCGGTTCTACAAAAAGCTGATTACCCGTACCGATGGGCTGTCGAACATCACCTCCAGTTTTGCCATGGAACAGATGAAGTACACCACGGCTTACCCGGTGCATCGGTGATCAAGGGCTGCTTTGCAGCCCATTCGCGGCACAAGGCCGCTCCTACAGAGGAATGCGATCACCTGTAGGAGCGGCCTTGTGCCGCGAAGAGGCCAGCTCAGGCAACCGGTCAATCCGAAGCCAACACCGCGGCAATGCGGTTCCCCGCCTTGGCTTTCTCGACCTTGATGGCCACAAATTTCGAAGTCGGGGTGTAGGTCCCCTCGCCATAACTTTCCAGCGGCACCAGTGGGTTGGTCTCCGGGTAATACGCCGCTGCCTGCCCCTCAGGCACGTCATACGCCACCAGGCGGAACCCGGAAACCCTCCGCTCCACGCCATCCTCCCACAGCGACACCAGGTCCACCTGCTCACCCGGCTCGAAGCCCAGGCGGCGGATGTCGGCCTCGTTGACGAACACCACTTCACGCAGGCCGAACACCCCGCGGTAGCGGTCATCCAGGCCATACAGGGTGGTGTTGTACTGGTCATGCGAGCGCAGCGTCTGCAGGATCAGGTCGGGCTTGTCACCCCGCGCCAGCACCTTGGCGTTGACCAACTCTTCCGGCAGTGCGTGGGGCATGAAGCGGGCCTTGCCCGTGGCCGTGCGGAATTTGCGATCGGCGGCATTGTTGCCCAGGTGGAAACCGCCCGGGCTATGCAGGCGTTGGTTGAAGCCGGTGAAACCCGGGATCACGTCGGCGATCATGTCACGAATGCGGTTGTAGTCGGCCACCGCATACTCCCAGTCGATCGGCTGATTGCCCAGCGTGGCCTTGGCCATGCCGGCGACGATCCACGGTTCGGAGCGCATGTGCGGCGAACGCGGGCGCAACTGGCCGTTGGAGATGTGCACCATGCTGAAGGTGTCCTCCACGGTCACCCCTTGCGGCCCTTCGGCCTGCAGGTCGATTTCGGTACGGCCCAGGCACGGCAAAATCAACGCATCGCGGCCTGTCACCAGGTGCGAGCGGTTGAGCTTGGTGGAAATCTGCACGGTCAACGCGCAGTTCTGCAGGGCCGCGTGGGTGCGCGGGGTGTCCGGGGTGGCTTGGGCGAAGTTGCCGCCCAAGGCGATGAACACCTTAGCCCGGCCCTCTTCCATGGCCTTGATCGCCAGCACCGCGTTGTGCCCGTGGGCCCGCGGCACGCGGAACTGGAAGCGTTTTTCGATGGCGTCGAGCAGCGCCGCCTTGGGCTTCTCGTCGATGCCCATGGTGCGGTCCCCCTGCACGTTGCTGTGGCCGCGCACCGGCGACAGGCCGGCGCCGGGCTTGCCGACGTTGCCGCGCAGCAGCTGCAGGTTGACGATTTCCTGCACGGTCGGCACCGAATGGCGGTGCTGGGTGACGCCCATGGCCCAGCACATGATCACCCGCTCGGCCTTGCGGTACATGCGTGCGGCCAGCTCGATCTCGGCCAGGGTCAGGCCCGACTGTTTGACGATGTGTTCCCAAGAGGTGGCGTCCACCGCTGCCAGGTAGTCATCGACGCCGCTGGTGTGCTCGGCGATGAAAGCATGGTCGAACACCGCCGGCTCGCCCTTGGCCTGGGCTTCGCGCTCCCACTGCAAGAGGAATTTGGCAATGCCACGCATGGCCGCCATGTCACCGCCCAAGGCCGGGCGGAAGTAGGCGCTGGACGTCGGCTCGGAGCCGTTGCTGAGCATTTCGAACGGGTGCTGCGGGTGCTGGAAGCGCTCCAGGCCACGCTCCTTCAGCGGGTTGAAGCACACCACCTGGGCCCCGCGCTTGACCGCCTCACGCAGCGGTTCGAGCATGCGTGGGTGGTTGGTGCCGGGGTTCTGGCCGATGACAAAGATGGCGTCGGCCAGCTCTAGGTCGTGAAACACCACGGTGCCCTTGCCCACCCCGAGGGTTTCCGACATGCCGGCGCCGCTGGCTTCGTGGCACATGTTCGAGCAATCGGGGAAGTTGTTGGTGCCGTAAGCGCGCACGAACAGCTGGTACAGGAACGCCGCCTCGTTGCTGGCCCGGCCCGAGGTGTAGAACTCGGCCTCATCGGGCGACTGCAGCGCACGCAGGTGCGTGGCGACCAGCTCGAAGGCCTCCTGCCAGGTGGTTTCGACATAGTGATCGGTGGCAGCGTCGTAGCGCATTGGGTGCGTGAGGCGGCCCTGGTATTCGAGCCAGTAGTCGGTCTGGTCCTTCAGCGCGCTGACGCTGTATTTGGCGAAGAAGGCCGGGTCGACCGAGCGGCCGGTGGCTTCCCAGTTAACCGCCTTGGCGCCGTTTTCGCAGAACTTGACCATATCGCTTTCCGGCGACTCGCCCCAGGCACAGCCGGGGCAGTCGAAGCCGCCGTTCTGGTTGGTCTTGAGCATGGCCCGCAGGTTCTTGAAGGCATTTTCGCTGCCCAGCCAGCTTTTGGTAACGCTCTTGAGCGCCCCCCAGCCAGCGGCGGCGCCCTTGTAGTCCCTGATGTGTTCGTCCTGGCTCATGCGATGAATCCTCACGCTTCGATGCTTTTTTCCAGCCTATTGAGCGTGAGGCAGGGGCGTCCAATCGAAAGATCTTACGGTGTGATAAGCGGTTTCGATCATGGGCCGGGAATGTGGTTGCCGCCATGATAGAGGCCGTCGATCAAGCAGTCGGACAAAGCAATTTGACGCACCTGCGGCCAGGTTATAGCTTGGAGTTGTGTCCCAACCCATTCGAGCGCGAACGTGGAACAGAACAGCCGGGCCCTGATCGACGGCTTCAACCGGAAAATCGACTACCTGCGGATGTCGGTCACCGACCGCTGTGACTTCCGTTGCGTGTACTGCATGGCAGAAGACATGCAGTTTCTGCCGCGCCAGCAGATCCTCAGCCTCGAAGAACTGTTCCAGGTGGCCGAGCGCTTCGTCGCCCTGGGCACCCGCAAGATCCGCCTGACCGGCGGCGAGCCACTGGTACGCCAGGGCATCGTCGACCTGTGCGGGCGCATCGCAGCCCTGCCCGGCTTGCGCGAACTGTGCCTGACCAGCAACGGCTCGCAACTCGGGCGCCTGGCCCAGCCGCTGTTCGATGCCGGCGTGACGCGCCTGAACATCAGCCTCGACAGCCTGGACGCCGACCGCTTCAAGCAGCTGACCCGCACCGGCGACCTGCATCAGGTCATCGCCGGTATCGACGCCGCACGCAAGGCCGGGTTCAAGCGCACCAAGCTCAACTGCGTGGTGCTCAAGGGCCGCAACGATCATGAACTGGTCGACCTCGTGCGCTTCGCCATTGATCGCGAACTGGACATCACCTTCATCGAAGAAATGCCGCTTGGGGTGATCAGCGAGCACGAACGCGGCGAGTCGTTCTGCTCCAGTGATGAAGTACGTGAGCGCCTTGCCGAGCAGTTCACCCTGATCGAATCCACCGAATCCTCACAGGGCCCGGCCCGCTACTGGCGTCTGGCCGAAACCGCGAACACCCGAGTCGGCTTCATATCGCCGCACAGCCACAATTTCTGCGCCACCTGCAACCGCGTGCGCCTGACGGTCGAAGGCCGCCTGCTGCTATGCCTGGGCAATGAACATTCGGTGGACCTCAAGCATGTGCTGCGCGCGCACCCTGGCAATGCCGAACGCCTGGAAAAGGCCATCCGCGATTCGCTGCACCTCAAGCCGTACCGCCATCACTTCGAAGTCGGTGGCGACGTGCAGATCCTGCGCTTCATGAACATGACCGGCGGCTAAGCGGCCGTCTCTGGAAATCCATGATCGTCCACCCAACCCCCGATGTGCTGCGCGTGCTGTTCACCCTCAAGGGTTCGATCGTCAAGCGCATTGCCCTGCGCTGCCTGATGGTGACCCTGCTGGCCGCGCTGATCGTGCTGATCGAGCGCCATTACCCGGCGTTTTTCTACCCGGTGAGCGCCACGCCGTTCACCTTGCTTGGCCTGTCGCTGTCGATCTTCATGAGCTTTCGCAACAACGCCTGCTATGACCGCTGGTGGGAGGGCCGCAAAGCTTGGGGCAAGCTGATCATCGAAACCCGCTCGTTCGTGCGTGAGAGCGTTGTCATTACAGATGGAAAACTGCGTAACGAACTGCTGCGCAGCCTGTGCGGTTTTGCCCATGCATTGAATGCGCGGCTGCGCGGTGAGGACGAACTGGCGGCTGCCCGGCCATGGCTCGCCCGGCCAGAGGCGATCAGCTCGCACAACGTGTGCGATGGCATCCTGCGCGAAATTGGCCAGCATTGCTCAAGGCTGGCAGAGCAACAGCAGATCAGTGACTGGCGTTACAGTTTGCTGGAGCAGCGGCTGGTAGGGTTGACCGAAGTACAGGCCACCTGTGAGCGGATCAAGGGTACGCCCTTGCCGTTCCCCTATACGCTGCTGCTGCACCGCACCATCTACATCTTCTGCCTGCTGCTACCGTTTGCCCTGGCCGAGCCCCTGGGCTGGCTGGCGCCGCTGTTCACCACCATCGTGGGGTACACGTTCTTCGGGCTGGATGCGATTGGCAACGAGCTGGAAGACCCGTTCGGGCGCGATGAGAATGATTTGCCGACCGATGCCATGGTGCGGACTGTGGAGCGCGATGTGCTGGCGGGGTTGGGGGAGCAGCAGTTGCCGCCGGCGTTGTTGCCGGTGGGGTATGTGTTGAGCTGACGATTTGTGGTTGCCTGTTCTGGCCTCTTCGCGGGCACGCCCGCGAAGAGGCCAGAACAGGAGTAGCATCAGCCCCGGCTTGCGCAGGCCTCGATCGGCAACAGGTGTTTGACGAAATTGCACGGCCGATGCCGGGCATCCAGCTGCTCGGCCAGGATACCCTCCCACGCGGTACGGCAGGCCCCGGTAGAGCCAGGCAGGCAGCACACCAACGTTCTGTTGGACAACCCGGCCAACGCCCGACTCTGCACGGTCGAGGTGCCGATATCCAGAATCGACAACGCCCGGAACAGCTCGCCAAAACCATCGATGCGCTTGTCCAGCAAGCATTCGACGGCCTCCGGTGTGCTGTCTCGCCCGGTAAAGCCGGTGCCGCCGGTAATCAGCACCACCTGCACCTGCTCATCGGCAATCCAGGTCGCCACCTGGGCGCGGATCTTGTACAGGTCGTCCTTGAGCAGCGCCCGCGCCACCAGCCGGTGGCCGATCTCTACCGAACGGCTGGCCAGCAGCTCGCCAGAGGTATCGTTGTCGTAGGTACGGGTGTCGCTGACGGTCAGCACGGCGATGTTCAGCGGTACGAAGACTGCATCGGGTTGGACGCGCACGGTAAAGCTCCTTGAATGGCATTGTCGCCACGCTAGAGGCACGGCCCGAGGGCGTCCAATCAATATGGCGTACCGGGCGATCAATGACATCTATCGCAGACGTGGGTTAAGGTCTGCATAACCAGACGCCAGGCATTTCCATGGACATCAAGCAGCTCAAGTTCCTCATCGCCCTCGACCAGACCCGCCACTTCGGCCAGGCGGCGGCGCTGTGCCATATCACCCAGCCGACGCTGTCCATGCGCCTGCGCAACCTGGAGGACGAGCTGGAGCTGGTGCTGGTCAAGCGCGGCCAGCGCTTCGAAGGTTTTACCGAGGCCGGCGAGCGCATCCTGGCCTGGGCCCGCACCCTGCTTGCCGCCCACGACGGCCTGCAGGCCGAGGCTGCCAGCTGCCGCGGCCAAGTGGTCGGCAGCCTGCGCCTGGGTACGGTACCGCTGGCCAGCTTCAACCCCATGCACCTGCTGCTGCCACTGCGCGAAAAATACCCCGAACTGCACTTTCAACTCAGCTCGCTGAGCTCGGAACAGGTCATCGACGGGCTCAGCCGCAACCAGCTCGACCTGGGTATCTGCTACCTGGACCAGGTCAACACCAGCTTCTTTGAAGTGATCGAACTGGGCACCACCACCATGGGCCTGCTGCACGACACCCGGCACTTCCAGTTCGCCAGCGACCCGCTGCGCTGGGATGCACTCAGCGACATACCACTGGGCCTGCTGAGCAAAGGCATGCACTACCGCCAGTCTCTGGACCTGAGCTTCCGCAGCCGCGGCCTGGAGCCGAATGCGGTGCTGGAAAGCGACTCGACCTTCCAGCTGATCCAGGCCATCAACACCGGCATGTGCTGCGCGATCATGCCGCTGGACTGCGGCCTGGAAGACCTCAGCGAGCACCTGCGCATCGTGCCGGTGGCCGACGCCGCCATCCACAGCCCGGTCGGCCTGCTGTTGCGCCGCAGCGAGCCGCGCTCGGCGATTGCCGAACAGTGCTTCGCCGAGGCACGGGCACTGTTTCAAGCCACCTGATCGCTGGTGGCCTGGCGGTACTGGCGCGGGGTAAAGCCGGTCAGTTGCTTGAACTGGCGGCTGAAGGCGCTGTGGTCGGTGTAGCCGCAGCGCATCGCCACGTCCGTGATGGGCAGGTCCGAATGCAACAGGCGGTGGGCGTGCTCCAGGCGTGCCTTGTGGATCATCTGCCGGGGCGTGAGGTGGAACACCCGCTTGCAGTAGCGCTCCAGCTGGGCCACGGAAATACCGGCGATGCGGGTCAGCTCGCCCATGCTGATCGGCTGGTGAAAGTGCTGGCGAATGTGCTCGTCCACCGCGGCCAGGCGTTGATAGGCGGGGTGGCTGTCGGCGGCTGATTGCAGGTCGACCGAAATGCCGACCAGGCCGATGATCTCGCCCGCCTGGTTGTACAGCGGGCGCTTGTGGGTCAGGCACCAGCCGGGTTCACGGCTGCCGTACAGGTGCAGCTCCAGTTGGTCCTCCAGCACCATCCCTTCCTTGAGCACCCGGCGGTCTTGTTCGGTGTAGCCGGGGCCGAGCTGTGCCGGGAATACCTCGGCACTGGTCTTGCCCAGCAACGGTTGCAGGCGCTTGAGGCCACAGCGCTGGACCAGGGTGTTGTTGGCCAGCACATAGCGGGCAGCCGGGTCCTTGATGAAGATGGCGGCGTTGGGGATGGCGTCGAGGATCGGCAGCAGCAGCGACACACCGGCAAGCAGGGCCTCGAGGGTGGCGGGGCGGTGCTGGTCGAGAGACTGGTAGAGGGTTGCCAGGGGGGTGTTGGTCATCTTCTCTATCTCGGTTTGCTGGGCGGGCCTCTTCGCAGCACAAGGCTGCTCCTACATGCCTTGATAGCCATGCGGTCCTTGTAGGAGCAGCCTTGTGCTGCGAAGAGGCAAGCACTGGCGCTGCATCTCTCAAACCCTTATCCGGTATGGCCTACAGCCTATCCACCAGCCCACCCTGGCCACCAGCTTTTTTTGCAACTGTGCCGATTTCGTCATCCCCCCTGCAGAAAACCATCAAGAACCGTCGCCCCGACCGGTTCACTCTATGCCCCACGCAAGCCGCCCAAGTCCTACAAGAGCGCGGCCCAAAAAGCCGCATCTCGTGACATCAGACCTGCCTATCCAATAACCAACAAAAAGGCGAACCCATGTCAGGCAAATTCAAAAAACAGTTATCACTGCTGGACCTCACCTTCATCGGCCTAGGGGCCATTTTCGGCTCCGGGTGGCTGTTCGCCGCCAGCCACGTGTCGGCCATCGCCGGCCCGGCCGGCATCCTCTCCTGGTTCCTCGGCGGGTTCGCCGTACTGCTGCTGGGCATCGTCTACTGCGAACTGGGCGCCGCCCTGCCACGTGCCGGTGGCGTAGTGCGCTACCCGGTTTACTCGCACGGCCCACTGCTCGGCTACCTGATGGGTTTCATCACCCTGATCGCCTTTTCCAGCCTGATCGCCATCGAAGTAGTCGCCTCACGCCAATACGCCGCCGCCTGGTTCCCCGGGCTCACCAAGGCCGGCTCCAGCGACCCGACCGTGCTCGGCTGGCTGGTGCAGTTCGCCCTGCTGGGGCTGTTCTTCTTCCTCAACTACCGCAGCGTGAAAACCTTCGCCAAGGCCAACAACCTGGTCAGCGTGTTCAAGTTCATCGTGCCGCTGCTGGTAATCGGCGTGCTGTTCACCTTCTTCAAACCAGAAAACTTCGAGGTCCAGGGCTTTGCCCCGTTCGGCCTGTCCGGGGTGGAAATGGCCGTGTCGGCAGGCGGCATCATCTTCGCCTACCTGGGCCTGACGCCGATCATTTCGGTGGCCAGCGAGGTGAAGAACCCACAGCGCACCATCCCTATCGCACTGATTTTGTCGGTGCTGCTGTCCACCGCGATCTACGCCCTGCTGCAACTGGCCTTCCTCGGCAGCGTGCCCACCGAAATGCTGGCCAACGGCTGGGCCAGCGTGACCAAGGAACTGGCCCTGCCCTACCGTGACATCGCCCTGGCCCTGGGTGTGGGCTGGCTGGCCTACCTGGTGGTGGCCGACGCCGTGATCTCGCCCAGCGGCTGCGGCAACATCTACATGAACGCCACCCCGCGGGTGATCTATGGCTGGGCGCAGACCGGCACCTTCTTCAAGTACTTCACCCGCATCGATGCAGAATCCGGCATCCCGCGCCCGGCCCTGTGGCTGACGTTTGGCCTGTCGGTGTTCTGGACCCTGCCGTTCCCCTCGTGGGAAGCGCTGATCAACGTGGTATCGGCTGCCCTGGTACTGAGCTACGCCGTCGCCCCGGTCACCGTCGCCGCCCTGCGCCGCAATGCACCAGACATGCCGCGCCCGTTCCGGGTCAAGGGCATGGCGGTGCTCGGCCCGCTGTCGTTCATCATCGCCGCGCTGATCGTGTACTGGTCGGGCTGGAACACCGTGTCGTGGCTGCTGGCCCTGCAAATCGTGATGTTCGTGCTGTACCTGCTGTGCAGCCGTTTCGTACCCACCCAACACCTGTCGCTGGCCCAGCAAGTACGCTCGTCGGCATGGCTGATCGGCTTCTACGCGGTGACCATCCTGCTGTCGTGGTTGGGCAGCTTCGGCGGCCTGGGGGTGCTCGGCCACCCGTTCGACACCGTGGCTGTGGCCGCCTGCGCGCTGGGCATCTACTACTGGGGCGCCGCGACTGGCGTGCCTGCCCACCTGGTGCGCCTGGAAGGTGAAGACGAAAGCGAAGCCGCCGCTGAAACCTATACCCGCCGCCCTGCCGCCGTCGCTTCCTGATCTTTTACGCAAGGGACAAGCCCATGAAACAGATACACGTCATCGACTCCCACACTGGCGGCGAACCAACCCGCCTGGTGATGAAGGGCTTCCCGCAACTGCGCGGCCGCAGCATGGCCGAACAGCGCGACGAACTGCGCGAGCTGCACGACCCATGGCGCCGTGCCTGCCTGCTGGAGCCACGCGGCAACGATGTGCTGGTCGGCGCGCTGTATTGCCCACCGATGTCGGCCAACGCCACCTGCGGGGTGATCTTCTTCAACAACGCCGGCTACCTGAACATGTGCGGCCACGGCACCATCGGCCTGGTCGCCTCGTTGCAGCACTTGGGCCTGATCGCACCGGGTGTGCACAAGATCGACACCCCGGTCGGCCAGGTCAGCGCCACCCTGCATGAAGACGGCGCCATCACCATCGGCAACGTGCCCTCCTACCGCTACCGCCAACAGGTAGCGGTGGACGTGCCCGGCCACGGCGTGGTGCGCGGCGACATCGCCTGGGGCGGCAACTGGTTCTTCCTGGTTTCCGAACACGGCCAGCGTATCGAGCTGGCCAACCGTGAGGCGCTGACCGAGTACACCTGGGCCATGCTCAAGGCCCTCGAAACCCAGGGCATCACCGGCGAAAACGGCGCGCCTATCGACCACGTCGAGCTGTTTGCCGACGACGCCAACGCCGACAGCCGCAACTTCGTGATGTGCCCCGGCAAGGCCTACGACCGCTCCCCGTGCGGCACCGGCACCAGCGCCAAGCTGGCCTGCCTGGCCGCCGACGGCAAGCTTGCCGAAGGCCAGACCTGGGTACAGGCCAGCATCACCGGCAGCCAGTTCCATGGCCGCTACGAGCGCGACGGCGACCACATTCGCCCGTTCATCACCGGCCGCGCCTACATGACCGCCGACAGCACCCTGCTGATCGACGAACAGGACCCGTTCGCCTGGGGCATCTGACCCCGCCTTTTTCCGACTGAATACTGCGAGGAGTGACAACAATGACCAACAACATCTTCACCGGCACCATGCCCGCCCTGATGACCCCGTGCACCGCCGAACGCAAGCCGGACTTCGACGCCCTGGTGCGCAAGGGCCGTGAACTGATCGCGGCCGGCATGAGCGCTGTGGTGTATTGCGGCTCGATGGGCGACTGGCCGCTGCTGACCGAGGCCGAGCGCCAGGAAGGCGTGGCGCGCCTGGTGGCCGCCGGCATTCCGACCATTGTCGGCACCGGCGCGGTAAACACCCGTGAAGCGGTAGCGCATGCCGCCCACGCCGCCGAAGTGGGCGCCGCCGGCCTGATGGTCATCCCTCGCGTGCTCAGCCGCGGCGCTTCGCTGATCGCCCAGAAACACCACTTCTCGGCCATCCTCGCGGCGGCGCCCAAGCTGCCAGCGGTGATCTACAACAGCCCCTACTACGGTTTTGCCACCCGCGCCGACCTGTTCTTCGAACTGCGCCGCGAATTCCCCAACCTGATCGGCTTCAAGGAATTCGGTGGTGGCGCCGACCTGCGTTACGCCGCCGAACACATCACCTCCAAGGATGACGACGTGACCCTGATGGTCGGCGTGGACACCCAGGTGGTGCATGGCTTCGTCAACTGCAACGCCACCGGTGCCATCACCGGTATCGGCAACGCCCTGCCCCGCGAGGTGCTGCACCTGGTAAGCCTGAGCAAGCAGGCGGCCAAGGGCGACGCCAAGGCCCGCCGCCTGGCGCGCGAGCTGGAAGCGGCGCTGGCGGTGCTGTCGTCGTTCGATGAAGGCTGCGACCTGGTGCTGTACTACAAGCACCTGATGGTGCTGAACGGCGACAGCGAGTACAGCCTGCACTTCAACGAAACCGACCTGCTGACCGATGCCCAGCGCAACTATGCCGAACAGCAGTACGCGCTGTTCCGCAACTGGTACGCCAGCTGGTCGGCCGAGCAGAACATCGCCTGACCAAAGCCCTGCTTGGGCCCTTGTAGGAGCGGCCTTGTGCCGCGAATGGCTGCAAAGCAGCCCCAGCATTTCAGCGCAGACACACAAATTGCTGGGGCTGCTTTGCAGCCCTTCGCGGCACAAGGCCGCTCCTACAGGGGTTGCGGTTTACCTTGATACCCGAATTTGATCCACAAGGAGGATACATGACCCTCACCGGCAACATGCTGATCGGCCAGACGCCGGTAACCGGCAGCCGCGAAGCCATCCGCGCCATCGACCCGGCCACCGGCCAGCCGCTGGAACCGGCCTACCTGGGCGGCACCGGCGAACACGTGGCCCAAGCCTGCGCCCTGGCCTGGGCGGCGTTCGATGGCTACCGCGAAACCACGCTCGAACAACGGGCACAATTCCTCGAAACCATCGCCACCCAGATCGAAGCGCTGGGCGATGCCCTGATTGACCGCGCCGTGGCCGAAAGCGGTCTGCCCAAGGCGCGTATCCAGGGCGAGCGTGGCCGCACCTGTACCCAACTGCGAACCTTCGCCCGGGTAGTGCGGGCCGGTGAATGGCTGGATGTGCGGGTCGACAACGCCCAGCCAGAACGCCAGCCCTTGCCGCGCGCCGACCTGCGCCAGCGCCAGGTGGCCCTGGGGCCGGTAGCCGTGTTCGGCGCCAGCAATTTCCCGCTGGCCTTCTCGGTGGCCGGTGGCGACACCGCATCGGCATTGGCGGCTGGCTGCCCAGTGGTGGTCAAGGCCCACAGCGCCCACCCGGGCACCAGCGAACTGGTCGGCCAGGCGGTGGCGCAAGCGGTGAAGCTGTGCGGCTTGCCGGCCGGCGTATTCTCGCTGTTGTACGGTTCCGGCCGTGAAGTCGGCATCGCGCTGGTCAGCGACCCGCGCATCAAGGCCGTTGGCTTTACCGGCTCACGCAGCGGTGGTATCGCGCTGTGCCAGGCGGCCCAGGCCCGCCCGGAGCCGATCCCGGTATACGCCGAAATGAGTTCGATCAACCCGGTGTTCCTGTTCGAGGCGGCCCTGCAAGCCCGTGCCGAAACGTTGGCGCAAGGCTTCGTCGCCTCGTTGACCCAAGGTGCCGGCCAGTTCTGCACCAACCCCGGGCTGGTGATTGCCCCGCAAGGGCCAGCGTTACAGCGGTTTATCGACGCTGCCAGCGAGCACGTGCGCCAGGCCGCTGCGCAAACCATGCTCACCCCGGGCATCTTCAGTGCTTACCAAGCCGGTGTCGGTGCCTTGGCAGAAAACGCCAATGCCCAGGCTGCAGCCAGCGGCCAGGCCGGGCAAGGCCCCAACCAATGCCAGGCGCAATTGTTCGTCACCCAAGCCGAAGCCTTCCTCGCCGACCCGGCGTTGCAAGCTGAAATGTTTGGCGCGGCGTCGCTGGTGGTGGCGTGCGCCAGCGATGAACAGGTACACCAAGTGGCCGAGCACCTGGAAGGCCAGTTGACCGCTACCCTGCAACTGGACGATGCCGACATCGACCGCGCCCGTGCGCTGCTGCCGACCCTTGAACGCAAGGCTGGGCGCATTCTGGTCAATGGCTGGCCGACCGGCGTCGAGGTGTGCGATGCCATGGTCCATGGGGGGCCGTTCCCGGCCACCTCCGATGCCCGTACGACCTCGGTGGGCACGGCGGCGATCCTGCGCTTCCTGCGGCCGGTGTGCTACCAGGACTTCCCCAATGCCCTTCTGCCGCAGGCCTTGCAGCACGGCAACCCGCTGCAACTGCGGCGCCTGCTCGACGGCAAACGGGAAGGCTGAGTATGGTCGAAAACCCTGAAGCCGATATCGCCGTGGTGGGCGCCGGCATTGTCGGCGTTGCCTGTGCCCTGCAACTGGCCCGCCAGGGCCGCCGGGTGCTATTGGTCGACCGCCAGGCACCCGGCCATGGGGCGTCCTATGGCAACGCCGGGCACCTGGCCACCGAGCAGGTGTTCCCGATTGCCGACCTGTCGATCCTCAAGCGCTTGCCGCGCATGCTGCTGGACCCGATGGGCCCGCTGCGCCTGGACTGGAAGTACCTGCCCACGGCCATGCCCTGGTTCACACGCCTGCTGCTCAACCTGCGCCCCGCCCCGTTCCAGCGCAGTGTGGCCGGAATCCGCACGCTGAACGAAGGCAGCCTGGGTGCATGGCAGCGCCTGCTGGGCTCGATCGGGCGCAGCGACCTGTTCCAGGAGGATGGTTCGTTGCTGGTGTTCGAGAAGCCTGAGTCACGCCAGGCACTGGAGGCGTTGCGCACCCGCATGCAACAGCAGGCGGTGCCGGTGGACGTCTGGTCGGCCGACACCGTGCGCGAGGCGGCGCCGCAACTGAGCCCGTCACTGCTGGGTGGGCTGTTCTTTCCGCGCACCGGGCACTTCATCGACCCTTACCGGGTAGTGTGCGAATTGTTCGAAGCGGCCAAGGCCAGCGGTGTGCGCTTTGTTCAGGCGCAGGTCGATGGCGGGCAATTGCACAGTGCGGGCGTGAGCCTGGCCAGCGACCAGGGCACGCTCAATGCCCGCCAGGTGCTGATCAGCTGTGGTGCCCATTCTGCGAAACTGACCGCCGCGCTGACGGGCAAGCGGGTGCCGCTGGACACAGAACGCGGTTATCACCTGATGTTGCCGGGTGAACACCAGCGCCTGCCGTTTGCAGTCACCTCGCTGGAGCGCAAGTTCATCATGACGCCCATGGCCGAAGGCTTGCGCCTGGCTGGCACGGTGGAGTTCGCCGGGCTGGAGGCACCGCCGAGCATGCAACGGGCTTGGCAGTTGCACCGGTTGAGCAAGGGGTTGTTCCGGCAAGACTTGAGCGTCGAAGGGGCGACGCCGTGGATGGGCTTCCGGCCTTCGTTACCGGACTCGTTGCCGGTGATCGACAGGGTGTGTGATGGGCGGGTGCTGTTGGCGTTTGGGCATCAGCACCTGGGGTTGACCCAGGCGGCGGTGACGGCGGAATGGGTGGGGCGGTTGGCTGAGCAGGTTGGTGGGCCTGGGACGGCAGCCTACCGTCTGGATCGGTTCTAGATTCGGGGGCCGCTGTGCGGCCCATTCGCGGCACAAGGCCGCTCCTACAAAGAGCACGCTATCCTGTAGGAGCGGCCTTGTGCCGCGAATGGGCTGCGCAGCAGCCCCGGCATTCTCAGCGATAGCGCTCAAGCCAGTGCGCATACGGCGCCGGCAAGGTCCAGGAGGCTTTCTCCACCCCCAGCTCCTTGGCGGCAAAGTACGCCCAGTGCGGGTCGGCCAGGTGCGCACGCCCTACCGAAACCAGGTCCAGCTGGTTGGCCTGCAACGCGGCCTCAGCCAGCTGCGGTGTGCCAAAGCCCCACGCCGAAGTCACCGGCAGCTTCGCCTCACGGCGCACACGCTCGGCAATCGGCCCCATGAACGCCGGGCCCCACGGGATGTTGGTCTCGGGAATGGTGAAACCGACACTCACGCTCAGCAGGTCCAGGCCGCCTGACTTGAAGCGGCGCGCCAGTTCGATCGACTCTTCCAGGGTCTGCTCGTCGCGGCCATCGTATTCCAGCACACCAAAGCGCGCGGTCAACGGCAGGTTTTCTGGCCATACTTCACGCACCGCGGCCAGGGTTTCCAGCAGGAAGCGGCTGCGGTTGTCGAAGCTGCCACCGTAGGCGTCGGTCCGCTTGTTGGAGTGCTCGGAGAAGAAGCTCTGGCCCAGGTAGCCATGGGCAAAATGCAGCTCGATCCACTCGAAGCCGGCATCACGCGCGCGGCGGGCGGCATCGACGAAATCCTGTTTGACCCGGGCGATGTCGCCCAGCGTCATTTCGCGTGGCACTTTCGGCAGGTGCGCGCCAAAGGCAATGGCGGACGGGGCGATGGTTTCCCAGCCACGCGCGTCGTCGGCGGCAATGTGGTCGTCACCCTCCCACGGGCGGTTGGCGCTGGCCTTGCGCCCGGCGTGGGCGATCTGGATGCCCGGCACCGAACCTGCAGCCTTGATGGCCTGTACCACCGGTACGAAAGCCTGGGCGTGGGCATCGCTCCAGATACCGGCACAACCGGGGGTGATGCGCCCTTCCGGTGCCACCGCAGTGGCCTCGACCACCAGCAGACCGGCACCGCCACGGGCCAGGCCAGCGTAGTGCACGTGGTGCCAGTCGTTGATCATGCCGTCTTCGGCCATGTATTGGCACATCGGCGGAATGGCGATGCGGTTACGCAGGGTGACGTCTTTGAGGGTGTAGGGTTCGAACAGGGCGGACATGGGAAACTCCGGGTTCATTTGAATACTGTTGTTCGATCATAATCGAACTATGGCAATTAGTGAAACCCCCGTTATCATGTCGGCCATGCGAGCCTATAAACACCCCAACGCTGAAGACCTGATCCTTGAACGCCTGCTCTATGCGCTCAGCGACCCCGTGCGCCTGGAAATCGTCCGCCACCTGGCCGGCGTTGCCGAGGCCAGCTGTGGCGAGCTGGACGGGGGGCGGCCCAAGTCGAGCATGTCGCACCACTTCCGCGTGCTACGTGATGCGGGGTTGGTGCATACCCGCAATGTGGGGACGACCCATATGAATTCATTGCGCAGCGAAATGCTGGGCGAGCGTTTTCCCGGGCTGCTGGAGTGCATCCTGCGCCAGAGATGATTTTTGCCGCAGGCCCCTGGGGATAGTGATGAACCCGTGGGCCCATCAATGCGTAGAACCGCCGCGCAAAGGCCCGAACAGGCAAAAAAAAACCACGAGGTTTCCCCCGTGGCTTCTTTCACGACAATGGCCGATTACAGCGCCATGTCGTTCTCAGGCTTGCTTTCAACCGGCTCGCTGGCCGCGCCACCGAAATCGACGCTGGCGTCGATCACTGGCGGTTTCTCCAGCTGCAGTACTTCAGCGGTGTAGTTCCACTCTTTCTGGGTGGCCGCCGCCGAATCGTTCAGCTTGGTGCCGTAGCTCGGCACGATCTGCTTGATCTTGGCCTGCCACTCTGGGGTAGCGACCTTTTCCTTGAACACGGTTTCCAGCACGGTCAGCATGATCGGCGCAGCAGTCGAAGCACCTGGCGATGCACCCAGCAGGCCGGCAATGGTACGGTCTTCGGACGCGACCACTTCGGTGCCCAGCTTCAGCACGCCGCCCTTCTCGGCATCACGCTTGATGATCTGCACACGCTGGCCGGCCTGCCACAGGCGCCAGTCTTCCTTCTTGGCATTCGGGAAGTAGGTGCGCAGGGCTTCGAAGCGGTCATCGTCAGACAGCATCAGCTGGCCAGCGAGATACTCCACCAGCGGGTACTGCTCGATACCGACCTTGGTCATCGGCCACACGTTGTGGGTGGTGGTGCTGCTCAGCAGGTCCAGGTACGAACCGTTCTTCAGGAACTTGGTCGAGAAGGTGGCAAATGGGCCAAACAGGATCACGCGCTTGCCGTCCAGCACGCGGGTGTCCAGGTGCGGCACCGACATGGGTGGCGCGCCAGTCGAGGCAATGCCGTACGCCTTGGCCATGTGCTGCATGGCAATGGTCGGGTTCTCGGTCACCAGGAACGAGCCGCCCACCGGGAAGCCTGCGTATTCCTTGGCTTCAGGAATGCCCGACTTCTGCAGCAGCTTCAGCGCGCCGCCGCCGGCACCGATGAACAGGAACTTGGCGTCGGTAGCCGATTCGGTACCGTCCTTCAGGTTCTTGTACTCGACGTGCCAGGAGCCGTCCTTGTTGCGGGTGATGTCCTGCACTTCGCTGGACAGCTTCAGGTCGAACTTGTCCTGGGTCTTCAGGTGGCCAACCATCTGGCGGGTGATCTCGCCGAAGTTGACGTCGGTGCCGATTGGCGTCCAGGTCACGGCCAGTTTCTGGTTCGGGTCGCGCCCTTCCATCATCAGCGGGACCCATTTGGCGATCTGCGCGTGGTGCTCGGAGTATTGCATCGGGCGGAACAGCGGGCTGGCTTGCAGCGCGTCATAGCGCTTTTTCAGGAACTTGATGTTGTCATCGCCCCACACGAAACTCATGTGCGGGGTGGTGTTGATGAACGAGTGCGGGTTCTTCAGCACGCCCTGGCGAACCTGCCAGGCCCAGAATTGACGGGAAATCTGGAAGGCTTCGTTGATTTCGATGGCCTTGGAGATATTGACGTTGCCGTCTTTGTCTTCCGGGGTGTAGTTCAGCTCGGCCAGCGCGGAGTGGCCGGTACCGGCGTTGTTCCAGCCGTTGGAGCTTTCTTCAGCCACGCCGTCCAGGCGCTCGACCATCTCCATCGACCAGCTTGGCTCCAGCTCGTGCAGCCACACAGCCAGGGTGGAGCTCATGATGCCGCCGCCGACCAGCAGCACGTCTACTTTTTTGGTTTCTGCGGCGTGCGCTTGCATGAAGCTCGCAGCGACAGCCAGACCCAGCAAGGTCTTGCCAGCTTTCTTGAACATTGATCTATTCCAGTCAGGAGAACGGAGGGAGGGCCTGTGGCTGGCCCAGGTGTTCCGTGTTCTTCAGCGCAGGCTTGTTGTTGATCATTGTTCGGCAGCCAGAGAACCAGAAAACGACTCGGCCTTTTGTCGAATTGACCGACAGGGCTGAATCGTTTTTCTGATTGTATCCGAAATGCCAGCGCAAACAAATTGCCGGTCCTCGCGTCAAGGTGACGGGTTGTCCCAGGGGATACCCGCACGCTGTGCAGTGATTGCAGTATTTTTCCGGCGCCCCTAACATTGCGATCATTTCTCATTCGCACCAGTATGCGCTCGCGCCGGATGCCGCCGTGGTTTCGATCCCAGAGTTGAACACCTCGCTCCATACCCTGTACCACAGCCACTCGCGCTGGTTGCTCGGCTTTCTGTACCGCCGGCTGGGCAGCCGCTGCGATGCCGCCGACCTGGTGCAGGATACCTTCGTGCGCATCCTCAAGCGCCCACGGCAGTTTGACGGCGACCGCGGCGAACGCTCGTACCTGGCGACCATCGCCCGCGGCCTGTGCGTCGACCATTGGCGCCGGCAAAAGCTGGAACAGGCCTGGTTGCAGCAATTGGCCTTGCAGCCCGAGGCGTTGCAACCCTCCCCCGAACAGCGCGCGATCATTGTCGAGACCCTGCACGAGGTGGACGCCATGTTGCTGCGCTTGCCGAGCAAGGTGCGCCAGGCATTCCTGCTGGCGCAGATCGATGGCCTGGCCTACCGCGATATCGCCGCGCACATTGGCGTGAGCGAACGCATGATCAAGAAGTACCTGGCCCAGGCGTTTCTGCACTGCGCCATTCTTGAAGCCGAACTCGACGGCTTGCTGGTGGAGTGACGCCATGACCGCGCCCGCGCAAAAACTCAGCCACGCCAGCCTGCAGCAGGCCGCGCACTGGTACGTGCAGTTACAGGACGAAAACGCCGCACCGCAGTTGCACACGCAGTGGCGACACTGGTTTGACCAGCACGGCGACCATCAGGCGGCCTGGCACTATGTGCAACGGGTCGGCCAGCGTTTTGCCCCGTTGCAGGCCGAAGGCGCCGCTGCGGGCCGGGCACTGCGTGAGCACGACGCGCGTCGCTTCAGCCGGCGCACCGGGCTCAAGTCGCTGCTGGTGCTTGGCGCCAGCTCGCTGCTTGGCTGGCGGGCGTGGCACGGTGCCCCGTTGTCGGGCTGGGATGCCGACATGGCCACCGGCATCGGTGAAACTCGCCAAACCCGGCTGGCCGATGGCAGCCAGTTGTGGCTGGGGGCGCAGAGCGCCGTGGACATGGAGTTTTCCACCCTCAGCCGGGTACTGCGGCTGCGCTTTGGCGAGCTGCTGGTGGAAACTGCCCACGACCCGCGCCGCCCGTTCTTCGTCGACACTGCGCAAGGGCGCATGCAGGCGCTGGGAACACGCTTTGCAGCTTGCCAGCTGGGCGAAAATACCCGGCTGGCTGTATACGCCGGCGCTGTCGAGGTGTGCACGGCTCAAAACGGCGAGCGCTGCATCGTGCCAGCAGGCCAGCAGGTGGACTTCAGCGCTCAGGCAATCAGCAACACCCGCCCAGCCCAAAGCGCCGGCGAGTCGTGGATTTATCACCGTCTCAATGCCGAAGACATGCCATTGGCGCATTTGCTGCAAACGCTGGGGCGCTATCGCCACGGGCACCTGGGTTGGCACCCGGATGTCGCCAAGCTGTCGGTGATGGGCGCCTTCCCGCTCAACGATACCGACCGCGCGCTGGCCTTGTTGCAAGCCGCGTTGCCGGTGCGGGTGCAGCGGCTGACGCCGTGGTGGGTCACAGTCGAGCCTGCCTGATTGGCACCTGTTTCAAGGCAAACACAAGCCCTGTAGGAGCAGCCTTGTGCTGCGAAGAGGCCGGTAAGGCTAAAGATTATCTTCGGCTGCAGTGGCCTCTTCGCAGCACAAGGCTGGTCCTACACAGGGACGCGGTAGCCTGAGTGATGGTGCTACCCACGTCCATCAGCGCCAACCCATAAAAAATCTGCCAAATCAGTTCCCTTTTTCCAATCTCGTTCGGTTAACCCGGCATAGCGCTTCCAACTCACCCTACCGATTCCAGAGACCAGCATGCCGACGCCCTTCCACCCCGCGCTCCGCCTGGCGCTTGCCGCGCCACTTTCGCTTTTTGCCGCCGCGCCACTGATGTTGCCGGCAACCCTGGCCCACGCCGAACAGGCGGCCAACGCCGAAACCCGCTTCAACATCGCACCCGGCTCGCTCACCAGCGCCCTCAACCAGTTCAGCAGCCAGGCCGGTATCTACCTGGCCGGCAGCAACGAACTGGCCGCCGGCAAGACCAGCCTGGGGCTGCAAGGCCGCTTCAGCGTCGCCCAAGGCCTGGCCCGGCTGCTACAGGGCAGCGGCCTGCAAGCCGTGCCCCAAGGCAGCACGGGTTATGTGCTGCAACCGCTTGCCGATGGCACCGCCCTGCAACTGGATGCCACGTCGATCAGCGCCGCTACCCTGGTCGCCAGCAACGGCCAGGGCGATAGCGGCTACCGCGCCGTCGCCAGTGCCACCGCCAGCAAAACCAGCAGCGCCCTGGCTGACACCCCGCGCTCGGTTTCGGTGGTAACCCGCCAGCGCATGGATGACCAGCAATCGCAAACCCTTACCGAGGTGCTGGGCTATGTCCCAGGCATTTTCTCCCCGCCGTTTGCCGGCGGTGACGGCCAAGCGGGTGACCTGTTCTTCATCCGTGGCTTCAACGCCACCGACTATGGCTATGGCCTGCTGCGCGATGGCCTGCGGGTGCAGGGCAACCGGTATGACACCAGTAGCGAGCCCTACGGCCTGGAGCGGGTGGAAGTGTTCCGCGGCCCGACTTCGATCCTGTATGGCGAAAACGCCCCGGGTGGCGTGGTCAACCTGGTCAGCAAACGGCCTACTGCCGACGCGCGCGGCGAAGTGCAAATGAGCTATGGCTCGCACAACCGCCGCCAGTTGGGTGTCGACGTTTCCGGCCCGCTAACCGATGAGGGCAATGTTCTCGGCCGCCTGGTGATGTTGGGGCGCAAGTCTGACACTCAGGTCGACCATCAGCCCGACGACCGCATGTACATCGCGCCATCGCTGACGTTGAACTTCGACGACTTCAACAGCCTGACCGTGCTGGCCACCTACCAGCGCGACCGCACCTTGATGGAGCTCGGTTACCCGGCCGCCGGCACCCTGCTGCACAACCCCAACGGCAAGATCGACAAGGACCAGCTGTCCGGCAACCCGGACTGGGACAACTTCGAACGGGAAACCTGGAGCCTGGGCTACGAGTTCAGCCACCGTTTCAACGACACCTGGCAGTTCCGCCAGAACTCGCGCTACCTGCAGTCGCGCATCGACCGCCAGGAAATGTGGCCAGGCAGCCTGAACAACGGTGGCTTCGGCACCACCCTGAGCAACACCGCGTACGACCGCTACAACAAGTCCATCGCCTACTCGCTGGACAACCAGTTCGAAGGCCACTTCAGCAGCGGCGCGTTCGACCATACCTTCCTGGTGGGGGCAAGCCTGGACCGCACATCGTTCAACCAGGATTGGGACGCGGGCAATGGCGGCACCATCAATGTGTTCGACCCGGTCTGGAACGGCAAGCCAAGCACGCCCCTGCATGTGCAGAACGCCTTGCTCGATCAGACCATGTACGGCCTCTACAGCCAGCTGCAAACCAAGGTCGACAACTGGGTACTGCTGTTGGGCGGGCGACTGGACCGGGTCAACAGCCAGTTCCGCAACAAAGCCGGCACCCTTAACGCACAAGCCGACATGAACAGTTGGGACAGCAAGTTCACCTGGCAGACCGGGGTGATGTACCAGTTTGAGAACGGCCTGTCGCCGTACTTCAGCTACTCCACCGCCTTTGCCCCTACCCAACAGACCGAAAGCAAGAGCGGCCCGCTGGACCCGACCACCAGCGAGCAGTACGAAGTGGGTATCAAGTACGAGCCCAAAGGCTGGAACACCGCCTTCACCGCATCGGTGTACGACCTGCGCAAGAAGGACGATGTGCTGTTCGATTCCGCCGTGGGTGACTACCGCCAGATCGGTGCCAGCCGGGCCAAGGGCGTGGAGCTGGAACTTAACAGCGACCTGAGCGAAAACCTCAACCTCACCGCTGCCTACACCTACACCGATTCGCGCATTACCAAGGACGCGGCCGGGTCGCTGTATGAAGACCACCAGATGACCGGCGTGCCACGCAACCAGGCGTCGGTGTGGAGCACGTATCGCTTCCGTGACGGCCTGCTCAAAGGCTTGCAGATCGGGGGCGGCGTACGCCACTTCGACAGTACCTTCGCCTATACCCCGGCAAGCCTGTACGGCAAGCTGGATACCGGTGACGTGACGCTGGTGGATGCCAAGGTGGGCTATGAAATCGACGAAAACTGGTCGGTCGAAGTCAACGCCCGCAACCTGTTCGACAAAGAGTATGTGGCAGGCTGCAACAACGCCGGCCGTTGCTACTGGGGTGAAGAGCGCACGCTGCTGGGAACCGTGTCGCTGCGCTGGTAAGTGGCCCACAAACAAAAGCCCCCGGCCATTTACATGACCGGGGGCCCTGGATCCCGTCGCAAGCGTCGCGATCAGGGTACCGCCAAGATTACTGCTGCTGAGGCAGTTTATCGATCGGGCCGCAGCCACCGATGATCTTGGAGATGGAAACCGAAGGGTGGAACAGGTAGTCGTAAGTGCAGTTTTTCGGTTGGTTGTAAACTTGGCCAGTGCAACCCGACAGCAGGGCAACACCCGAAACAACGGCAACGGCTACGGTGGCCTTGAACAGCTTTTTCATACTAAGTCCTTTAAATGAATCATCTTCGACCATCGTCTGATGGCCGCGGGATGATACAGACTCCTCCCATTGGATCCAAGTCGTACCTGGCACAAGTTCGTTGCAATTGTGCAACAACAGGTTGTAAAGCGCGCCTTCGCCGACGATAGTTCAGGGCACTGCCTTCGTATTGCCCAACAGGAACTCACCATGCTCGGCGTTACCGACTACGGCGCATTCGTCATCGCCTTCATCATTCTGCTGGCCATCCCCGGCCCAGGCAATTTCGCCCTGATCACCGCCACCGGCAAGGGCGGTATCAAGGCTGGCCTGGCCGCGACACTTGGGGTGATCGTGGGTGACCAGGTGCTGCTGTGGCTGGCGGTAGCCGGTGTCGCCACCCTGCTGGCCACCTACCCCACGGCCTTCCACATGGTGCAATGGGCCGGTGCTGCGTACCTGGCGTACCTGGGCCTGCGCATGCTCCTGAGCAAACCCGGTGGCGCTGCCCACGCCTGCCGCATGGACAACGGCCAGTACCTGCGCCAGACCATGATGATCACCCTGCTCAACCCCAAGGCGATCATGTTCTACATGGCGTTTTTCCCGCTGTTCGTCGACCCGGTGAAGCACCAGGGGCTGGTGACGTTCGGTTTCATGGCTGCGACGGTGGCGGTGGTGACCTTCGCGTATGGGCTGATTGCCGTGGTGCTGACCCATCAGCTGGCTGAACGCATGCGCGCCAACCCACGAATCAGCAACCTGTTCGAGCGGCTGGCGGGGGCTTGTCTGATAGGGTTTGGTATCAAGTTGGCGGCGATGCGCTGAGCAAGGCCAGACCATGTTCTACAACTTGAACTCAGAATTATTCCCTTCCTTGTAGGGCGTTTCCCAAACATACTGCCAACCCGCTCAAACTGTTGCGACGGATCCGGTCGCGCTCTAGTCTCGGCTTGTCGTTGTGAAATCAGCGACCGGCTTTGACAGGCCGACTACTCAAGTTTCCGTTGCAGCGCTTAATGGCAGCTGTGCATGGGGCACATTCGTGTGCGCCGGGTCCTTGGGTACCGGTCTGTCAACCCATGTATAGCTGCCTCCATTCGTTTGACAGCGTTGCCAGGCGGCTCCACTACCCAAGGAGCTTACATGCGCAAGATGGTCCCCGATCCACCCTACACCCTCGATTCCACGCAGGTCCTGCAAGACACCCTGGTCCAGTCCTCAGAGTACGTACTCTGCGCCCTGTCCGTCGCCCGCCAATCTGTGCAACTCAAGCCTACTGCCCACAGTTCGATTGTGATGCAGGCCGTCATCCATGAAATGGAGGAGGTACAGAGCCTGGTCGAGTCGGCATTGATGCAATTGCAGATGCGGCCGCACTTACCCAGTGAGCCGTACACCTTGCACTAGCAGGCCAGGCCTCTTCGCGGCTAAAGCCGCTCCCACAGGGTTATCTCCGCCCTCAGGCACTGCACAGCACCTGTGGGAGCGGGTTCACCCGCGAAGAGGCCAGCCCAGGCAACCCAGAACCCAGGGAAACAAATCAATGCCCACCGACAACACACAAGAACCCACCACAGTCGGCAAGACCTGCTTCTACCAAGGCGAAAACAACACCCACCCGCTGTTCCGCATCGAACCCGGCATCCCCTGCCAGGAAGCCCGCGAACAGGCTTCCGAACTGATGGGGTACGTGCGCGACCTGATCATCACCGGCCTGATGGACGGCGACCAGAAACTGATCTGGGCCTCGCACTACCTCAGCGCGATGGCCAAGGCGCTGCTGGATGATGCTGAATTGGGAATGATGAAAAAGTAAGGCACAACGAAAAAGCCCCTGAAAGCTTTCGCTTCCAGGGGCTTTATCTTGTATGGCGGAGAGATAGGGATTTGAACCCTAGGTACTGTTGCCAGTACAACGGATTTCGAATCCGTCCCGTTCGACCACTCCGGCATCTCTCCAATGCCGCGCATCATACCAGCGTTCTTTTAAAACGCAAACCTTTTTTTAAAAAAAATCGCGTGGTATCAGGCGCTTGCGTGAACGCGCCGCTTACAGAGGCACGCCCAGGCGCTTGGCAACTTCTTCGTAGGCTTCGATCACGTCGCCCAGGCCCTGACGGAAACGGTCCTTGTCCATCTTCTTGCGGGTTTCTTTGTCCCACAGGCGGCAGCCGTCCGGGCTGAACTCGTCGCCCAGCACGATCTGGCCGTGGAATACGCCGAACTCCAGCTTGAAGTCGACCAGCAGCAGGCCGGCGTCATCGAACAGCTTGGTCAGCACCTCGTTGACCTTCAGCGACAGCTTTTTCATTTCGACCAGCTGCTCGGCGGTGCCCCAGCCGAACGCGACAACGTGGGATTCGTTGATGAAGGGGTCGCCCTTCTCGTCGTTCTTCAGGAACAGTTCGAAGGTGGACGGCTCCAGCTTGATGCCCTCCTCCACGCCCAGGCGCTTGACCAGGCTGCCGGCAGCGTAGTTACGCACTACGCATTCGACCGGGATCATGTCCAGCTTCTTCACCAGGCACTCGTTGTCGCCCAGCAGCTTGTCGAACTGGGTCGGCACGCCGGCTTCTTCCAGTTTCTGCATGATGAAGGCGTTGAACTTGTTGTTCACCGTGCCTTTGCGGTCGAGTTGTTCGATGCGCTTGCCGTCGAACGCCGAAGTGTCGTTACGGAACAGCAGGATCAAGCGGTCGGCGTCGTCGGTCTTGTAAACCGATTTGGCCTTGCCGCGGTAGAGTTCGTCGCGTTTTTCCATGATTGGGCTCCGCTTGCTTGAGGTGTTGGGCTAGGCGATTTCGCGCCAGTCGAGCCCGTGTTCCTGATTCGCCACCTGGAGCCAGTCCGGGTCGCACCCTAAGGTGTCGACGAAGCACTGGCGGGCCAAGTGTGGCAGGTTGTTCTTGCTGCTGAGGTGGGCCAGCACCAGGTGTTGCAGGTTGCTCCAGCCCAACTCGTGCACCAGGCGCGCGGCCTGGTGATTGTTCAAATGCCCTTGCATGCCACCTACCCGCTGCTTCAGGAAGACCGGGTAGTGACCGCGTGCCAGCAGGTCGCGGCAGTGGTTGGCCTCGATCAGCAGTGCATCCAGGCCCTGATAACGCTCCAGCAACAGCGCGTCGTACGAGCCCAGGTCGGTCAGCATGCCGAAGCGCCGCTGGCCGTCGCTGATCACGTATTGCAGCGGCTCGTAGGCGTCGTGCTCGACCCGCGCTGCGGTCACTTCCAGGCTGCCGATACGCAGGCTTTGGCCACACGCGAGAAAACCGGCCACCTCCACCGGCTTGCGCATGCCGCGCAACGTCCCTTGGCTGAGGTAGACCGGTACATTGTAGCGCCGTGACAGCAAGCCGACCCCATGCACGTGGTCGGCATGTTCGTGGGTGACCAGTACCGCGCTGAGCTGGGCCGCCGAAACGCCGAGCAGCGCCAGGCGCCGCTCGGTTTCACGCAGGGAAAAGCCGCAATCAACCAGGATGAACGTGTCACCACTGGCGATCAGCGTGCCGTTCCCTTGGCTGCCGCTTCCGAGTACCGCGAAGCGCACTTAGCCCAGGTGGTCCTGAATGGCGCTCAGCACGCGGCGGGCGACATCGGCCGGAGCCACGGTGTTGATGTTTTTCTCGACCGTGACCTGCACGCTCTCACCCACCTTGCTCAGGCGAACCTGATAGCGCTCGGCACGGGCTTCACGCTCTTCCTTGGTCGGCTCGCTGCCGAACATGCGGCCGAAGAAGCCAGGCTGGTTCTGCTTGTCATCAGGCTTTTCCGACAGGTTGATGTAGTACAGGCCCAGGCTGCGGTTGATGTCTTCGACACGCCA
Source organism: Pseudomonas sp. SIMBA_068 (assembly GCF_046534705.1). NCBI lineage: Bacteria > Pseudomonadati > Pseudomonadota > Gammaproteobacteria > Pseudomonadales > Pseudomonadaceae > Pseudomonas > Pseudomonas sp. SIMBA_068. The sequence goes on from NZ_JAWRYI010000013.1 coordinate 71,658, forward strand.
CTCGCCACCCTGCTCCAGGGCACGGCCCACGCCAGACCAGGCGCGATCCAGGTCGGAGCCCAGGTACAGCACCGGGTTACCGCTGCCGTCTTCGCTCAGGCTGACGCGGCTTGGCGCGTCGAAATCGCGCGCGGCCAACAGCGACACCGAACCGCCTTTCTCGGCGCTGCGGTTCATGCTGGCAAGCATTTCGTCGACCAGCAGGGCATCGGCGCCGGTGTTGCTGGACGTGGACGGGAACCCTGGCTCGGCAGTGCTGCCGGCCGGGCGCTCGACGCTGACCACGTATACCTCGGAGGTGTTGCGCTGCACGCCAGGCTCCATGCGCACACGGACGCGCACTTCGCTGTCACCGCTGCTGGCGGTGCTGGCCAGGCGCTGGCCAAGCGATGCCGACAGTTCGTCGAAACGCTGCCAGGTGGTGTTGAATTCACCGGTCTGCGGGCGCTCTTCAGCAATGCGGAAGCCGTTATCCTCGAAGAACTGGCGGGCCACTGGCCACACCTCGGCAGGCGAATGCTGGGCCAGTACCCAACGGCTGCTGCCGCTGCGCTGCAGGCTATAGTCGGTTACCTGGGCGGCGCCACCGGTCAGCGGCTGCGGGCGCGGCACTTCGAACTCGCCAGCGACGTTGTCGTCAGCGACGTTACGCGGGATCGGCAGCAGCGGGTCAAGGCGTTTGACGTTGCTAGCGTCCGGCGGCAGTTGCATCGGCGCGGTCGGGTGCGCCTGCAGGTAATCGCTGCCGCGGTCGCGGAAATAGCCATCCTCGCCCCACAGCCAGCCACACCCACTGGTGCTGGAGATAATCAGGGCAAGGGCGGAAAGACCAGCCAATCGCTTCATGCGGTGTACTTCCTCTTAAACCAGTACGCCGGACTGGCGCAAGGCAGTACGGACTTTTTCGTGGCAGCTTTCGCTCAGCCAGGTCAGTGGCAGGCGAATGCCTTTGTGCATCAGGCCCATTTCGACCAGCGCCCATTTCACAGGGATCGGGTTGGCTTCGCAGAACAGGTCTTTGTGCAGGGGCATGAGTTTTTCGTTGATTGCGCGGGCCTTCTCGGCATCGCCCGCAAGGGCGGCCTCGCACAGGTCGGCCATTTCGCGGGGGGCGACATTGGCAGTAACGGAGATATTGCCCTTGCCGCCCATCAGGATCAGCTCGACGGCAGTCGGGTCATCGCCGGACAGGACGAGGAAATCTTTGCTGACGCCATCGAGGATTGCCTTGGCGCGGACCAGGTCGCCGGTGGCTTCCTTGATGCCGATGATGTTCGGCACGGTCGACAGGCGAATCACGGTCTCGGCCTGCATGTCGCAGGAGGTACGGCCGGGTACGTTGTAGAGGATCTGCGGGATGTCGACGGCTTCGGCAATGTGCTTGAAGTGCTGGTACAGGCCTTCTTGCGTCGGCTTGTTGTAATAAGGCACGACCAGCAGGCAGGCGTCGGCACCGGCGCTCTTGGCGTTTTGGGTCAGGTGCACGGCTTCGGCAGTGGAGTTGGCACCGGTGCCAGCGATGACCGGTACGCTGCGGCTGCTGCGCTTGACGCGCTCGACCACGTGCTTGATGACCAGGATGTGCTCTTCGACATCCAGTGTGGCGGACTCACCGGTGGTGCCGACAGCGACGATCGCATGGGTGCCGTTTTCCAGGTGGAAGTCTACAAGTTTGTCGAGGCTGCCCCAGTCAACACGCCCTTGTGCATCCATGGGTGTGACCAATGCCACCATACTGCCCGCAATCATGTAACTGCTCCTGCCGGAAAAAGAGAGCGGTAATGGTACTGGGGGCATCGACCTTGCACAAGCGAAGCAGGCGGGCGGAGCATTCCCCTCGGCGCCTTATTTCGCTACCCTTGACCCTTTGATCGGTGCAGCGCGGCCCGCCGGGCCGTCGACCTTGCTCCCCGCCAGCGTCCAAGACCTCGCATGCGAGCCCCGGGCCCTGCCGACAGGAGGCTTTTGACCGTCCTGCACCGACCGCTCATCGCTTTAGGAATGCTGCATGTCCACCCCCACCACTGTTCGCGAACAATTCCTTGTCATCAGTGCCCTGGGACCGAATCCCATGGAGCTGGCCAACGTCCTCAGCCGCGCCGCCTTCGAAAACCGCTGCGCGGTGGTCACCTCGCGCCTGAGCCGCCATGGCGAGACCAGCGCCCTGGTGCTGCAAGTGGGCGGCAGCTGGGACGCCCTGGCGCGCCTCGAATCCACCCTGCCGGGCCTGGGCAAGAAGCACGGCCTGACCCTGGACGTAGTGCGCAGCGCCGACCAGGAAGTGCGCCCGCAGGCCCTGCCGTACGTGGCTTATGTCAGCGCCGCCTACCGCCCGGACATCATCAACGAGCTGTGCCAGTTCTTCCTCGACCACCGCGTCGAGCTTGAAGCCATGACCTGCGACACCTACCTGGCGCCGCAGACCGGCAGCAGCATGCTCAACGCCCAATTCACGGTGATCTTGCCGGCCGGCACCCAGATCAGCTGGCTACGTGACCAGTTCCTGGACTTTGCCGACGCCCTGAACCTCGATGCGCTGATCGAGCCTTGGCGTCCACAGAACCCAATGTAAGGAAACCGACCATGGCTGTAGCACTCGACCAACCCGTTGCCGACTTCCAGGCCCAGGCCACCAGCGGGCAGACCGTCAGCCTGGCCGGGCTCAAGGGCCAGCAAGTGGTGGTGTACTTCTACCCGAAGGACAGCACGCCGGGCTGCACCACCGAAGGCCAGGGGTTCCGTGACCAGCACGACGCCTTTGCCGCAGCCAACACCGTGGTGTTCGGGGTATCGCGCGATGGCATCAAGTCGCACGAGAACTTCAAGACCAAGCAAGGCTTCCCGTTCGAGCTGATCAGCGACAAGGACGAGGCCCTGTGCCAGCTGTTTGACGTGATCAAGCTGAAGAAGCTGTACGGCAAGGAATACATGGGCGTTGACCGCAGCACCTTCCTGATCGACAAGGACGGTGTGCTGCGCCAGGAATGGCGTGGGGTGAAGGTGCCGGGGCATGTGGATGCCGTGCTGGCGGCTGCCCAGGCCTTGAACAAGGCTTGAGATTGACGGGGGCCGCTTTGCAGCCCATTCGCAGCACAAGGCTGCTCCTACAGGGACTGCGCATGACCTTGTAGGAGCAGCCTTGTGCTGCGAATGGGCCGCAAAGCGGCCCCAGTTGCATCAAAGCAACGGCGAAACGCTAGGCTCCTGCCGCGGCCAGGCATCCAGCACGGCCTTGATCAGCGTCGCCAGCGGGATGGCGAAGAAGATCCCCCAGAACCCCCACAACCCGCCAAACAGCAATACCGCGCAAATGATCGCCACCGGGTGCAGGCTCACGGCCTCGGAGAACAGGAGCGGTACCAGCACGTTGCCGTCCAGCGCCTGGATGATCGCGTACACCGTCATCAGGTAGATGAACTGGTCGCCCCAGCCCCACTGGAACAGCGCAATCAGTGTCACCGGTACCGTCACCACCACCGCGCCCACATACGGCACCACCACCGACAGCCCCACCAGTAGCGCCAGCAGCGCGGCATAGTTGAGCCCCAGGCTGATGAAGGCGATGTAGGTGGCAATGCCGCAGATCAGGATTTCAATGCCCTTGCCGCGAATGTAGTTGGCAATCTGCCGGTTCATCTCGCTGCCCACCCGGTTCAGCAAGGTGCGTTGGGTGGGCAGGTAGCCACTGACCCAACGGCCGATCAGTTCGCGGTCCTTGAGGAAGAAGAACACCAGAATCGGCACCAGTACCAGGTAGATCATGGCGTTGACCAGCAACGGCAGGCTCGACAGCGAAAAGGTCAACGCCCACTGCCCGAACTTGCCGATTTCCCCGCGCACCGACTCGATGGCGTGCAGCACCTGCTCGTCCGACACCAGGTGCGGGTAGCGCTCGGGCAACAGCAACAGCAACGACTGCCACTTGCCGAGCATGCCCGGCAGCTCGTTGAACAGGGTAATCAGCTGGTGCCACAGCAGCGGCACCAGCACCAGCATGAACACCGCCAGCGCCCCCATAAACAGGGCAAAGACCAGCATCACTGCCAGCCGGGTCGGTACCCGCAGCCGCTCCAGGGCATTGACCAGCCCCTGCATCAGGAACGCCAGCACCATGCCCGCCAGCACCGGCGCGAGCATGCCGCCCAGGGTGAGCACAGCGGTAAAAGCCAGGAACAGCAGCACCGCCAGCACCACCGCTTCTTCATCGGAGAAGTAGCGGTGCATCCAGTCGCGAAGCACTTTGAACATTGACGATCCTTGGAAAAGACTCAGGCCTTGCGCAGCCAGTAGGTATAGGTGCCGGCCTCAGCCGTTTCCTGCAGCAGGGTATGACCGGCCAGCTTGGCGAAAGTGCGGAAGTCGCGCTGGGAACCGGCGTCGGTGGCGATCACCTTCAGCACCGCGCCGCTGGCCAGGCGATTGAGCTCCATCTTGGCCTTGAGCAGCGGCAAAGGGCAATTCAGCCCGCTGGCGTCCAGTTCGGCGTCGCAGGTCAGGGTGTCACTCATCGCGGGGCTCTCCTAAGGCATTGCCGGGTTGCTGCTTCACAGGGTCGGCTAGGATAGCGCCACTGGTCGCCAACGTGTGAGCCCGCTACAGTAGGTATCTTTGACCGACGCGAGCTTCGTGCATGAATCTACTGCGCCCTACCCTGCTGACGCTGGCCTGCCTGATGGCCCTTCCCGGCCATGCTGACGACCTGCCATCACTGGGTGACGCCAGCTCTGCGATCGTCTCGCCGCAACAGGAACACCAACTGGGCCGTGCCTGGCTGAGCCTGCTGCGTGGCCAGGTCAACCAGTTGAACGACCCTCAGCTCAAGGACTACGTAGAGACTACCGTGTACCGCCTGGCCGAAACCAGCCAGCTGCAGGACCGGCGCCTGGAATTCATCCTGATCGACAGCCGTGAACTCAACGCCTTCGCGGCCCCCGGCGGCATCGTCGGGGTCAACGGCGGCCTGTTCCTCAATGCCCGCACCGAAGGCGAGTACGCCTCGGTGCTGGCGCACGAACTGGCGCACTTGTCGCAACGCCACTTCGCCCGTGGCGTCGAAGCCCAGCAACGCATGCAACTGCCGATGATGGCGGCTTTGCTCGCGGGTATCGTGCTGGCTGCCGGTGGCGCTGGCGATGCGGGTATCGGCATGATTGCCGGCACCCAGGCGGCGGCAATCCAGGAACAGAGGCGCTTCTCGCGGCAGAACGAACAGGAAGCCGACCGCATCGGCATCCAGAACCTTGAAAAGGCCGGTTACGACCCGCGCAACATGCCCACCATGTTCGAACGCCTGGCGCAGCAGTACCGCTACGGCGCCAAGCCGCCGGAATTTCTGCTGACTCACCCGGTGACCGAATCGCGTATCGCCGACACCCGCAACCGTGCCGAACAGGCGCCCAAGGGCGGTGTCGAGGACAGCCAGCGCTATCAGCTGATTCGCGCGCGCGTGGCCCTGACCTATGAAGAAACACCCGGTCTGGCAGCCAAGCGCTTCCGCTCCCAGCTCGACGAAGACCCGAAACTTGACGCTGCACGCTATGGCCTGGCCCTGGCGCAAATCAAGGGCGGCCAGCTGAACGAAGCACGCGAAAACCTGAAGCCGTTGCTGGCCAAGGCCCCCAACGACATCACCTACAACCTGGCGCAGATCGACCTGGACATCACCAACAACCGCCTGGCCGACGCACAGCAGCGGGCCGAGCGGATGCAGGGGCTGTACCCGGGTAACTACCCGCTTAAACAGGTGCGTGCCGATCTGCTGGTGAAGCAGAGCAAGCCGGCCGAGGCGGAGAAGATATTGAACGAGTTGATCAAGAGCCGGCCGGATGACCCGGACGTCTGGTACGACATGGCAGAAGTGCGGGGTTTGTCGGGCAATACCATCGGCCTGCACCGGGCACGTGCCGAGTTCTTCACGTTGGTAGGGGATTTTGACCAGGCGATCCAGCAGCTGGATTACGCCAAGCGCCGGGCGGGTGGCAACTTCCCGCTGGCGTCGCAGATCGACCAGCGCCAGCGCGAGATCCTGGAGCAGCAGCGTATGGTTCGGGAAATGATGGGGCGCTGAGAATCTGGGGGCGCTTTGCGCCCCATTCGCAGCACAAGGCTGCTCCTACAGAGATCGCATTCCCCTGTAGGAGCAGCCTTGTGCTGCGAATGGGCCGCAGAGCGGCCCCAGCATTTTCAGGCGTTACCGGAAAGCTTCAGGCGCGCCGCCTGGGTGAAGTCCAGCATGCGGTTCAGCGGCTTGATCGCCTTGGGCACCAGCGCCGGGTCGACAAAAATCTCGTTGCTGCCATTACGCAGGCAATCCAGCACCCGCTCCAGGGTGTTCATCGCCATCCACGGGCAATGTGCACAGCTGCGGCATGCCGCGCCGTTGCCGGCGGTAGGGGCTTCGACAAACTCTTTATCCGGGCACAACTGCTGCATCTTGTAGAAGATGCCGCGGTCGGTGGCGACGATGAAGGTCTTGTTCGGTAGGGTCTGCGCCGCCTTGATCAGCTGGCTGGTGGAACCCACTGCATCGGCCAACTCGATCACCGCTTCTGGCGATTCAGGGTGCACCAGGATCGCTGCGTCCGGGTACAGCGCCTTCATATCGGCCAGCTGGCGCGACTTGAACTCTTCGTGGACGATGCAGGCACCGTCCCACAGCAGCATGTCGGCACCGGTTTGCTTCTGGATATAACGGCCCAGGTGCTGGTCCGGGCCCCAGATGATGGTTTCGCCGTTGTCCATCAGGCTTTCGACGATTTCCAGCGCGCAGCTTGAAGTCACCACCCAGTCGGCACGGGCCTTCACGGCAGCGGAAGTGTTGGCGTACACCACCACGGTGCGCTCAGGGTGCTGGTCGCAGAAGGCTGAGAACTCTTCTACCGGGCAGCCCAGGTCAAGCGAGCAGGTGGCCTCCAGGGTTGGCATCAGCACGCGCTTTTCCGGGGTGAGGATTTTCGCGGTCTCGCCCATGAAGCGCACACCGGCCACGATCACCGTTTCGGCCGGGTGATTCTTGCCGAAGCGGGCCATTTCCAGCGAGTCGGACACGCAGCCGCCGGTTTCCTCAGCCAGGGCCTGGATGACCGGGTCGCAGTAATAGTGGGCAACCAGCACGGCATTCTGAGCCTTGAGCTCGGCAGCGATGGCCGCACGGTATTCGGCCTCCTGCTCGGCTGTCAGCGGGTTGGGCTGCTTGGCGTCGAGGTGAGCCTGAACCAACAGGCGTTCGGAAATCTGGGTCATGATCGCTGGACCTGCAGGCGCGCGTGCGCGTCAAATCGAGTGTATCACCCGGCCCTGGCAGATCGGCTAAGGGTGCCGGACGGTACGCAGGCCGCCACGGCCCTCTGCGGGCGCGGATTATTATCGGAGGCCGAAGGCTACAGACAATCCAGCGATTACTAAAGTGGTTTTTGTGTTGCCTGTGCTGGCCTCTTCGCGGGCATGCCCGCTCCCACAGGTACTACGCTGCCCTCAGGGGCAATGAGTAACCTGTGGGAGTGGGCGTGCCCGCGAAAAGGCCGGTACAGGTTCAATCAATCAACCCTGCGGCGACAGTGCTGCCAGGTGCGCTGCCATTAGCATGGCGAACTCTTCCACGGTCATCTTCTTGCCGTTGAAATCAACCATGCCATCGGCATAGTGCAGGCTGCTCACCACATCATTGCCTTCAACGGTGGCCAGGCCACTCTGCAGCGCCATCATGCCGACCATCTCCCCCGCCTGGCTCGACTGCATGGCAATCGCCTGGGCGTCGGTCTGGCCGTCCAGCAGCGCCTGCAAGGTCGCCAGGTCACCCATCATCGGCTTGGACAGGGTCAGCTTGCCCTTCACCTCGGTGATCAGTTGCTTGCTCAACTGGTCCGGCGGCAAGTCGAAGCTGGCCGGGGCGGCGAAGTCCATCGACAGGTTGAAACGGCTCTCGCCATTGGCGGTCTTGAACGACAGGTTTTCTATCGCCACCTTGGGCTTGGCGGCCAGCAGCTGCCGCAGGTCACCCTGGAACCGGGCCTTCTCTGCGTCGTCCATCTGGATCTGCGGCACAGGCTGACCGGCTGCAGCGGCCGCCTCGAACTCCGGCAGGTGCGCCTGGTACCACTTCGACAACGCCTGCAATGCCGGTGCGTTGACCGAATTCACACTCACCAGCATGTGCGCCTTGCCCACCGCGCGGCCATCCCAGGTGATGTCGCCGACCTTGTACTCCACGCGACCGCCCACGGCATCCGGGCCGTCCAGGGTTTGCAGGACATTCTGCTCCAGGCCGTTGATCAGCAGCACTTGCTGCTTCGGCCCCAGGGTGACCTTGGTTTCGGCCAGCGCCAGGTCGACATTGCCCACATAGATGGCGTCGTGCGCGGTGGCCTGAAGGTTGCCGCCCACCTTCAGGCCTTTGAGTTCGAACGTGGCAGGCGGCTGGTCCTCGCGCACAAGCTTCATCACGAAACGGTCGGCCTGGCCGTGGAACTTCGACGCCTTGCCTTCCTTGTCGCCACTGACTTCCAGCTGCATGCCCGAGAAGTCGAGGCTATTGCCGTCAGCCTCGTCGAGCTTGACCGGCGCGAGCCGGACCTGGCTGACCACACTGCCGCCGTAACCCAGGCTGGTCTGTGCGCTGACCGGGGCCTGCTCACCTGCAGCGGCGAACCACGCTGCGGTGGCATCGTCCTTCTGCAAGGTGCTGTTGCTGACCGCCATCACCGGCATCAGCTTCAACGCCTTGACCCGCGACCAGGGAAACGGCCCGTGCTCGATCTGGTCCGTCACGCCCACGTCGAAACTCACTACCTCCCCTTCACCCACGTTGATATCGCGGGCCTTGAGCCGGTACTGGGCGGTACTGCTGAAGAAATGCTGCTCCAGCGACACCCGCTCGATGCTCATGCTGCCGCCGGTGGTCACCAGGGCCTTCTTGAGCTCGGTGTTGCTGCGGACAAGGGCATTGTCCAGCTCGGCAGGCAACTGCTTGCCGGTGTACCAGGCACCAGCGGTGGATGCGACGGCAATGGCAATCGCCAGGCCGGAAAGGATACCAACTGATTTCTTCATGAATAGAACCGATTGTCCGTAAGGGCTTCTTGGGCGACAAAGGCCACGCAGGAGACGAAGAGTACCACTGCGACAGAACACGATGGCCGATCGGAAAAGAGAAAACACATTTTTTCAGAGGCGACTGACACCCCTCAAAGAGAGCATCACTCGTTAATTTTTACGAACATTCGAATTGATCAAAACCGCAAAAAACCGCGCAAAAACCGAACAACCCCCCCTTTAAATCGATAAATATTTCAATTTTGTAACATCTTGTCATGTTTAACTTGACACCAACCTACCCATCGTTTTTTATTTTCACCACTTAGCGCGTCTCCCCCCGCGCCTTCCGCCGCTCCTACAAAAAAGGTGAACAACATGGAGCCCACCCGCTCGCCCTTGCCGCATGCGCAATACACCGTGCCCGCCGTTTACGCCCAGGAGCCATGCCAGCATGCAGCCTGATCACAGCGCTTCCGGCAACGGCCAACTCCGCAAAACCCTGCGCCTCTGGCACGTGATCATCATCGGCCTGGCCTACCTGACCCCGATGACCGTGTTCGACACCTTCGGCATCGTCAGCGGGATCACCGCCGGCCATGTGCCCAGCGCCTACATCCTGGCGCTGGCGGGCATCCTGTTCACCGCCGTGAGCTACGGCACCCTGGTAAAGCGTTTTCCGCAGTCGGGCTCGGCGTACACCTACACCCAACGCGCGATCAACCCGCATGTGGGCTTCCTGGTCGGCTGGTCGTCGCTGCTGGATTACCTGCTGCTGCCAATGGTCAACGCGCTGCTGGCCAAGTTGTACCTCTCGGCCATGTTCCCCGAAGTACCGGAGTGGATATGGGTGGTCGGCTTCGTCAGCCTGATCAGCCTGATCAACATGCGCAGCGTAAACCTGGTGGCGCACTTCAACCTGCTGTTCGTGGGCGTGCAGGTGGCGATCATCGCCGTGTTCATCTACCTGTGCGTGCGCGGCCTGGGCCAGGGTGAAGGGCTGGGTACCACCTGGAGCCTGCTGCCGTTCGCCGACAACCAGACGCACCTGAGTGCACTGGCTGCCGGTGCGACCATCCTGTGCTTCTCGTTCCTGGGCTTCGACGCGGTCACCTGCCTGTCCGAAGAAACCCGCGACCCGGCCAAGACCATCCCGCGGGCGATCTTCCTCACCGCGCTGATCGGTGGCGTGGTGTTCATTACCGTGTCGTATTTCATCCAGGCCTACTTCCCGACCATGGCGCGCTTCCACGACCAGGAAGCGGCCCTGCCTGAAATAGCCCTGTACGTTGGCGGCAAGCTGTTCCAGTCGATTTTCATCGCCTGCACCGTGATCAACACCATTGCGTCGGGCCTGGCCTCGCAGACCAGCGTGTCGCGCCTGCTGTACGTGATGGGCCGCGACAACGTGATCCCGGCCAGCCTCTTTGCTCGCCTGCACTCGCGCTACAAGACGCCGGTGCTGAACATTGCGGTGGTGGGGCTGGTTGCACTTTCGGCGATCTTCTTCGACCTGGTCACCGCCACCTCCATCATCAACTTCGGTGCGCTGGTTGCGTTCAGCTTCGTCAACCTGTCCGTGATCAACCACTGCTACCTGCGCGAAGGCAACCGCCGGGGCCTGGCCAACCAGCTGAAGTACCTGGTGCTGCCGACCATAGGCTTCTGCATCATCGTCTCGCTGTGGCTGGACCTGAACGCGCATTCGCTGATGTTCGGCGGCATCTGGGCGGCGGTCGGATTGATCTACCTGGGTTGGCTGACCAAAGCCTTCCGGTCGGCACCGCCCAACTACGTCGCCGAATGAACCACGCTGCCAACAACGCCCGCGCCAGACCGCGGGCGTTGTACTTGATCGAAAAGGAAAGCCCTCATGCCGCTGCGTCGCCTCTCCATCCAGTGGAAGATAACCCTGCTCGCCGGCCTGTGCCTGCTGGCCATCGTCGCCCTGCTGGTGGCCACGTCACTGACCCAGGCTCGGCGTAGCGCTGCGCTGGTCAACCAGGCCAACACCGCCATGCTCGACAGCAGCGCGCGCCAGCGCCTGCAGGCCCACGCCGAAACCCAGGCCCTGCGGGTGCAGCGCTACTTCATGGACGCCTACCAGTACGGCAATGGCTTTGCCCGCATGGTGCAGGTGCTCAAAGCCCGAGGCGGCAGTGACCTGCGCGCCGAGCTGACACGCCAGGCCCGTGCCAGCCTGGCCGGCAACCCGGATGTGATCGGCCTGTACCTGGTGTTCCAGCCCAACGCGCTGGACCAGCAGGACAGCCAGTACCTCGGCCAGGACGCCGTGGGCAGCAACGAAAGCGGGCGTTTCTCGTTGTACTGGTCGCAGCCGCGCCCCGGCACCCTGGAGCTTGAGGCCATGCCGGAAGCGATGCTCGGCGATGCCAGCGTCGGCAGCAACGGCGCGGCGAAGAACCGCTGGCTGACCTGCCCGCAAGACACCGCCAGTACTTGCATGCTGGAACCCTACCTCGACGAGGTCAATGGCCGCCAAGTGCTGATGACCAGCATTGCCCTGCCGCTGCTGGAGCATGGCAAGGTGGTCGGCGTGGTCGGCCTGGACATCGGTCTGGCCAACCTGCAGCAACTGAGCCTGGACGGCCGCCGCGAGCTGTTTGATGGCCAGGGCCATGTCAGCATCGCCAGCGCAGCCGGCCTGCTGGCAGGCAACAGCCGCGATGTCAGCGCGCTCGGCAAACCCATGGACACTAAGGTGGCCGACGGCCTGCTGCGCGTAGCCCACCCCTTCGCCCCCATCCCTGACGCCGCGCCTTGGCAGGTGTTGCTGGAGCTGCCAGAAAGCGTGCTGCAGGCTCCCGCCGTGGCCCTCAACCAGCGCCTGGATGCGCACAACCAGAATGCCAACCTCACCAGCCTGCTGATCGGCCTTGGCGCCGCCATCGCAGGTTTGCTGCTGGTGTGGCTGACCGCACGCGGCGTTACCCGGCCAATCCTGGCCGTGGCCGCACGCCTGCAAGACATCGCCAGCGGTGAAGGCGACCTCACCCGCCGCCTGGACTACGCCCGCCAGGACGAACTGGGCCGGCTCACCCACTGGTTCAACCGCTTCCTCGACAAGCTGCAGCCGGTCATTGCCCAGGTCAAAGGCTCGCTGCAGGAGGCCCGCGGCACCGCCGACCAGTCGGCCGCCATCGCCAGCCAGACCAGCAATGGCATGCAGCAGCAGCACCGTGAAATCGAACAAGTAGCCACGGCAGCCAACGAGATGAGCGCCACTGCCCTGGATGTCGCCCACAACGCATCGCAAGCAGCCCAGGCCGCACGTGCCGCCGACCAGGCCAGCCGCGAAGGCCTGCAACTGATCGACAGCACCCGCGAGGGCATCGATCGCCTGGCTGCCGGCATGAACACGGCCATGGACGAGGCGCGAGCACTGGAAGGCCGCAGCGGCCAGATCGGCTCGGTGCTGGAGGTGATTCGCACCATCGCCGAGCAGACCAACCTGCTGGCACTCAATGCTGCCATCGAAGCTGCGCGCGCTGGCGAAGCCGGCCGTGGTTTTGCCGTGGTCGCCGATGAGGTGCGCGGCCTGGCACAGCGCACGCAGGTGTCGGTGGAGGAAATTCGCCAGGTCATCGAAGGCCTGCAACAAGGTACCCAGGATGTCGTGGGCGCCATGCACGAAGGCCAGCGTCAGGCCCAGGCCAGCGCGGCACGCATGGAACAGGCGCTGCCAGCGCTGCAGCGCATCGGCGAAGCGGTGACCGTGATCAGCGACATGAACCTGCAGATCGCTTCAGCGGCCGAAGAGCAGAGCGCGGTGGCCGAGGAAGTGAACCGCAACGTGGCGGGCATCCGGGATGTGACAGAATCACTGGCTGGCCAGGCTGACGAATCGGCGCGCATCAGCCAGGCACTGAACCGGCTGGCCAACCAGCAACAGGCGTTGATGGAGCAATTCCGCGTCTAACCTGCAAGGGCCCTTTCGCGGGCACGCCCGCTCCCACAGGTGCGTGGTCGCCTTCCAGGCCAACGCAGACCCGGTGGGAGCGGGCGTGCCCGCGAGGAAGCCCGTACAGACACCACAGCATTATCGTTTTTACTGAGCACACGTCATGCAAACCGCAACCAGATCCACCTTCTTCGACATCACCAGCGAACAGGGCCTGTTACGCACCTCGATTGCCGTCACCCTGTTCATCGCCACCATCGGTATCGCCTTCGGCCTGGCTTCCGGGTCGTTCTCCATCGTCTTCGACGGCGTGTACTCGCTGGTCGACGCCAGCATGAGCGGCCTGTCGCTGGTCGTGGTCAAGCTGATCACCTCGCACACCACCAGCGTGCAAATGTCGCGCAAGCTGCGCGAGCGCTTCACCATGGGCTTCTGGCACCTGGAACCGATGGTGCTGGCACTCAATGGCATCCTGCTAAGCGGTGTGGCCATCTACGCGCTGATCAACGCCGTCAGCAGCCTGCTGGAAGGCGGCCGCCACCTGGAGTTCGGCATTGCCATGGTCTATGCGGTACTGACCGTGATCACCTGCGTCACCATCGCCGTCGTCGAAGCCCGCGCCAATCGCAAGCTGAAGTCAGACTTCGTGCGCATGGACGTCAAGGGCTGGGTGATGTCGGCCAGCATCACTGCCGCGCTGTTGATCGCCTTCTGCTTTGGTTACGCGGTGCAAGGCACGTCGCTGGAGTGGGTGTCGCCGTACATCGACCCGGCGGTACTGGCGCTGGTGTGCCTGGTGATCATTCCGCTGCCGCTGTCGGTGGTCCGTCAGGCGCTATCTGAAATCTTTCTGGTTACCCCCGGCGACCTCAAGCTGCACGTCGATGAAGTGGCCAAGGCCTTCGTCGCCCGCCACGGGCTGCAGTCGTACCGCGCCTATGTCGCCAAGGTCGGGCGCTCACGGGAGATCGAGCTGTATTTCATCGTGCCAAAGACAATGGCCGCGAAGACCATCGATGAATGGGATACGTGGCGCAACGAGATTGGTGATGCGGTAGGCGGCGAAGGGCCGGACCGCTGGCTGACGGTGGTGTTCACCGGCGACCCGGAATGGGCTGAGTAAGCTGGGGGCGCTTTGCGCCCCCAAGGATCCCGAAAACGAAAAAGCCCGCGACCATTTCTGGTAGCGGGCTTTACGTACTGCGTATGGTGGGTCGTGTAGGATTCGAACCTACGACCAATTGGTTAAAAGCCAACTGCTCTACCAACTGAGCTAACGACCCGATTGATGGCGCGTATAATACTGATTTCTAACGAGAAATCAACACTCCATCAAAAAATCTTCAAAAATACCGCGTCGGGTCTGCTACACCGGCCGCCTTGAAGCCGTCGGCGCGCAGGCGGCAGCTGTCGCATTTGCCACAGGCGCGCCCGTCATCGTCGGCCTGGTAGCAGGAAACGGTCAGGCTGTAATCCACGCCACGGGCCATGCCGGCCTGCACGATCTGCGCCTTGCTCAGGTTCTGCAGCGGCGCCTGAATACGGAAGCCCTGCCCTTCTACACCGGCCTTGGTTGCCAGGTTGGCCATGCGCTCGAAGGCTTCGACGAACTCGGGGCGGCAATCGGGGTAACCGGAGTAATCCACGGCATTGACGCCAATGAAGATGTCACGCGCCTCCAGCACTTCTGCCCAGCCCAGGGCTAGCGACAGGAATACGGTATTACGCGCCGGCACGTAGGTGACCGGGATGCCTTCGCTCGGGGCTTCCGGCACGTCGATGCTGCTGTCGGTCAACGCCGAACCACCGATACCGTCCAGGTTCAGGCCGATGACCTTATGCTCGACCACGCCCAGGTCCCGGGCGACACGGGCAGCCGCATTCAGCTCGGCCCGGTGGCGCTGGCCATAGTCGAAGCTCATGGTGTAGCAGCTGTAGCCTTCGGCCTTGGCCATGGCTACAACGGTGGCCGAATCAAGGCCGCCAGACAGCAGGATTACCGCGCGTTTCTCAGTCATGTGCTTTTTTAACTCTCAATCAACGTCCGGGTTCGTCGTTCCACAGCAGCTTGTGCAACTGCAGCTGGAAACGTACAGGCAGGTTGTCGGCAACGATCCAGTCGGCCAGGTCGCTGGCACTCACCTGGTGGTGGCTCGGCGAGAACAACACCTCACCGGCACGCTCAGCCAGGTTGTACTGGATCAGCTTGGAAACCGCCCAGTCATAGTCCTCACGGGAACAGATGACAAACTTGACCTGGTCGTTGCGGGTCAGCTGCTCGATGTTCTCGTAGCGGTTACGGTGCGATTCTTCGGAACCCGGGGTCTTCAGGTCGACAACGCGGCTGACGCGGGTGTCGGTGCCCGCGATATCCAGCGCACCACTGGTTTCCAGCGACACCTCGTAACCGGCATCACACAGGCGCTGCAGCAACGGCAAGGCGTTGGGCTGAGCCAGTGGCTCGCCACCGGTGACACAGACGTAGCGGGGCTTGAAGCCGGCAACCTGCTCAAGGATCGAATCCAGGGTACGAATAGTGCCGCCAGTGAAGGCATAGGCACTGTCGCAGTACTGGCAGCGCAGGGGGCAGCCGGTAAGGCGCACGAATACGGTGGGCAAGCCAGCCGTTCGCGTTTCACCCTGCAAAGAGTAAAAGACTTCTGTGATGCGTAATGTGTCTTGCATGCTCGCCACGGGCGTGACAGCTAAACAGGCTGTCCGCCTCCGTCAGGCACTGTCGCGGACTCGACATGGCGTTATCCGCAGCAGCGTGTTTACGAAAAAAGGGCAGTGATTCTAACGAAAAAACCCGCGACTGGCGCGGGTTTCTTTCGAGCGGTACAGCTACAGGGCTCAGAGCTTCTGCAGGTCACGCTGGGCCAGCTGCGCGGCGGAGGTGCCGGGGTACTGGGTGATGACCTGCTGCAGGATGCCCTTGACCTTGTCGGTATGGCCCATGCGGCGCTCGACGTCGGCCAGTTTGTAGAGTGAATCCGGCACTTTGCTGTGCTTGGGATACTTCTGGCTGACCTGGGCGAAGGCCTGACTGGCACCTGGCAGATCGCCTTTGGCCAGGTTCACTTCACCCAGCCAGTACTGCGCGTTGCCGGCGTACTGGCTGTTGGGGTACTTGCGCAGGAAGGCATTGAACGCCTGGCTGGCCTTGTCAAAGTCTTTCTGTTTGATCAGGTCGAAAGCAGCATCGTAGTAGAGCTTCTCTTTCGCTGGATCGCCGGGCTCGCTACTGGCGGCCGGTTGTTGCGCAGCAGCACCGGCTGCTGCATCGGGGGCGGCATTTGAAGCACCACCACCGGAGGAATTGTCAGGGGTCGCGGCAGGTGCAGCGCCACTGTTGATGCGACGGTCCAGGTCCTGGTATCGCTCCAGGTTTTCCTGCTTCATGCGCGACACATCGTTCTGCAGCTCTTCGATGATGCCTTGCTGGCGGGAAAGCTGGTCCTGCATCTGTTGCAGCTGCATGAACAGCTGGCCTTGTGCAGAGGCAGGGGCCGAAGCCCCTGACCCGGCATAGGCGCCGCTCGTGCCATAACCCACAGGCGGATAGCTGCCTGCGTTGTCATCTACTACAGGGACCTCAGCCCAGGCCGCGAGCGGCAGGCTGAGTGCGAGGACGGTTACTACACGGCGGCACATACGCATAAGAACTTACTTACGCAGTTCTACGCGACGGTTCTGAGCCCAGGATTGCTCGTCGTTGCCAGTGGCAACAGGACGCTCTTCACCGTAGGAGACCAGTTCCAGCTGAGCAGGGGAAACGCCCTGCAGAACCAGGTAACGCTGAACGGCCTTGGCACGACGCTCACCCAGAGCCATGTTGTACTCGCGGGTGCCGCGCTCGTCGGTGTTGCCTTCCAGGACAACGCGGTTGCCGTTGGACTTCAGGTCCTTGGCGTGAACGTCCAGAGCGCGCATGGCTTCTGGCTTCAGGTCCGAGCTGTCGTATTCGAAGTAGAAGGTGGTGATTGCGCGCAGGGCGGCTTCTTCGCTCAGGGAACCGTCAACAGCGCCAGTGTTGGCACCGTAGCCAGCGTTCGGATCTACAGCAGCGCCTTCGCCTGCGTTGTCACCGCCCTTCGAGGAGCAACCTACAGCTACGGCCATGGCCAGAGCCAGCGCAGCGAATTTACCAAACTTCAGCATTTCCATCGTGAAACTCCTAATGAAACCCCAGTGTGTTAAGCAAAACGTATTACGCCGCAATCAGTTCAGGTAAGGGGACCAGGACGGTTCTCTGACTTCGCCTTGAGCGGTAGGAAGTGGGAGCCTCACGCGGCCATTAAGCGACACGAGCATCAAGACTCCCCGGCCCTGCTGGCGGGTGGCGTAGATTAGCATGGTGCCGTTTGGCGCAACAGTGGGAGACTCATCAAGACTTGTTTCCGAGAGAATCTTTACACTTCCGCGCTGCAAGTCCTGTGCCGCCACTTTGAAGTTGGTAAAGCCCTGTTGGCGATGGATCATCACCAGGGTCTTTTCGTCAGCGGACAGTTTCGGGTTGGCGTTGTAGTTGCCCACGAAGGTTACGCGCTCGGCACCACCACCGCTGACCGACTGTTTGTAGATCTGCGGTTTGCCGCCACGGTCGGAGGTGAAGTAAAGGGTATTGCCATCCTTACCCCAGAACGGCTCGGTGTTGATACCTGGGCCTGCGGTAACCCGGCTGATCTGGCGCGACGCCACGTTCATCACATAGATGTCCGGGTTGCCGTCTTTCGACAGCACGAACGCCAGGCGCGAACCGTCCGGCGACCAGGCTGGCGCGCCGTTCAGGCCTTCGAAGTTGGTCACCTGCTCACGGCGGCCGGTATCGATGTTCTGAATGAAGATGCGCGGGCGTCTCTGCTCGAACGACACATAGGCGATACGCTTGCCATCTGGCGCAAAGCGTGGCGACAGGATCGGCTCACGCGATTGCAGCAGGGTGACCGCACGCGCACCGTCGTAGTCCGAACGCTGCAGGGTGTAGCGGGTGTTGTTGGTGGAGAAACGCTCGGCCGTCACGTACAGCATGCGGGTAGAGAACGCACCCTTGATGCCGGTGAGCTTCTCGAACGACTGGTCGGCGATGTAGTGCGCCATGTCACGCAACTGGTCGGTGCTGCCCGCGACGCTGCCGGTCAGCACTTGCTGCTCGGTGGCGACGTTGAACAGTGCGTACTGCACCTGCAGGCGACCGCCCGATGGCACGATGCTGCCGACCATCACGTATTGGGCACCCAGCGCTTTCCAGTCACGGAAGATGACTTCGCTGGCCTGCGATGGCTGGCTGATCATGTTCTGCCGTGGAATCGGCGAGTAGTAGCCGGAGTTGCGCAGGTCGTTGCCGATGATGTCGGCAATGTCCTCGGGCAGCACGCTACCACCTTGCAGACCGAACGGCACTACCGCGATGGGCGTTGCCCGGTCGCTGCCGCTGGTGACCAGGATGTTCTTTTCCTCTGCCACGGCCATGCCTGCCACGCAGCACAGCATGACCAGCAGTCCTCTCAGACGTTTAATCACAACGCTAGATCCTCAGGTGTAAATGTCATCTTGAACGAACGATATTGGTTGAAATCGCTCGGCTTCATACCCTGCATCTCGGTCAAACGACCAATGTTCTTCACCGCAGCCACCGCCGAACTGTCATACGGGCCGTCACCACTGGAACGGGCCACGCTGACACTGGTGATGGTACCGTCCGGCAACATGTTGATCTGCAGGACCACCGTCATGCCCTTGCGCGCGGAAGGCGGACGTGCCCAGCCCTCGGCCGCGCGCATACGGATCAGGTCGTCGAAGTCGCCGGCCACCTGGTCACCCTGCTCGTCGGCCAGCGCCTGCTGCCGCTCGGTGGTGTCGGACAACAGCTCGGCCAGGGCCTGGGCTTTCTTGTCTTCTGCCGCCTTGCGGGCCGCTTCCTGTGCCTTTTTCTTCTGGGCGTCTGCAGCGGCCTTTTTCTTGGCCTCTTCAGCTGCCTTCTTCTTCGCGTCCTCGGCCGCCGCTTTCTTCTTGGCGTCCTCGGCTGCTTTTTTCTTGGCCTCTTCGGCTGCCTTTTTCTTGGCGTCCTCGGCGGCTTGTTTCTTCGCCTCTTCAGCGGCCTCTTTCTTGGCCTCTTCTTCGGCTTTTTTCTTGGCTTCTTCCTCGGCCTTCTTCTTGGCGATGTCGGCCTGCTGCTTCTCGGCGGCCTTCTTCGCCTCATCGGCCTTCTTGGCTTCTGCGGCTTTCTTGGCCTCGCTAGCCTTGGCGGCTTCGGCAGCCTTGGCAGCGTCCTCGGCTTTTTTCGCCTCGGCGGCTTCGCGAGCCTCCTCGGCCTTTTGAGCGGCGTCGGCCTTCTTTTGTTCCGCGGCCTTCACGGCCTCCTGCTCGACCTTCTTCTGCTCCAGCTGCTCGACTTCGGTCTGGCGCGAAGCGGTTTTCTTCGCTTCCCCGGCAATCTTCTGATTGGTCTGGGTGGTCGCCTGGCTCTTGGACTTGAGCTGGTACAGGGTAGCCTGAACGATCGGCTTGGAAGGCGGCAGCTCAGGCGTCATGGCGAAACTGACGAACAGCATGGCAAACACCAGCACATGCAGGCCAATGGCCCAGACACTGGGCCAGAAGTAGCTTTCCGAGGCGGATGGCTCTCGCTGTTGCATCAGGGCGCCTCGGTAATCAGGCCAACGTTACCGACACCGGCCTTCTGCAACCCGCCCATGGCACCCATGACCGCGCCATAGTCGACAGCCTTGTCGCCACGAATGAACACCTGGGTCTGCTTGCCTTGGTCACGGCCGGCAGCAATGATCTTGGTCACTGCATTGGTCATGTCAGGCAAGGTCATGGCCTTGTCCATCTGCTTGTCGGTATCGACTTCGCTGCCAAGGTTCCAGTAGTAGGTCTTGTCGGCCTTGATGGAGATGGTGAGAATCTGGACGTTGTTGTCCTGCGGCAAGGCTTCACTGGAAACCTTGGGCAGGTCGACTTTCACGCCCTGGTTGAGCATGGGCGCCGTCACCATGAAGATGACCAGCAGCACCAGCATCACGTCGATGTAGGGCACCACGTTCATCTCGGCGACGGGCTTGCGTTTGTGGCGAACTCGGGCCATGGGCTTCTACCTGATTACTCTTCGCTGGTGTGCACTTTGCGGTGCAGGATCGCCTGGAACTCGTCGGCGAAGGTGTAGTAACGACCGATCAGCACTTCGCTGCGCGCGGCGAAACGGTTGTAGGCGATTACCGCCGGGATTGCTGCGAACAGGCCGATGGCGGTGGCAATCAGCGCTTCGGCGATACCCGGGGCAACGGTTGCCAGGGTGGCCTGCTGGGCGCTGGCCAGGCCGCGGAAGGAGTTCATGATCCCCCATACGGTACCGAACAGGCCGATGTACGGGCTGGTGGAACCGACGGTGGCCAGGAACGGCAGGCTCTGCTCGAGTTTTTCTTCCTCGCGCGAAATGGCTACGCGCATGGCACGGCCAACGCCTTCCATGACGGCGTCCGGGTCAACGCCCGGCTGCTGACGCAGGCGCGAGAACTCCTTGAAGCCGGCACGGAACACCTGCTCGACGCCGGAATCCGGGTCTGGGTTGCTGCCTGCCTGACGGTACAGCTTGGACAGGTCAATGCCCGACCAGAAGCGTTCCTCGAAGGCATCCAGTGCACGACGACCGGCGCGCAGCATGGTGCTGCGCTGGAAAATCATGATCCATGAGGTGACCGAGGCGGCCACCAGGATCAGCATTACCAGCTGTACCACTACGCTGGCATTGCTGACCAGACTCCACATGGAGGTATGGTCGACGACGTTAGCTTCCACGCTTATTCTCCTGCATTCGATTGATTACCCGAGCCGTCCGCCGCCAAGGCGTCGCGCAGCTGGGGGGGTATGGCTCGGGGTTTGAAAGTGTCGGCGCGCACGGCGGCCACCAGGAACTGCCCTTCGCAGAGCAGCGTTTCATCCTTTTCCCGCCAGACCTGCTGTACAAAGCGCAGGCTGGCGCGATTGAGTTCAAGTACTTGCGCGGTCACCCGCAACGCGTCGTCCAGCCGCGCCGGCGCGTGGTAGCGCGCTTCGCTGGAATGGACCACGAACAGCAGGTTGTCTTCGGCCAGCTGCGACTGGGAAAAACCCAGATGCCGCAGACGTTCGGTGCGCGCGCGCTCCATGAATTTCAGGTAGTTGACGTAGTACACCACGCCGCCCGCATCGGTATCTTCGTAATAGACGCGACAACGGTGTGCGAACGGTTCGAGCTGATTTTGCGCGCGCATACTCTAGTGCTTACTCCTCAGCTTGCCAATCCGCTGTGGCAACTGTTTTTTCTTCATTAATGTCTTATTGCCAGCGCACCCTTGGCATGCCAGCGGTAGGACCACGAAAAGTCGCTTTTGATCTGTCATTCATCGCCTGGCTCGGAAAAATCACCACCCTCCCCCAAACGCCCGGGAATATTCAGGCCAAAGTGCAGGTAGGCATGCCGGGTGACCACGCGACCGCGCGGCGTGCGCATGATGTAGCCCTGCTGGATCAGGTACGGCTCCAGCACATCTTCGATGGTATGACGCTCTTCGCTGATGGCCGCAGCCAGGTTGTCCACCCCTACCGGGCCGCCATCGAACTTCTCGATCATGGTCAGCAGCAGGCGGCGGTCGGAATGGTCGAAGCCACGTTCGTCGACATCCAGCAGGTTCAGCGCCATGTCGGCCACGGCCTTGGTGATCTGGCCCTTGCCGCGCACCTCGGCGTAGTCGCGCACGCGGCGGAGCAGGCGGTTGGCGATACGCGGAGTGCCACGGGCACGCCGGGCAATCTCGTAGGCGCCCTGGTCTTCGATGACCAGGCCAAGGATGTTGGCCGAACGGCTGACGATGGTGGCCAGGTCCTTGTCGCTGTAGAACTCCAGGCGCTGGACAATACCGAAGCGGTCACGCAACGGATTGGTGAGCATGCCGGCACGGGTGGTAGCCCCCACGAGGGTAAACGGTGGCAGGTCGAGCTTGATCGAACGGGCCGCCGGCCCTTCGCCGATCATGATGTCGAGCTGGAAGTCCTCCATGGCCGGGTACAACACCTCTTCGACGACCGGCGACAGTCGGTGGATCTCGTCGATGAACAGCACGTCGTGCGGTTCGAGGTTGGTCAGCATGGCCGCCAGGTCGCCCGGGCGCTCCAGGATCGGCCCCGAGGTGCTCTTCACCGACACACCCATTTCATGGGCAATGATGTTGGCCAGGGTAGTCTTGCCCAGCCCCGGCGGGCCGAAGATCAGCGTGTGGTCGAGCGACTCGCTGCGGCCACGGGCGGCCTGGATGAACAGCGCCATCTGCTCGCGCACCACCGGCTGGCCGATGTAGTCGTCCAGGCTAAGCGGGCGAATCGCACGGTCCTGGACCTCTTCGCGGTCGCGGCCACTGGCGGCAATCAGGCGGTCGGCTTCGATCACTTGGTAATCATCCCTTTAAGGCTGCGGCGGATCAGCTCTTCACTGCTCAGGCCGGCCTTGTCTTTGATCGCGGCGATCGCCTTGCTGGCTTCCTGCGGCTTGTAGCCCAGCGAGACCAGGGCGCTGACGGCATCAGCCTCGGCGCTGGACTCGCTGGCGGCCGGCAGCGGGCCATCGGACACCAGGGTGAACATGGCCGGGGAGGTTTCCCAGGCCTTGAAGCGGTCCTTGAGCTCGACCAGCAGGCGTTCGGCGGTTTTCTTGCCGACACCGGGCACGCGTACCAGGGCCGAGGTGTCCTGGGCTTGCACGCAGCGCACCAGCTCATCGACTTCCAGGCCGGACATGAGCGCCAGTGCCAGCTTCGGGCCCACGCCGTTAAGCCGGATGAGCTCGCGGAACAGCTCGCGCTCGCGCTTTTCGGCAAAACCATAGAGCAAGTGGGCGTCTTCGCGCACGACCAGATGGGTGTGCACGGTGACGGGTTCGCCCACCTTGGGCAGACGGTACAGCGTGGTCATGGGAACTTCCAGTTCGTAACCCACGCCGTTGACGTCGATAATCAGGTGCGGCGGCTGTTTCTCCGCCAGGGTGCCGCGCAAACGTCCAATCACGTTCCGATCCTTCCTCTCGGGGAGCCGGTCAAAGACCGCTCAACCCTATCAGCAAATGCAACGGGTGAACGCATCACCCGAACAAAATGTGTATCAGCGCATGAAGCGCCTACAGACGCAAGCGCCCGCCGCGCCGCCGCGCCGTTGCCAGGCCATGGGGCACCAGGCTGGAACGGGTGTGGGCGTGGCACAACGCGATGGCCAAGGCGTCGGAGGCGTCGATCTGCGGCTTTTGCGTCAGTTTCAGCAGGTGCATGACCATCATCATCACCTGCTCCTTGTTGGCCCCACCAGTGCCGGCCACCGCTTGCTTGACCTGTGTGGCGCTGTATTCAGCGATTTCCAGGCCGGCTTCGGCGGCAGCGACGATAGCCGCGCCGCGGGCCTGGCCGAGCTTCAGCGCCGAGTCAGCGTTGCGCGCCATGAACACCCGCTCGATGCCCATGGTCACCGGTTCGTGCTGGGCGATGATTTCACTGACACCACGAAAAACGATCTGCAGCCGCTCGTGCAGCTCGCCGCTGCCGGTGCGGATACAGCCCGACGCCACGTACTCACAGCCACGGGCGGTCTGGCGTACTACGCCGTAGCCGGTGATGCGCGAACCGGGGTCGATACCAAGAATCAGAGTCATAGTGCCTGTCGTTCAAAGCTCACGGTTCAAGACCATTAGGGCCGCTGCGCGACCTATCGCCGGCAAGCCAGCTCCCACGAGTACAGTGCAGGCCTGAAGAAATGCACTGTACCTGTGGGAGCTGGCTTGCCGGCGATGGGCTGCGCAGCGGCCCCAATAGCAGCCTTGACGCGAAGGGTCAGGAGACCTTAGCCGATATTTTCCATGATCTCGTCGGAAATCTGGGCATTGGAGTAGACGTTCTGCACGTCATCCAGGTCTTCGAGCATGTCGATCAGCTTGAGCACCTTTTCAGCACCGTCCTGGTCGAGCTCGGCACTGGTGGTCGGCTGCATGACGATTTCTGCGTCATCGGCCTTGAAACCAGCCTCTTCCAGGGCGTTACGCACGGCATAGAAGCTGTTGAACGAGGTGAACACGTCGAACGAGCCGTCATCGTTGGCTACCACGTCGTCAGCATCGGCTTCCATCGCCGCTTCCATCAGCGCGTCTTCATCCACGCCCGGGGCAAAACTGATCTGCCCCTTGCGCTCGAACAGGTAGGCCACCGAGCCGTCGGTACCCAGGTTGCCGCCACACTTGGTGAAGGCATGCCGCACGGCGGCGGCGGTGCGGTTGCGGTTGTCGGTCATGGTCTCGACCATGATCGCCACGCCACCCGGACCGTAACCTTCGTAGCTGAGCTCTTCGACGTTGTCGCTTTCGTTGGTGCCGGCACCACGGGCCACGGCGCGATCGATGATGTCGCGGCTCATGTTGGCGCCCAAGGCCTTGTCCAGCGCCAGACGCAGGCGCGGGTTGGATGCCGGGTCAGGGCCGCCCTGCTTGGCAGCGACCGTCAGCTCGCGGATCCACTTGGTGAAGACCTTGCCTCTCTTGGCATCCTGGCGCTCTTTGCGGTGCTTGATGTTCGCCCACTTGGAATGACCAGCCATAACGACTCCGAATACTTTGAATCACAAACAGCCCCGCCCCTGTACGGGGCGGGGCGGGAAAATACCTGCGCCGAAACGCAAAGGCGCATCCATGTGGATGCGCCCGGGGACCGCTTACTCGACCTTGGTCTGTTCGCGCAGTCGGATGTGCAGCTCGCGCAGGGCCTTGGCGTCGACCAGGCCAGGGGCCTGAGTCATGACGCACGCGGCGCTCTGGGTTTTCGGGAAGGCGATCACTTCACGGATCGACTGGGCGCCGGTCATCAGCATGACCAAGCGGTCGAGACCAAAGGCCAGGCCACCGTGCGGCGGCGCACCGAACTTCAGGGCGTCGAGCAGGAAGCCGAACTTCTCTTCCTGTTCCGCCGCTTCGATGCCCAGCAGGCGGAACACAGCCTGTTGCATCTCTTTGCGGTGGATACGGATCGAACCGCCACCCAGTTCAGTACCGTTCAGGACCATGTCGTAGGCACGGGATAGCGCTGTGGCCGGGTTGGCCTCAAGCTCTTCCGGCGAGCACTTCGGCGCGGTGAACGGGTGGTGCAGCGCGGTGAAGCTGCCGTCTTCGTTCTCTTCGAACATCGGGAAGTCGACGACCCACATCGGTGCCCACTCGCAGGTGTGCAGGTTGAAGTCGTTGCCGACCTTGATGCGCAGTGCGCCCAGGGCCTCGCTGACGATCTTGAACTTGTCGGCACCGAAGAAAACGATGTCGCCATCGACCGCGCCAACGCGATCGAGGATCACGTTGAGGTTGGCTTCAGGGATGTTCTTGACGATCGGCGACTGCAGGCCTTCGACGCCCTTGGCGCGCTCGTTGACCTTGATGTACGCCAGGCCCTTGGCACCGTAGATGCCAACGAACTTGGTGTACTCGTCGATCTTGCTGCGCGGCATGCTGGCGGCGCCAGGCACGCGCAGGGCGGTAACGCGGCACTTCGGATCATTGGCCGGGCCTGCGAATACCTTGAAGTCGACATCCTTCAGCTGGTCGGCAACGTCGACCAGTTCCAGCGGGTTACGCAGGTCTGGCTTGTCGGAGCCGTAACGGCGCATGGCTTCTTCGAAGGTCATGTGCGGGAATTCGCCGAATTCCAGGTCCAGCACTTCCTTGAACAGCTTGCGGATCATGCTCTCGGTCAGGCCCATGATCTCGCTTTCATCGAGGAAGCTGGTCTCGATGTCGATCTGGGTGAATTCCGGTTGGCGGTCAGCACGCAGGTCTTCGTCACGGAAGCACTTGGCGATCTGGTAGTAGCGGTCGAAGCCAGCGACCATCAGCAGCTGCTTGAACAGCTGGGGCGACTGCGGCAGGGCGAAGAAGCTACCGGCGTGGGTACGGCTTGGCACCAGGTAGTCACGCGCGCCTTCCGGGGTGGCACGGGTCAGGATCGGCGTTTCGACGTCGAGGAAGCCGTTTTCATCGAGGAAGCGACGGATGCTGGTGGTGATGCGCGAACGCAGACGCAGCTTCTCGGCCATTTCCGGGCGACGCAGGTCGATGAAGCGATAACGCAGGCGGGTTTCCTCGCCGACGTCGGAGTATTCGTTCAGCGGGAACGGCGGGGTTTCTGCTTCGTTGAGCACGGTCAGCTGGTAGCCAAGGATCTCGATGGCACCGGAGGCCATGTTGGCATTCACCGCGCCGTCAGGGCGCTTGCGCACCTTGCCGGTGACTTGCACGACGTATTCGCTGCGCACGCGGTCGGCGGCGGCGAAGGTTTCGGCGCGATCCGGGTCGAACACGACCTGGGCCATGCCTTCGCGGTCACGGATGTCGAGGAAGATCACCCCGCCGTGGTCGCGGCGACGATGGACCCAGCCGCAAAGGGTGACTTCCTGGCCGTCCAGGCTCTCGTTCAGTTGGCCGCAATAATGGCTGCGCATCATGATGGTGGTTTCGCTTCTCGTGATTCGTGTATTCGGTGGAGGCCTTGGCCGCCCGGAGGGCTAATACTGCAAGACCCGGTCACAGCATTCAACTCAGTCGGCCTTGTCGCCGCCTGCAAGATTCTTTTTCGCCCCGGTCTTGAAGTCGGTTTCGTACCAACCATTACCGCTCAGGCGGAAGCCTGGCACCGACAGCAGCTTCTTCAGCGCCGGCGCCTGGCAGGCCGGGCAATCGGTCAGCGGCGCGGCGCTGATCTTCTGCAGTGCTTCCATGCGGTGCTCGCAGGATGCACATTGATAGTCATAAAGGGGCATGGGTGTCTCTCGTCAACCACAACGCTCGCTGCCAGGGCAGCAAAAAGCGGGATTATATATGGTTAGCAAGCACTGCGCAGCCCGCCAGGCGATCAGCGCACACTTGGCGGGTCTTGCAGCCAGGCAACGCAGATTACCCGAATCAGCCCACTGAAGTTGCGCACTCCACCCTGGCGCAGGTGCACTTCGCGGTCCACGTAGGACAACACCGCACTGACCGAACAGCGGTTGGCGGCAGCGATGCGTTCCAGGATGCCCCAGTAGACGGCCTCCAGACGCAGGCAGGTGGAAAAACCGTTGAGCCGCACCGAACGTGATACCGGCTGCGTCTGCAACATATCGAAATCTGCCTTGAACGGATCAATGCACTGTCTTCCTGGCCAGCTCCCTTGGCCAGCCACACGCTTGCTCGCTTGCATCATGCGCCCTACTTCCTCGTCACCGGTAACAGGTGACCAATGAAGCGCTGGGCAGCAGGTTTAGAGCAGCGGCAAAGTCTTCCCGCACAGTTACCGACAGGCGCAGCCTTGTGCTGCACCTGCCGGGGACGCGCCGCCTGTTGATTACTTGCCGTCGAGCAATACCCGCAGCATCCACGCGGTTTTCTCGTGCACCTGCATGCGCTGGGTCAGCAAGTCGGCAGTCGGCTCGTCACTGACCTTGTCCACTACCGGGAAAATACTGCGCGCAGTACGCACCACGGCCTCCTGGCCCTGAACCAGCTGGCGGATCATCTCGTCCGCCGGGGGTACGCCTTCCTCCTCCTGGATAGAGGAATGCCGTGCATAGAATGCATAAGACCCCGGCGCAGGGAAGCCCAGGGCACGGATGCGCTCGGCAATCGAATCGACTGCCAGTGCCAGTTCGTTGTATTGCTCCTCGAACATCAGGTGCAGGGTGCGGAACGACGGACCGGTGACGTTCCAGTGGAAATTATGGGTTTTCAGATACAGCACGTAGGTATCCGACAACAGGCGGGACAGCCCATCGACGATGGACTTGCGATCTTCTTCACTGATACCGATATCGATTGCCATTGAAGTTCCCCTTTCCATAAGGCTTGAGACTCAAGCGGACGCCGACCACTGTAGCAACACTTGACCCACACCGCCTGTGACATGGCGCAACACATCGCCCACTGAGGCCTGCGGTTTGAGTAGCCTTCGCCTTTGCTGTTAAATAGGCACCGTGCCACCCGTGCGGACTGTTATTGCCGGGTGCATAGGCTGGCTTGTCACGTGTTCGCGCCCTACACCTCATGCGCACCGTGCTGCCAGCTCTTCCTGTGATCGGCCTTCTCAACTGTGAGCCAACCCCATGTTCAAGATCGTCCATCTGGTGACGGGCGTGGCAGCCTTGCTGCTATCGCTCATACCGAGCCTGAAAACCGATGCAACACCCTTCCTGCAACAACCCGACGCGGTTTACCTTGCCCTGCTCGGCCTGCTCAACCTGGTCCTGGCCCCGGTCGTGCCGCTGTACTACCGCGGCGCCCGGCAGCAGTTGCAGCACCTTGCCTGCGCCCTGCTGGTGGTGGCGGTGGTGCTGCAGACCCTGACGCTGCTGGCTCGCCCGGAAATGGGCAACCTCGCGGCGCTGGTCTGTGCGGTACTGGCCGTGGCCCTGCACCTGGCGGTGGGTTTTGCCCGCAGCCCGCGCAAGGCACGCAGCATCCAGCATGCCGCCCAGGATACTGGCAACCGTGATACCGGCACGGTGAAGTGGTTCAACACCTCGAAAGGCTTTGGTTTCATCTCCCGCGATTCGGGTGATGACATCTTCGTGCACTTTCGTGCCATACGCGGCGAAGGCCACCGCATCCTGGTCGAAGGCCAGCGCGTGGAGTTTTCGGTGATGCACCGCGACAAGGGCCTGCAGGCCGAAGATGTGGTGGCAGTTACCCGCCGCTGATTGTCTTGCGATAGCGCTCCTTGTGGCCGCGGGCAGGCCCGCGCCCACAAGGATTCGTGTGATCAGTAATGAGGCGGCGGCGCCTCTTCCCCCTCGGTGCCGTACTGGCCGACCATCTCTTCATGGCGCTTGATCAATTCGGCCACCTGTAATTTCAGCCGCTCGATCACCTGCGCCTGCTCGACCACCACATCATTCAACGCCTGCAGGGTGTCATCCTGGAACGCCTGGCGGGTTTCCAGTTCGACGATTCGCAATTCCAGCGACATGTCAGGCCTCCTGATAGCCAGCAAGCTGCAGCCCACGCACGCGCTGGCGAATGGCTTGCAACTGGTCGTCGCGGTAGGCCACGGCCGGGCACTTGCCCCACACCGGTGCTGGCCAGGCGGCATCGTCACGCTGGCGCACGATCACGTGCATGTGCAACTGGCTGACCACATTGCCCAGGGTGGCCACGTTCATCTTGTCGGCGCCGTAGCTGGCCTTCAGTGCTTCAGCCAGCAGGGTGGTTTCCTGCCACAACTGCTGCTGCTCTGCCGCTTCCAGCTCGAACAGCTCGCTGATGCCGGCGCGCTTGGGCACCAGGATGAACCATGGGTAGTTGGCATCCTTGCTCAGCAACAGCTGGCATAACGCAAACTCCCCCAGCACCAGGGAATCCTGCTGCAAACGCGAATCCAGGACGAACACGGCATATCTCCTTCAGGCAAAAACAACCCGCTTTCAAGCGGAAAACAGGCCTGCAAGGATACCTTGCACATTCCCGGTAACACAGCGCTACTTTTCGCACCAAAATGAGGCCGTCTGCGCGCCGCCACCACACTTGTCACCCCACAAACGACTCTGGATGAACAAGTTGCGGTAACACATTGACTTTCATGACAGCCTTTCAAATTTTAATGATTCTCGACTCCATCATGCCCTGAGGTAGCCTTCGCCCCGTGTTTACGGCACTTTCCGACCCTCGGTAGCAGATTTTGTGAAAATTTCATGAAGTGTTGCGAATTTTGAGCACGCTTGTTGCATTCCCTTCACGCCAAGTCGGCACGACATCTGCAGTGGCAGGTGTACGCGACAAATAACAACAGCGGCATTGGTTACCAGGGAGTTTCCTCAACCAGAATCCGTAGTTACAGATTCGTTACGGTGACAGGAACAGCGCTGGCGTTATACGGCCCATAAACCGGGGCGTGATTTGCGACATGGAAATACCTAAAAGCGACATGGCAAAAAAGTTCCGCAAAGAGTTTATATAGCCATATCGCCAACAACAGTCAGCGTGCTATACATTTTCGCCGACATAACAAGAAAGAGCTGCACCCTATAACTAAAACACTTGGGCGCGGCGGTACTCTTCCTAAAAACCAAAGGAGCAAATCACGATGCGCGTGATGAAGTGGAGCATGATCGCCCTGGCCGTTGCGGCAGGGACCTCGCAGTTGGCAATGGCCTCGGCACAAGACGAGTCCAAAGGTTTCATCGAAGA
Organism: Pseudomonas sp. SIMBA_068; assembly: GCF_046534705.1. Classification (NCBI taxonomy): domain Bacteria; kingdom Pseudomonadati; phylum Pseudomonadota; class Gammaproteobacteria; order Pseudomonadales; family Pseudomonadaceae; genus Pseudomonas; species Pseudomonas sp. SIMBA_068. The sequence goes on from NZ_JAWRYI010000013.1 coordinate 101,822, forward strand.
CAGCAAGCTGAACGTCAAGACCCGCATGCTGTACTTCAGCCGTGACTTCCGTAACAACGCGCCTGGCACCCAGAGCCGCGTTGAAGAAACCGGCCTTGGTTTCCTCGGCACCTTCGAATCGGGCTTCACCCAAGGCACCGTAGGCTTCGGTGTCGACGCCATCGGCATGCTGGGCCTCAAACTGGACAGCGGCAGGGGCCGTGCCGGCACCGGCCTGTTCCCGACAGGTTCCGACGGTCGCTCGCAGGATGACTACTCCGAAGGCGGCGGCGCAGTGAAAATGCGCATCTCCAACACTGTGCTCAAATGGGGTGACCAGTTCACCGCCCTGCCAGTGCTGGCTACCGACGACAGCCGACTGCTGCCGGAAGTTGCCGAAGGCGGCCTGATCACCAGCAACGAGATCGATGGCCTGACCCTGCACGCGGGTCACTTCACTGCCATGAACGCCCAGGCACAGACTTACCACGACAGCCTGAACATGACCGAGGCCAACGTCTTTGGTGGCACCTACGCCATTAATGACAACCTCAGCACCAGCGTTTACTACTCGCACATCGAAGACCATTTCCGCAAATGGTACGGCAACATCAACTGGGCGCTGCCGATCAGCGACAAGCAAGGCCTGGTGTTCGACTTCAACATCTATGACACCAAGTCCATCGGCAACAACCTGACCGGCGCATTCGTCAGCAAGGCCGACGGCAGCAACGAACTCGACAACATTGCAGCCAGCCTCTCGGCCGCCTACAACATTGGCGCCCACACCTTCACCCTGGCCTACCAGAAAGTCAGCGGCGACGGCGACTACGCCTACGGCGTCGACGGTGGCGGTACGGTCTTCCTGGCCAACTCGGTGGCCCGTTCCGACTTCAACGCCGAAGACGAAAAGTCCTGGCAGGCACGCTACGACCTGAACTTCGCCGAATTCGGCGTACCAGGCCTGACCTTCATGACCCGTTACGTGCGCGGTACTGGTGCAACTACCCGCACCACCGACGACGGCAAGGAATGGGAACGCGACATCGACGTGAAGTACGTGCTGCAAAGCGGCCCTGCCAAGGACCTGAGCTTGCGCGTACGTCAGGCCACCTACCGTTCGGGCGATGGCGTCTACTACGGTTCCCCATCGATCGACGAACTGCGCCTGATCGTGGAGTACCCGCTGAGCATCCTGTAAGCCTGGCTTGCAGTGCCCCGCACTTGAAAAAGCCCGGCGATCTCGCCGGGCTTTTTCTTGGCTGACAAGCGGCCCGCCCTGGGGCATCCTGTACGCCTTCGTTTCGCCCCCGTACAATGCGGGGCTATTTCAACGTCTTAGGCAATCGACACGGCTAACCATGCGCACCAGTCAATATTTGCTCGCCACCCAGAAAGAAACCCCTGCCGACGCAGTGGTCATCAGCCATCAGCTCATGCTGCGTGCCGGCATGATCCGCAAACTGGCCTCCGGCCTGTATACCTGGCTGCCGATGGGCCTGCGGGTAATGCGCAAGGTCGAGGCCGTGGTGCGTGAGGAAATGAACGCCGCCGGCGCCCTGGAAGTGCTGATGCCAAGCATCCAGCCTGCCGAGCTGTGGCAGGAGTCCGGCCGCTGGGAACAGTACGGCCCTGAGCTGCTGCGCCTGAAGGACCGCCACCAGCGCGACTTCTGCGTTGGCCCGACCCACGAAGAAGTCATCACCGACCTGGCCCGTAACGAGCTGTCCAGCTATAAACAGCTGCCGCTCAACATGTACCAGATCCAGACCAAGTTCCGTGACGAGATCCGCCCGCGCTTCGGCCTGATGCGCGGCCGCGAGTTCATCATGAAGGACGCCTACTCGTTCCATGCCGACCAGGCTTCCCTGCAGGAAACCTACGACCGCATGCACCAGGCGTACAGCAACGTATTCACCCGCCTGGGCCTGGACTTCCGCCCAGTGCAGGCCGACACCGGCTCGATCGGTGGCAGCTACTCGCACGAATTCCACGTGCTGGCCGAATCCGGCGAAGACGACGTGATCTTCAGCGACAGTTCCGACTACGCCGCCAACATCGAGAAGGCCGAGGCCATCCCGCGTGAAACCGTGCGCCCTGCCCCTACCGAGGAGCTGCGCCTGGTCGACACGCCAGATGCCAAGACCATCGCACAACTGGTTGAAAACCACGGCCTGGCGATCGAGAAGACCGTCAAGACCCTGATCGTGCGCGGCGCTGAAGAAGGCAAGCTGATTGCCCTGATCGTTCGCGGCGACCACGAGCTGAACGAAATCAAGGCCACCAAGCTGGAACAGGTTGCCGACCCTCTGGTCATGGCCACCGAAGCCGAACTGCGCGACGCCATTGGCGCCGGTGCCGGCTCGCTCGGCCCGCTGAACCTGCCGCTGGAATGCATCATCGACCGTTCGGTTGCCCTGATGAGCGACTTCGGCATCGGCGCCAACATCGACGACAAGCACTACTTCGGCGTGAACTGGGAGCGCGATCTGCCGGTTCCACAGGTCGCCGACCTGCGTAACGTGGTCGAAGGCGACCCAAGCCCGGATGGCCAGGGCACCCTGGTGATCAAGCGCGGCATTGAAGTGGGCCACATCTTCCAGCTGGGCACCAAGTACAGCGAAGCGCTGAAGTGCCAGGTACTGGGAGAGAACGGCAAGCCGGTGGTTCTGTCGATGGGCTGCTACGGTATCGGTGTGTCCCGCGTCGTCGCCGCTGCCATCGAGCAGAGCTATGACGACAAAGGCATCATCTGGAACGATGCCCTGGCCCCGTTCCAGATCGCTCTGGTACCGCTGCGCTACGAAACCGAGGTGGTTCGCGAGGCAACCGACAAGCTGTACGCCGAACTGACCGCCGCCGGCTTCGAAGTGCTGCTGGACGACCGCGACAAGAAGACCAGCCCAGGCATCAAGTTTGCCGACATGGAGCTGATCGGCATCCCACACCGCATCGTCGTCAGCGATCGCGGCCTGGCCGAAGGCAACCTGGAGTACAAGCACCGCACCGAGCAGGACGCCCAGGCGTTGCCGCTCAATGAAGTGCTGAGCTTCCTGCAGGCCCGCGTTCGCCGCTGATAACCAATGCACGAGTGATCATGTTCAAGCGAAGTACCTTTACCCTGGGGGGCGCCGCACTGTGCGGCGCCCTGCTCGTCAGCGGCTGCGCCAACCAGATGTCCCAGCGCAGCGACCACGAGGAGCGCGTCGAGCGCAAATTGCTCGAGCACACCCTGCAGATCGATGTCGGCGAGCCGAAGGTGATGGAGCTGCCGCAACGACGTGTGCGCGTGCATGAGCAGAAGCGCTTCGAAGTCACCGAGTTCGAAGTCACCCGTCGCTATGACCGCTACACGCCTTACCAGCCCTGGCGGGAGGTCTACGAGATCCCGCTGGGTGCAGTGGCCGTGGTAGCGGGCGTCGGCGCCAACGTGGTCAACGTCTTCGCCTTGGGCAACCTGCCGGAAAGCATCACCCATGACTGGCTGAGCTATGGCGTGGACGGGCTTAACCCGTTCATGAACGTGCCGTCCAACGGGCGTGCCCAGCAGAACCTGGCCGGGATCAGCGAAGTGCAGAAAGGCAAGCGCGAGGAATCGACCAGCGTGCCCTGGAGCGAACGCCTGGTCGAGGTCAAGGCCGGCAAGATGACCCACGAGCTGACCACCGACAGGAACGGCGTGCTGCGCCTGAACCTGCTCGACAGCCCGTTCTCCGAGCAGAACCTCAACCACGTCGGCACCCTGCACCTTCAGGTACTCGACGAGGACAACGCGGTGCGGGGTGATGCCAGCCTGCTGGTCAGCGCCACCTTGCGCAACAAGCTGCTCGAAGCCCATGAGCTGATCTTCGACGACCTCGAAGATGATGATGTCGGCCAGTGGGTACATCGGGTGAAGCGTCTGTCGGAGCTGGGCCTTGAAGAAGAAGCCAGTGAAATGGAACAAAGCCTGATCGAGCTGACTCGCAACGATCCGGAGCTGCAGCAGGAATTTCTGCAATCGCTGACCAAGGCCACTGGCCGGTTGGTGGCAGATCCGGGCGTGCAGTAAAAGAAGGGGCCGCTATGCGGCCCCTTTTCATTCAGGCGTAAACAGCTCCAACTGCTCATGCGCTCCGCGTAAATCGCGCAACCTCACCCCTACCCCCAGCAAGCGCACCGGCTTGCCACCCCGGGCGAACGCCTGCCCCAGAAGCTGCCGATAACTTTCAAGGTCCCGCCCGGCCCCTGCCTGCTCCATGGTGGTCTGGCTGAAGTCATGGAACTTGACCTTGACGAACGGCTTGTCCGGCCGATAACTGCTGTCCATACGGGCGATGCGCTCGTTCAGGCTCTCCAGCAGCTCGGGTAACCGCGCCAGGCAACTGGCCAGGTCCGGCAGGTCGGTGTCGTAGGTGTTTTCCACGCTGACCGACTGCCTGCGGCTGTCATTGTGTACTGCACGCTCATCTACACCCCGCGCCAGCCCCCACAAACGCTCGCCAAAGCTGCCAAACTCACGCACCAGTGCCAGGCGCGACCATTCACGCAGGTCAAGGCAGGTTTCGATGCCCAGCCGCGTCAGTTTATCTGCCGTCACCTTGCCCACCCCATGCAGCCTGGCCACCGGCAAAGCGGCGACAAAGGCCTCCACCTCGCCCGGGGTAATCACGAACAGCCCGTTGGGTTTGCGCCAGTCACTGGCAATCTTGGCCAGGAACTTGTTTGGCGCCACGCCCGCCGACACGGTGATATGCAGGGTGCGGGCGACACGCCGGCGGATATCCTCGGCGATGCGCGTGGCACTACCCGAATACCACTGGCTGTCACTTACATCCAGGTAGGCTTCGTCCAGCGACAAAGGCTCGATCAGCTCGGTGTAGTCGCGGAAGATCGCATGGATTTCCCGCGAGGCCTCACGGTAGGCCTCGAAGCGCGGCTTGACGATCAACAGGTCGGGGCACAGCTTTAGTGCATGCCGTGACGACATGGCCGAGCGCACACCATAGGCACGCGCTTCATAGTTGCAGGTAGCGATCACCCCACGGTGCTCAGGCGAGCCCCCAACCGCCATGGGCCGCCCGGCCAGGCGGGGGTCGTCACGCATCTCGATCGCGGCGTAGAAGCAATCGCAGTCGACGTGGATGATCTTGCGCAAAGACATGGATGGCCGTCAGCACTGTAAATTCATACAGATAGTATCGCATGCGACCTACCTGAAACACCTCACCCGCTGCATCACCCGACAATCTGCCTGAAAGCCCCGTCACGCCTGAGCCGCTTGCTGCTGACGAGCGCTAAGGGTTTGAACAAAAAAGGGTTTTTCAATGAAACTGCTTGACACTGTGGCGTAAATCCGTAGAATTCGATCTCACAGGCGCGGGATGGAGCAGCCTGGTAGCTCGTCGGGCTCATAACCCGAAGGTCGTCGGTTCAAATCCGGCTCCCGCAACCAGATTCAAGAAAAGGCCACTGTTCATACAGTGGCCTTTTTCTTTGCCTTAAAAAAAGTAAAACCGAAAAACCTTTGATAAATCAAAGCTTAGCGCTTGACACACCCTCAGCAAACTGTAGAATGCGCCCCACAGACGCGGGATGGAGCAGTCTGGTAGCTCGTCGGGCTCATAACCCGAAGGTCGTCGGTTCAAATCCGGCTCCCGCAACCAAGTTCAAGAAAAGGCCACTGTTAACGCAGTGGCCTTTTTCTTTGTCGGCTGAAAAGTGCCATCGGAAAAACATCGACAAATCAAAGCTTAGCGCTTGACATACAAACCACACGCTGTAGAATCCGCCCCACTGACGCGGGATGGAGCAGCCTGGTAGCTCGTCGGGCTCATAACCCGAAGGTCGTCGGTTCAAATCCGGCTCCCGCAACCATATTCGTCAGAACAAACCCCGCCTGTTTAACAGCAGCGCGGGGTTTGTTGCTTCTGCCCTCCCTGCTTTTCGTCGCATCGATTTTCCCCGCCCTCCAGCCAACCCGCAGGCTTGAGGCATCGTGCCCAGGATGAACTATCTTTAACCCTGCCAAGCCGCTGAAAGCGCCTGAGGCCGGAGTAACATTGGGTACGTTTTCCTAAGGGACTTTCACTTGGCCGTACCTCCCCTCAACCTCGCGCTGCAGGCCCGAGGCACCCCATGACTTCTCACAACCCCGAACCTCCGGTGCCACTGGCCTCGGCGCTACCCGGTGCCGTGCAGCGTCTGCCCTTGCTCGAACGCGTGAGCCGCTACCGCCAGCCCATCGGCCTGGCAGTGACCCTGGTGCTGTTCACCATGGCGTTGATTGCCTGCCGCCACCTGCTGAGCGAGCTGGACATCCATGCCTTGCACGGTGCCATGCTCAGCGTACCGGCCCAGTCAGTGCTGGGCGCCTTGCTGGCGACCGTGATCGGCTTCGTGATCCTGCTGGGTTACGAGTGGTCGGCCAGCCGCTATGCCGGCGTGAAACTGCCGGCACGCAGCCTGATGCTTGGCGGCTTCAGCGCCTTTGCCATTGGCAACGCCATCGGCCTGTCGATGCTTTCGGGTGGCTCGGTGCGCTACCGCCTGTATGCACGCCAGGGGCTGGGCGCTGGCGAAGTCGCACGCATGACCGTGTTTGCCAGCCTGTCGCTAGGCTGCGCGCTGCCCCCCCTCGCCGCCTTGGCAACCTTGAGCGACCTGCCGGCAGCCTCGACCGCACTGGGGTTGGCGCCTGGCCTGCTGGCAGGTATCGCCGCCGCCGTGCTGGTGGCGTCCGCCCTGCTGGTGTTCGGCTTGTACCGCCGGCGCTTGGCCGAACAACCGCTGGCCAATAACCTGCTGGTGCAACTGGGCCGCCGTACACTGCGGCTGCCGGGCGCGCGCCTGGCCGCCCTGCAATTGCTGATTACCGCGCTGGATGTGGCAGCGGCCGCCACCGTACTGTATCTGCTGCTGCCTGAAGCACCACCCTTTGGCGCGTTTGTGCTGGTGTACCTGCTAGCCCTGGCCGCAGGCGTGCTCAGCCACGTACCGGGCGGCGTCGGGGTGTTCGAAGCCATCCTGCTGGCGGCTTTTGCCGACCAGCTCGGTGCCGCGCCGCTGGCGGCCGCCCTGCTGCTTTACCGGCTGATCTATGTGGTGCTGCCCCTGCTGCTGGCCTGCGTACTGCTACTGGCCAATGAAGCCCGGCGCCTGCTGTTCGCACAGCAGGCCATCAAGGCCGCCTCCGGGATGGCCGCCCCCATCCTGTCGATAATGGTATTCCTGTCTGGGGTGGTGCTGCTGTTTTCCGGCGTCACGCCCGAGATCGACACGCGCCTGGAGCACATGGGCTTCCTGGTGCCGCACCGGCTGATCGATGCCTCGCACTTTGGCGCGAGCCTGATCGGCGTGCTGTGCCTGTTGCTGGCCCAAGGCCTGCGCCGGCGGCTGTCCGCGGCCTGGCTGCTGACCACCGTGCTGCTCTTGGTCGGTGCCCTGCTGTCGCTGCTCAAGGGCTTTGACTGGGAAGAGGCTTGTCTGCTGACCTTCACCGCAGCCCTGCTAGCCTTGTTCCGTCGCTCGTTCTACCGCCCCAGCCGCCTGCTGGAGCTGCCATTTTCGCCAGTGTTCCTGGTGGCCAGTGCCTGTGCGGTCGGCGCATCGGTGTGGCTGCTGTTGTTTGCCTACCAGGATGTGCCCTACAGCCATCAGCTGTGGTGGCAGTTCACCCTCGACGCCGATGCCCCGCGCGGCCTGCGCGCCGCCATGGGCAGCGCCTTGCTGCTGGCTGCCTTGGCGCTGACCTGGCTGCTGCGCACCGCGCCGCCGGTGATCCACCTGCCCGACGACGAAGAACTGCAGCGCGCCAACCGTATCCTGCTGGCCTCCGACCAGCCCGACGGCGGCCTGGCCCTGACCGGCGACAAGGCGTTGCTGTTTCACCCACGCGACAATGCCTTCCTTATGTACGCCCGTCGCGGCCGTAGCCTGGTGGCCCTGTACGACCCGATCGGCCCGGCCCAGGAACGCGCCGAAATGATCTGGCAGTTCCGTGACCTGTGCGACCTGCACCACGCCCGGCCAGTGTTCTACCAGGTGCGCGCCGAAAACCTGCCGTTCTATATGGACATTGGCCTGACCGCACTGAAGCTGGGCGAAGAAGCCCGGGTGGACTTGCGCCGCTTCGACCTCGAAGCCAAGGGCAAAGAGATGAAGGACCTGCGCTACACGTGGAACCGCGGTGGCCGCGATGGCCTGAGCCTGGAAATTCACGAACCTGGCCACGCCCCGCTGGCAGAGCTGAAGGAAATTTCCGATGCCTGGCTCGACGGTAAAAACGTGCGCGAAAAAGGCTTCTCGTTGGGGCGCTTTAGCCCGGAGTACCTGCAGCACTTCCGCATCGCACTGATCCGCTTCCAGGGCCGGCCGGTGGCGTTCGCCAACCTGCTGGAGACCCACAGCAACGAGCTGGCCAGCCTCGACCTGATGCGTGCGCACCCCGAGGCACCGAAGCTGACCATGGAGTTCATGATGATCGGCCTGATCCTGCACTACAAAAGCCATGAGTATTCCCGCTTCAGCCTGGGCATGGTGCCGCTTTCAGGCCTGCAGCCGCGGCGTGGCGCGCCCCTGACCCAGCGCCTGGGCTCGATGGTGTTCCGCCGTGGCGAACAGCTTTACAACTTCCAGGGGCTTCGACGCTTCAAGGACAAATTCCAACCGGATTGGGAACCCCGCTACATGGCCGTGCCGGCCGGGCTCGACCCGCTTGTGGCACTGGCCGATACTGCCGCCCTGATTGCAGGCGGCCTGACTGGATTGGTGAAACGTTGATGACCCGACGCTTTTGGCTGTACCTGCTGGTTCCTCTGCTGCTGGCCGCCCTGGGAGGGGTGCTGGCATTCTGGCTGTGGACGCGCCCGGCCCCCGAGGCGCGCCTGGAGCAATTGAGCAGCAATGGCGCCAGCATCACCCGCGTGACCCCAGGCGTGCACCCGAAGGCCCGGGTGGCCATCGGTGTGCCACAGGATCAGGCGCTGACGGACAAGCAGCTGCTCGACCTGAGCCAGGCCGGTGAAGCCCAGCTGGTGCAGGTGGTTTTGCCGCCTAACGACTGCAGCAAGCAGCAACAGGTCATGGACCAGGCCCTGGCCGAGCTGTCGGACAAGCCGACATTGGTCGCTGGTATCGGCCCTGGCGCCGCCCAGGCCTGGCGCTGGCTGGCCAGCCAGAACGATGACAAGGCCCGGGCAATTTCCGTGGACTTCACCGTCGAGCAACCCGGCTGCCAGGCACCGCTGCCCAAAGCGGCTGCCCATGGCCACTGGAACGTCGCCTGGAACGACAACCCGGATGACGCCAGTGCCGCATTCGTGCGCGACCAGGCCAATGCCGAAACCAGCATCAGTGACTACGACATCCACTTGCCACAAGTGCTCAAGGCCCAGCTGACCCAGGCCCTGGTAGGCCACGATGGCAACGCCCTGGCCATCCCCGTGGTCGAAGTGCCGGCCGGGCAGACCACCGACACAGTCACCCTGTTCCTCTCCGGTGACGGCGGCTGGCGTGACCTGGACCGCGATGTCGCCGGGGAAATGGCCAAGCTGGGCTACCCGGTGGTGGGTATCGACACGCTGCGCTATTACTGGCAGCACAAGACCCCGGAGCAAAGTGCGGCCGACCTGTCCGAGCTGATGCAACATTACCGGCAGAAGTGGGGTACCAAGCGCTTTGTACTGACCGGCTATTCGTTCGGTGCCGATGTGCTGCCGGCAATCTACAACCGCCTGCCGGTGGAGGACCAGCAACGCATCGACGCGGTGATGCTGCTGGCCTTTGCCCGCAGCGGCAGCTTCGAGATCGAGGTCGAGGGCTGGCTGGGCAAGGAAGGCCAGGAAGCCCCAACCGGTCCGGAAATGGCCAGGCTGCCGGCCGCCAAGGTGGTGTGCGTGTATGGCGTGGAAGAGACCGACGAAAGCGGTTGCACCGAAAAGACCGCGGTGGGTGAGCGCCTGAAGCTGCCTGGGGGGCACCACTTTGATGAGAACTACCCGGCGCTGGCCAAGCGCTTGATTGGTGAGATCGAGACACGCCAGGGCAAGTCCAGCGTCGCTGAACAGAACTGAGCTCTCACCGTTGGAAGATTGACGCGGTCAATGTAGGACCGCGTCGAGTCTTGCCAACTCAGATCTCGACCTGGGTCCCCAGTTCGATCACCCGGTTCAGCGGCAGGTTGAAGAAGCGCAGGTTCCCGTTGGCATTCTTCAGCAAGAACGCGAACAGGTTGCCCCGCCAGCGCGACATCCCCTCCAGCCGCGAAGCGATTACCGTCTCGCGGCTGAGGAAGTAAGTGGTGCGCATCGGGGTGAAGTCCAGATCGTCCAGATGGCACAGCTTCAATGCCGCCGGCACGTCGGGCTCGTCCATGAAGCCAAAGTGCAACAGCACTCGGAAGAACCCGTCACCATAAGCCTCCACCTCGAAGCGCTCCTGCTCCGGTACCCGCGGCCGGTCCTCGCTGACCACAGTCAGCAACACCACCTGGCTGTGCAGCACCTGGTTATGCAGCATGTTGTGCAACAAGGCGTGGGGCACGGCATCCGACCGGGCAGTGAGGAACACCGCCGTCCCTTCGACCCGGTGCGGCGGCTGAATGCGGATACTGCTGATGAACAGCGGCAATGGCAGCGCACCTTCGTCAATGCGCTCCACCAGGATCTGCTTACCGCGCTTCCAGGTGCTCATCAGCAGGAACAGCACACCGCCAGCCAGCACCGGGAAGGCACCGCCCTGGAAGATTTTCGGCACGTTGGCGGCGAAGAACAGCCCATCCACAAACAGGAAGCCCACCAGGATCGGTACTGCCAGCACCGGCGGCCACTTCCACAACAGCAGCATCACCGCCGACACCAGAATGGTGGTCATCAGCATGGTGCCGGTTACTGCCACGCCGTAGGCCGCCGCCAGGGCGCCGGACGACTCGAAGCCGATCACCAGCAGCACCACGCCCACCATTAGCGTCCAGTTCACGGCGCCAATGTAGATCTGCCCCTGCTCGTCGCTGGAGGTGTGCTGGATCTGCATGCGCGGAATGTAACCCAGCTGGATGGCCTGGCGGGTCAGGGAAAAGGCCCCGGAAATGACCGCCTGCGAGGCGATCACAGTGGCCATTGTGGCCAACCCGACCAACGGCAACAGCGCCCAGCTCGGCGCCAGCAGGTAGAAGGGGTTGCGGGCCGCCTCCGGGTTTTGCAGCAGCAGTGCACCCTGGCCGAAATAGTTGAGTACCAACGCGGGCAGCACCAGGATGAACCAGGCCCGGGCAATCGGCTTGCGGCCAAAATGCCCCATGTCGGCATACAGCGCCTCGGCACCGGTCAGCGCCAGCACCACGGCACCGAGGATGGCTACGCCCATGCCTGGGTGAACCACGAAGAAGTTCACCGCCCAGCCCGGGTTGAAGGCCTTGAGCACTTCCGGGCTCTGTGAGATGCCGTGCACGCCCAATGCGCCCAGCACCACGAACCAGGTGACCATGATCGGGCCGAACAGCTTGCCGATTTTCTCGGTGCCGTGCTTCTGCACCAGGAACAGCGCCACCAGCACCACCAGCGAAATCGGCACCACCCAGTGGTCGATTCCGTCAAACGCCAGGCCCATGCCCTCCACGGCCGAGAGCACCGATACCGCCGGGGTGATCATGCTGTCGCCATAGAACAGCGAAGCGCCGATCAAACCGCAGATCACCATCAGCGTACGCAACCGCGGGTAGGCGGCCGTAGCCCGCCGCGCCAGCGCGGTCAGCGCCATGGTGCCACCCTCGCCCTGGTTGTCGGCGCGCAGGATGAACATCACATACTTGAACGACACCACCCATAACAGCGACCACAGGATCAGCGACAGGATCCCCAGCACGCCATCATGGTTGACCGGCACCCCGTAGCCGCCGGTGAAGACTTCCTTGAGGGTATACAACGGGCTGGTGCCAATATCGCCATAAACCACCCCGACCGCCGCCACGAGCAGGCCCAGCGACCGCGCCGCCCCCTGCTTCCCCGCGTGCCCGCCCTCGGCGTGACTGCTTGCCTGAACCATCGACCACTCCCGCAGACGGCCATCTCGGCCTTTAGTATTCACTCGCGCGCCAGGCCCCCGAAGGCACCTTCACGCAACGGCGCGAAGCATAGCGCAGCGTTCGTCGTATTTCTGCTGGTCAAGCGACCTTGCGCTCGCTAGAATTGCGCACTTTTTGATCAGAGGCGCCAAAAAGCGCCCGTCAAGATCGCCCGCGATTCCGGCCGGGCGACCTGCATTCAATACCGAGGTTAGTCATGTCCACCACGCCCGCCACCCCCAAGGTAGGTTTCGTAAGCCTGGGTTGCCCAAAAGCCCTGGTCGATTCCGAGCGCATCCTCACCCAGCTGCGCATGGAAGGTTATGAAGTCGTGCCCACCTACGAGGACGCCGACGTGGTGGTGGTCAACACCTGCGGCTTCATCGACAGCGCCAAGGCCGAGTCGCTGGAAGTGATCGGCGAAGCGATCAAGGAAAACGGCAAGGTCATCGTCACCGGCTGCATGGGTGTCGAGGAAGGCAGCATCCGTGACGTGCACCCCAGCGTGCTGTCGGTCACCGGCCCACAGCAGTACGAGCAGGTGGTCAACGCCGTACACGAAGTGGTACCGCCACGCCAGGACCACAACCCACTGATCGACCTGGTGCCGCCACAGGGAATCAAGCTGACCCCGCGCCACTATGCGTACCTGAAGATTTCCGAAGGCTGCAACCACAGCTGCAGCTTCTGCATCATCCCGTCGATGCGCGGCAAGCTGGTCAGCCGCCCGGTGGGTGAAGTGCTGAGCGAGGCCGAGCGCCTGGTCAAGGCCGGGGTCAAGGAGATCCTGGTGATTTCCCAGGACACCAGCGCCTACGGCGTCGACGTCAAGTACAAGACCGACTTCTGGAACGGCCGCCCGGTCAAGACCCGCATGCTCGAACTGTGCGAGGCCCTGAGCAGCCTGGGTGCCTGGGTACGCCTGCACTATGTGTACCCGTACCCGAACGTCGACGACGTGATCCCGCTGATGGCCGCCGGCAAGATCCTGCCTTACCTGGATATCCCGTTCCAGCACGCCAGCCCGAAAGTGCTCAAGTCGATGAAGCGCCCTGCCTTCGAAGACCGCACCCTGGCGCGCATCAAGAACTGGCGCGAACAGTGCCCTGAGCTGGTGATCCGCTCCACCTTCATTGTCGGCTTCCCAGGCGAGACCGAGGAAGACTTCCAGTACCTGCTGGACTGGCTGACCGAAGCCCAGCTCGACCGTGTGGGCTGCTTCCAGTACTCGCCTGTAGAAGGCGCCCCGGCCAACGACCTGGGCCTGGAAGAAGTGCCGGACGACATCAAGCAAGCGCGCTGGGACCGCTTCATGGCCCACCAGCAGGCCATCAGCACCGCCCGCCTGCAACTGCGCATCGGCAAGGAAATCGAAGTGCTGATCGACGAAGTCGAGGAACAGGGTTCGGTTGGCCGCAGCTTCTTCGATGCCCCGGAAATCGACGGCAGCGTGTTCATCGATGGCGACCATGGCTTCAAGCCAGGCGACAAAGTGCGTTGCCGTGTAGTGGATGCCGACGAATACGACATGTGGGCAGAGCCCATCTAAAACGGCTGAAACCTGAAAAGCCCCTGCCCTGGCATTCCCGCTTGGAATGACCGGAGCAGGGGCTTTTTTACGGTCGCGCAACGCGAACAAGCCGACCGGTGGTTGGCCTGCTATGTTTTCCTGATCGCCATGGAGGACCACCGGCATGCCATCGCTACTGACGCTACAAACCCCGCACTTGCGCGACTACGGCGAGCTTGTGCAGGTGTGGGAGGACTCGGTACGTGCCACTCACGATTTCCTGCCAGAGGGCTACATTGTTTTACTGCGCGAACAGGTACTGCGCCGCTACCTCGACGCAGTGATGCTGATCTGCTGCAAGGACCGGCAGCGCATCTGTGGCTTTGCCGGGGTCGCCAACGGGCGCGTGGACATGCTGTTTGTTGCCCCTGAGTACCGCGGCAAAGGGGTGGGCAAGCGCCTGCTGCACTATGCGATCGACGAGCTGAACGCCGAGCGCCTGGACGTCAACGAGCAGAACTCTCAGGCCTTGGGCTTTTACCTGCACGAAGGCTTCGAGGTAATCGGCCGATCGGAAACCGACGGCCTGGGCCAGCCCTACCCCCTTCTGCACATGCGCCTTGGCAAAATGGCGTAAATGACACAGATTCCCAGCCCCTCTGCCGCTCAGGCAGGTACAATGCTGGCCTTTCCCTGCCTTTGCGAATTGCCGTCATGTCCGAACCCGTCCGCCTGTCCAAACGCCTTATCGAGCAACTTGGCTGCTCCCGCCGCGATGCCGAGCTCTATATCGAAGGTGGCTGGGTCACGGTCGACGGCGTGGTGGTCGAGCAGCCGCAGTTCAAGGTAGAGGACCAGCGCGTCGAGCTGCTCCCGGGTGCCCGCGTCGAAGCGCTGGAGCCGGTAACCCTGCTGCTCAACCAGGCGGCCGGCGTGGACAGCGAAAGCGCCCGCGCCAGCATGAACATGGCCACCCTCAGCGAGGCGCACCGCGAAGGCGTGCGCGCCCTGCATGGGCACTTTAACCGCCAGGCCTGCGTGGCACCGCTCGAGCGCGGCGCCAGCGGCCTGCAGGTATTCACCCAGGACTGGCGGGTAAGCCGCAAGATCGAGGCCGACCTGCGTCGCCTGGAGCAGGAGTTCATTGTCGAAGTGCGCGGCGAGACCACACCTCAGGCGCTGGAACGCCTGGCGCGCGGTGCCACGCGCAATGACCGCGAGCTGCCCAAGGCCAAGGCCAGTTGGCAGAACGAGACCCACCTGCGCATGGTGCTGAAAAACCCCCAACCCGGGCAGATCGCCGAGCTGTGCGCCTACCTGCGCCTGGAACTGGTAAGCATGCGACGCATTCGCCTGGGTGGTGTGTCGATGGGCAAGCTGCCCCTCGGCCAATGGCGCTACGTGGCGACTACCGAACGTTTCTAAGCAATACGCCACGCACAAGCGTGGCACCTGAACAGGATTCTGCAGCAATGAACCACAACGACGTCCTGCGCAGCCTGCGCTACATGCTCAAGGTGAACGACGCCAAGATGGCCGAGATCATCGGGCTTTCCGGCCTCGAGGTGACCCCCCTGGTATTGGCCACCTACCTGAAGAAAGAAGAAGAGGAAGGCTTCGTCCGTTGCCCTGATCGGGTGATGGCGCACTTCCTCGATGGCCTGGTAATCCACCGCCGCGGCAAGGACGATAGCCGCCCGCCATTGCCGGTTGAGCTGCCAGTGACCAACAACCTCATCCTCAAGAAGCTGCGTGTGGCCTTCGAGCTCAAGGAAGACGACCTGCACGTGATCCTCAAGTCGGTCAACTTCCCGGTCAGCAAGCCTGAACTGAGCGCGCTGTTCCGCAAGGCCGGCCACGAAAACTACCGCCCGTGCGGCGACCAGTTGCTGCGCAACTTCCTCAAAGGCCTGACCCAGCGCGTGCGCGGCTGAGTGGCCATGCAGCATACGGTTGCACCCGTCGGCATCGTCCGCTCCTGCTTCAAGGAGAAATTCGCCATCCCGCGCCAGCCCCAACTGGCGCCTGCGGCGCGGGGCGTGCTCGAACTGCTGCCGCCGTTCGACCAAGGTGATGCGGTCGAAGGCCTGGAGCAGGTCAGCCATGTCTGGCTACTGTTCCTGTTTCACCAGGCCCTCGAGGACAAGCCGCGCCTGAAAGTGCGGCCACCGCGTCTGGGCGGCAACAAGAGCATGGGGGTGTTCGCCACTCGTGCCACCCACCGGCCAAACGGCATCGGCCAGTCGGTCGTGCGCCTGGAGGGTGTAGAGCCTGGGCGCCTGTTGCTGTCCGGGATCGACCTGCTCGATGGCACGCCGGTACTGGACATCAAGCCGTATGTGCCGTACGCCGACTGCATTACAGACGCCAGCAACCAGATGGCCAACGCAGCGCCCGCCGCGATTGCCGTGCAGTGGGGCGAAAACGCCCTGCCCCAGGCCCGCGAGCATGCACTGCGCCTGGCTGAACCGCTGGTAGAACTGATAGAACAATGCCTGGCGCAAGACCCGCGCCCGGCCTACCAGGTACCACCGGCCGAGCGGGTGTACGGAGTGAAGTTCTGGGATGTGCAGGTGAGGTGGCATTACCCTCAGCCGGAGGTGATCCGGGTGTTGGAGGTGGTGCTGGCCTGACCGCGCACCGACGCGAACAGCGCACATGAAAAAGGCGACCCGGAGGTCGCCTTTTTCGTACTACAGCCGCGCGATCAGCGCGCTGGGCCTTCGGCCACGCCCAGGTCATCAGTTGGACGGGTATCGACCAGCGGTGCACCACCGGAGGCCAGCTCGGAGGCCAGCTTGTCGTTGTCCATTTCCTTGACCCACTTGGCCACGACCACGGTGGCAACGGCATTGCCCACCAGGTTGGTCAGTGCGCGGGCTTCAGACATGAAGCGGTCGATGCCGAGGATCAGCGCCAGGCCAGCTACCGGCAGGTGGCCAACAGCCGACAGGGTGGCGGCCAGCACGATGAAGCCCGAACCGGTGACGCCGGCAGCACCTTTGGAAGCCACCAGCAGCACCAGCAGCAGGGTGATCTGGTGGGTGATGTCCATGGTGGTGTCGGTGGCCTGGGCGATGAACACCGCAGCCATGGTCAGGTAGATCGAGGTGCCGTCCAGGTTGAACGAGTAACCGGTCGGAATGACCAGGCCGACGACCGACTTCTTCGCGCCCAGGCGCTCCATCTTGGCCAGCATGCGTGGCAGGGCCGATTCCGAGGAGGAAGTGCCCAGCACGATCAGCAGCTCTTCACGGATATAGCGGATCAGCTTGAGCACGCTGAAGCCGTGGGCGCGGCAGATACCGCCCAGCACCACCAGCACGAACAGCAGGCAGGTGATGTAGAAGCACGCCATCAGGTAGCCCAGTTGCACCAGCGAACCCACGCCGTACTGGCCGATGGTGAAGGCCATGGCGCCGAAAGCACCGATCGGGGCCAGTTTCATGATCATGTTGATGATGTTGAACATGACATGGGCGAAGCGGTCGATCATGTCCAGCAACGGCTTGCCGTAGCTGCCCAGGCGGTGCAGGGCAAAGCCGAACAGCACCGAGAACATCAGCACCTGCAGGATGTCGCCGTTGGCGAAGGCACCCACTACCGTGTTAGGGATGACATTGAGCAGGAAGCCGACGGTGGTCTGCTGTGCGCCGGCGGCGGCGTAGGCGGCCACGCTGCTGGCGTTCAGGGTGCTGACGTCGATGTGCATGCCAGCGCCCGGCTTGACCACGTTGACGACGACGAGGCCGATGATCAGGGCGATGGTGGAGACGATTTCAAAGTACAGCAGCGCGTAGCCGCCAGTCTTGCCGACCGACTTCATGCTCTGCATGCCGGCGATGCCGCTGACCACGGTGCAGAAGATGATCGGGGCAATGACCATCTTGATCAGTTTGACGAAGCCGTCACCCAAGGGTTTGAGGGCGACGCCCGTTTCCGGGTAGTAGTGGCCGAGCAGGATGCCGATGGTGATGGCAACGATCACCTGGACATACAGGGATTTGTACAGCGGCTGACGTGTCGTCATGGCTCATTTTCCTCAAGTGTGCCGGTTCACCCTTCCCAGGGTGATGGGGCACCTGAATCGCTAACCCTCCTGCACTTGGAGGGATTTGTCGTTGTGTTCGAGCTGCCTGGGCAGGCCTCTGCGAAGATCAATAGCAAGGGTGGTGCCAAAATGCCCATGAAGGGTGCAAGGGCCGTATTTGCTAGGGATAAATGCCCAACGACAGGGCAATTTGCCTGAGGAAGGCTGGCGGATTTCCGCCCGGTGGCGGGTTTTGTACAGGGTGGATGGCGGGAATCCGCCCACCTGAATCAGAGGTGCCGGCCAATCAATCGAGATGGAAAGTGATTCTGAACGCCGCGCCACCCAAGGGCGAATCCCCCAGGCTGAGCTCGGCGTCATAGCTGTCGACAATGTCCTTGACCACCGCCAGCCCGATGCCTTGCCCCGGGTGCTGGCTGTCCAGCCTCTCACCGCGCTCCAGAATGCGCTCGCGCTGGTCGGCCGGCACCCCAGGCCCATCGTCTTCGATACACAAGGTCAACTGCCCAGGCGCCTGCTCTAGGCTCACCCGCACCTGGCCAAGGCTCAGGCGGTAGGCGTTTTCCAGCAGGTTGCCGAGCATTTCCAGCAAGGCGCCCTGCTCCATCGGCACCTGTGCCGCATCGGGCAATTCCAGTGCCACGCTCACCTGCTTGTCCCGGTAGACCTTGGCCAAGGTGCTGCACAGGCTGTCGAGCAACGGCCGTAGCCTCACGCTGTGGCGCACCAGGCCGCTCTTGCGCAGGCTGGCGCGTTGCAGCTGATAGTCGATCTGCTGGCTCATGCGCTCGATCTGGCTTTGCAGCACCCGCGCCTGCTCGCGCTCACCGCTGCGCTGCTGCAGGCTTTCGCCCACGCCTTGCAACACCGCCAGCGGCGTCTTCAGGCTGTGCGCCAGGTCGTCCAGCGAGTCGCGGTAGCGCGTACGCTGCTCACGCTCACTGCGCAACAGGCGGTTGAGCGAGCGGGTCAGGCGCAGCAGCTCGCGCGGGTGCTCGCCGCTCAGGCCATCGCGCGCCCCCGACTCCACTTCGTCCAGCTCGTGGCTGAGCCGGCGCAACGAGCGCAGGCCCCAGGTCAGGCCAGCCCATAGCAGCACCATCAGCGCCAGCAAGGCAGCACCGAAGCCCAGGTAGAGCTTCTCGCGCAGGCCATTGAGGGTGGCCGTGTACTCGCTCACCGGCTGCAGGGCGACAATGCTGTAGGCGGCACTCTGGCCCCCCAGTAGCTTTACCTCGACGTCGTAGACAAAGAACTCTTCGCCATCTGCTTGATGAATGCGGGCGAACTCATTGCCACGCCCGTCGTAGCGCGGGCGGTAGTTGATGTGCCGGTCGGCGGTGGCCCGCGACTGCCAGACCAGGTTGCCGTCGCGGTCGAAGATATAACCGAGCAGGCCCGTGTACGGCAGGTTATAGCGCTCGTCCGGCAGCAGGGCCGGCATCTGCAACTGACCATGCTCGATGCGCGCGGCGGAAATCAGCGTGGTCACATCCGAAGCCAGGCGCTGCTCGATCGACTCCTGCAGCGCCAGGCTGAAGGCCTTCTGCAAGGCCGGCAGCAACGCCAGCATGAACAGCAAGGCCAGTACTGCGGCGGCCAGCATCAGGCGTATCCGCAGCGAGCGGATCATCGGCAGCGCTCGGTGAACAGGTAGCCCAGGCCGCGCACGGTGTCGATGGGTTTGAAGCCGTGCTCGCCCTCAAGCTTGCGGCGCAGGCGGCCGACCAGTACTTCGATGACATTGGGGTCGCGCTCCTCGTCGCCTGGGTACAGCTGCTCCATCAGGCGATCCTTGGCCACCACCTGCTGATGATGGCGCATGAGGTATTCGAGAATGCGGTACTCGTAGGCGGTCAGCGCCAGGGGCCGGTCGTCGAGGGTGGCCTGCTTGCGGTTGAGGTCGAGTACCAAGGGGCCTGCGGCGATGGTCGACTGGGTGAAGCCGCTGGAGCGGCGCAACAGGGCATTCAGCCGCGCTTCGAGCTCTTCGAACTGGAACGGTTTGACCAGATAGTCGTCGGCACCGGCGGCCAGGCCCTCGACCTTGTCCTGCCAGTTGCCGCGGGCGGTGAGGATGAGAATGGGGAAAGTCTTGTCCTGGCTGCGCAGGCGCGTGATCAGTTCCAGGCCACTGATACCAGGCAGGCCCAGGTCGATGATGGCCAGGTCGAAGTGGTACTGCCCGGCTTGGTACAGCGCCTCCTCGGCATCGGCGACCGCCTCGACCACATGGCCGCTTTCGCCCAGGCGGGTGTAGAGGTGATGGCGAAGCAGGGCTTCGTCCTCGACCACCAGCAGTTTCATGTGCAGCTCCTTAATGTGTATTGCCTGTACCGGCCTCTTCGCAGCACAAGGCTGCTCCTACAGGGGGTGGTATTCCTGTAGGAGCAGCCTTGTGCTGCGAAAGGGCCGGTACAGGATAACGCGGCTCGCCCGTCAGAACTTGTAGGAAGCAGCCAGGTATGTCTGCGCGCTGCTGGTCAGACGTAGGGTGCCGTCCTTCGGCCCGCCATGCGCACCCACTTCGGTCGCGGCATTGGTGCGCAGGTAACGGTAGCCCAGCTCCACCGAAGCCTTGTCGGTGATGTCCTGGATCACACCGGCCTGCAGGCCGTAGGCATAACCGTAGTCGGTATCCCGGCTGGCGCCTGGCGAGTCCTGGGTGAGCTTGGTCATGCCCAGGCTGCCACCGCCGAACAGTTTGGTGGTATCGCCCACCGGCAGGAACAGGTCGTAGCTGCCCAGCAGGTTTTCCTGGCGCAACTTCAGGCCACTGTGGTCACCCGAGACGTTGTCGTAGGTCATGTAGTAGCGGCCCTGATCGTTGATCTTGCCCACACGTACACCCCAGGTGTCGTCCTTGCCGATGATGCCATCGGCGTTGAGCTGGTCGGTGTTGCGCTGCAGCAGGCCGGACTTGCGAACCTTGTCGCTGGTCTGGCCGTAGGTGAGGCTGGCGAAGTTGTCGTCGGCGGCCTGGGCAGTGGTGATGCCAGCGGCACAGACGGCCATGGCGGCAAGCAGGGTGTTGAAGGTTTTCATGGCTGGTTACTCCAGTTGGGTGCGCTGTTTCGGTCTGGAAGCTAGAGTAAGGAGGGCACCCTGAACCGCGACTGAACCCTGGCTGAACCTCGGCTGAACGAACTGTCTGCAAGACAAGGAGTAGTAAAGATGCGTGCCCTGCTGGCCCTGACCCTGATGTGCAGCGCCGCCCTCGCCCAAGCGGCGGTAATGACCCGTGAAATTCCCTACCAGGACGCCGACGGCAACCGCCTGGTCGGCTACTACGCCTACGACGATGCGCTGGACGACAAACGCCCAGGCATCGTCGTGGTGCATGAATGGTGGGGCCTGAACGACTATGCCAAGCGCCGTGCACGAGACCTCGCCGCCCTGGGCTATAAAGCGCTGGCCATCGACATGTACGGCGATGGCCAGCACACCGAGCATCCGCAGGAGGCCCAGGCATTCATGGCCGAAGCGATGAAGGACCCGGCCGCGGCAGCAGCACGCTTCGACGCGGGCCTGGAGCTGTTGAAAAAGCAGCCGAACGTCAACAAGCACCAACTGGGTGCTGTGGGCTACTGCTTTGGCGGCAAGGTGGTGCTCGATGCCGCACGCAGGGGGGAGAAACTGGACGGCGTGGTGAGCTTCCATGGCGCGCTGGCCACCCAGACGCCGGCCAAGCCTGGCGTCGTGCGGGCGGACATCCTGGTTGAACATGGCGCTGCGGACAGCATGGTCACCCAGCAGCAGGTGGAGGCGTTCAAGGCGGAAATGGATGCGGCCAAGGTCAACTACCAGTTCGTCAGCATTGACGGTGCCAAGCATGGGTTTACCAACCCAGATGCAGACCGACTGAGCCATGGCGAACATGGTGGACCGGACATTGGCTACAACAAGGCAGCGGACGAGAGCTCCTGGGCGGATATGCAGGCGTTCTTCAAGAAGGTGTTCAAATAAGGATTGTCGGGGCTGCGTTGCAGCCCCAGCAATCCCACCTCCCACACCGCCGCTGCGGCTGGCACAATAGCGCCATGAACACTCTCCCAGCCTGCTGCGCCCCGCTCCAGCACCACTGGCCCTTGCCTCGCCCGCTGCCCGGCGCGGTGCTGGTCAGTTGCGCCTTCGACCCTGCCCGCCTGGCATCCGACGACTTCCAGCGCGCCGGCCTCGTGCCCAGCGCCAGCCTGCAGCGCTCGGTGGCCAAGCGCCAGGCTGAGTACCTGGCCGGTCGCGTATGCGCGCGCGCGGCGCTGCAGCGCCTGGACGGTCGCGACTACGTACCCGGCACCCATGAGGACCGCTCGCCGATCTGGCCGGCGGGCGTTCGCGGCTCGATCACCCACGGCAAAGGCTGGGCCGCCGCCGTAGTCGCCGCCGAGGGCAGTTGCCAGGGCCTGGGCCTGGATCAGGAAGCCTTGCTGGATGACGAACGCGCCGAACGGCTGATGGCCGAAATCCTCACCCCGCCCGAGCTCGAACGCCTGGACCGCCGTCAACTCGGCCTGACGGTCACCTTGACCTTCTCGCTGAAGGAAAGCCTGTTCAAGACCCTCTACCCGCTGACCCGCCAGCGCTTCTATTTCGAACACGCCGAAGTGCTGGACTGGTCCACCGAAGGGCTGGCCCGCCTGCGCCTGCTCACCGACCTGTCGCCGCAGTGGCGCCATGGCGCCGAGTTGCAAGGCCAGTTCTGCCTGCAGGACGGCCACCTGCTCAGCCTGGTCAGCGTCTGACCTTTACTGTGGCGCTTGCTGGCGTGGCCAGTTCAGGCTGAAGCAGGCGCCACCCAACGCTTCGCTACGCCCCACCGTCGCCCGGCCCGTGTGCCAGTAGATGATTCGCCGCACGATCGACAGGCCCAGGCCGTGCCCACCCGAAGCACGGGTGCGGCTGTCGTCCAGGCGGGTGAACGGGGTGAAGATACGGTCCCAGAAGCCCTCGGGGATCCCCGGGCCGTCATCTTCGACATCAATGCGGCACCGCTGCTGCCCCAACTGGTAACTCACGCGCACCTCAGATCCGGCATGGCGCATGGCGTTGCCTACCAGGTTCTGCAGTGCCCGGTGCAAGTACCGCGGCTCGGCCTCGACCCAGGCGCCTTCGGCATCCGCGCCCTGGCAGTCGCCGCGCACGACCCGCACCTCGGCACGCAACGGGGCCAGCTCTTCGATCACCCGCGCGAGCAAGGCATCCAGGTCGACCCGCTGGAACTTCAAGGCCGGCGCGCCTTGCTCCAGCCGGGCGTAGGTCAGCATTTCGTCGACCAGCTTGTCGAGGTCCTGGATATCCCCGTCCATGCCGGCCAGATGCTTGGCGCGTGCCTGTTCGGTGGTGGCACTTTCGATCATCTCCAGGCCAAAGCGCAGGCGCGCAACCGGCGTACGCAACTCGTGGGACACCGCCCGCACCAGCTCGCGCTGCATGCTCAGCGAGCGCTGCAGGTGCTCGGCCATGCCGTTGAAGGCGGCGGCCAGGCGCCCTACCGAGTCGGCGTCGCCTGCGGGCACGCGGGTGTCCAGGCTGCCCTGGGCGATGCGTGTGGCGGCAATCTCCAGGCCCGACACGCGGCGCTCCAGCTGGCGCACCAGCAGGTAGACCACCAGGCCGATCAGGCACAGGCCGAGAAAAGTAATCAGGATCAGCAACTGCGGCGGATACGGGTTGAGCTGGTACAGCGGGCCAATCTCCAGCACCCAGGGCGAGCCTGCCAGCCCGGCAAACACACGAATCGAGTCGCCATCCTTGCCCAGCGCCATGACGGTGTCGCCCTCCTCGACCCGGCGCCGCTGATCATCGTCCAGGCTAACCCGCTCGATGCGCTGCAAGGCGACGCCAAAACCGAAGCCCTTTTCCTGCTTGATCTGTGCCAGTCGCTGCTGCTGCTCGGTTATAGGGTAGCGAACCAGTTCATCGGCCAACAGATACAGCGTGGCCCGCGCCAGTTGCTCGCTTATCTGTTTGATCTGCGCCACCAGCATCAGGTCTTCCTGGCCCACCTTGCGCAGCACTTGCGCCGCATGTGGGCCGGTCTTTTCGACCACCACCAGGCCGCGGTACAGGCGCGCCCGCTGGCCGCCGTCAAGGCTGCGCGCAGTCATCGGTTGCAGCGCCAGCGGCACACCGAGCAGTCGCTCCCAGATCAGCAGCGAGCGCTTGCGTTCGGTTGCATTCTGCTGGGCCAGGTTGTCAGCCATCAGGCTGAAGGTGCCTTGGGCCAGGCCCTCCCGGTGCTGAGCGGCGCGCACTTCGTTGGCCAGGTGCAGGCTGAGCACGCCGAGCAGGGCCACCAGCACCAGCACCGCCAGCATGCCGCCGTAGATGCGCAGAAAGATCGAGTTGTTCATGGCGCTTCGCCGACAAACAGGTAGCCCTTGCTGCGCAGGGTCTTGATCAGCCGTGGCTGAAGCGGGTCATCGCCGATCTTGGGGCGGATTTTGGAGATGCGTATGTCGATGGAACGGTCTTGGCCGTCGTAGCCCACGCCACGCAGCGCGGTGAAGATCTGTTCGCGGGTCAGTACCCGGCCGGCGTTGCTGGCCAGCAGCCAGAGCAGGTCGAATTCGGCACCGGTCAGCTCGATCAGCTGGTCGCCCAGGCGCGCCTCGCGCAGGCGGTTGTCGATACGCAGCGCGCCAAAGACCAGGTCCTGGCGCTTGCTGTCCACGGCTTCGCTGCGGCGCAGCAGGGCCTGGATACGCGCCAGCAGCAGGCGTGGGCGTACCGGTTTGCAGACGTAGTCGTCGGCACCCAGGTCCAGGCCCTGGACCTGGTCGAGTTCGTCGCTGCGTGCGGTGAGCATGAGGATCGGCCCGGGGTACTGGCTGCGCACCCGGCGGCAGATGCTCAGGCCGTCCTCGCCAGGCAGCATGAGGTCGAGGATGACCAGATCGGGCTGGCTGTCGACGATGCGCCGGGCGGCGCGGGCGCCATCGCCCTCCACCGCGACCTCGAAGCCGTTGGCCTGCAGGTACTCGGCGGTGAGCTCGGCCAGGCGCTGGTCGTCTTCGACGATGAGGATGCGGGGTACGGGGTGGTCCATGGCCTCTGCCTTTGCTTGTTGTTTTTTTATTACCGGTACCGGCCTCTTCGCAGCACAAGGCTGCTCCTACAGGAGACGGCGCTCTTCTGTGGGGCCGGTACAGGCAACATAACCCTTTCACCAAAAGGCAACATCCCCCCTGGATACTAAGCCCCACGCCCGGCATTGCCAAACCGCCCGCAGCGGGCTCGACTGAACCGTTTTTTGTGATAGGGTTCGCGCCCGAAAAAAACTGCCCTGGGGCAGCAAGGCGCAGAAAAATACTGCAAACCACTTGGCACAAGGCCTACAGCGAATACCCACCATTCACTCACAAAGTACGCACACGTTATCCACAGGCGCTCGCCTTGCAAAGCCCCCAATACCGCATTATCTTGTATCCCGAACGCAGCGAACCACTACATATAGGGGTTCGTGCAAAATCACACACAAAAGTCAACCCGCAAAATCAAGCGATTTTCCGAGCTGAACTTCAGGTGATTTCAGCAGCCAAACCGCTCCTGCGGAGGCGACCGAGGCAAGCCCTTCCAGGGCCTTGTTCGGGTATGGGTGTTGCAGGCCTGGCCTGGCATCCATCAGCAACAGTTTTTGGGCCCCGCCCAAAACCTTTGACTTCGGCCAGGGAGCGGCAAGCCATTGCCCCTTATTCCTGAGTCTGTCCCGAAGTCGGTACGCCCGTGCGGGCGGATGCGCATGCATTGCGCATCCCCGCCGGGCCATCGAGCAACTGGACGGAACGGTGGGCGCCCAAAAGGCGCCTGAACAATATAGAAACTGTGGAGACACCCACCCATGCAAACCGACACAACTCGCGAGAACCCGCAGGCCAAGGTGCCGCAGGCCGCCGATTCCAACCAGGATCTGGCCGCCACTGCCCCTGGCCAACTGCGCGTGATCAAGCGTAACGGCACTGTCGTCCCCTACACCGACGACAAGATCACCGTTGCCATCACCAAGGCGTTCCTTGCAGTTGAAGGCGGCACCGCGGCCGCTTCGTCGCGCATCCACGACACCGTCGCGCGCCTGACAGAACAGGTGACCGCCACGTTCAAACGTCGCATGCCATCGGGTGGCACCATCCACATCGAAGAAATCCAGGACCAGGTAGAACTGGCCCTGATGCGCGCAGGCGAGCAGAAAGTTGCCCGCGACTACGTGATCTACCGCGACCAGCGCGCCAAGGAGCGTGCCACCCGCGCCAACACCGACGCCGTGGTCGAGCCGCACCCGAGCATCCGCATCACCCTGGCCGACGGCAGCCTGGCGCCGCTCGACATGGCCCGCCTGAACACCATCATCAGCGAAGCCTGCGAAGGCCTGGCCGAAGTCGATGGCGACCTGATCCAGCGCGAAACCCTGAAGAACCTGTACGACGGTGTAGCCATCAAGGACGTCAACACCGCCCTGGTGATGACCGCCCGTACCCTGGTAGAGCGCGAGCCGAACTACTCGTTCGTTACCGCCCGCCTGCTGATGGACACCCTGCGCGCCGAAGGCCTTGGCTTCCTGAATGTAGCCGACAGCGCCACCCACCACGAGATGGCTGACCTGTACGCCAAGGCCCTGCCGGCCTACATCGCCAAAGGTATCGAGTTCGAGCTGCTGAACCCGGCCCTGGCTGACTTCGACCTGGAAAAACTGGGCAAGGCGATCAACCACGAGCGCGACCAGCAGTTCACCTACCTGGGCCTGCAAACCCTGTACGACCGTTACTTCATCCACAAGGATGGCGTGCGCTTCGAGCTGCCTCAGGTGTTCTTCATGCGTGTGGCCATGGGCCTGGCGCTGGAAGAGAAAGACAAGGAAGCCCGTGCGATCGAGTTCTACAACCTGTTGTCGTCCTTCGACTACATGGCCTCGACCCCGACCCTGTTCAACGCCGGTACCCTGCGCCCGCAGCTGTCCAGCTGCTACCTGACCACCGTGCCGGACGACCTGTCGGGCATCTACCACGCGATCCACGACAACGCCATGCTGTCGAAATTCGCCGGTGGCCTGGGCAACGACTGGACCCCTGTGCGTGCACTGGGCTCCTACATCAAGGGCACCAACGGCAAGTCCCAGGGCGTCGTACCGTTCCTGAAAGTGGTCAACGACACCGCCGTTGCCGTCAACCAGGGTGGCAAGCGCAAGGGCGCCGTGTGTGCCTACCTGGAAACCTGGCACCTGGACATCGAAGAGTTCATCGAGCTGCGCAAGAACACCGGTGATGACCGTCGTCGTACCCACGACATGAACACCGCCAACTGGATCCCTGACCTGTTCATGAAGCGTGTCTTCGATGACGGCAAATGGACCCTGTTCTCGCCTTCGGAAGTGCCAGACCTGCACGACCTGACCGGCAAGGCCTTCGAAGAGCGCTACGAGTACTACGAAGCCCTGACCGAGTACAACAAGATCAAGGTGTTCAAGACCATCCAGGCCAAAGACCTGTGGCGCAAGATGCTGTCGATGCTGTTCGAGACCGGCCACCCGTGGCTGACCTTCAAGGACCCGTGCAACCTGCGTTCGCCGCAGCAGCACGTAGGCGTGGTTCACAGCTCGAACCTGTGCACCGAGATCACCTTGAACACCAACAAGGACGAGATCGCGGTCTGCAACCTGGGCTCGATCAACCTGCCGAACCACATCGTCGACGGCAAGCTGGACACCGTTAAGCTGCAACGCACCGTGAACACCGCCGTGCGCATGCTCGACAACGTGATCGACATCAACTACTACTCGGTGCCGCAAGCGCGTAACTCGAACCTCAAGCACCGCCCGGTCGGCCTGGGCATCATGGGCTTCCAGGACGCACTGTACCTGCAGCACATCGCCTACGGCTCCGACGCTGCCGTCGAGTTCGCCGACAAGTCGATGGAAGCGGTCAGCTACTTCGCGATCCAGGCGTCCTGCGACCTGGCCGACGAGCGTGGCGCCTACGAGACCTTCCAGGGTTCGCTGTGGTCCAAAGGCATCCTGCCGCTGGATTCGCAACAGATCCTGATCGAGGCCCGTGGCCAGAAGTACATCGACGTCGACCTGAATGAGACCCTGGACTGGGCGCCGGTGCGTGCTCGCGTACAAAAAGGTATTCGTAACTCGAACATCATGGCCATCGCGCCAACCGCGACCATCGCCAACATCACCGGCGTGTCGCAGTCGATCGAGCCGACCTACCAGAACCTGTACGTGAAATCGAACCTGTCGGGCGAGTTCACCGTGATCAACCCGTACCTGGTCCGTGACCTGAAGGCCCGCGGCCTGTGGGACTCGGTCATGATCAACGACCTGAAGTACTACGACGGTTCGGTGCAGCAGATCGAGCGTATCCCGCAAGAGCTGAAAGACCTGTACGCCACCGCGTTCGAAGTCGAGACCAAGTGGATTGTCGACGCTGCCTCCCGTCGCCAGAAGTGGATCGACCAGGCTCAGTCGCTGAACCTGTACATCGCGGGCGCCTCGGGCAAGAAGCTGGACGTGACCTACCGCATGGCCTGGTACCGCGGCCTGAAAACCACCTACTACCTCCGTGCCCTGGCTGCGACCAGCACCGAGAAGTCGACCATCAACACCGGCAAGCTCAACGCCGTTTCCAGCGGTGGCGACAGCGCCCCGGTCCAGGCAGCGGGCCCAGCGCCAGTGCCGAAGGCCTGCGCGATCGACGAGCCTGACTGCGAAGCCTGCCAGTAAGGCCTGAATGCCGCGCGGGGTGCCTACGGGTGCCCCGCGCGGCATTTTTGTATCCGTGCCTCAGAGAAACCCTGCCCTTTGCCCACCGCTCGCGCGGCTCGGTAAAAGAACAGGACCTCTCAAAACAGGACGCAAGCCCATGGCCCGGAAAAAAGTGGCAACTCGCAAGATTGGTCGTAATGCTGAAACCGGCCGTTTTACCTCGGTAGAAGTAGCACGCAAACAACCCAAGACGCATATCGTCGAAACGCTGCGCAGCCACCGCTGCTAGTGTTGTGTGCCCCGGCCTCATCGCCGGCAAGCCAACTCCCACAGGTACTGCATCGCCCTGCAGCCAGGCGCGGTGCCTGTGGGAGCTGGCTTGCCGGCGATGAGGCCGGGCACACAACAAAATCCCCTCAAAAACACTATATGATGTGCCTTAAATTTAAACTGGCACAACATATAGGTTAGCGCTACACTCTCCCCCCGTAGAAGAACACAGCCATTTCGTGAACGGATGCACGCAAAACCGGTCGAAAAGTTACCCTCGCCCGCAAGACATGCGCCCCGATCGAAGGTGAATTCCGGTATACTTTGCGCCCTCTGAAAAGAGCGCCATTCAATTGTCCTGGCCCCTCCCCGAGGCCTGGCCAGGTACAAGCCAGAACACATTCAGATGTAAACGAGAGTCAGCCTCTCGAGCTGTCCATTCGCCGTTACCGGCCTTGCGTCAGGCATCACATTTTTAAAATCCAACCGGTTGCCCCAGGGCGACCCTCAAGCAGGAGCCAAACCATGCTGAGCTGGGACGAATTCGATAACGAAGACGGCGAAGTAGCCGCCAAAGGCAACACCCCTGCGCAGGCCGCTGCCGCCGCCACCCTCGACAAGCTCGACAGCGCCGGTGGTGCCGCCGCTCTGGAAGCTCGCGCTGCTACCGCGTCTGACTCCGAAGCCGTCAAACGTGCCAAAGCTGCCCTCGACGCCCTCGACGTGGCCGAAGGCCTGGCCGAGCTGGAAGGTTCTTCTGCCCGTGTCGCGGTGGACGAAAAGCGCATGATCAACTGCCGCGCCGACCTGAACCAGCTGGTGCCGTTCAAGTATGACTGGGCCTGGCAGAAGTACCTGGACGGCTGCGCCAACCACTGGATGCCGCAAGAGGTCAACATGACCGCCGACATCGCCCTGTGGAAGAGCCAGGACGGCCTGACCGAAGACGAGCGCCGCATCGTCATGCGTAACCTGGGCTTCTTCTCCACCGCCGACTCGCTTGTTGCCAACAACCTGGCCCTGGCTGTGTACCGCCTGATCACCAACCCGGAGTGCCGCCAGTACATCCTGCGCCAGGCCTTTGAAGAGGCGATCCACACCCACGCCTACCAGTACTGCATCGAGTCGCTGGGCATGGATGAAGGCGAGATCTTCAACATGTACCACGAGATCCCGTCGGTCGCCAAGAAAGCCGCCTGGGGCCTGAAGTACACCCGCGCCATCTCCGACCCGGAATTCAACACCGGTACCGTCGAAACCGACAAAGAGCTGCTGCGCAACCTGATTGCCTACTACTGCGTCCTGGAAGGTATCTTCTTCTACTGCGGCTTCACCCAGATCCTGTCCATGGGCCGCCGTAACAAGATGACCGGCGTCGCCGAGCAGTTCCAGTACATCCTGCGTGACGAGTCGATGCACCTGAACTTCGGCATCGACGTGATCAACCAGATCAAGATCGAAAACCCACACCTGTGGGATGCGGCGATGAAGGAAGAAGCGACCCAGATGATCCTGCAAGGGACCCAGCTGGAGATCGAATACGCCCGCGACACCATGCCACGCGGGGTGCTGGGCATGAACGCGGCGATGATGGAGGACTACCTCAAGTTCATTGCCAACCGTCGTTTGACCCAGATTGGCCTGAAAGAAGAATATCCAGGGACTACCAACCCGTTCCCATGGATGAGCGAGATCATGGACTTGAAGAAAGAGAAGAACTTCTTTGAGACGCGTGTGATCGAGTATCAGACGGGTGGTGCTTTGAGCTGGGACTGATTGTCCGGGCTGAACATCGAGAAGGCTGCCAATTGGCAGCCTTTTTTATTGGTAGAGGAAGCATCGCAAGTCAGCGGACGGTTTCGCCTGTGTGGCCTATTCGCGGGCCAGCCCGCTCCCACAGAACGGCTTCATCTTCCTCGGTCATCAGGACTGGCCTGAAGGGTAGCTGGCCCCGCTCCGCTATATATTGCAGAGCCTGTCGAATGCACTGATCTTGGGGATTCTGCAATGGCGAATTGTTTGCCGGGGCCGCTGTGCGGCCCTTTCGCGGCACAAGGCCGCTCCTACAGGGAATTGCGTAGCAGAGGAGATTTGCCAAGGTAGCTGACGGCTGTGGCGCCAGGGAGCGCTGGATCTTAGGCGGGAAGCGTGGCGGAAAAGGAAGAGGCCCCGCCCACGCCGACAGGAGGGGTACGGCACCAACGAGGATGCCGGGACTGGACATGCCAGTCTACGTGGTCGAGGGCGAGGCCAGATCTGAAGATAGCGCAGGCTAGCGGCAGAGTCAGTCAATCAGATTTGATTTGTAAATCTTGTCCCGCGTACGGCGCGTGGAATGCAGCAACTGGGACCCTACCTGCTCAGCTATCAGCCGTTGACAGCTCACCTCCCACTTGCTAATAATCGCCCACAGTTGTACGACAACACATAACAAAAACAACAATCAGTGGACGATCCCATGTCGACCCCCATCCCGCTCCACCCACGTCTGTTGCACACCCCTCTTCGCCCGGCCAGCTCGCGTACACCTGCCGCTACGTAGCGCCCGGTTACCGCGCATTCACCCCTGGCCCTGACCGGCCCGTTAACTACCCGCCCCTGCCGCAGGCCGCTTGCGCGTGCCCGGTGGACGGGCTGCCACACCCTTCGGGAGCACAACAATAATGAAAATCTGCCACACCCTGCCCTTCGCCCTGCTTGGCGCCGGGGTCATCGCCGGCCTGCCGGGCACCAGCCTGGCCGCCGGTTTTGTCGAGGACAGCAAGGCCACCCTCGGGCTGCGCAACTTCTACATCAACCGCAACTTCACCAACCCCAGCAACCCGCAGAGCAAGGCCGAGGAGTGGACGCAAAGCTTCATCCTCGATGCCCGCTCGGGGTTCACCGAGGGGCCGATAGGGTTTGGGGTGGATGTGCTGGGGCTGTGGTCGGTCAAGCTCGATGGCGGCGGCGGTACCTACGGCACGGCGTTGCTGCCGCGCCATGACGATGGCAAGCCAGCAGACGACTATGGGCGCCTGGCGGTGGCAGGCAAGGCGCGTATTTCCAAGACCGAGCTGAAGATCGGGGAGTGGATGCCGGTGCTGCCGATTCTACGCTCGGACGACGGTCGCTCGTTGCCGCAGACGTTCCGTGGCGGGCAGGTCACCTCCAATGAAATCGCAGGGTTGACCCTGTATGGCGGCCAGTTCCGCGGCAACAGCCCGCGTAACGACGCCAGCATGGAAGACATGAGCTACGGCGCTGGCGTGTCGGACCGGTTCAACTTCGTCGGCGGCGAATACAAGTTCAACCAGGACCGCACGCTGGTGGGCCTGTGGAATGCGGTGCTGAAAGACGTGTACCAGCAACAGTACCTGCAACTGAGCCACAGCCAGCCGGTGGGTGACTGGACCCTGGGTGCCAACCTGGGCTACTTCCATGGCGATGAGGACGGCTCCGAACGCGCTGGCGAACTGGACAATAAAACCTACTCGGGGATGTTCTCGGCCAAGTACGGCGGCAGCACGTTCTGGGTGGGGCTGCAGAAAGTCGATGGCGATACCTGGATGCGGGTCAATGGCACCAGTGGCGGGACCTTGGCCAACGACAGTTACAACTCCAGCTTCGACAATGCCAACGAGCGTTCGTGGCAGGTGCGGCATGACTTCAACTTTGTCACCGTCGGGGTGCCGGGATTGACCTTGATGAACCGCTATATCAGCGGGCGCGACGTGCACAGCGGGGTGGTGACCGATGGTAAGGAGTGGGTGCGTGAGACCGAGCTGGCGTACGTGATCCAGAGCGGGGCGTTCAAGGATTTGAGTGTGAAGTGGCGAAATTCGTCAATTCGGCGGGATTACAGCAATAACGAGTTCGATGAGAACCGGTTGATCTTCAATTACCCGTTATCGCTCTTGTAACCGAAAAGACCGGCACTGATTGAAATTGGGGCCGCTTTGCGCCCCATCGCCGGCAAGCCAGCTCCCACCAGGCCGCGGTAATTTCCAGCCAAGTGGAGTGCCTGTGGGAGCTGGCTTGCCGGCGATTGGGCCCTGACAGGCCATAAAGAGACGCAGGCCTCATTGACAACAACCGAACCCACCGCCAATAATCAGCAAAGTCATACGACAACCTACAACAATTAACAACAAGAGCCGGCCATGACCACTACCCCCCTCAATCGCCTGCTGCTCACCGGAGCCGCAGGCGGCCTGGGCAAGGTCCTTCGCGAACGCCTGCAAGGCTACGCCGAGGTCCTGCGCCTTTCCGATATCAGCCCGATGCCACCTGCTGCAGGCCCGCATGAAGAGGTGATTACCTGCGACCTGGCCGACAAGGCTGCGGTACATGCGCTGGTTGACGGCGTTGATGCCATCATCCACTTCGGCGGCGTGTCCACCGAGCATTCCTTCGAAGACATCCTCGGGCCAAACATCTGCGGCGTGTTCCATGTTTACGAGGCCGCACGCAAGCATGGCGTGAAGCGCATCATCTTCGCCAGCTCCAACCACACCATCGGTTTCTACCGCCAGGACGAGCGCATCGACGCCCACTCGCCGCGCCGCCCCGACAGCTACTACGGGCTGTCCAAGTGCTACGGCGAGGATGTAGCCAGTTTCTACTTCGATCGCTACGGCATCGAGACCGTCAGCATTCGCATCGGCTCTTCGTTCCCGCAACCGCAAAACCCGCGCATGCTCTGCACCTGGCTGAGCTACGACGACCTGGTGCAACTGATCGAGCGCGGGCTGTTCACGCCCGACGTAGGCCACACCATCGTCTACGGCGCCTCCGACAACCGCACCGTGTGGTGGGACAACCGCTATGCCGAGCACCTTGGCTACGTGCCCAAGGACAGCTCCGAGCGCTTCCGCGCCGCCGTGGAGGCCCAGCCGGCGCCCGCCGCCGATGACCCGAGTATGGTCTACCAGGGCGGCGCCTTCGCCGTGGCCGGCCCGTTCAACTGAACCCACGCACGCCAGGAGGCACGGCCATGAACTGTGAACTGATCGTCGACGCCCGCAACGGCACCGGCGAAAGCCCCGTGTGGCACCCCAGCGAACAGGCCCTGTACTGGGTCGATATTCCCGCCCGCCAGCTGCACTGCTGGCAGGCGGCCGATGGCAAGCACCAGGTCTGGCAGGGCGACGAGATGCTGGCCTGCATCGCCCGCAGCGGCCAGGGCTGGGTCGCCGGCATGGAAAGCGGCATCTTCCAGCTCCAGGCCAAGCCCGACGGCAGCCTTGATAGCCGCCTGCTCAGCAGCGTGCCGCACGCCCAGGCCGGCATGCGCTTCAACGATGGCCGCTGCGACCGCCAGGGCCGCTTCTGGGCCGGCACCATGCTGCTGGACATGCAGCAAGGTGCCCACGTGGGTGCGCTGTACCGGCATGATGGAGAAGGCCAGCTGCACCTGCAGCAAGACGGCATGATCGTGCCCAACGGCCTGGCCTTCAGCCCCGACGGCACGCGCATGTACCTTTCCGACTCGCACCCCAACGTGCAGAAGGTCTGGGCTTTCGACTACGACATCGACAGCGGCACGCCGTACAACAAGCGGCTGTTCGTCGACATGCGCGGCTACCCAGGCCGCCCCGATGGCGCAGCAATCGACCAGGACGGCTGCTACTGGATCTGCGGCAATGACGCCGGGCAGATCCACCGCTTCACCCCTGACGGCCGCCTCGACCGCTCGCTGAGCGTGCCGGTGAAAAAGCCGGCAATGTGCGCCTTCGGTGGCGCCAACCTCGACACCCTGTACGTCACCTCGATCCGTCCCACAGGCACAGACCTCAGTGACCAGCCCCTGGCGGGCGGGGTATTTGCCCTCAACCCTGACACCAAGGGCCTGGAGGAACCTGCCTACCGGGGCTGACGCCCCCTGCCGCACCCACACTTGCACGCACGAAACCGGATAATAAAAACCACGGAGTTTCAACATGACGTTCAAACGCAAGCTGCTCCTTGCCGTACTCCCCTTCGCCTTCAGCGTGGCCATGCCCGCCTCGGCACTGGACATCAAGTTCGCCGAAATCCACCCGGCCGGCTACCCGACCGTGGTCGCGGAACAGAACATGGGCAAAAAACTCGAGCAGGCCAGCAATGGCGACATCACCTTCAAGATGTTCGCCGGCGGTGTGCTGGGCTCGGAAAAGGAAGTGATCGAACAGGCGCAGATCGGTGCCGTGCAGATGACCCGCGTCAGCCTGGGTATCGTCGGCCCGGTGGTGCCGGATGTGAACGTGTTTAACATGCCGTTCGTGTTCCGCGACCATGATCACATGCGCAAGATCATCGACGGCGAGATCGGCCAGGAAATCCTCGACAAGATCACCAACTCCGATTTCAACCTGGTGGCCCTGGCCTGGATGGACGGCGGCTCGCGCAGCATCTATACGAAAAAGCCGGTACGCAGCCTGGAAGACCTTAAGGGCATGAAGATTCGCGTGCAGGGCAACCCGCTGTTCATCGACATGATGAACGCCATGGGCGGCAACGGCATCGCCATGGACACCGGGGAAATCTTCAGCGCCCTGCAAACCGGCGTGATCGATGGCGCCGAGAACAACCCGCCCACCCTGCTTGAGCACAACCACTTCCAGAGCGCCAAGTACTACACCCTGACCGGCCACCTGATCCTGCCGGAGCCCGTGGTGATGTCCAAGACCACCTGGAACAAGCTCAGCCCCGAGCAGCAGGCGTTGGTGAAGAAGGTGGCGCGTGAAGCACAGATGGAAGAGCGCGCACTGTGGGACGCCAAGTCTGCCGCCAGCGAAGAGAAGCTCAAGGCCGCTGGTGTCGAGTTCATCACCGTCGACAAGAAGCCGTTCTATGACGCCACCGCCTCGGTACGGGAAAAATACGGCGCGCCGTACGCCGACCTGATGAAGCGTATCGACGCCGTCCAGTAACAGCGGCCCCAGCCCAATCGACCTCGGCAGTGCGGCGCCCGTCGCCCTGCCGCTTTGGTGATGCCCATGAAAAACCTCTTCCTGCGTGTGAACGACACGCTGTACCGCGCCTGTATCTGGATCGCCGGTCTGTCGATCCTGACCATGACGCTGATCATTCCCTGGGGCATCTTCGCCCGTTACGTGCTCGGTACCGGCTCCAGCTGGCCGGAGCCGGTGGCCATCCTGCTGATGGTGGTGTTCACCTTCGTCGGCGCCGCTGCCAGCTATCGGGCCGGGGCGCACATGGCGGTGGCGATGATCACCGATCGCCTGCCACCGCTGCAGCGCAGCATGATCGCGCTACTGGTGCAAGTACTGATGATTCTGGTGTGCGTGTTCATGACCTACTACGGCACCAAGCTGTGCATCACTACCTGGAACCAGTTTCTGGCCTCCCTGCCAGGTGTGCGGGTGGGCATGACCTATGCGCCGATCCCGATCGGTGGCGTGCTGACCCTGGTCTTTGTGCTGGAAAAACTCCTGCTGGGCGACCAGAGCCACCGCAAGGTGGTGCGTTTCGACCACGTAGAAGAAAGCGAAGGAGCGGCATAAATGGATGCGTTCATTCTGTTGGGCAGTTTCATTGCACTCATCCTGCTGGGCATGCCGGTAGCCTACGCCTTGGGCCTGTCGGCCCTGATCGGCGCCTGGTGGATCGACATCCCACTGCAGGCGATGATGATCCAGGTGGCCAGTGGGGTTAACAAGTTCTCGCTGCTGGCCATTCCATTCTTCGTGCTGGCCGGCGCGATCATGGCCGAAGGCGGTATGTCACGGCGGTTGGTGGCCTTTGCCGGGGTGCTGGTGGGCTTCGTCCGTGGCGGCCTGTCGCTGGTCAACATCATGGCCTCGACCTTCTTCGGCGCGATTTCCGGCTCGTCGGTGGCCGACACCGCCTCGGTGGGCTCGGTGCTGATCCCGGAGATGGAGCGCAAAGGCTACCCGCGTGAATTCTCCACCGCCGTGACCGTCAGTGGCTCGGTGCAGGCGCTGCTGACCCCGCCCAGCCACAACTCGGTGCTGTACTCGCTGGCGGCGGGCGGCACGGTATCCATCGCCTCGCTGTTCATGGCGGGTGTGATGCCCGGGTTGCTGCTGAGCGCAGTGATGATGGGCCTGTGCCTGATCTTCGCGAAGAAGCGCAACTACCCCAAAGGCGAAGTGATCCCGCTGCGCCAGGCGTTGAAGATTGCCGGTGAGGCGCTGTGGGGCCTGATGGCCATGGTCATCATCCTCGGCGGTATCCTGTCGGGCGTGTTCACCGCTACCGAATCGGCCGCCGTGGCGGTGGTGTGGTCATTCTTCGTGACCATGTTCATCTACCGCGACTACAAGTGGCGCGACCTGCCCAAGCTGATGCACCGCACGGTACGGACCATCTCCATCGTGATGATCCTGATCGGCTTTGCCGCCAGCTTCGGCTACGTGATGACGCTGATGCAGATCCCGTCGAAGATCACCACGGCGTTCCTGACCCTGTCGGACAACCGCTACGTGATCCTGATGTGCATCAACTTCATGCTGTTGCTGCTGGGCACGGTGATGGACATGGCGCCGTTGATCCTGATCCTCACGCCGATCCTGCTGCCGGTGATTACCGGTATTGGTGTGGACCCGGTGCACTTCGGCATGATCATGCTGGTGAACCTGGGGATCGGGCTGATAACACCACCGGTCGGCGCCGTGCTGTTCGTGGGCTCGGCCATCGGCAAGGTAAGCATCGAGTCGACGGTAAAGGCGCTGCTGCCGTTCTACCTGGCGCTGTTCTTGGTGCTGATGGCGGTGACTTACATACCTGCGATCTCGCTGTGGCTGCCTAGCGTGGTGCTGTAACGGCAATCGGGGCC
Source organism: Pseudomonas sp. SIMBA_068 (assembly GCF_046534705.1). Lineage (NCBI taxonomy): Bacteria > Pseudomonadati > Pseudomonadota > Gammaproteobacteria > Pseudomonadales > Pseudomonadaceae > Pseudomonas > Pseudomonas sp. SIMBA_068. The sequence continues at coordinate 139,156 of NZ_JAWRYI010000013.1, forward strand.
GCTCTGCACCCCATCGCCGGCAAGCCAGCGCCCACAGGATTGTGCAGCCTTCCAGCCCTGCGCACCCTGTGGGAGCTGGCTTGCCGGCGATGGGCTGCAAAGCAGCCCTCTGGTTCTTTCTGCAAATGGATCCTGCACATGGCTGTCCCCTCCTCTGCTGCTCCCCTGTTCCCGCGCAAACTGGCCATCGCCCTGCTCGCCCTGCTGGCCTGCTCATTCGCCGGCAACCACATCGCCGCGCGCATCGCCTTCGATGACGGCACCGGCGTGCTGCTGGCGATTCTGTGCCGCTCAGGCATCACCTTGCTGGTACTGGCCTGCCTGCTGTTGTGGCAACGCCAGGCGCTGGGCCTGCCCGCAGGCACCCGGCACTGGCAACTGCTGCTCGGCCTGCTGATCGCCACCCAAAGCCTGTGCCTGTACTCGGCGGTGGCGCGCATTCCGGTGGCCCTGGCGCTTCTGGTGGGCAACACCTTCCCGATGCTGCTGGCGCTGCTCACCTGGGCGCTGGGCGGCGCACGCCCCACCGGCCGCACCGTGCTGTTCATGGGCCTGATCCTGTGCGGGCTGGTGCTGGCTCTGGATGTGCCGGCACGCCTTGCCGACAGCGGCACGGCCAACCCGCACTGGGCGCTAGGGGTCGGCCTGGCGTTCGGCGCCGCCTGTGCCTTCGCCTGCGCCTTGTGGATTACCGACCACAAACTGGCCAGCGTGCGCGGCCCCGTGCGCAGCCTGCTGACCCTGCTGATCGTGTTCTCCAGCATGCTGGTTGCGGGCGCAAGTGGCGTGATGCCGTCCGGCTTGTCACTGCCGGGCAGCAGCAGTGGCTGGGTGGCGTTGGCCAGCCTGGTGGTGCTGTATGGCCTGGCCTTCACCTTGCTGTTTGTGTGTGTGCCAAGGCTGAACATGGCGCAGAACGCACCGGTGATGAACGTCGAGCCCATCGCCACACTGCTGCTGGGCTGGGCCTTGCTCGACCAGCAGCTCGGCACCCTGCAATTACTCGGCGGTGCCGTGGTGGTGTGCGGCATCGTGCTGCTCACCTACCGTCGGGCCAGTTGATTGTTCATTTGAAAGGAGCCTTGAATGGCTGTGACCGAACTGCACCTGCAAGACCACCTGACCCGCCTGAGCCTGGCGCCGGAGCTGGGCGCCAGCCTGGTCAACTGGGAAGTGAAAGCGACCGGGCAAGCGCTGCTGCGCCATTCTGACCCGGCCGCGCTGGCCAGTGGCACCCCGCGACGCCTGGCCTGTTACCCGCTGGCGCCATGGTCCAACCGCATTGCCGAGGGTGGCTTCGCCCGCCCGGATGGCTGGCAGGCGCTAACGCCCAATACCGGGCACGACCCCTACCCGATTCATGGCAGCGCCTGGCAGCAGGCCTGGCAGGTGGAGCACCACAGCGAGCGACGCGCGCGCCTGAGGCTGCACAGTGAAGTGCCGTTTGCCTACCAGGCAACGCTGGATGTGCACTTGCATGAGGGTTGCCTGAACCTGGACCTGCATGTAACCCACCTGGATGAGCCAGCTACCTGGTATGGGTTGGGGTTGCATCCTTACTTTCCGCGATATCCCGATACCCAGCTGTATGCCGCAGCGCGCAAAGTGTGGCTGGCCGAGCATGGGCGGTTGCCGTCGTACCAGGCCCAGGTGCCCGAGCAGTGGTGTTTCAATGCCTTGGGCCGTTTGCCCGAGACGGTGGTCGATCACGCCTTCAGCGGCTGGCCAGGAGAGTGTGTGATCGAACAGCCAAGCGCGGGTTATCGACTGGCGTGCAGTGCCAGCGGGGCTGAGCACTTCTTGCTGTTTTGCCCACAGGGGCAAGGTTTTTTCTGCTTTGAACCGGTAAGCCACCCGGTCAATGCGCATCACCTGCCAGGGCGGCCGGGGTTGCGGTTGTTGCAGCAAGGGGAAGGAATGAGCCTGGGATTCAGGATGCAGTATCGACCCCTTTGATTGTGTTGCCTTGATGGGGGCCGCTTTGCGGCCCCTGAATTTCAAGCCTTATGCCAATGCCCCGGTCGGGTTCGCCATCGGCGTGACCGAAGGCTTGCCAAGCACCTCCCGCGCCACCTTCCACACCAGCACTGCCGCCACGATATCGAACGCCGCCAGCACCACGAACAGCGGGCTGTAACCAATCTGCGTGACCAGAATGCCGAACACCAGGGTAAACACCGCCGCCCCCAGGTACCCGCACATGCCACCCATGCCCGTCGCTGTGGCCACTTGGTCCTTGCTGAACGAGTCCGAGGTGATGGCGTACAGCGCGCCCGACAGTGTCTGGTGGGCAAACCCGCCAATGCACAGCAACAGGATCGCCATGTACGGGCTTTCCACCAGGCCGATGCAGGCCGGGCCGATCATGCAACTGGCACCGAACACCAACACCATCTTGCGCGATGTGAACAGCGACACCTTGAAGTAGCGGTGGAACAGCGGGCTCAGGTACCCGCCCAGCACACAGCCGATATCGGCAGCCAGGAACGGCAGCCAGGCGAACATCGCCACTTCCTTGATGTTCATGTGCCGCTCGGTCATCAGGTACAGCGGAATCCAGGCGTTGAAGGTTTGCCAGGCCGGCTCGGAGAGGATCCGCGCCGAAGCGATGGCGTAGAAGTTGCGGGCCTTGAAGATGCGCTTCCAGGCGCCCTTCTCGCGGCTGTCCTGTTTGAAGTGCGCTTCCTGGCCGGCCAGGATGTAGTCGCGCTCCTCATCGCTCAGGCGCTTCTGGTCGCGCGGGTGCTTGTACAACAGCATCCACAGCAGGGTCCAGACAATCCCGGAGACACCCACGATCACGAACGCCAGCTGCCAGCCACTGTGCAGGATCGCCCACACCACCAGCGGCGGTGCCAGCAAGGCGCCAAGCGACGAGCCGATGTTGAACCAGCCGATCGCCACCGAGCGCTCCTTGGCCGGGAACCACTCGGTGGTTGCCTTGACCCCAGCCGGCAAGCCGGCGGCTTCGGTCATGCCCAGCAGCCCGCGCATGAAGGCCATGCTCTGCCAGCCGGTGGCCAGGGCCGCGCCAGCACAGGCCAGCGACCAGGCCATGGCAAACACGGCAAAGCCCAGCTTGGTGCCGATGAAGTCGATGAACCAGCCGGCTACCGGCTGCATGAGGGCATAGCACACCTGCCAACTGGCAACGATCTTGGCGTATTGCTCGGTACTGATGGAGAGGTCGGTCATCAAGGTGGGGGCGGCCACCGAGAGGGTGTTGCGGGCGAGGTAGTTGACGACGAGCCCAGCCGTGACAAGGCTGACCATCCACCAACGGATGCCTTTCATCTTCATGGTTCACCTGAGTTTCTTGTTTTTAGTGTGGCGAGCAATTGGCGCGAACACCGGCAGCGGTATTTGCGACAAATTGTTTCAGGCGGAAGAGTGCCATGTCATAGGTCGTCGTACAACAGTTATTATTTCTTAATGTTTCACCTTGCGTTGTACGATCTCAGTCCAGCTGCTGGGCCCGCAGCGCCTGCGCTAGCATGTCGATGAAGGCCCTGACCTTGGCAGAGCCGTACTTGCTCTCGCGATGCAACACATGAATCGGCCAGGGCGCCTCCTCGTACTCCGCCAGGATCACCTGCAACTGCCCACTGGCCAGCTCATCGGCCATTTGGTACGACAACAGGCGGGCAATCCCCAGCCCGCCGCTGGCGGCAGCGATCGCCCCGTCATTGCTGGTCACCGTCAGGCGCGGCTTCATACGCACCAGGGTTGGCTCTTCTGTCACTCCAAAGCGCCAGCCTGCCCGGGGCGACAGGTTGGTGGTGCCGATCACCGCATGCCCGGCCAGGTCCGAGGGATGCTTCGGCACGCCATGGCGCGCCAGGTAGTCGGGTGACGCACACAACATGCGCCGCACCCTGCCGACCCGCAACGCCTTCAACCCGGAGTCGGGCAACGGGCCGATGCGCACGGCCACGTCCATGCCCTCCTCGACCATGTTCACCACACGGTCGAGGAAGTAGGCGGAAACATCGACGTCCGGGTACTGCTGCAAGTAGCGAACGATACAGGGCATGACGAACTTCTTGCCGAACAGGATCGGGGCGGTAACTGCCAGGTCGCCTTTGGGGGTGGCGTTGATGCCAGCGGCCGCTTCGTTGGCTTCGTGGATGCTGGCCAGGATATGCCGGGTGTCTTCCAGGTAGCGGCCGCCAGCTTCGGTCAGGCGCACGCTGCGGGTGGTGCGCAGCAGCAGCTTGACGCCCAGCTGGTCTTCCAGGGCGCTGACAGCGCGGGTGACGGCAGCCGGGGAAATGTCCAGGCGGCGAGCGGCGGCAGCGAAGCTCTCCAGCTCACCTACCGCAACGAATACCTTCATCAGGTGGATCTGGTCCATGCGGGCTCCTGGGTATTTGGGGTGCCGGGATTATCGGATATCCGGGCGCTTTGTGCTGCCAGTCTTGGCCTCTTCGCCGGGACTGGCATATCAGATATCCAGCACCAGCGCCTGTATCCCCTCCTCAACCTGCCCCGGTACCGCACAACAGATCAGTACCGATCCCGCCTCCGGCAGCTCTGCCGGTGGGTTCGGGTAATGCACCTGGCCGCTCACCAACCTGGTCTTGCAGGTACCGCACGACCCACCCCGGCAACTGAACTCCGGCGCCAACCCACGCGCCTCGGCCAGCTCCAGCAGGGTGCCGCTGCCTGGTGCCCAGCGCGCCTCCTTGGCCGACGCTGCGAAATACACAGGCACTGGCTCGCGGGCCGCAGGCGGCTGTTGCAAGGTGGGCTGGCCTGCATCCGTGTGCCGGCGCAGCGTTGACGGGCCAAAGGCTTCAGCGTGAATGCGCGCATCCGGCACGTGCACCGTGCGCAGCCCTTCATACAGGTCCTGAGTAAAGCTGCCCGGGCCGCACAGGTAGAAATCGTAGTCGTCCAGCGCCAGCGTCGCCTTGACCTGCTCGATGCCCAGTCGGCCGGTAAACTCATAATCCTGCCCGGCCACGGCATGGTCTTCTGGCTGGCTCAAGGCGCGATGAACGTGCAGCAAGCCGCCAGCCTGTTGCCGCAAGCTTGCCAGCTCCTGCCTGAATGGCAGGTCGGCCAGGCTGCGGGCGCCATGGAACACATGGATGCGCCGTGCCTGGCCTTTGCTCAGCTGCTCACGCAGCATGGCCAGCAACGGCGTGATACCCACGCCCGCACCAATCAGCACAAGCGGGCGCGTACTTTGCTCATCCAGGGTGAAACTGCCCATAGGCGAGCGCACATCCAGCACATCACCTGCCTTGACGCGCTCATGCAGGTGCCGAGAGGCGGGGCCCTGCGCTTTTACGCTGATACGCAGGTAGCCATCGGACGGTGCGCTCGACAAGCTGTAGGTCCGGATCATCGCGGCCTCACCGTCGATCTGCACTTGCACCGGAATGTGTTGCCCTGGCGCAAAGACCACGCTGCTATCGCTGGGCGGTTCAAGGTAGAACGAGCGGATATCGCGGCTCTCCTGCTCCACCCGCAGCACACGCCAGGCCTGCCATTGGCGCTGTCGCTGGCGTTGCTGCAAGCGTGCGTCGGCCTCGGCCCAGGTGCCAGTCATCAGGCTGGTCGGTGCGTATTCCTTGAACGCCCAGCGCAGGGAAACCGCCGCCGGGCGCCACACTGCCTGCTCCACCTCCAGCGTCCACAGCCGCTCGGCACCGTCGAAGGCCTGGATGGCCGGGCTGTCCAGCAGCACCTCGGCACGCCCGCACAGCTGCAGCACGTTGCCGTTGCGGAAATCGATGAACAGCAAGCCGGCCCGCGGGTTCACCAACAAGTTGCCCAAGGTGTTGAAGTGCAGGTTGCCCGCGTAGTCGGGAATGATCAGCCGATTGCCCTCGACCTTGACGAATCCTGGCCGGCCGCCACGGTGAGAAACATCCACAGCGCGCTGGCCGTCATCTTGCTCGACATAGCTGGCGACGAAGAACGTGTCGGCAGCCTGGATCATGCTGACGCTTGTGGCATCCAGTGTGGTCGCATCGACACGCGCCTGGGCGGGCTCGGCAACGCGGGTGTAGTCACGCAACTGGATGTACTGCGGGCAGTTGCCGAACGACTGCTCCACCCTCACCTGCAGTTGTCCTTCTGCAGCCTGGCGGATCTGCCCGTTGATGCGATTACGCCGACGGGTGTGCAGTTCGATACCCAGCAGGCCGACCGCCTGCCCGGCTACCAGCCCCGGGGTGGCGGGGTCATCTGCTGGCAGCGTGGTGTCGATCGTCAGCACGCGAGGGTCGGGCGAGCTGACGAACCCTTCCGGCCCTTCCAGCAGGGTGGCCCAAGGCCGGCCAAGAACGTCCACACTGGCGGCCACCATGAACGGCAACTGGTGATAGAAACTACGGTGCTGGTCGGGCATGTAGTCACGAATGACCTTTTGCCCGAACGCCTCCATGCGTTCTGCTACACCGACCTTTTCCTGCAGGGTTTTCTCGCCCGCATGCCAGGGCGAGGGGCGGTGGTCCGGGGGCTGTTGCATGGTGGCGTTCCTCTCGAAGGCGAGGTATCAGGCGCTGGTCTGCAGCCCGATCACAGTGCGTGGCATGGCCACGAAGCCCGGCAGCGACTCGATCCGCGCCAGCCAACTGCGCACGTTGGCATAGGGCTCCAGCGACACGTTGCCTTCGGGGGCGTGGGCGATGTACGAGTAGTTGGCGATGTCGGCGATGGTGGGCGTGCTGCCCGCCAGGAATGGCACCTTGGCCAGCTCGGCGTCGATCACCTTGAGCAGGGTATGGGCACGGGCAATGACTTCGTCTGTGTTGAACGCAGCGCCGAACACGGTCACCAGGCGCGCAGCAGCGGGGCCAAAGGCCAGCGGGCCTGCAGCCACCGACAACCAGCGCTGGACACGGGCGGCGGCAGCGGGTTCTTCGGGCAGCCAGGTACCGTTGTCGTACTTTTTGGCCAGGTAGACGAGGATGGCATTGGAATCGGCGATCACCGTGCCGTTGTCATCGATAACCGGGACCTGGCCAAACGGGTTGAGGGCCAGAAAATCCGGCTGCTTGTGCGCGCCTTTGGCCAGGTCGACGAACACTAGCTCGGTGGGCAGGTTGAGCAGCGAGAGCATCAATTCGATGCGATGGGCGTGGCCAGACTTGGGGAAGTTGTAGAGCTTGATCGGGTTCGACATGGGTTTGGCTCCTGATCAGCACCGGGATGGGCTGGTGGAGCCTATGCTGCACTGGATCGGCTGGCAGCAGAATCAGTGCGTAAGGGAAACCATAATTTCGCGGGGCGCAATAATGGTTTCCAACAGATGTGCAGTTAAGTGCAGGGATCGCTAGCCAACGAATATCAGGTCAGTGCAGCTTCTTGAAATACCGGAACAGCCCACGTGCGGCCTCAACTACCTGCGGAACGCAGGCCTGGATATCCGCTTCGCTCATCTGGTCCAGCAGCTCGAAGTTGTCCTCAAGCCCATGTAGCGAAATGGCCTTGAGCAATAGCGCCTGCTCCTGCGGCAACTCGCCCCAACCGGCAATCTGGGTACCGCGCATATAGCCGAAGCACCACTCCTCCATGACGATCACAGTGCCAACCTCGCCCTCGCTTTCCTCGAACAGCGGCTCGAAGTGGTCTACGTCATCAGTCAATGCCTCTTTCACCTGATTGGCATAGCGCAACATCAACGCGGTGTACGCTTCTTCGTGCGCAGCCTTCTTGAACTTAGGCACCTTGCCACCGGCCACTGCGGGCAGCCATTGCTCTGGGAAGACGGCGACCGGCGAACTGGCCAGCGCGGTGAAAAAGCCATTGAGCTCGGCCAGGTTCAGCACGGAATAGTCGTTGCCGTAGGTGATCAACAGGTCTTCGAGACGGTCGAGTTCTTTTTCGCTGAGTACGGGGAGCATGGGTGAGAATCCTGGGAAGCAAAAGTGTGTGCACCCTAGCACAGCAACGCCGGAAGGGCTGCCCGCGTGAACTACCTCGCGGGCAGATGGTTCAGGCGTGCAACCAGTCCTGCAGCTCGTGTCTCCGGTCGGTGCCAATCAGCAGCCACAGCAAAATGCGGCATTTGCGCGGGCAGAGGTCCCCCGCCATGTATACGCCTTTTTTCTGCAGGTCGATTTCTGCACCCGCAAACCCATAGGTTGTCCGGGCGGTTGGCCCTTTACCTGTGCGCGTGGCAACAACTACTGGCAAGGTGGGCGCCAGGTGTTCCAGCACCTCGGACCAACTAGCGGCAACATGCCCAGCGCCGAAGCCGGCAATGACCAACCCTTCATAACCCAATGTAGCCACAGCCTGCAGCAGCGCCGTGTCTGCGTCCAGGCAGGCTTCCAGCAGGGCAACGCGCTGGTCGGTGCGATGCGGTACGGGCAGCACTTCCCGTCGTGCTGGCGGATGGCGATAGACCACTTCCCCCTCCACCACTTCGCCCAATGGGCCGGATCCCGGCGACTCGAACGCGGCTAACGCCATGCTGGCCGTCTTGCGAACCCTTGCCGCGCAGTGGACCTGGTCATTCATCACCACAAGCACACCACGCCCGCAGCTGCCCTGTGCCAATGCAACCTGCGCCGCAGACAACAGGTTGGCCGGCCCATCATTGCCCGGCTGGCTGGCCGAACGCATGGCACCGGTCATCACCAAGGGCGCATCGAATGGCCACAGGAGATCCAGGAAATAAGCCGATTCCTCCAGGCTATCGGTCCCTTGGCTCACCACCAAGGCCTGGGCCCCGCGCTCAACCTCGCACCGGGCCCATGCCAGCACGTCCAGCAACGTCGCAAAGTCCAGCGAGGCACTAGGGACCAGACACAATGAAGCAACATTCAATTGCGCCATCTCGCGCAACTGTGGGACCTGAAGCAGTTGCTGCTCGCAGCCCAGGGTTGGCGTCACACCACACCCGACAGCCCCGGCCTGCATACTGACCGTGCCCCCCAGGCTAGCGATCGACAGCCTGGGCAGGCTGGAATGTTCAATCATGCTTTTCCCCCCGCAAGTAACCCGATCAGAGGCACGATCCCCAAGGTGCTGATGGCCATCGACATCACGTTGCCGATGTAGCCATGCACATAAGCCGGCAACCGCTGGGTGATCGCCACTGCCAGCGGCGGAGCCACCAGCGCCCCCAGCACTGCGCTGGCCACCACCACTTGCCAGCTGCCGCCATGCGTCAGCACTGCGGCCGGAACGATCGAGACAATCGGAATGTAGGTAGGGTACCACCCCCGGGCTTGCCACTGGCCTCGCCAGAATACGACCCCAACCAGCGATGCCAGGGCCTGCCCGGCCACTATGTGCATCACCAGCATTGAACCGTAGGACGGTGCAGCCGGGGCTAACAAGTAAGCCAGCAACACGCCCAGCAGCAGCCCGAGGCTGGCCAGCTCATTACCGAAAAATGGCGCTTCGCTGAAATCGGCCAGCACCCGACGCAACGTCCAGACCACACCGTAGTCTGGCCGGTTGATGACCGGCGCCACTGCGGTGGCTACACGACTTTGGCGTACCCATGAAGGAAAGCGCTTGCACAGGAGGAAGGCCACGACACTGGCTACCGCCATGCCGCTCACATTACCAACTACCACGGGCAACTGCAGGGGATAGCACAGGTAGTTGACTATCAGAAGGCTGGCCGGTGTTACCAGTAGAGCACCCAGTACCGCCCCCGTGATCGTCACCCGCCAGCCCGCACCAAACAGCAACACCATGGCGGCCGGCAATGACACGAAGGCGACGAAGGTGGGTTGCCAGTTGCCACTGGCCAAGGTCCACCCCCACAACGCGTGGCTAAGCACCAAGCCCAGGAACGAACTGGTGAACACCCATGGCCATAATCCGCTGCCATAGCAAATGGCAAAGCCCTGCCAGCGATACCCTCGCACGTGGGCCCAGTGCGCCAGGCAAGCGCCAAGCAGCAAGCCCAGTGCGGGCAGCTCGTGCTTGTAGAATGCCACTTCACTGATATCACCGACGATCCAGCGCAAGCGACTCAGGGGCTGATCGAGCGTCGCCACCATAACTGCATAATCCGGCCATTGGCCATGGGCAAGGCTCGCAGCGAGCACAAGCAGCAGACAGGCAAAAATCAACACAGGCCAACGCTGCTGTCCTGAGAAGAGTAGCGTGTTCATTTGCGACTCCTCAACGTGGCATTGGCGCGTGCAAGCGGTAACCAAGATTGGCATCGTAGAGGTCGATACGCCGGTCCCGCGGCAGGTCGTTGAGGTTGTTCCAGATCGGCGCCGAGCGTGCACTGCTCAGATCTAAATCGGCATAGAGAATTTCTTCGGCCTCTGCACTGCCCACTTCGCCAATCGGCCAGCCATTGGTACCGGCGATCAGCGAGCACCCCAGGAAGCGCCCGCCCCGCTCGCTCCCGACACGGTTCGCGGCGGCGATGTAAACGTTGTTGACATGCGCTGCGGTCATGGTCAGGTACGAGGCCATGCAGCGCCCTGCTTCATCGAACAATGGTGGCGGGGTCCATACCCAGTTGTTGAGGCTGCAGATGATGTCGGCACCTTGCGCCGCCATCAGCCGCGGGACTTCCGGGAACCATATGTCCCAGCATATGAGCAGGCCGATACGCCCGATTGGCGTCTCGAATACCGGGAACCCCAGATCGCCGGGGGTGAACCAGAGTTTTTCCTGGTTCCAGAGGTGCGCCTTCCGGTAGTGCCCGAGCCGGCCTTCAGGGCCAAACAGTACGGCGCTGTCGTAGAGCTTCAGCCCGTCGCGCTCGGAAAAACCTGCGGCCAGGTAAACCTGGTATTCCTTGGCGAAGTCCTCCCAGGCTTTCAGGCAAGGGCCGTCCTGCAGCGTCTCTGCATGGGCATAGGCTTCGGCGCGGGAGTTGAAGGTGTAGCCAGTATTGGCCAGCTCAGGCAGCACTATCAGGTTGGCGCCTTCGCGTGCTGCTCGCCGGGCCAGCGCCAGACCATTACCCAAGTTACGCTCGCAATGCTCAAGACCGACCTGGGGGTCGTACTGGATGACAGCGATACGTACAGGGCTGACGGGGGAACAGGATTCAGACATGGCGGCTTCCTTTTTGTGGTTGTTTTGGAAGGACGCCAGTAAAGCGATGTTGGGCCTGGGAGGGACAGTCAGGAGGGTCCGATGGGACCAAAGGAAAATCACATGATCGCAGTAGGACTCCCCCTACAAAATGCCCCGTAGGCCGCTATTTCCCAACCTGATAATGTGGGTAGTGCTCAAGGGTAAAGCCACCATTGAATTGCGCTGAAGTGTTGTTGCAGAGGTTGATGACCGTATCAATCGCCGTGCGCAAACACGGCTCGGTCCACCCGGCGTCAACGGAGAAGGACTCTCCAGCCAGATACAACCCTGAGCTCCCGCTCAGATCACGGTTGTATTTCATCAGGCTTACCGCATCATAATAGGTACCTGCCCTATACAATTTCGCACACCCGAGCGCATTTCGGTCTGTGCTCCAACGCTGTATGCGAATGTTTCGAGTGTCGATGTAGGGCGATATAGCCTCGCCTACATTGGTGCACCGCAGCAGGATCCGATCGAGCTCCTTCAGGCACTTGGTCGCCAATTCCTCATCAGAGAAGGCTGCCAATTTTGTTGCATCATCCTCCCAGGTATAACTGAGGAGAATGCAGTCATCGGGGTAGCTGTCGTTGTATCGATAGGCATAGACATCGTGCACAAAGCTATCGGTAATCAGGATTTGCGGCAGTGGCTTGCGGTCGAGAAAACGTTTCTTCAGCGGCGCATAAACCTTGCAACTGGTCTCCCAGTGGGCATGTTTCCAGGCATCGATAATCGACTGAGGCAACATCTGGCGGGTGAAGCCGCTGAGGCGGATGTTGGTTTCGATCAGCCAAGACGGAGTGGTTATGATCACGCTGTCAAAGTCTTGGTACTCGGTGGTCTCGTGTATCGGATCACTGCACTGCCAACGATATCCGACCCTGACCCGGCCATTTTCCAGCTTCTGCACCGCGCACACGGACGTATCTGTCAGCAGCCCATCATCTCTTTCCAGCAGATGGTCATAAAGCGAGATCCCTCCCATGCCGACGTCCAGGTACAACAGGCATTCGTCCATGGCCGCAAGTCCGAGATAGGCGGGTCCTTGAAACGGCAATCCCCTGCTATCAGGAACATTGTTGGCTTCAAGATGCGGAGCAGCGTAAGGCATACCTGCTGAATCCACACGGCCATGCACCAGCTGCAAATGACTGCTGAAGCCAAAGATTGCCGTACGTAGCGGGTACAAGCAGCAAACATCATAAAATGCTCCCCAGCTGCCGTCGCCAATACCGATTGCATAGAAAATCGCTGACTCATCACTGCTCATGCCCAAACCGCCAAAGTCACCGGGGTTTTCAGGATCCCAGGCAACGAGGGCGGGCAAATGCACCAAATCCCTGAAGGACAAGCGGTGATAGCGTTCGACGATGTCCCGCCATGTCGACTCCCAGCTTGGCGTGCCATAAACAGCGGAAACGTGTTCAGCAAACCGCTGAGCAAAACTGCGCCATTTCTCGTAGACCTGCTGCAAGACAGCCGACGGTGGTGGTGTTTCCCCTGACGGATTACGCCAGACCAACAGCACCGGGTCACCCTCACCTTGTATTTGCCCTTCGCGCAGATAAATACCCGTGGCATTCACCCAAGGTGTACCTGGATTGGGGAAATCAGAAATCCGCAGCTCAAACAGCTTGGCGTAATACGCCATAAGCGAGCGGCCATCTTTAGGTGATTCTCCTGTCCTATTGAAGAAAGGCATGCGCATAGCCCCCATTTCAAAAGGAGTGACAGGGTGCTTGTGGCTTGCAGGGTTGTTCACGACTGTCAGGTGTCGCCCGCCTACACGCCGGGACTGCTCGATCAAGGTGATACGGCTAAAACCACAGCGCAATAATTCCCGGGCCGCAGTCAACCCGGTAACGCCGGCACCGACAATACAAATGCGGTGTTCGGGCTGTGTGGCCCGTGCAACGCCTCCCTCTTGTTCGATCAGGCGGCGGTAGTCGAAGCAGAGATCTGGGGGGTTAGGGAAACGCGCGGCCCACGGCTGCATCGGCAGTGATGGGTCGATGGTCAGATCGGCGGGGTGGTTGTGTGTAGAACCAATTGTCATGGTCTTGTGTTCTCCATTATTTGAAGAACCTGAGAATGAGCAATTGCTAGATGCGTGAGGGGTTGTTATGCACCACCCGCCGGCTCCTACAGGATCGTGAGATACCTGAAGGGGCCGGCTTGCCAGCTATACCGTCGTCGGTGCTTACACCGCCAGCGCGCGCTCACGCAGCTCGCTGTTGAGAATGCGGTCGTTCTCGCTGTAATCGACCGGGCAGTCGATAACGTGCACGCCTGGGGTCTTGATGCAGTGTTCCAGTAGCGGCAGCAGGCCTTCGGCGCTTTCCACGCGGTGGCCGTTGGCACCGTAGGCTTCGGCGTATTTGACGAAGTCCGGGTTGCCGTAGTCCAGGCCGAAATCGGTGAAGCCCATATTGGCCTGCTTCCAGCGGATCATGCCGTAGCCATCGTCACGCAGGATCACCACGGTGATGTGCATGCCCAGGCGTACAGCGGTTTCCAGCTCCTGGCTGTTCATCATGAACCCGCCGTCGCCGCACACCGAGATCACCGGGCGGTCCGGGTGCACCAGGTGCGCCGCCATGGCCGATGGCAGGCCCGCGCCCATGGTGGCCAAGGCGTTGTCCAACAGCACGGTGTTCGGCTTGTACGCCTTGTAGTTGCGGGCGAACCAGATCTTGTAGATGCCGTTGTCCAGGGCAACGATGCCTTCGGACGGCAGTACGCGACGGATGTCGGCCACCAGGCGCTGTGGGTAGACCGGGAAGCGGTTGTCATCAGCGCCTTCGGCGATCTGTGCTTCGTTGGCTTCACGGATGGCCATCAGGCGGGTGAAGTCCCAGTGCGAGGTGTCGTTCAGCGCTTCGCTGATCTGCCACACGGCGTTGGCGATGTCACCGATCACTTCGACCTGCGGGAAGTAAACAGCATCGACTTCGGCAGAGCGGAAGTTGATGTGGATGACTTCGGTGCCGCCACGGACCATGAAGAATGGCGGCTTCTC
>NZ_JAWRYI010000938.1:0-257 GCF_046534705.1 Pseudomonas sp. SIMBA_068
TGATTGACGAGCTGATCGCAGAGGCTTCCGCGCAGTTTCGTGAGTTTCTCAAGCGACTGTTGAAGGAATGGTTTCCGGATGCGGATGATGCCTCGCCCAGCCCACCACCGGTGTCGCCAGGCAGTGGTGGTCGTGGTCCTGGCGTGCCTAGAAGCGATTTCGGCCCCAGTGAATCCATGAGCAACAAGCCCATTACCGAAGGGGCGAAACATTTCAACTACAAGCCGGACTACAGTAATCCGGGGAAAAAACCGGAC
>NZ_JAWRYI010000939.1:0-257 GCF_046534705.1 Pseudomonas sp. SIMBA_068
GCGCTGCCACAGGGCGTAGTCACTGTACTGGATGGGCAGCGCCGCTGGCTGGAAGCGGGCGAGCAGGCCCGCCAGTTGGAGTACTGGCAGGCTCGCCTGGGCGATGAACATCCGGTTCTGGAGCTGCCCACCGACCACCCGCGCCCGGCCATGCCCAGCTACCAAGGCACACGGCACAACTTCGCGATTGAGCCGGCACTGGCCGCGCAACTGCGCAGCTGCGCGCAAAAACACAACGTCACCCTGTTCATGCTGCT
>NZ_JAWRYI010000940.1:0-257 GCF_046534705.1 Pseudomonas sp. SIMBA_068
CTTAACAAGGAACGTCACCATGCAGACAAATGCTCAGCTCCAGCCTGTCGCCAAGCCTTTCCTGGGCGAAGACAACGTGATTTTCACTGACAAGGCGCCGCTGCCCCTGGGGACGTATTCCCAGGGTATCAAGGTCAGCCACGGGCAAACCATTTACCTCTCGGCGCAGACCCCGGTCTCGGCGTTGAGCAATGAGGTGCTGGCCAAGGACTTCGAAGGCCAGTTGCGCCAGACCCTGGACAACTTGCAGCAAATGG
>NZ_JAWRYI010000941.1:0-257 GCF_046534705.1 Pseudomonas sp. SIMBA_068
GAGGATTTCCAGCAGGTCGGCCATGGTACGGGCATACGGCACCACCACGTCCATGGTCGGCGTCAGCGGCCAGTTGCCACGTACCGAAATCACCCCGCGCGAAGGGGTATAGGCGCACAGGCCGTTGTTGGACGCAGGGCCGCGGCCGCTCGACCAGGTTTCTTCGGCCAGGCCGAAGTCGCTGAAGCTGGCGGCGGTGGCAGTACCGGCACCGTTGGACGAGCCCGAGGCGAAGGGGGCGGTCAGGTAGTTGGAGT
>NZ_JAWRYI010000942.1:0-257 GCF_046534705.1 Pseudomonas sp. SIMBA_068
ATGCCAATCTGGAGAGAGCCAATACACAGCGTCACCTTGCAGAGCAGCGTCTGGTCAAAACGCGCACCAGCATGACCTACCAGCTGGGCTATCAGATCAAGAACAGCGCCAGCTCCCTGGGCGGCCTGGTCAGGCTGCCTGTGCGCCTGCTGCGCCTGTACCGCAAGGCCAACCAGCAACGCCAGCAGAATGAACAGAAGCGCATCGCCAACGAACCAATGAAGGCCCTGCTGCCTCCTGCGCCGGTCATTCAGGAT
>NZ_JAWRYI010000943.1:0-257 GCF_046534705.1 Pseudomonas sp. SIMBA_068
GGGGTTTTTCAGGCTTTGTATGCCAGTTACTTAAATTTATCGCCCGATGTAGTTAGCCCTATTTTTGGCTATAAACATACCGACCGGGCCATTGGTACATTTACGTATTCTAACTTTTTAGCTAACTATTTAGCGCTGTGTTTATGTTTGGGTATAGGTGTATTGGTAAGCGAGTTAAAACGCAATAATGGTAAAGGTAAAAACACGTTAAAACAAACTCTTAGGGCTTGGGCCGAAATACTTTTAAGCTCTAAAAT
>NZ_JAWRYI010000116.1:0-380 GCF_046534705.1 Pseudomonas sp. SIMBA_068
TTTGGGGTACAGCGTCTTTCCTGAATGGAGAACGTACCCCTATGCCACGCCTAGCCATTCCGCTCAGCGACCTCAAATGCCGCACGGCCAAGCCGCGTGATCGGGCCTACAAACTGTTCGACGGCGGGGGTATGTACCTATACGTCACGCCCAGTGGCTCGAAGACTTGGCGGCTGCGGTATTTCAAACCCAACGGCAAGGAAGGCACGCTGATCATCGGCAAGTACCCCATCGTTTCGTTGGCCGTCGCGAGGACCAAGCGTGATGAGGCCAAGGCTTTGTTGCTCGACAACCTTGATCCGATGGAAGAAAAGCAGAAGGCCAAGATCGCAGCCCAGCGGGCGAGCCTTCTCTTTGAAACCGTTGCCCTAGAGTGGCAC
>NZ_JAWRYI010000944.1:0-257 GCF_046534705.1 Pseudomonas sp. SIMBA_068
CCCTGCTCTACTACGCTGGCGACCAGCAGATCGCGCCCCAGCATAAAGTCATCACACTCCTGATAGGTCAGCGGATCCTGCTCATGATCGAGGAAGGTCGGACGCAGCATCGGCTCATCTTCCACACTGGCCTGCCACGCCAGGTTATAGAGGTAGGGCATCAGGCGATAGCGCAGCCGGATCGCCTCGCGGATCATCGGTGTGACCTCCGGGTACATCCAGGGCTCGTTTACCGTGTGATCGTCATTCCAGGAGTG
>NZ_JAWRYI010000945.1:0-257 GCF_046534705.1 Pseudomonas sp. SIMBA_068
CCCTGCAGGACCTGCTGCACCTGGGCCGCAACCCCTATGACAAGATCGGTCATTTCTTCCAGGGCTTCGTACCGGCCCTGGTCGCCCGAGAGATCCTGCTGCGGGGCGACCATGTGCGGGGACGAAAGATGCAGGCCTTCCTGTCGGTGTGCGTGGTGCTGGCGATCAGCGCCACCTACGAACTCATCGAATGGGGCGCGGCCCTGGCCCTCGGCCAGGGTGCGGACGAATTCCTGGGCACCCAGGGCGACCCGTGG
>NZ_JAWRYI010000946.1:0-257 GCF_046534705.1 Pseudomonas sp. SIMBA_068
GTTTGCAGCAAATATGGTGGCTTGCAAACCGCGTGGCTGATAACGGCTGTTATACATAATTGATGGATCAAACCCGGTAGGAAACTGCCCTGCCGATTTAATTGGGTTATCACGTGTAGAATCAAGCTTTACGTCTAAGTCTGCAGCTATTGTTACTTTTACTTTTTTGCCATCAAGCGTTTGTACATTCCAACTTGCAGGTACTGGACTTGGTAAATCGCGTGCGCGAGTTTCAAATACAATCGCGTTTTCATCAG
>NZ_JAWRYI010000947.1:0-257 GCF_046534705.1 Pseudomonas sp. SIMBA_068
TTCAGCCAGCGTCGGCTGATAGCCCACTGCCGACGGCATACGGCCGAGCAGTGCCGACACTTCGGTACCGGCCAGCGTGAAACGGTAGATGTTGTCGACGAAGAACAGCACGTCGAGGCCTTCGTCACGGAAGTGCTCGGCCATCGTCAGGCCGGTCAGCGCGACGCGCAGACGGTTGCCCGGCGGCTCGTTCATCTGGCCGTACACCAGCGCGACCTTGTCGAGAACGTTCGAGTCCTTCATTTCGTGGTAGAAGT
>NZ_JAWRYI010000948.1:0-257 GCF_046534705.1 Pseudomonas sp. SIMBA_068
CCTCTAATCCGCTCAATCCGCGGCGGGTGGTGTGGGAGTTGTCTCCACAACTGCCGGATAACGCTATTTTCACCTCGGACTCCGGTTCCTGTGCCAACTGGTTCGCCC
This sequence comes from Pseudomonas sp. SIMBA_068, assembly GCF_046534705.1. Classification (NCBI taxonomy): domain Bacteria; kingdom Pseudomonadati; phylum Pseudomonadota; class Gammaproteobacteria; order Pseudomonadales; family Pseudomonadaceae; genus Pseudomonas; species Pseudomonas sp. SIMBA_068. The sequence continues at coordinate 109 of NZ_JAWRYI010000948.1, forward strand.
GCGACTATCGGGTTAAGCAGGGTCAGCGCGCCTCGCTCTCCGGCGGCCTGGCCTGTATGGGCGCGGCGGTGCCTTATGCGATTGCCGCAAAATTTGCCCATCCCGATAAACCGATAGTGGCGCTGGTGGGTGACGGTGCGATGCAGATG
>NZ_JAWRYI010000949.1:0-257 GCF_046534705.1 Pseudomonas sp. SIMBA_068
CGCCCGGACAACAGTCGCCGCATCGCGCTGGAAACGTTAGAGATTTACAGTCCGCTGGCGCACCGCCTGGGTATTCATCATCTTAAAACAGAGCTGGAAGAGCTCGGTTTTGAGGCCCTCTATCCGAACCGTTATCGGGTCATTAAAGAGGTGGTGAAAGCCGCGCGCGGTAATCGTAAAGAGATGATCCAGAAGATTCTTTCTGAGATCGACGGCCGTTTGCAGGAAGCGGGCATTCCCTGCCGCGTCAGCGGGCG
>NZ_JAWRYI010000950.1:0-257 GCF_046534705.1 Pseudomonas sp. SIMBA_068
AATGAGCGGAGAGATCTTCTGCACGCACGTGACGAAAAGCACCGCCCTTCGCACGGCCCATCGGGGTGCGAATTGCATCGACAATGACAACCTGTTCCATTGTGACTCCTTAAGCCGTTTTCAGGTCGCCAACCGGACGGGCTGGCTCAACCGGGGGATAGTACGGTTCGTTATGACGCGCTTTATTACGCAGACCTTCCGGCACTTCATACATCGGGCCGAGGTGCTGATATTGTTGTGCCATATCGAGGTATTTT
>NZ_JAWRYI010000117.1:0-379 GCF_046534705.1 Pseudomonas sp. SIMBA_068
GCGGAACACGGCACCTGGCTTGCTAGCCAGCATCGTTTGAGCCAACTGCCCGCAGATGATTCGCTGCTCGACCGTCTGGCTGACAACGAGCGGATGCTCTCCACCTGTTGTACCTCCCTTGCTGGCGCTCTGCCCAGCTCGCGCCCAGCGCTGCCAGCGGCGCAATGGTTGCTCGACAACTTCTACCTGGTCGAGACCCATATCCGCATCGCCAAACGTCATCTGCCGACAGACTACAGCCTGCAACTGCCGCGGCTGGACAACGGCCCCTCGGCCGGCCTGCCACGGGTCTACGACATCGCGCTGGAAACCATCTCCCACGGCGATGGCCGGGTCGACGCCGAGAGTCTCAGCCTTTTTGTCGAGGCCTATCAGCAGG
>NZ_JAWRYI010000951.1:0-257 GCF_046534705.1 Pseudomonas sp. SIMBA_068
GTGGGTGAGTAGAACCTGCCACCCATACAAAACGCTCTTGGGTTTTATATTCGGCTTTAAGATTTGCTACTTTAGTTAGTTGCTCATTGCTTGGGCTTATATCAAACTTAATTGAGCCTGTAACATGGCTTTTTGAGGAGGTTAAACCGAGCTCAATAAACCGCTCGGCATCTTTTTTATTGTGACTTGCAAGTACCGTGATTGAGCGCATAATTATTTGCGTTAGCTTGGCAACCTTTTGATACCCCTGTTGCGAT
>NZ_JAWRYI010000952.1:0-257 GCF_046534705.1 Pseudomonas sp. SIMBA_068
GTCGTTATCGAGGCCAAGCACATGTGCATGATGATGCGAGGTGTAGAAAAGCAGAACTCAGTGATGATTTCATCGGTAATGCTGGGTGAGTTCCGAGACTCCCCGACTACCCGGCACGAATTCCTTAACCTCATTGGGCGACATACCTGAAATATGATACTAGCCGCATAGGAAGAACGTGGCCATGAGTGCAGTTTTCAATACGTTATCTCCAAGTCGTTTTAAAGTCTTGGGCTATAGTGGCTTGCTGCCGTTTG
>NZ_JAWRYI010000953.1:0-257 GCF_046534705.1 Pseudomonas sp. SIMBA_068
GGGCCACTCAGGCGGATCGGCGTGTTGCCGTGGATCCGTCGGTTGTAGCGCGAGCCCTGGACGAACTGCCACTGGCCATTCTTGCGCTGCACTTCAATCACCGACACGCCTTCGCTGGCCTGGGCCTTGCGCACGTCTTCGGCGGATTGCGGCAAGCCGCCATGGGGGTAGAGGTAGCGGTAGTTGGTGTATTCGTTATTGATGGCCATCAGCGCGCGGTGGCGGTCGTCCGGGAAGGCGAACAGGCTCATGCCGTC
>NZ_JAWRYI010000954.1:0-257 GCF_046534705.1 Pseudomonas sp. SIMBA_068
TGTCTTTCACATCAATAGAACGATCGAGCAAGAAGACCGGGATTTCGGCATCTTTCGCCTCTTTTAATACCGGTTCCCAACCAGTCGCAACCACCGGAGCGATAAAGATCGCATCCACCCCTTGCGCGACGAAGGAACGTACCGCTTTAATCTGGTTTTCCTGCTTTTGCTGACCATCGGCAATTTTCAGCGTAATTCCGCGTTTTTCGGCCTCACTTTTCGCCACATTGGTTTCTGCGGCGCGCCAGCCAGATTCC
>NZ_JAWRYI010000955.1:0-257 GCF_046534705.1 Pseudomonas sp. SIMBA_068
AGTCCTCACCCTTGACCTTGGGCAGCGCAAACGTTTTGCCCACGTTTTGCAAACTCAGGATGGGAGGCTGCGCGGGATCGATGCGGGTCAAGGGCGCGCGACGTTTGGCGAGCGCGGGGGCGGCACCAATCAAAGCGCGGGTGTAGTCGTGCTGTGGCGCGCCGAGGATCTGGCGTGGTGGCCCCTGCTCGACGAGCTCGCCGTGTTGCATCACCAGGATCCGGTCGGCGCGGTCGGCGGCCACACCCAGGTCATGG
>NZ_JAWRYI010000956.1:0-257 GCF_046534705.1 Pseudomonas sp. SIMBA_068
AAGCCAGTTAAAAAAAATAAATTGCTGCAGAGCATTGAACGAGTAACACACCGTTTTGCTTACTTATCGTATCAAACAACATTTGAATCTACACCGTCTAAAATTCATTTACAAAATGATAAAGGCGCGCACCTTTTTGGGTCTATTAGCTTGGGAAACGGTGGTGACTTTTTTATGCCCATTAACGATGAGTGCAGTGCATTTGTGCTTGGCGATATGATGGGGCATGGTTTGCAAGCGCTTAAAGAAAGTTTTGC
>NZ_JAWRYI010000957.1:0-256 GCF_046534705.1 Pseudomonas sp. SIMBA_068
CCAGCGGGTTACCTTCGTTATCGACCAGCGCCGGTTGCACGCCGAAGAACGGACGTGTTGCCGAACCGGCTTTCAGCTCGGTAGCGCCAGGCAGCGGCGTGATCATGAAACCGCCAGTTTCGGTCTGCCACCAGGTATCGACCACCGGACATTTCTCGTTGCCGATTTTTTTCCAGTACCACTCCCACGCTTCCGGGTTGATTGGCTCGCCCACGGAACCGAGAATGCGCAGCGACGATCGGTCGGTGCCTTCAAT
>NZ_JAWRYI010000958.1:0-256 GCF_046534705.1 Pseudomonas sp. SIMBA_068
GAGCCGCCATTGAGCGCGACCGCAAACGCATTGCTGTTGGTGCATCGCACCGTGACCTGCGCATTCCCGGTGACGGCCTGATTGAGCAGACCCTGCGGCGGGAACGCCAGGTTGGTGGTGTTGATCGTGCAGTTCTTCTGCACCGTGGCCTGCACGGTCAGCGGGATGGACAGCCGCTGCGTCGGCGCGGCAAGCGGGCAATTCACCAGCAGGGAGGCCAGCAACCCGATGGCGATATCCACATAGCCGGTGGTGG
>NZ_JAWRYI010000959.1:0-256 GCF_046534705.1 Pseudomonas sp. SIMBA_068
GAGAGTGGCAGTGAGAAGTTATAGTGAATGCCGGAGATGGTCTGCATCAACGCGCCGTAGCGGTTTTTCAGCCCTTCGCGGTAAAGCGTCTTCATCTGACCAATATTGGATGTGCCATATTGCGCCAGCTCAATATTGTCCGCATCGTCAATCACGCACGGCATACTAAATGGCCACATGCGTTCATCACCCAGTTCACGGGCAACGTGACGATGAATATCGCGCAGGAATGCCAGCATATTATCAATGCTGTGAT
>NZ_JAWRYI010000960.1:0-256 GCF_046534705.1 Pseudomonas sp. SIMBA_068
CATCCACTACAAAGATTTATAGTAAATCGATTAGACAGCTTAGTAAAAATAATGGCTTTATTGGTAGCACCTAATAAGCAGTATCAATTTGAGCACATAACTTTACCTCTGTATGCATATACTCATTTTATGTTAACCCAATGCAGTAGTCGCTTGACACGAAAAGTAGCTATTGATGAAGTGCCTAACAAAACGCTAAGTGCACCATTTAGTGCATTTTTTGGTGTAGAAAGTATTAAAAATGAACACATCGAAT
>NZ_JAWRYI010000961.1:0-256 GCF_046534705.1 Pseudomonas sp. SIMBA_068
GTTGGCTCATGGGGTATTCGTCCTGAAAATGTAGCCTTTGAATCGGGGCGCGATCGCGGGCTGGAATGTGCAGAGGCGCAGCTTGTGTGTCAGGTGCTTTGAGGCGGGTCACTTTATCGCGTTCAAGCCCAAACAACGACCTCAAGAATGGAGCCAAGCCCATGTCCGCCATACCACTGGAGAACTCGTTGCCGGCGTCTCCCCCCAGGGTGCCCACAAGGTCACATGTCGCTAAGCGTCCCGTGAACACAGCATG
>NZ_JAWRYI010000962.1:0-256 GCF_046534705.1 Pseudomonas sp. SIMBA_068
TTGCAGCGGCATAGTAAGCGATGTGTCAAATGACGATATCGTCCGTCTGATGGTAGGCCGCGAACTGCAAAACCGTTTTAACGCGATGAAGGAGAATGTCAGCAACCTTGCGCACGAAACGGTTTTTGAGGTGCGGAACGTCACCAGTCGTGACAGAAAAAAGGTCCGGGATATCTCATTTAGCGTCTGCCGGGGAGAAATATTAGGCTTTGCCGGACTGGTCGGTTCCGGACGTACTGAACTGATGAATTGTCTG
>NZ_JAWRYI010000963.1:0-256 GCF_046534705.1 Pseudomonas sp. SIMBA_068
GGCCAGAAAAGGTTGCTGAGGCAGCGTGCTGAAACGTGACCAGCTTCGCCTGTGAGAGTGCGGAAGCGTGCGCTGGCGCAGAGTTTTTCGGGGCTGCCTGTTTGCCGCAGGAAAACGATTGCGCGGCATCGGTGCATTGCACCATAATCGCGCCTCGTTTTGGTTCGGAATTCTCTTAGCCGTACCCGGCTCTGCCAGGTAATCGATTGCGTCGGTAGATGGCATGGCAATTGCTTTGGGCAGTGGGTAAGTCAGG
>NZ_JAWRYI010000964.1:0-256 GCF_046534705.1 Pseudomonas sp. SIMBA_068
GGCGCAGTTACTGGGCGACGAAGTCCTTGCCATCGAGAAACAGGATAGTTTTCGCGACTTCATTGGCGAGCGTTTCGACAGCCTGATGGCCGTCGAAGTCATTACCGCCATTGAAGGCTGTTTTGAAATCGAAGTGGATTACCTGAGTGACGATGTCCGCTACTGGTTTGAAACCTTGGAGAAGATGGAAACGTTCGTCGCCTAGAAGCTTGAAGATCAATTGACCCTGCAGGCCGCTGAATGAGCAGCGACCATT
>NZ_JAWRYI010000118.1:0-378 GCF_046534705.1 Pseudomonas sp. SIMBA_068
TTCGTACTTGATCTCGCCACGCAGCTTGTCGAGGGTGCGCACCAGTTCACCGGCCGGGTCGTACTGGTAACGCCGATGAATCGGGTTGTAGGCGTGCTCGACCAGCAGCGACGTATTCACACCGGCGTTGTGCACTTGCGAGAGCTTGTCGGCCGGCAAGGTCGACGCAAACTGCCATGCCTTGCGCCCCATGGCGTCATAACCGAAGCAACTGGTGAGCTTGCCCTGCGTGCGGTACACCTCTCGGTGCAGGTCGTCTCGCTCGATGTCGCTGATCACCAGCCCGTCCAGGTTCAACTGGTGCAGGTGGCCGCTGCCGTAGTACAGGTGATTGACCTTGCGCCCATCCGGCAGGGTCAGTGTGGTCAGGTTGCTGAG
>NZ_JAWRYI010000965.1:0-256 GCF_046534705.1 Pseudomonas sp. SIMBA_068
GGGCCACGACGCACAATACTTCGGCACTACGGCACTGGCGGTGGGCAGTTGCTATCTGGTTGGGACGCTGGTCAATCGCGCGTTGATCCGCAGGGTCCAGGCGGCCACGTTGATGTGGACGGGCATGCTGCTGTTCCTGCTCGGCGTGTTGAGCATCGCCGCCATGCCTGCTGGGTTGAACCTGGTCAGCATCCTGGGTGGCATCATGCTTGTCGCGTTCGGCCAGGGCTTTATCTTCTCCAACGCCATGGCCCGC
>NZ_JAWRYI010000966.1:0-256 GCF_046534705.1 Pseudomonas sp. SIMBA_068
GTTATTGGGCTATGAAGAAGCACTAACACGACGCGATCACTTATCAGGCGACTGGTATGACTGTTCAGCGCATTTTGTTTGGATCGGTGAGCGCACACGTCAATTAGACCACGCACACATTGAGTTTTTTAAAGGAATTAAAAACCCAATTGGCGTAAAAGTAGGTCCTGGTATGGACCCAGATGAATTAATCCGCCTAATTGATGCATTAAATCCTGACAATATTCCAGGACGATTAACCTTAATTACACGCATG
>NZ_JAWRYI010000967.1:0-256 GCF_046534705.1 Pseudomonas sp. SIMBA_068
TCAGCGCCACGCCGCTCGGGGTATTCCTCTCCCTGCGACGTATGAGCCTGATTGGCGATGCCTTATCACACGCGGTGCTGCCCGGTGCCGCCATTGGCTATCTGATCTCCGGATTGTCACTGGTCGCGATGGGTGTTGGCGGCCTGATCGCCGGTTTAGCCGTGGCGCTGCTCTCTGGCGCGGTCAGTCGCTACACGCCGCTGAAAGAGGATGCCAGTTTTGCCGGTTTCTATCTGGGTTCACTGGCGCTGGGCGT
>NZ_JAWRYI010000968.1:0-256 GCF_046534705.1 Pseudomonas sp. SIMBA_068
GTCCCAGGCGCCTCGTACCAGTACTCGCCGGCCTTGTAGGTCTTTTCTTGTTCATCATTGAGCTTTGATACCACCGCACCTTCCACTACGTAGGCCATGACCGCCCCTGGGTGCTGGTGGGCGGGCGACGCCTGGCCGGGGGCATAGCTGACGGTGAGCATCACCGCCTTTTTACCGGGGGCGTTGCTGGGCAGTTTTTCTTGCAGGACCTGAACCTGATCGGGGGCATCGCCATGTGCCCAGGCGGGGGCATGGC
>NZ_JAWRYI010000969.1:0-256 GCF_046534705.1 Pseudomonas sp. SIMBA_068
GGCCTGCGTGGCCGGAAGGGTGGCGCAACAGCCAGTTGCCGGAGGTGCAGCAGTGGTGTGAACAGCATGAAGAGGAGATCGCCTTCTGGCAATGGCTGCAATGGCTGGCGCAGCAGCAGTTCTCTGGCTGCTGGACGCACAGTCAGGCGCTGGGCATGAGCGTCGGACTCTATCGTGACCTGGCAGTGGGCGTGGCGGAAGGCAGCGCGGAAACCTGGCACGACCCGGAGCTTTACCGCCTCAGGGCCTCGGTGGG
>NZ_JAWRYI010000119.1:0-377 GCF_046534705.1 Pseudomonas sp. SIMBA_068
GTAGACAATCGCCACTGTCACCAGGATCAACGCATTGAGCAGCACCGGCTCCAGCAAGTGGTCGCCCATGGCCGTCAGCCCTGAGTCAGCCAGCACTGCACTCACCGCCACCCCGCCACCCGGCGGGTGCAGGCAGCGCAGCAGGCACATCACCAGCAGCGAGATGCCCAGGGCGGCTGCGGCTACCCACAGCTCGGGGCCGAAGCCTTCGCGCATGGCCAGGCCGACCGCGCCCGCTAGGGCATAGCTGCCCAGCACCGGCCAGGGTTGGGCCAGTGGGCCGGAATGCACGGCGAACACCAGCACAGCCGAGGCGGCCAGCGGGCCAAGCAGATGCAGGGCGATACCGGGGCCATAGGCGATGCTGGTCAGCCAGC
>NZ_JAWRYI010000970.1:0-256 GCF_046534705.1 Pseudomonas sp. SIMBA_068
TCCCCCGCCGCCAGTTTTATAATATCGCCGGGCACCAGCTGGTCGATCGGGATCTCCAGCCAGCCATTTTCGCCTTTGTCGTTAATTACGCGCAGCACCGTCGCGGTATTGCTGACCATCGCTTTCAGGGCATCTGCCGCTTTAGTGGAACGTGCTTCCTGAATAAAGTTCAGCAACGTAGAAATAGCGACCATTAGCGCGATAACGCCCGCGGCAAATAAATCTTCCGTGGCGTAAGAAATAGCGCCGAGAATGG
>NZ_JAWRYI010000971.1:0-256 GCF_046534705.1 Pseudomonas sp. SIMBA_068
GCGCTGGAACAGCCACGTTGAGTATGTCAGCTACGATGAGGCGGCTGGCGTCTATCAACTCCAGGGCACCGACACCCGGAATGGTCAGAAACAGAACTATCTGGCACGACATCTGATCCTCGGCACCGGGCCTAAAGCCTGGATGCCGGAGTGCAGCCAGCCGCACCGCCAGCGCCTGACGCACTCAAGCCACTATCTGGTCAACAAAGCGGAACTGCAGCAGAAGCATTCCATCACCGTGCTGGGCAGCGGCCAG
>NZ_JAWRYI010000972.1:0-256 GCF_046534705.1 Pseudomonas sp. SIMBA_068
GCACCAGCCTTGCGCTGGGCCGCAGCGGCTTCGCGCTTGGCGATGCTGGCCTCGGTTTCCGCGTACAGAGCCTGCGCTTCAGGAGCGCCACGGCGGACGATGGACAGGGCCTGGACCACCACGGTGCGTTCGTCGAAGCCGGCGCGAATCTGGTATTCATCGCCTACCCGCGGCTCCTTGCCCGGTTTGCAGCGCTCGCCCCGGTGATGCACCTTGCCGCTTTCAATCGCTGTCTTGGCCAGGGCACGAGTCTTGT
>NZ_JAWRYI010000973.1:0-256 GCF_046534705.1 Pseudomonas sp. SIMBA_068
CCTGCCTGGTCATTTTGCGCGTGCTGCAAGGCGTCGCGTCGGGCGGCGAATGGGGCGGCGGCGTGCTGCTGCTGAGCGAGAATGCGCCCAAGGACCGGGTCGGGTTCTATGCGGCCTGGAGCCAGTTGGGTGTTTCCGGCGGGTTCGTGATGTCTGCCGCAGCGTTCTACCTGGTGCAGATGCTGCCGGTCGACGACATGATGAGCTGGGGCTGGCGGGTGCCCTTCTTGGCCAGCATCCTGATCTTTGGTGTGGG
>NZ_JAWRYI010000974.1:0-256 GCF_046534705.1 Pseudomonas sp. SIMBA_068
GAAACAGCACCAGCCATTGCCTGGCGCTCATTTTTCTAGCGTCCATGAAGGTGCTGACATCAAGGTTGGGAGAACTCGACATAGATGACTCCTGTTTTTGTTTTTATCAGAACGCCTTTCTGGCAGCGGCATCTTTTGCAGAACACCAGGCTTTCTCAGTGGGCGGTGATGACACTATCATAAATGGAAGGCCATTCCAAAAGTAAAAAGTATTCCATTTATGATTTTGATCGGCAGGAGTCAGCGCGCTTGGCTT
>NZ_JAWRYI010000975.1:0-256 GCF_046534705.1 Pseudomonas sp. SIMBA_068
GGCCATCGTTCCAGGCGGATTTCAGACCGGTCTCGTAACTTTTACCTGTCACCGGTGAGAGGTAACTGCCGTGAGTATCGCGATAAGTCTGCGGCAGGAAAATGGCGGTGTAGCTGCCATAGGCGGACCAGGTGTCATTAATGTCATACACAAGCCCTGCATAAGGCGTGGTGTTATTTTTGGTCATCTCTCCGCTGCTGCCATGGGTGCTCCATTGGGTATAGCGAGCGCCAATAATCAGCGACAGCGGATCGGC
>NZ_JAWRYI010000976.1:0-256 GCF_046534705.1 Pseudomonas sp. SIMBA_068
CGGCGTAATCAGCTCCGGTACCAAGTACCACTGCTTTATTTATAGTTAAACGCCCCGATGAAAATAAAAATAAGTTTACTGCATACGAAATCATGGTAAGACCCAGTACTACAGGAAACGTCCGTGCTCTCAACAGTAAAAATATACCGCAGCTAACTAATACACCAACGCACGATGCGTATAATAGCTCCATTAAATATTCACCTCTTTTTTAGGGGCATCGGAAGTCATATTACCCAAACTAGCTAAAATCATT
>NZ_JAWRYI010000977.1:0-256 GCF_046534705.1 Pseudomonas sp. SIMBA_068
CGGCCTGCCGCAGTGCCGCTTCCATGGCGTCCAGCCCGGCTTCGCTGGGATGGCGCATGTCGATCTGCAGGCTGACCTGGCCCGGGACGACATTGCGGGAGTTCGGGAAGGTATCGGCATGGCCCACCGTCAGTACGCCGGGAGCGTGGGCACGGCCGATCGCCTCGACATCGAGGATGAGCCGGGCGGCGGCGGTCAACGCATCGCGGCGGTTCGCCATCGGGGTCGAGCCGGCATGGGACTCGGTGCCCTCGAT
>NZ_JAWRYI010000978.1:0-256 GCF_046534705.1 Pseudomonas sp. SIMBA_068
GTCTTCCATTGAACGCACTACTGAGTCCATCACTGCTTCTCGTGAGTGCCCGCGCTCGCTGGTGTCGCGGATCAGTTTTTGAATCCACTCAAGGTTAACGATAGGCACCACGCCGACCAGTAAGTCCACATGCTGCGCAACGTTATGCTGTGGCGTGACTACGCCGCCGTGTAAACCTTCATAAAACAGTACATCAGTGGGTTCCGGTAAAGGTTGCCAGGGGGTGAATGTCCCCGGTACCTGATTCCACGGTACG
>NZ_JAWRYI010000979.1:0-256 GCF_046534705.1 Pseudomonas sp. SIMBA_068
TGTTACCGGGTTGAAATATATGACGGCCGCAGGGTGATGGCCTTAAAGTACCGCTTGGTTACCTTGTTCGTGGTGCTTTTTCGTGAGCCATTTGCTGATCGTCGACGATGATGTCGAGGTGCTCGACCTGTTACAGAAGTTTCTTCGCCAGCATGGCTACGAGGTAGACGTCGCCTGCGATGGCAAAGCGCTCTGGCAGGCGATCGAGCGGCGCGTGCCAGACCTGGTCATCCTCGACGTGATGCTGCCCGGTGAC
>NZ_JAWRYI010000980.1:0-256 GCF_046534705.1 Pseudomonas sp. SIMBA_068
GGTTGTTTGCTATTGTGAATACTGTTTTGCTTTCCAATGTGTTTTCTAACCTAAATAGAAAGAGTGAGAGGGTCTTACAAGGATTCGGCCCATTTAGTCCGGTAAGCTATTTGTTCGTTGATGTCATTTGTAAGGTCGTTCTCTTCGTAGTCGAATATTCTTACGAGTTGTGCGTCTGGGTCCCCAATTTTTACTTCGTAGGCAACGACTCCGCCTGACATTTGTGATGCCATCGCTGAAGGATATACATTTATCT
>NZ_JAWRYI010000981.1:0-256 GCF_046534705.1 Pseudomonas sp. SIMBA_068
TTCCGTGAGCTTGAGAGTATTGCTGATTACCCGGCCAAGGTGCGCAAGCTGATTCGCCGTCTGCGCCGGATACGTATCGATCGCCTGATCAGCCGGATTCTTTAATCGCTGCGGCCAATAAGGCATCTGTTATGCGAAGTGTGCTGCTTGCTGGTCTGTTGCGTAGTGGATGCGCCCATATGGCAAAAGATCAGTAGAGCGGACGGGATAAAGCGGAGCATTTTGTCGCCTCTGCAGTTCTGGCCGCTGCCGGTAG
>NZ_JAWRYI010000982.1:0-256 GCF_046534705.1 Pseudomonas sp. SIMBA_068
CGGCGCCCTGAGCAAGCAGCTGGCGGACGTGATCATGTTCCAGGGTGTCGGGTTCAGCTTCGGCTACCGCGTCGACAACAAAGAAACGAACAACAACTGAGTTCCCTCTTGATGACCAAGATCGAAAACTACCTGCACGAGTTCCTGCTCGTGTTCTTTGTCAATCGGCGCCTGATCAAACGGGTGTTCCTGGGTTTCGCGGTGATCGCCCTGCTGCTGCCCCTGGTGCTCAAGCAGAGCTTCGAGATCACTGCCG
>NZ_JAWRYI010000983.1:0-256 GCF_046534705.1 Pseudomonas sp. SIMBA_068
TGGCGTCGGTGTGGCGATGTTTGCCATTCCGGTGGGTAAGGCAACCGGGCTGGATATTAATTTGCTGATTGCCGTTTCCGGTTTACTGATGACCGTCACCGTCTTTTTTGGCATTTCGGCGCTGACGGTTCTTTCGGTGATTGCGGTTCCGGCTATCGCCTGCCTGGGCGGTTATTCCGTGTGGCTGGCTGTTAACGGCATGGGCGGCCTGGACGCATTAAAAGCGGTCGTTCCCGCACAACCGTTAGATTTCAAT
>NZ_JAWRYI010000984.1:0-256 GCF_046534705.1 Pseudomonas sp. SIMBA_068
GTTGCTCGGCGTTATTAGATGCAGAAGCGATTATTATTGGCGGCCATATACCTAAAGAGCTGGCTGAAAAAGTGATAGCACGTACTGAGGTTTACGCGCAATTTAGACGAGGTGCTAAACGCCCAATGCCTAAGCTGGTGGTGTCTAATATTGATAATTTTCCGGTGTCGATAGGCGCAGCAACATTGCCATTTAGAGAGCTGTGTTTGTAGCGTTTTCTTATCTTAAAATAAATCGCGTAATTTAGCGATTTGGT
>NZ_JAWRYI010000985.1:0-256 GCF_046534705.1 Pseudomonas sp. SIMBA_068
AAGTGACAGATTTGTGAATCAGTCCGCGTCATACCCCAGATTCGGTGCCAGCCAGCGCTCAACTTCGGTAACGCTCATACCTTTACGGCGGGCATAATCTTCAACCTGATCGCGCTGAATTTGTGCTACAGCGTAGTACTTGCTGTCCGGGTGGCTGAAGTACCAACCCGAAACCGATGCACCGGGCCACATGGCGAAAGATTCTGTGAGTTTCATGCCAGTGTGTTTTTCCACTTCCAGCAGCTCCCAGATGGTG
>NZ_JAWRYI010000986.1:0-256 GCF_046534705.1 Pseudomonas sp. SIMBA_068
CCCATTAATCCGGCGAGCAGCAGCACAACCACCACACTGACAATCGGCAGATAAAACTTCAGCGGCCAGACGTTCGCTACCACATCATTACGTAATACGCGTAAAGGCTGCGTTGCCAGCAACAAGCGATATGGTCGTAGCCCCACCAGCAGCGAGATGACCGTCATGGTGCCAAGCGCCCACAGCCACGGCCAGAGGCTGGCTGGCGGGAGTGCAGCAGGCAGAACGGGCTTGAGCAGCACCATCAACACGTTTT
>NZ_JAWRYI010000987.1:0-256 GCF_046534705.1 Pseudomonas sp. SIMBA_068
GGGATTGTTCAGCCGTGCCAGCCACCCGGCCCGCCGCCTGCTCAACGAGATCGCTGCTGCTGCGATCGGCTGGGAGCAAGGCGGTGAGGGCCTGCGCGACAGTTTGCATCTGCGGGTGGAGCGAATCATTCAGCGCCTGCTCAACGATTACACCGAGGACGCGTGCCTGTTCGCCGAACTGCTCGACGAATTCCTCGCCTTCAGCCACGACGAGCGCCGCCGTAACGAGCTGCTCGAGCAGCGCACCCGAGACGCC
>NZ_JAWRYI010000988.1:0-256 GCF_046534705.1 Pseudomonas sp. SIMBA_068
GGTGCCGGATGAAGCCCGCGTAGTCTGGGATCTGCGTTCGCAGGAGAACGGGCCGATGACGCTGCTGAAAGAGCAGGTCACGCGCGCCATTACTCACAGCGTGGCGGCACTGGGTGCCAGCGCCTAGGTCCGCGTATTAAAAGAGATGCCCGCCGCCGAGATTGATGATGAGGCGACGGCGGTGATCCGCGCCGCGATCGTCGAGGTGCTGGGCGAAGAGGGCGCGCTGTCAACCCGGACCACGCCAGGCAGCGAG
>NZ_JAWRYI010000989.1:0-256 GCF_046534705.1 Pseudomonas sp. SIMBA_068
TTCGAGGTGCTGGCAGAAAGCCAGGCGCTCTGCAACCTGCTCCCGCTCTCGGTCAACCTCAGCGTTGAGGCGCATGAAATAAGTGCCCAACAGCACCGCCACGCACACAACCCCGATCGCAAAAGAGCGAAAGCCGCTTGAGGATGGGGGTTCTGGTTGATTCATGTCTCGCAAGCGTCCTGCTGGAGTGACTAGAAGCGTCGAATTGTATGCACATTGAAACCTACTCATGGTCGTGGATTTGTAAAAACCGTGT
>NZ_JAWRYI010000990.1:0-256 GCF_046534705.1 Pseudomonas sp. SIMBA_068
GTTGCTGGTAAGCGCCAACCAATCTCCCAAGAGAGAGAATCCTCCTCATCATTCATTCGTAAGATCAACGTCAGTTCATCATTTTCACTGTTTACTGCTTTTCCATCAAAGTAGCTATTATTGGAGCTATCGCGGATTGGAACCTGACCGTCCCAAAACTCTAGATGTGAGTTAAGTGATTGCTTTAAATGATCTGTGTAATTCTTATCATTCATAGCATCTTTTAGCCCCAAACTTAAGTAGTCCGAGTTCCGGC
>NZ_JAWRYI010000991.1:0-255 GCF_046534705.1 Pseudomonas sp. SIMBA_068
GGCGGTGGCCAATGTCCTCGGCACTGCCTTCGAACACGGTCATGGCAATGCCTGGGTATAGCTTGCGAAAGGCATTCATCAAGCCGGGCACATAGTGCAGGCCGAACATCGGGGGAATACCCAGACGCACTTCACCGCGTTTCAGGTCGGCCATGTCGCGCAGTTCTTGCCGGGCGACATCCATCTCACGCAGGGCCGATGCAATGCGCGGCAGAAACTGTTCGCCTTCGGCGGTGAGGATCACCTTGCGCGTAG
>NZ_JAWRYI010000992.1:0-255 GCF_046534705.1 Pseudomonas sp. SIMBA_068
GCGCCTGCAAGAAGTACCATTGCAGCCATTTTTTTCGGTAAGGTAAGATGTTTTATCATTGCTTTTATATCCTTATTTATCAGTTAGTTGCTATTTAAATTGTTCCATGCGTTCATAAACAGTACTGCATTTTCATAGACTTGCTCTGGCGTCATGCCGGGGTGATATAGCGCAGAACCGAGGCCAAAGCCGTTTGCGCCGTGGCTCAGATAACGCGCCATGGTTTCCGGTGTGATACCGCCAACCGGTAACATC
>NZ_JAWRYI010000993.1:0-255 GCF_046534705.1 Pseudomonas sp. SIMBA_068
CTCATTCGCTCAATTGTTTCAGAGTAATAACTCACGCCGTAAGCTTTATCCATCCACTTTGCAACATCAGTTAATTGAGCAAATATTTGATTCCCCCAAGATTGCAGGCTACGCGGAGTATTATTATCGTTGAGCATCAACCCTTGCTCTCTACCCTGATTTACAACCGCATCTAAATTTTCAGTGCTGCGAGCCTGCTCTTTCCAATCCATGTTTGGTGAATCTTTTAATAAGCAATACGTTAAAAATACATCT
>NZ_JAWRYI010000994.1:0-255 GCF_046534705.1 Pseudomonas sp. SIMBA_068
TTTGACCCCAGCGGAACTGGAGATCCTGCGATGGGCCTCGGAGGGCAAGACGGTGTGGGAGATCAGCCAGATCCGCGCCACTTCCGAAGCGACGGTGAAATTCCACCTGCGCAACATCTATGGCAAGTCTGGCAGCGCCTGCGCACCGCCGTGGTCGAGGCAGTGGACGCCGGCTGCGACGCCGTGCTGATCCTGCACGGCACCGACACCCTGGCCTACAGCGCGGCGGCGATGAGCTTCCAACTGCTGGGGCTG
>NZ_JAWRYI010000995.1:0-255 GCF_046534705.1 Pseudomonas sp. SIMBA_068
GTAAGCAATAACGGCGATATCGCGTTTACACTTGCCGACACTCAACGCCCTGCAGATATAGCCACCATTAAACGCGGTAAGGCAGAGCGCTTAACTTCACTTAATAGCGATGCGCTGGGTGATAAACAACTGGCTAAAGTAGAAGAAATTTGGCTTAAATCAAGCTACGACCAATTACCTATTCAAGGATGGATTGCTTACCCGCCAGGGTTTGATAAATCTAAAAAATATCCTTTAGTGTTAGAAATTCATGGC
>NZ_JAWRYI010000996.1:0-255 GCF_046534705.1 Pseudomonas sp. SIMBA_068
GGCGGATGACCGCTTCGTACGTACACTTCTACTTTCCGTCCAACCCCCAAGCCGTTGCCGCGCTGTTTGCGCCCGATGTCGAGGTCGCAACCACACCATGAGTGACAACGCTTTCCCCCAGGCCGATCGCGACGCGGTCTACCGCGTTATCGCCGAACGCCGCGATATGCGTCACTTCAGCGGCGGCACGGTCGCCCCTGAGTTGTTGCACCGCTTGCTCCAGGCCGCGCACCAGGCGCCCAGTGTCGGGCTGAT
>NZ_JAWRYI010000120.1:0-376 GCF_046534705.1 Pseudomonas sp. SIMBA_068
GGTTCCAACCGAAAAAGTCCCTGGCCAACGGCCGTATCGTCGCCGCCGAGGCCCTGGTGCGCTGGATGCACCCTGAGCAAGGCGTACTATTGCCAGCCGCGTTCCTGCCGGCGATCAAGGCATTCGAGCTGGAGGAACGCCTGTTGTGGGTGGTCCTCAAGCAAGCCATCCATGCCCAGGAGCGTTGGCGCCAGCGCGGTTATGAAATACCCGTGTCGATCAATTTGCCCACCCACCTGCTCAACAGCCATGACCTGGCCGACCGCCTGCTGGAGTTCGTGCTGCACTACAACGGGATCCCGGGAATGATTTGCTTCGAACTGATGGAGTGCTCTGTACCGCAGGACATCAGTAACTTCTATGCCGGGGCGTGCCG
>NZ_JAWRYI010000997.1:0-255 GCF_046534705.1 Pseudomonas sp. SIMBA_068
GCCTGGACACCGTTCCTGTTCCTGACAGCTACCGTAACACTGTGGAGTATCCCGCCGTTTAAAGCCCTGTTCGCATCGGGTGGCGCGCTGTATGAGTGGGTGATCAATATTCCGGTGCCGTACCTCGATAAACTGGTTGCCCGTATGCCGCCAGTGGTCAGCGAGGCTACAGCCTATGCCGCCGTGTTTAAGTTTGACTGGTTCTCTGCCACCGGCACCGCCATTCTGTTTGCTGCACTGCTCTCGATTGTCTGG
>NZ_JAWRYI010000998.1:0-255 GCF_046534705.1 Pseudomonas sp. SIMBA_068
GCCTTCATACGAAGAGCAATCAAGTTCAGTAGAACTTTTAGAAACAGGTATCAAGGTAATCGACCTTGTATGTCCGTTTGCTAAAGGTGGTAAAGTTGGTTTATTCGGTGGTGCCGGTGTTGGTAAAACCGTAAACATGATGGAACTTATCCGTAACATCGCAATCGAGCACAGCGGCTACTCAGTATTCGCAGGTGTTGGTGAGCGTACTCGTGAGGGTAACGATTTCTACCATGAAATGAACGATTCAAACGT
>NZ_JAWRYI010000999.1:0-255 GCF_046534705.1 Pseudomonas sp. SIMBA_068
GGTTGCCTTGAGCTGTTGCAGCGTCCGGGCCGCGGAGCCGCAGGCGCAGCCCAGGCACATTCGCATCGCCAGCGAGGTCTGGAGCGATTACACCGAAGCCAACGGCGAGGGGCTGGGCTGGGACATCCTGCGCGAAGTCTTCGAGCCGCTGGGTGTGACCATCGAACGTTGCAGCGTGCCCTATACCCGTTCGGTCGGGCTGGTACAGCGCGGCGAAGTGGACGCCCACATGGGGGCCTACCGCGATGAGTCGCC
>NZ_JAWRYI010001000.1:0-255 GCF_046534705.1 Pseudomonas sp. SIMBA_068
CAGAAAATCGCATTCAGACGGCCTTGCGCAGACACATCGGCGACGAAAAACCACTGGGTATGCCTACCCATGGCAACCAGTGAACCGGCGCCAGAAAGCGACCCGCAAGCCGGTCAGCCAAAGCGCCGATACCCACAGACAGAGGCCCCGAAATATCTGGATAGAAAAAGACTTGCAGCAATTTCAGATACGGCCCACAGCGACCTTCCACAAATAGCGCGCGAGCTAGCGAAGGTTTCGCAGGTTTGCAGGCAT
>NZ_JAWRYI010001001.1:0-255 GCF_046534705.1 Pseudomonas sp. SIMBA_068
CAAATAGATTTTATTAAAGGTAACGTTAAAGCACGCCAACGTATGGTTTCTCAATACGAAATTGCTGGTTTTAGCCAAGGCTTAGTTGTAGGTACCGATCATAGCGCAGAAAACATTACAGGCTTTTACACTAAATTTGGCGATGGTGCATGTGATTTAGCGCCTCTTTTTGGTTTATCTAAGCGCCAAGTTCGCGCACTAGCGACTGCCCTAGGTGCGCCAGCAGTGCTTGTTGAAAAAGCCCCTACAGCCGAT
>NZ_JAWRYI010000014.1:0-147317 GCF_046534705.1 Pseudomonas sp. SIMBA_068
AAGACCATCGCAATGGAAGACGGTCTGCGCTTCGCTATCCGTGAAGGCGGTCGTACCGTCGGCGCCGGCGTCGTAGCCAAAATCATCGAGTAATCACTCGACCGATTGAAAAAGGCCTCCGCTCAGCGGGGGCTTTTTTTATTGGGTTGACACTAAATTGGGGCGTCTATAGAATCACGCCTCCTTTTAGCGGGCGTAGTGCGTCCGTTGGGAACAGCCTGGAGTCTGAAATCCAATGCAAAATCAGCAAATCCGTATCAGGTTGAAGGCTTTCGACCATCGCCTGATCGACCAATCCACCCAGGAAATCGTGGAAACCGCGAAACGTACTGGTGCACAAGTGCGTGGTCCGATTCCACTGCCTACCCGCAAAGAGCGTTTCACCGTTCTGGTCTCCCCGCACGTCAACAAAGACGCGCGTGACCAGTACGAGATTCGCACTCATAAGCGTGTTCTGGACATCGTCCAGCCAACGGATAAAACCGTTGACGCGCTGATGAAGCTTGATCTGGCGGCAGGTGTGGAAGTTCAGATCAGCCTCGGCTAAGACTTCGGTCTAGTCGTGTAACGCTCTGAAATGGGCGGCCATAGCGGGTGAAAGCCCCGTACACTCATGAGGTTTACAACATGACTATTGGTGTAATCGGTCGCAAATGCGGTATGACCCGCATTTTCACCGAAGAAGGTGTCTCCATTCCGGTCACGGTCATTGAGATCGAACCGAATCGCGTCACCCAGTTCAAAACTGAGGAAACCGATGGCTACCGTGCAGTGCAAGTCACTGTCGGCGAGCGTCGTGCTTCGCGTGTGACTGCCGCTCAGGCAGGCCATTTCGCCAAGGCTAACGTTGCCGCTGGTCGCGGTGTTTGGGAGTTCCGTCTTGAAGAAGGCGATTTCCAGGCTGGCGATCTGATCAAAGCTGAACTCTTCACTGCAGGCCAGCTGGTAGACGTTACTGGTCAGTCCAAAGGTAAAGGCTTCGCCGGTACCATCAAGCGCTGGAACTTCCGTGGCCAGGACAACACCCACGGTAACTCCGTGTCGCACCGTGTGCCTGGTTCCATCGGCCAGTGCCAGACTCCTGGTCGTGTGTTCAAGGGCAAGAAAATGTCCGGTCACATGGGCGCCGAGCGCGTGACTGTTCAGTCCCTGGAAGTAGTTCGCGTAGACGCTGAACGCAACCTGCTGCTCGTCAAGGGTGCCGTTCCTGGCGCTACTGGCGGCGACGTGGTTGTACGTCCAGCTGTCAAGGCTCGCGGTTAAGGGGAAACTGACATGCAACTCAATGTAAATGACGCTCAGGCGATCGAAGTTTCCGAACTGACTTTCGGTGGCGAATTCAACGAGACGCTGGTTCACCAAGCAGTCGTGGCCTACATGGCCGGCGGCCGTCAGGGCACCAAGCAGCAAAAGACCCGTTCCGACGTGGCTGGTGGCGGTAAGCGCCCATGGCGTCAGAAGGGTACTGGCCGTGCTCGTGCTGGTACCACTCGTGGTCCGATCTGGCGTGGCGGTGGTGTAACCTTCGCAGCTCGCCCTCAAGATCACTCGCAGAAGCTCAACAAGAAGATGTATCGCGCAGCTCTGCGCTCCATCCTCGCTGAGCTGGTGCGTAGCGACCGTCTGGTCGTGGTTCAGGACTTCGCTGTTGAAGCACCGAAAACCAAAGATCTGCTGAACAAGCTGAACGGCATGGGTCTGAGCGACGTACTGATCGTCTCCGACGCTGTTGATCAGAACCTGTACCTGGCTGCTCGCAACCTGCCGCACGTCGATGTACGTGACGTA
Organism: Pseudomonas sp. SIMBA_068; assembly: GCF_046534705.1. Classification (NCBI taxonomy): domain Bacteria; kingdom Pseudomonadati; phylum Pseudomonadota; class Gammaproteobacteria; order Pseudomonadales; family Pseudomonadaceae; genus Pseudomonas; species Pseudomonas sp. SIMBA_068. The sequence continues at coordinate 1,789 of NZ_JAWRYI010000014.1, forward strand.
CAGGGTTCCGACCCGGTCAGTCTGATCGCATACGAGAAAGTGTTGATCACTGTCTCGGCCGTGAAGAAATTCGAGGAGCTGCTGGGATGAACCAGGAACGCGTATTTAAAGTCCTCCTTGGCCCGCACGTTTCCGAGAAGGCTACCGTTCTGGCTGAGAAAAAAGGCCAGTTCGTATTCAAGGTTGCTACCGATGCAACCAAGCTGGAAATCAAGAAAGCTGTCGAAGGCCTGTTCAACGTAAAAGTTGAAAACGTGTCGACTGTTAACGTTCTGGGTAAAACCAAGCGTACCGCACGTGGTCTGGGCAAGCGCAATGACTGGAAGAAGGCGATCGTCTCCCTTCAGCCAGGCCAAGATCTCGATTTCAGCAGCAGTGCTGAGTAAGGAAGGGGTGCATCATGGCAATCGTTAAATGCAAACCGACTTCCCCTGGCCGCCGTTTCGTGGTCAAGGTGGTCAACAAGGAGCTGCACAAAGGCGCTCCTCACGCACCGCTGCTCGAGAAGAAATCGAAGTCTGGTGGTCGTAACAACAATGGCCGTATTACCACTCGTCACGTTGGTGGTGGTCATAAGCAGCATTACCGTCTGGTCGACTTCCGTCGCAACGACAAAGATGGCATCCCAGCCACTGTCGAGCGTATCGAATACGATCCAAACCGTACTGCTCACATCGCCCTGCTGTGCTACGCAGACGGTGAGCGTCGCTACATCATCGCCCCTAAAGGCGTGAGCGCTGGCGACCAGCTGATCGCAGGTGCCCTGGCCCCAATCAAGGCCGGTAACTCCCTGCAGCTGCGCAACATCCCAGTAGGTAGCACCATTCACGGCGTCGAACTGAAGCCGGGTAAAGGTGCTCAGATCGCTCGTTCCGCTGGTGCTTCGGCTCAGCTGATCGCTCGTGACGGCGTATACGTGACTCTGCGTCTGCGTTCCGGTGAAATGCGTAAAGTACTGGCTGAGTGCCGTGCGACCCTGGGCGAAGTCTCGAACTCCGAGCACAGCCTGCGTTCGCTGGGTAAAGCAGGTGCCAAACGCTGGCGCGGCGTTCGCCCAACCGTTCGTGGCGTTGCCATGAACCCGGTTGACCACCCACATGGTGGTGGTGAAGGTCGTACCTCCGGTGGTCGTCATCCGGTATCGCCATGGGGCTTCCCAACCAAGGGTGCTAAAACCCGTGGTAATAAGCGTACCGACAACATGATCGTCCGTCGTCGCAAGTAACTAGAGGGATACGACAGTGCCACGTTCTCTGAAAAAAGGTCCTTTTATCGATCTTCACCTGTTGAAGAAGGTCGAAGTGGCGGTGGAGAAGAACGATCGCAAGCCAGTTAAAACCTGGTCGCGTCGCTCGATGATCCTGCCACAAATGGTCGGTCTGACCATCGCGGTTCACAACGGTCGCCAGCATGTTCCAGTTCTCGTGAACGAAGACATGGTCGGCCACAAACTGGGCGAGTTCGCCGGTACCCGCACCTATCGCGGGCACGTGGCTGACAAGAAAGCCAAGCGTTAAGGGGTAAGGAAATGGAAGTAGCCGCTAAGTTGTCGGGCGCTCGCATCTCCGCCCAGAAAGCCCGCTTGGTCGCCGACCAGATCCGCGGGAAGAAGGTGGGCGAAGCGCTCAACCTGTTGGCCTTCAGCAGCAAAAAAGCCGCTGAAATCATGAAGAAAGTCCTCGAGTCGGCCGTAGCCAACGCCGAACACAACGAAGGCGCAGACGTTGATGACCTGAAGGTCTCCACCGTCTTCGTCAACGAAGGGCGTTCGCTGAAGCGTATCATGCCACGTGCCAAAGGCCGTGCTGATCGCATCGTCAAGCGGTCTTGCCATATCACTGTCAAGGTTGCGGACAAGTAACGGAGTCGATCAGATGGGTCAGAAAGTACATCCCACTGGCATTCGCCTGGGAATCGTCAAGGAGCACACCTCCGTCTGGTACGCAGACGGTGCTACTTACGCAGATTACCTCTTGAAGGATCTGAAAACGCGTGAGTACCTCCAAGACAAACTAAAAAGCGCGTCCGTAAGCCGTATCGATATTCATCGTCCGGCTCAAACTGCACGCATCACCATCCACACTGCTCGTCCCGGTATCGTTATCGGCAAGAAAGGTGAAGATGTTGAGAAGCTGCGTCAGGACCTGACCAAGCAGATGGGTGTGCCTGTGCACATCAACATCGAAGAGATCCGCAAGCCGGAACTCGACGCTATGCTGGTTGCGCAGAGCGTAGCTCAGCAGCTGGAACGCCGCGTAATGTTCCGTCGCGCCATGAAGCGCGCCGTACAGAACGCCATGCGTATTGGTGCCAAGGGCATCAAGATCCAGGTGAGCGGTCGTCTCGGCGGTGCCGAGATTGCTCGTACCGAGTGGTATCGCGAAGGTCGTGTGCCTCTGCACACCCTGCGTGCCGATATCGACTACAACACCTACGAAGCTCACACCACTTACGGTGTGATCGGTGTGAAGGTTTGGATCTTCAAAGGCGAAGTTATTGGTGGTCGCCAAGAAGAACTGAAACCACAAGCACCAGCGCCTCGTAAAAAAGCTGCTAAGTAAGGGGTACGCCAAATGTTGCAACCAAAGCGTACAAAATTCCGCAAGCAGATGACCGGCCACAACCGTGGTCTGGCACTGCGCGGTAGCAAAGTCAGCTTCGGCGAATTCGCCCTGAAAGCTGTTGCTCGCGGTCGCCTCACCGCTCGCCAGATCGAGTCCGCACGTCGTGCGCTGACCCGTCACGTTAAACGTGGCGGCAAGATCTGGATCCGTGTGTTCCCGGACAAGCCGATCTCCAAGAAGCCTCTCGAGGTTCGTATGGGTAAAGGTAAGGGCTCCGTGGAATACTGGGTTGCCCAGATCCAGCCAGGCAAAGTCCTGTACGAGATCGAGGGTGTTTCTGAAGAGCTGGCGCGCGAAGCTTTCGCCCTGGCTGCTGCAAAGCTGCCTCTCGCCACCTCCTTTGTTAAGCGGACGGTGATGTGATGAAAGCGAATGAACTTCGTGAAAAATCGGCACAGCAGCTGAACGAGCAACTGCTCGGCTTGCTGCGTGACCAGTTCAATCTGCGTATGCAGAAAGCAACTGGCCAGTTGGGGCAGTCGCACCTGCTCTCGCAAGTTAAGCGTGACATCGCTCGCGTGAAAACTGTGCTCAACCAGCAGGCAGGTAAGTGATCATGGCTGAAGCTGAAAAAACCGTCCGTACGCTGACTGGCCGTGTCGTCAGCGACAAAATGGACAAGACCATCACCGTTCTGATCGAGCGTCGCGTTAAGCACCCGATCTACGGTAAATACGTTAAGCGTTCGACTAAGCTGCACGCGCACGACGAAACCAACCAGTGCAAGATCGGCGACAAGGTTTCGATTACCGAAACCCGTCCGCTGGCCAAGACCAAGTCCTGGGCACTGGTTGAAGTCCTCGAACGCGCTGTTGAAGTCTAAGGGCTAGGGGTCGGAGAAATTTTATGATTCAGACTCAATCCATGCTCGATGTGGCCGATAACAGCGGCGCTCGTCGCGTCATGTGCATCAAGGTGCTCGGCGGCTCGCACCGTCGTTACGCCGGCATCGGTGACATCATCAAGGTTACTGTCAAGGAAGCAATTCCGCGCGGTAAGGTCAAAAAAGGCCAAGTGATGACTGCTGTTGTCGTGCGCACCCGTCACGGTGTTCGTCGCGCTGACGGTTCCATCATTCGTTTCGACGGCAACGCTGCTGTTCTGCTGAACAACAAGCAAGAGCCGATCGGCACTCGCATCTTCGGGCCAGTGACCCGTGAACTTCGTACTGAGAAGTTCATGAAGATCGTCTCGCTCGCCCCTGAAGTGCTGTAAGGAGATCCGACATGCAAAAGATTCGTCGTGACGACGAGATCATCGTGATCGCCGGCAAAGACAAAGGTAAGCGCGGTAAGGTGCTGAAGGTTCTCGCTGATGACCGTCTGGTCATCGGTGGTGTGAACCTGGTCAAGCGTCATACCAAGCCTAACCCGATGGCGGGCGTTCAGGGCGGTATCGTCGAGAAAGAAGCGCCTCTGCACGCTTCCAACGTTGCCATCTTCAACGGCGAAACCAACAAGGCTGACCGCGTTGGTTTCAAAGTAGAAGACGGTAAGAAAATTCGTGTCTTCAAGTCGACCCAAAAAGCGGTTGATGCTTGAACACTGCTAGGTAGAAGACCATGGCACGACTGAAAGAGATTTACCGGAACGAAATCGCTCCTAAGCTTAAGGAAGAACTTAAGCTGTCGAACGTGATGGAAGTTCCGCGCGTTACCAAGATCACCCTGAACATGGGTCTGGGCGAAGCGATCGGCGACAAGAAAGTCATCGAGCACGCAGTAGCTGACCTGGAAAAGATCACCGGTCAAAAGCCGGTCGTGACTTTCGCTCGCAAATCCATCGCTGGCTTCAAAGTCCGCGAAGGATGGCCGATCGGTGTCAAGGTGACCCTGCGTAGCGACAAGATGTACGAATTCCTGGACCGCCTGCTGGCGATCTCCCTGCCTCGGGTTCGCGACTTCCGCGGCCTGAATGCCAAGTCCTTCGATGGTCGTGGCAACTACAGCATGGGCGTGAAAGAGCAGATCATCTTCCCGGAAATCGATTACGACAAGATCGATGCTCTGCGCGGTTTGGACATCACCCTGACCACCACTGCTCGTTCGGACGACGAAGGCCGCGCTCTGCTGCGTGCTTTCAAGTTCCCGTTCCGCAACTGATTGGAGTAGGAAAATGGCCAAGAAGAGCATGAAAAACCGTGAGCTGAAGCGTCAGCTGACGGTAGCCAAGTTCGCTAAGAAGCGTGCTGAGCTGAAAGCGACCATCGTCAACGTTAATGCCTCTCCAGAAGAGCGTTTCGCTGCCGTTGTCGCTCTGCAGAAGCAGCCACGTGACGCTAGCGCCTCGCGCCTGCGCAACCGTTGCCGCCTGACCGGTCGTCCTCACGGTGTATACCGTAAGTTCGGCCTGGGCCGTAACATGCTGCGTCAAGCTGCAATGCGCGGCGACGTACCAGGTCTGGTCAAGGCCTCCTGGTAATCGCTGTCGGTGTGATCCCGGCGGAAGGGGAGCAATCTTCCGACCGCCGGTGACCTCGCCAAGAAACAAGCCCCTATATGGGGCTTGTTTCGTTTCTGCCTTGTGTCTAGAATGACCGGCTCACCCGAGCCTGGGTTTTTTACCCAATCCGCTCAGGTGGTTGTCATAGCCGCAAGGCTAATAATTCTTGTATCAGGAGCATCTAGCCCATGAGTATGCAGGACCCGTTAGCGGACATGCTAACTCGCATCCGTAATGCCCAGATGGCTGAAAAGTCCGTCGTAAGCATGCCTTCTTCTACCCTGAAGGTCGCGGTTGCCAAAGTTCTGAAGGACGAAGGTTACATCGCTGGCTACCAGGTAACTGGTGAAGCCAAGCCTTCCCTGTCGATCGAACTGAAGTACTTCGAAGGCCGTCCGGTCATCGAGGAACTGAAGCGCTCCAGCCGTCCAGGCCTGCGCCAGTACAAGGCCGTCACCGATCTGCCGAAAGTACGTGGCGGTCTGGGCGTGTCTATTGTCTCCACCAACAAAGGTGTGATGACTGATCGCGCTGCGCGCGCTGCCGGTGTCGGCGGCGAAGTTCTGTGCACAGTGTTCTAAGGGGGGATAGACATGTCTCGCGTCGCTAAGAACCCCGTTAAGCTGCCGTCCGGTGTCGAAGTCAAATTCGCAGGCCAGCAGCTTTCGGTGAAGGGTGCCAAGGGCACTCTCGAACTGAACGTTCACTCGTCTGTTGAAGTTACCGAAGAGTCTGGTGAGCTGCGTTTCGTCGCTCGCAATGGTGACCAGCAAGCTCGTGCCATGGCCGGTACCACCCGCGCTCTGGTTAACAACATGGTCCAAGGCGTAAGCCAAGGCTTCGAGCGTAAGCTCCAGCTGGTCGGTGTTGGTTACAAGGCACAGGCTAAAGGCACCGTCCTGAACCTGGCCCTGGGCTTCTCTCACCCAGTGGACTACGAACTGCCAGCCGGTATCACCGCTGAAACGCCTAGCCAGACCGACATCCTGATCAAGGGTATCGACAAGCAGCTGGTAGGTCAGGTGGCCGCTGAAATCCGCGACTTCCGTCCGCCAGAGCCTTACAAAGGCAAAGGTGTGCGTTACGCGGACGAAGTAGTCCGTCGTAAAGAAGCCAAGAAGAAGTAGGGCCTAGTAAATGACCGACAAAAAAGTTATTCGACTGCGTCGCGCTCGCAAAGCACGTCTCAAGATGCACGAACTCGAAGTCGTGCGCCTGTGCGTGTTCCGCTCCTCGCAGCACATCTATGCCCAGGTCATTTCGGCCGACGGCAGCAAGGTTCTGGCAAGCGCCTCGACCTTGGACAAAGACCTGCGTGATGGCGCCACTGGCAACATCGACGCGGCCACTAAGGTTGGCAAGCTGGTAGCTGAGCGTGCGAAAGCCGCCGGTGTATCTCAAGTTGCCTTTGACCGTTCCGGCTTCAAGTACCATGGCCGCGTCAAAGCGCTGGCTGATGCTGCTCGTGAAGGCGGGCTGGAGTTCTAAGTTATGGCAAATAACGATCAAAAGCGCGACGAAGGCTACATCGAGAAGCTGGTTCAGGTTAACCGCGTTGCCAAGACCGTAAAAGGCGGCCGTATCTTCACCTTCACCGCGTTGACCGTGGTTGGTGATGGTAAAGGTCGTGTGGGCTTCGGCCGTGGCAAATCGCGCGAAGTACCTGCTGCGATTCAGAAAGCCATGGAAGCTGCTCGCCGCAACATGATCCAGGTAGACCTGAAGGGCACCACCCTGCAGTACGCCACCAAGGCTGCCCACGGCGCCTCGAAGGTTTACATGCAGCCTGCTTCGGAAGGTACCGGTATCATCGCTGGTGGCGCAATGCGTGCTGTCCTGGAAGTTGCTGGTGTTCAGAACGTTCTGGCCAAGTGCTACGGTTCGACCAACCCAGTGAACGTGGTTTACGCCACTTTCAAGGGTCTGAAAGCCATGCAATCTCCTGAATCCATTGCTGCCAAGCGCGGCAAGAGCGTCGAGGAGATCTTCTGATCATGGCAACCGTAAAAGTAACGCTGATCAAGAGCGTCTCGGGTCGTCTGCCTAACCACAAACTGTGTGTTAAGGGCCTGGGTCTGCGTCGCATCGGTCACACTGTAGAAGTCCTGGATACTCCCGAGAATCGCGGGATGATCAACAAGGCTTACTACATGCTGCGCGTCGAGGGTTAATCGATGAAACTCAATGATCTGAGTCCAGCGCCGGGTTCCCGTCGCGAAAAGCATCGTCCGGGTCGTGGTATCGGTAGCGGTCTGGGTAAGACCGGCGGCCGTGGCCACAAAGGTCAGACCTCCCGTTCGGGTGGTTCGATCGCTCCGGGCTTCGAAGGCGGTCAACAGCCGCTGCACCGTCGTCTGCCGAAATTCGGCTTCGTTTCCCTGAAAGCCATGGACCGCGCCGAAGTGCGTCTGTCCGAGCTGGCCAAAGTGGAAGGCGACGTGATCTCCGTGCAATCCTTGAAGGATGCCAACGTGATCAACCAGCATATTCAGCGTGTGAAAATCATGCTGTCTGGCGAAGTTACTCGCGCAGTCACCATCAAGGGCATCGCAGCCACCAAGGGTGCGCGTGCGGCTATCGAAGCAGCTGGCGGCAAATTCGAGGAATAAATGGCTAAGCAAGGTGCTCTCTCTTCGCTCGGTAAGGGCGGGATGTCGGAACTCTGGGCTCGTCTGCGCTTTCTGTTCATGGCGATCATCGTCTATCGGATAGGTGCGCATATCCCGGTTCCTGGCATCAATCCGGACCGTCTGGCGGATCTGTTTCGGCAGAATGAGGGGACCATTCTTAGCTTGTTCAACATGTTTTCCGGTGGCGCGCTTGAGCGCATGAGCATCTTTGCACTGGGGATCATGCCGTACATTTCGGCATCGATCATCATGCAGCTGATGACGGCGGTCAGCCCGCAACTGGAGCAGTTGAAGAAGGAAGGTGAAGCTGGCCGTCGCAAGATCAGCCAGTACACCCGCTACGGCACCGTTATCCTGGCACTGGTTCAAGCCATTGGCATGTCCATTGGCCTGGCCAACCAGGGCGTGGCGTTTTCTGCGGGCCTGGGCTTCCATGTCGTTGCCGTCTCCACTTTCGTGGCAGGCGCGATGTTCATGATGTGGCTGGGCGAGCAGATCACCGAGCGCGGTGTGGGCAACGGTATCTCGATGTTGATCTTCGCAGGTATCGTTGCCGGTCTTCCGAGAGCAATCGGGCAGTCTTTCGAGTCTGCACGCACAGGCGATATCAACATTTTCGCCCTGGTCGCAATCGGTTTGCTGGCAGTAGCGATTATCGGTTTTGTGGTGTTCATTGAGCGTGGTCAGCGTCGTATCGCCGTTCACTACGCCAAGCGTCAGCAGGGCCGTAAGGTCTTTGCTGCGCAGACCAGCCACTTGCCGCTGAAAGTGAACATGGCGGGGGTTATCCCGGCCATTTTCGCGAGCAGCATTTTGCTGTTCCCGGCTTCGCTGGGTGCCTGGTTCGGTCAGTCCGAAGGTATGGGCTGGCTGCAGGACATCTCGCAGTCGATCGCTCCTGGTCAGCCGTTGAACATCTTGCTGTTTAGTGCAGGGATCATTTTCTTCTGCTTCTTCTACACAGCGTTGATGTTCAATCCGAAAGACGTAGCGGAAAACCTGAAGAAGTCCGGTGCCTTTATTCCGGGTATCCGTCCTGGTGAGCAGTCTGCGCGCTACATTGATGGCGTTCTGACTCGTTTGACCATGTTCGGTGCTCTTTACATGATGGCCGTCTGCCTTCTGCCCCAGTTCCTGGTGGTGGCAGCAAATGTGCCGTTCTACCTTGGCGGGACCTCGTTGCTGATTGTGGTAGTGGTTGTGATGGACTTCATGTCCCAAGTACAATCGCACCTCGTTTCGCACCAGTACGAATCCCTGATGAAGAAAGCCAACCTGAAAGGCTACGGCGGCAGCGGTTTGCTGCGCTGATACGCCCCTAAGGTTCGAGGAGTCGGTAATGAAAGTTCGTGCATCGGTGAAAAAGCTGTGCCGTAACTGCAAGATCATCCGTCGCGAAGGCGTCGTTCGAGTGATCTGCAGCGCGGAACCGCGTCACAAACAGCGCCAAGGCTGAGTGTGATCTGCGCTTCAAACCCAGCAGCTAGTGTGCTGCTGGGTTGATTATTCGTTTCTACAGCGATATTATCTCGCGCCCTATTTCTTGGCTTCCGGGGCGTAGGTAGCTGTCAATTGGAGTCCCACTGAATGGCCCGTATTGCAGGCGTCAACATTCCAGATAACAAGCATACTGTTATCTCGCTGACCTACATCTATGGTGTCGGTCGCACAACTGCACAGAAGATTTGTGCAGACGCTGGTGTAAACCCAGCCGCTAAGATCAAGGATCTGAGCGACGAGCAAATCGAAACCCTGCGTGGCGAAGTTGCGAAGTTCACCACCGAAGGTGACCTGCGTCGTGACATCAACATGAAGATCAAGCGCTTGATGGACCTGGGTTGCTACCGCGGCCTGCGTCATCGTAAAGGTCTGCCGGTTCGCGGTCAGCGCACCAAGACCAACGCACGCACCCGTAAGGGCCCGCGTAAGCCGATCCGCAAGTAACCGCCCAGGAATATAGACATGGCAAAACCTGCTGCTCGTCCTCGTAAGAAAGTCAAAAAGACAGTGGTTGATGGCATCGCCCACATCCACGCTTCTTTCAACAACACCATCGTGACCATCACCGACCGTCAGGGCAATGCTTTGTCCTGGGCGACCTCCGGTGGTTCGGGTTTCCGTGGTTCGCGCAAATCCACTCCGTTCGCAGCCCAGATTGCTGCTGAACGTGCTGGTCAAGCTGCGCTGGAATACGGCCTGAAGAACCTCGACGTCAACGTCAAGGGTCCAGGTCCGGGTCGTGAATCCGCCGTTCGTGCACTGAACAGCTGCGGCTACAAGATCGCCAGCATCACCGACGTGACGCCAATCCCGCATAACGGGTGCCGTCCGCCGAAGAAGCGTCGCGTGTAATCAGGAGACAGAAGAATGGCACGTTACATTGGTCCAAAATGCAAACTGTCTCGTCGTGAAGGCACCGATCTGTTCCTGAAGAGCGGCGTTCGCGCTCTGGAATCGAAGTGCAACATCGAAGCAGCCCCAGGTATCCACGGCCAGCGCCGTGGCCGTCAGTCCGACTACGGTACCCAGCTGCGCGAGAAACAAAAAGTCCGTCGTATCTACGGTGTTCTGGAGCGTCAGTTCCGCGGTTACTACCAAGCTGCAGCCTCGAAAAAAGGCGCAACCGGTGAGAACCTGCTGCAACTGCTCGAGTGCCGTCTGGATAACGTCGTCTACCGTATGGGCTTCGGTTCGACTCGTTCCGAATCCCGCCAGCTGGTTTCGCACAAAGCGATCAGCGTCAACGGTAAGACTGTAAACATTCCATCCTACCAAGTTCGTCCGGGTGACGTGGTCGCGGTCCGCGAGAAGTCGCTGGCCCAGCTGCGCATTGTTCAAGCCCTTGAACTGTGCGCCCAGCGTGGCCGCGTTGAGTGGGTTGACGTGGATGCTGCTAAAAAGTCGGGCGTTTTCAAGAACGTTCCTGCTCGCAGCGACCTGTCTGCCGACATCAACGAAAACCTGATTGTCGAGCTCTACTCCAAGTAAGGGCTAGAAAATAGGTGCATCCATGCAGATTTCGGTAAATGAGTTCCTGACTCCCCGCCACATTGATGTGCAGGTAGTCAGTCCGACCCGCGCCAAGATTACGCTCGAGCCTCTCGAGCGTGGTTTCGGCCATACCCTGGGCAACGCGCTGCGCCGCATCCTGTTGTCCTCCATGCCTGGCTGTGCAGTAGTCGAGGCCGAGATCGATGGCGTACTCCACGAGTACTCCGCGATCGAAGGTGTACAGGAAGACGTAATTGAAATCCTGTTGAACCTGAAAGGCCTGGCTATCAAACTGCACGGTCGTGACGAAGTTACGCTGACCTTGTCGAAAAAGGGTTCGGGGGTGGTTACCGCTGCCGATATTCAGCTGGATCACGATGTCGAGATCGTCAACCCCGATCACGTAATCGCGAACCTGGCGTCGAACGGCGCCCTGAACATGAAGCTCACTGTAGCTCGTGGTCGCGGTTACGAGCCGGCTGACTCCCGTCAAACCGACGAAGACGAAAGCCGTAGCATTGGCCGTCTGCAGTTGGACGCTTCGTTCAGCCCGGTGCGTCGTATCGCCTATGTGGTCGAAAACGCCCGTGTTGAACAGCGTACCAACTTGGACAAGCTGGTCATTGATCTGGAAACCAACGGTACCCTGGATCCTGAAGAGGCTATCCGCCGCGCTGCGACCATCCTGCAACAGCAGTTGGCCGCGTTCGTCGACCTCAAAGGTGACAGTGAGCCCGTCGTAGTCGAGCAGGAAGACGAGATCGATCCGATCCTGCTGCGTCCGGTTGACGACCTGGAACTGACTGTACGTTCGGCCAACTGCCTCAAGGCGGAGAACATCTACTACATCGGCGACCTGATTCAGCGTACCGAAGTAGAGCTGTTGAAGACTCCTAACCTGGGCAAGAAGTCCCTGACTGAAATCAAGGACGTCCTGGCCTCTCGTGGTCTGTCTCTCGGCATGCGCCTCGACAACTGGCCGCCTGCAAGTCTTAAGAAAGACGACAAGGCGACCGCCTGATCGTCGTAATCACCGAACGTAGTGTTTGGTAAGGAATGAATCATGCGTCATCGTAAAAGTGGACGTCACCTGAGCCGTACCAGCTCTCACCGCAAGGCTATGTTCCAGAACATGGCAGTGTCGCTGATCGAGCACGAGCTGATCAAAACCACCCTGCCGAAAGCCAAGGAACTGCGCCGCGTTGCCGAGCCGCTGATCACCCTGGCCAAGGAAGACAGCGTTGCTAACCGTCGTCTGGCCTTCGACCGTACCCGTTCGAAGTCCGCTGTTGGCAAACTGTTCAACGACCTGGGCAAGCGTTACGCCACCCGTCAGGGCGGCTACCTGCGCATCCTGAAGTGCGGTTTCCGCGCTGGCGACAACGCGCCTATGGCGTACGTCGAGCTGGTTGATCGTCCGGTCGGCGGTGCTGTAGAAGCTGCTGAGTAAGACGTTCTGTCTGCTACAAAGAACCGGGCCTAGTGCCCGGTTTTTTGTGTCTGCCTGTATTGTTAATTTCTATTGATACAAGTCATGTAATGAATTTGTCCCTGTAGCCTTGCTCGTCAATACTCTCTCCAAGCCGATTAGCCGGCGCTTGAAGACCGATAAGGAGAGCCCATGAGCAAGATTCTTACCACCGCCAGCGGTGCACCAGTAGCCGACAACCAGAACTCCCGTTCCGCCGGCCCGCGTGGCCCGCTGTTGCTCGACGACTTCCACCTGATCGAGAAGCTCGCCCATTTCAACCGCGAGAACATTCCTGAGCGCCGCGTGCACGCCAAAGGCTCGGGCGCCTACGGCACCTTTACCGTCAACCGCGATATCACCCATTACACCAGCGCCAAGCTGTTCGAGCAGATCGGCAAGCAAACAGAAACCTTCCTGCGGTTCTCCACTGTCGGCGGCGAACGTGGCTCTGCAGACACCGAGCGAGATCCTCGTGGCTTTGCCGTCAAGTTCTACACCGAGGAAGGCAACTGGGACATCGTGGGTAACAACACGCCAGTGTTCTTCATTCGCGACCCGCTGAAGTTTCCGGACTTTATCCACACCCAGAAGCGCCATCCGCAATCCAACCTGAAGAACGCCCAGATGATGTGGGACTTCTGGTCGCACTCGCCCGAGGCGCTGCACCAGGTCACCATCCTGTTCTCGGACCGTGGTATTCCGGACGGCTATCGCCATATGCACGGCTTCGGCAGCCACACGTACAGCTTGATCAACGCCAAGGGCGAGCGTACCTGGGTCAAATGGCATTTCAAGACCCAGCAAGGTATCAAGAACCTCGCGCCGGCAGATGCTGCACGCCTGGCGGGTACTGACCCGGACTACGCCCAGCGCGACCTGTTCGAAGCCATTGAACGTGGCGACTACCCGCGTTGGACCGTATGCATTCAGGTGATGAGCGAAGCCGAGGCAGCCAGTCGCGACGAGAACCCCTTCGACGTCACCAAGACCTGGTCGCAGAAGGATTATCCGTTGATAGAGGTGGGCGTGCTGGAGCTCAACCGTAACCCGCTCAACTACTTCGCCGAAGTCGAGCAGGCTGCGTTCGGGCCGAGCAACATGGTGCCAGGGGTTGGCCTGTCGCCGGACCGCATGCTGCAGGGCCGTGTATTCGCTTACGCAGACGCACACCGCTACCGTGTGGGCACCAACCACCAGCATTTGCCGGTGAATGCGCCACGCTGCGCAGTCAACAGCTACCAGCGCGACGGCTCCATGGCCACTGGCAGTTACGGCAGTGCACCGAACTACGAGCCCAACAGCTACGCTGAGGCACCGAAGCAGTCGCCACGCCATGCTGAACCCGCGCTGGCCCTGAACGGTTCGGCAGACCGTTACGATCACCGTGAGGACACCGACTACTTCAGCCACGCCGGCGCGTTATTCCGCCTGATGAGCGATGAGCAGAAGGCACTGCTGATCAGCAACATCGCCGGCACCATGGCAGGTGTCAGCGAAGACGTGATCCAGCGCCAGTTGCAGTACTTCTTCAAGGCTGACCCGGCCTATGGCGAAGGGATTGCCAAAGCGTTGGGCATCAACCTGGCCTGACTCTAAGTGATAAGCAGAACCGCCCTCATTTGGGCGGTTTTTCAATGAATATCACTACTGTTTAACCGATTTTTTGCTTCTGATTGCGGGTTTTTCAGTGACCGCAGGCAAAAGCTGGTTCACACTATGTGGCATAGACGTTTTCACATGGAGAACCAGGGCGATGCAAGGCCACCCAGATGTAATCAACTACCTCGTCACGCTGCTGAAGGGCGAACTGGCGGCACGCGACCAGTACTTCATTCATTCGCGCATGTACGAAGACTGGGGCCTGTCCAAGCTCTACGAGCGCATCAACCACGAGATGGAAGAAGAGACGCAGCACGCCGATGCCCTGATGCGTCGCATCCTCATGCTCGAAGGCACCCCCGACATGCGTGCGGACGACCTCGAGGTCGGCAGCACCGTGCCAGAAATGATCGAGGCTGACCTCAAGCTCGAGTACAAAGTGCGTGGCGCCCTGTGCAAAGGCATCGAGCTGTGTGAGCTGCACAAGGACTACGTGAGCCGTGACATCCTCCGTGCGCAATTGGCGGATACCGAAGAAGATCACACCTACTGGCTGGAGAAGCAGCAAGGGTTGATCAAGGCCATTGGCCTGGAAAACTACCTGCAGTCGCAGATGTAAGTTATCCACAGACTCAAAAAAAGCCCCTGGCACCAACGGTACCAGGGGCTTTTTCATTGCAGGCGCAACACTCAGGCCCGATCCCGCTCCAGCAGTGGTTTCAGGTAATGCCCGGTATACGACTGTTTCATCTCGCTCAGTTCTTCAGGTGTACCGCAGGCAATGATCTGGCCACCTTTGGAGCCACCCTCCGGCCCCAGGTCCACCAACCAGTCGGCGGTCTTGATCACATCCAGGTTGTGCTCGATCACCACCACGGTGTTGCCGTGGTCGCGCAGGCGATGCAGTACGTCCAGCAGCTGCTGGATATCAGCAAAGTGCAGGCCTGTGGTCGGTTCATCGAGGATGTACAGGGTCTTGCCGGTATCGCGCTTGGATAGCTCGCGTGACAGCTTTACCCGCTGCGCTTCACCGCCAGACAGTGTGGTCGCCGACTGCCCCAGCTTGATGTACGAAAGCCCCACATCCATCAGGGTTTGCAGCTTGCGCGCCAGCGCCGGTACTGCGTCGAAGAACTCGCGGGCATCCTCGATGGTCATTTCCAGCACCTCGTGGATGTTCTTGCCCTTGTACTTGATCTCCAGGGTTTCGCGGTTGTAGCGCTTGCTCTTGCACACGTCGCACGGCACGTAGATGTCTGGCAGGAAGTGCATCTCCACCTTGATCAGGCCGTCGCCCTGGCAAGCCTCGCAGCGTCCGCCCTTGACGTTGAACGAGAAGCGCCCCGGGCCGTAGCCGCGTGAGCGCGATTCCGGCACGCCGGAGAACAGCTCGCGGATCGGCGTGAAGATGCCGGTGTAGGTCGCCGGGTTCGAGCGCGGGGTGCGGCCGATCGGGCTCTGGTCGATATCCACCACCTTGTCCAGGTGCTGCAAGCCGTCCATGCTGCTGTGCGGGGCTGCTTCCAGGGTGCTTGCACCATTGAGGGCAGTGGCTGCCAGCGGGAACAGGGTGTTGTTGATCAGCGTCGACTTGCCCGAGCCGGATACCCCGGTTACACAGGTCAGCAGGCCGATCGGGACTTCCAGGTCGACGTTCTGCAGGTTGTTGCCGCGCGCGCCTTTGAGCTTTAGCTGCAGCTTCTTGTTGCGCGGTGTGCGCTTGGCCGGCACGACGATCTTCTTGCGCCCGGACAGGTACTTGCCGGTCAGCGAGTCAGGGTGGTCCATGACCTCCTGCGGCGTGCCCTCGGCGACGATCTGGCCGCCGTGCACCCCGGCACCCGGGCCAATGTCGACCACGTAGTCGGCCAAGCGAATGGCGTCCTCGTCATGCTCCACCACAATCACCGTGTTACCCAGGTCGCGCAGGTGGTTGAGGGTGGCCAGCAGGCGGTCGTTGTCGCGTTGATGAAGGCCGATGGACGGTTCATCGAGGATGTACATCACCCCGACCAGGCCGGCGCCGATCTGGCTGGCCAGGCGGATACGCTGCGCTTCGCCACCGGACAGGGTATCGGCGCTGCGGTCGAGGGTGAGGTAGTCGAGGCCGACGTTGACCAGGAACTGCAGGCGTTCGCAGATTTCCTTGAGAATTTTTGAGGCAATCTCGCCGCGGCGGCCGGTTAGGGTCAGCTCGCCGAAGTAGTTGCTGGCTTCACCGATCGGCAGGTTGGTCACCGCCGGCAGGGTCTTTTCGCCAACCCATACATGCCGCGCCTCGCGGCGCAGGCGGGTACCGCGGCAATCCGGGCAGGGCTGTGTGCCGAGGAACTTCGCCAGCTCTTCACGCACAGTGGCCGATTCGGTCTCGCGGTAGCGGCGCTCAAGGTTTGGCACGATGCCTTCGAACGGGTGCGAGCGCTTGACGATGTCGCCACGGTCGTTGAGGTACTTGAAGTCGACAGTCTGCTTGCCACTGCCTTGCAGGATGACCTTCTGGTGCTCGGCCGACAGCTCGCCGAACGGTTCTTCCAGGCTGAAGCCGTAATGCGCGGCCAGCGAGCCAAGCATCTGGAAGTAGTACACGTTGCGCCGGTCCCAGCCACGAATCGCGCCTTCGGCCAAGGTAAGTTCGGCATTGACCAGGCGCTTGGTGTCGAAGAACTGTTTGACCCCCAGGCCATCACAGGTCGGGCAGGCGCCAGCCGGGTTGTTGAAGGAGAACAGCTTCGGTTCCAGCTCGCTGATGGCATGGCCGCAGACCGGGCAGGCGAAGCGGGCGGAGAAAATCATCTCTTCGCCTTCTTCGTCGTCCATTGGGGCTACCAAGGCGATGCCGTCAGCCAGCTTGAGTGCGGTCTCGAACGATTCGGCCAGGCGCTGCTGCAGGTCGGCGCGGACCTTGAAGCGGTCCACTACCACATCGATGCTGTGCTTCTTCTGCTTGTCCAGCTTCGGCAGTTCATCAAGCTCGTAAAGCTTGCCGTTTACCCGGGCGCGGACGAAGCCCTGGGCGCGCAGCTCGTCGAACACCGCCAGGTGCTCACCCTTGCGCTCGCGCACCACCGGTGCCAGCAGCATAAGCTTGCTGCCTTCCGGGCGCTCCAGCACCAGGTCGACCATCTGGCTGATCGTTTGCGCCTCCAGCGGGATATCGTGGTCCGGGCAACGAGGGGTGCCGACGCGGGCATACAGCAGGCGCAGGTAGTCGTAGATTTCGGTGATGGTGCCAACCGTGGAGCGTGGGTTGTGCGAAGTCGATTTCTGCTCGATGGAAATGGCCGGCGACAGGCCTTCGATGGTGTCGACGTCGGGCTTTTCCATCATCGACAGGAACTGCCGGGCGTAGGCCGACAGCGACTCCACGTAGCGGCGCTGGCCTTCGGCGTACAAGGTATCGAACGCCAGGGACGACTTGCCGGAACCGGACAGGCCGGTGATCACGATCAGCTTGTCCCGGGGCAGGGTCAGGTCGATGTTCTTCAGGTTGTGGGTCCGTGCCCCACGAATCAGGATCTTGTCCACTGCGGCCTCGCTTGGCGGGCATAAACAAGGAAGTATACGGCGCGCCAGTATGACGCGGCAAAGCGTCGCGTAGATGCCGTCAAGCTGTCGGACTGATAGAATCGCCGCCGGTTCACACGAGGTTAATCCATGCACGACACCCACAACGAGCGCATGAGTGGCGGCGAAACCCGCGCCGCTGGCGGCCTTGCCCTGGTCTTTGCCTTTCGTATGCTGGGCATGTTCATGGTCTTGCCGGTGCTGGCCACCTACGGCATGGACCTGGCCGGCGCCACGCCAGCGCTGATCGGCCTGGCCATCGGTGCCTATGGCCTGACCCAGGCGGTATTGCAGATCCCGTTCGGCATGATTTCCGACCGCATCGGCCGTCGGCCGGTGATTTACCTGGGGCTGGTGATCTTTGCCCTGGGCAGCGTGCTGGCGGCCCAGGCCGATTCCATCTGGGGGGTGATCGCCGGGCGTATCCTGCAGGGCGCGGGGGCGATTTCTGCCGCGGTCATGGCGCTGCTGTCCGACCTCACTCGCGAGCAACACCGGACCAAGGCCATGGCCATGATCGGCATGAGCATCGGCCTGTCGTTCGCGGTCGCCATGGTCGTCGGCCCATTGCTGACAAGTGCCTTTGGTTTGTCAGGATTGTTCCTCGCCACGGCGGGTCTTGCCCTGGTCGGCATCCTGTTGGTCGCGTTTGTCGTGCCCAGCTCGCACAGCATCCTACAGCACCGCGAGTCGGGTGTAGCGCGCCAGGCCATAGGCCCGACCCTGCGCCATCCGGACCTTCTGCGCCTGGACGTGGGCATTTTTGTTCTGCACGCCATTCTCATGGCCAGCTTCGTCGCATTGCCACTGGCCTTCGTCGAGCGCGGGGGGCTGCCCAAAGAGCAACACTGGTGGGTGTACCTGACCGCGTTGTTCATCTCATTTTTTGCAATGGTCCCGTTCATCATCTACGGCGAAAAGAAGCGCAAGATGAAACGTGTGTTGGCCGGTGCGGTCAGTGTCCTGCTGCTGACAGAGATATACTTCTGGGAGTGGGCTGACGGTTTGCGCGGACTGGTGATTGGCACCGTGGTATTCTTTACCGCATTCAACCTGCTGGAGGCTTCGCTGCCTTCGCTGGTCAGCAAGGTGTCGCCTGCCGGTGGCAAGGGGACGGCAATGGGGGTTTATTCCACCAGCCAGTTCCTTGGCGCTGCCTTGGGAGGAATCCTCGGTGGCTGGTTGTTCCAGCACGGCGGGCTGAACATGGTGTTCCTCGGTTGCGCGGTACTGTGTGCCATCTGGCTGGTCGTCGCGCTTCGCATGAACGAGCCGCCCTATGTGACCAGCCTGCGCATGCCGCTGACGCCAGAGGCAGTCCGGGAAGCCGGCCTGACCGAGCGCCTGATGGCCGTGCCGGGTGTGACCGACGCCGTTGTGGTGGCTGAAGAAGCCGCCATCTATATCAAACTGGATACGAAAATTTTGGACCGTACGACCCTCGAGCGCCTGGTTAACCCGGCCTCTTCGGCGTGCGAAGCCTAGGAGAACGTTATGGCCCGTGGGGTTAACAAAGTCATTCTGGTCGGCACCTGTGGCCAGGATCCCGAAGTCCGCTACCTGCCCAACGGTAACGCCGTGACCAACCTGAGCCTGGCTACCAGCGAGCAGTGGACCGACAAGCAGTCGGGCCAGAAGGTCGAGCGTACCGAGTGGCACCGTGTGTCGCTGTTCGGCAAGGTTGCCGAAATTGCCGGCGAGTACCTGCGCAAGGGTTCGCAGTGCTACATCGAAGGCAAGCTGCAGACCCGCGAGTGGGAAAAAGACGGTATCAAGCGCTACACCACCGAGATCATCGTCGACATCAACGGCACCATGCAGCTGCTTGGCGGCCGTCCGCAAGGCCAGCAGCAAGGCGGCGACCCGTACAACCAGGGTGGCGGCAACTACAACCAGGGTGGCGGCCAGCAGCAACAGTACAACCAGGCACCGCCTCGCCAGCAGGCCCAGCGTCCGCAACAGGCCCCTCAGCGCCCAGCGCCCCAGCAGCCTGCGCCGCAGCCGGCCGCCGACTTCGACAGCTTCGATGACGATATTCCGTTCTGATTCGAGCGGTCAGGCGTCACGCAAAACCAGAAACCCAGGGCAGTTGCCCTGGGTTTTTTTATGTGTGAATTCAGGCATCGCCATCCAGCGCCGCCTGGGCGAATTGCGCGTCCAGTTCCGGCGTAGCGCCGCTGATGCCGATGCCACCGATGTGCTGGCCGTCGCCATCGATGATCGGCAAACCGCCTCCCAACAGGGTGAAGCCTGGCAAGGACGCGTAGGGATTGGCTGGTAGTGCCGCGCTGCGGTCCGCCAGCGAGCTGGAGGAAAGCGGAAAGCGGGCAGAAGTCGAGGCCTTGAGTTGCGCGACCTGGATGCTGCCGCTGCTGGTGCCGTCCATACGGTGGAAGTGCTTCAGGTTGCCATGGCTGTCGACGATGCTGATGACGATGGCATGACCGTGGGCACGGGCTGCGCGCTCGGCGTTGGCGGCCATTGTTCGAGCAGCTTCGGAAGTGATGGGGGACGTAGGGGTGGTTTTCGGAGGGTCCGCCAGCGACGGTGCTGCCATTAATAGCGAGACCATCAAGAGTGTGACGCGGCTGAAGTTCTTGTTCATGTGAGCACCATCCCTAGGATTTTTCGCGAAGCTAGCAAGCAACAGTCACCCTTGGATGTAGTCCGTTTCTGAAGTTGACGTGGGGCTACTGCCTGGCAGATGGCTTTTTTGCTTTTGGTTACATGTCAGGTAATGAAGTGCGCCTCTAGGTACTCAGGCAACCACAAGCCATGCACCAACTGCATCGCCCCTGACCCAGGTCATCGCACGTTTCGGATTCTTGACTAGTCTTACCTGTTGGCGGCCGTCAAAACCGCCACCGTGACTACCAAGAGGCGCCGGCCATGTTCCGCGCGTCCACCACCTGATCAGGAGTGCACGATGGACCTCAACCGTCGGCAATTCTTCAAGGTCGCCGCCGTCGGCCTTGGAGGCTCGAGCCTGGCGGCGTTGGGCATGGCCCCGACGCCGGCATTCGCCGAGCAGGTGCGTCACTTCAAGCTGGCGCATACGAAAGAAGCCCGTAACACCTGCCCCTACTGCTCGGTCGGCTGTGGCCTGATCATGTACAGCCAGGGTGATGCGGGCAAGAACGTCAAACAGAGCATCATCCATATCGAAGGTGACGCCGACCACCCGGTCAACCGCGGCACTCTTTGCCCGAAAGGCGCCGGCCTGCTGGACTTTATCCACAGCCCAAGCCGCCTGCAGTACCCCGAGGTACGCAAGCCGGGTAGCAAGGAGTGGGTGCGGGTGAGCTGGGACGAGGCGCTCGACCGCGTCGCCGACCTGATGAAGCAGGACCGCGACGCCAACTTCATCGAGAAGAACGCCCAGGGGCAAACCGTCAACCGCTGGCTTACCACCGGTTTTCTTGCTGCCTCCGCCGCCTCCAGCGAGGCTGGCTACCTGACCCACAAGGTCGTCCGCGCAACAGGCATGCTGGGGTTCGATAACCAGGCACGTGTCTGACATGGCCCGACGGTGGCAAGTCTTGCCCCGACGTACGGCCGTGGCGCCATGACCAATCACTGGTCCGATATCGCCAACGCGAATCTGGTCCTGGTGATGGGTGGCAACGCAGCAGAAGCGCATCCGTGCGGCTTCAAATGGGTGACCGAGGCCAAGGCGCACAACAACGCGCGGCTGATTGTGGTCGACCCACGGTTTACCCGTACCGCTTCGGTGGCGGACTACTACGCGCCGATCCGCACCGGTACCGACATCGCCTTCATGGGCGGGCTGATCAATTACCTGCTGAGCACCGACAAGATCCAGCACGAATACGTGCGCAACTACACCGACGTGTCGTTCATCGTCAAAGAGAGCTATGGCTTCGAGGACGGGCTGTTCAGCGGCTACGACGAGGCCAAGCGCGTGTATGCCGACAAATCCGGTTGGGGTTACGAGCTGGGTGAGGACGGTTTTGCCAAGGTCGACCCGACCCTGCAGCACCCACGTTGCGTGTTCCAGCTGATGAAGCAGCATTACAGCCGCTACACCCCTGAGCTGGCGAGCATGATCTGTGGCATGCCACAGGACGCCATGATGAAGGTCTGGGAAGAGATCGCCACCTGCTCGGTACCGGGCAAGACCATGACGATTCTCTATGCACTGGGCTGGACGCAACACTCGATCGGTGCGCAGATCATCCGCAGCGCGGCCATGGTCCAGCTGCTGCTGGGCAACGTCGGCATGCCAGGTGGCGGGGTCAACGCACTGCGCGGGCATTCCAACATCCAGGGCCTGACCGACCTCGGCCTGCTGTCGAACTCGCTGCCGGGTTACCTGACCCTGGCTGGGGATGCCGAGCAGGACTACGCCACCTACATCGACAAGCGCGCATCCAAACCGCTGCGCCCGGGGCAACTGTCGTACTGGCAGAACTACGGCAAGTTCCACGTCAGCCTGATGAAGGCCTGGTACGGCGCCAACGCCACGGCAGAAAACAACTGGGGCTATGACTGGCTGCCCAAGCTCGACGTGCCTGCCTATGACGTGCTGCGCATGTTCGAGATGATGAGCCAAGGCAAGGTCAACGGCTACGTGTGCCAAGGCTTCAACCCGATCGCTGCGCTGCCGGACAAGAACCGCGTGACTGCGGCATTGGGCAAGCTCAAGTGGCTGGTGATCATGGACCCGCTGGCTACCGAGACCTCGGAGTTCTGGCGTAATGCCGGGCCATTCAACGATGTCGACACCGCCAGTATCCAGACCGAAGTGATCCGCCTGCCCACCACCTGCTTCGCCGAGGAGGATGGCTCGCTGGTCAACAGCAGCCGCTGGCTGCAATGGCACTGGAAGGGGGCCGACGGCCCGGGTGAGACCCGTACCGACGTGCAGATCATGAGCGAGCTGTTCCTGCGCATGCGTCAACGCTACCAGGCCGAGGGCGGCGCCTACCCTGACGCGATGATGAACATCAGCTGGCCGTACAAGATTCCTGAAGAGCCATCCCCGGAGGAGCTGGCCAAGGAGATGAACGGCTGGGCAGTCACCGACCTTACCGACGCCACCGGCGCCACGCTCAAAGCCGGCCAGCAGCTGTCGGGCTTCGGGCAGTTGAAGGACGATGGCAGCACCGCGTCCGGCTGCTGGATCTTCGCCGGCAGCTGGACCGAGCAGGGCAACCAGATGGCCCGTCGTGACAACAGCGACCCCTACGGCATGCATCAGGTGCAGAACTGGGCCTGGGCCTGGCCGGCCAACCGCCGCATCCTCTACAACCGTGCCTCCAGCGACCCGCAAGGCAAGCCGTGGGACCCGGAGAAAAAGCGCCTGGTGTGGTGGAACGGCAAGGCCTGGACCGGCACCGACGTGCCGGACTTCAAGGTCGACTCGCCACCGGAAGCGGGGATGAACCCGTTCATCATGAACCCTGAAGGCGTGGCGCGGTTCTTCGCCATCGACAAGATGGCCGAAGGCCCGTTCCCCGAGCATTACGAGCCATTCGAAACGCCGATTGGCATCAACCCGCTGCACCCGCAGAACAAGAAGGTGGTCAGCAACCCGGCCGGGCGCATCTTCGACTCGGTGTGGGACACCCTCGGCACCCACGACGAGTTCCCCTATGCGGCGACCACCTACCGGCTCACCGAGCACTTCCACTTCTGGAGCAAGCATTGCCGGCTCAACGCCATTGCCCAGCCGGAGCAGTTTGTCGAGATCGGCGAGGTGCTGGCCAATGAGAAAGGCATCAAGGCCGGCGACCGGGTGCGGGTGTCGAGCAAGCGCGGGCATATCGATGCGGTGGCGGTGGTGACCAAGCGGATTCGCCCGCTGCAGGTCAACAATCAGACCGTGCACCAGATCGGCATCCCGTTGCACTGGGGCTTCACCGGTGCAACGCGGCATGGCTACCTGACCAACACGCTGGTGCCATTCCTGGGTGACGGCAACACGCAGACGCCAGAGTCCAAGTCGTTCCTCGTCAAAGTGGAGAAACTCTGATGGCCAGCCAAGACATCATCGCCCGCTCGGCCACCACCACCGTACCGCCTTCGGTACGCCAGCAGCAGGAAGTCGCCAAGCTGATCGATACCACCAAGTGCATCGGCTGCAAGGCCTGCCAGGTGGCGTGTTCGGAGTGGAACGAACTGCGTGACGAGGTCGGCCACAACCACGGCACCTACGACAACCCCCAGGACCTCACGGCCGAGACCTGGACCCTGATGCGCTTCACCGAGCACGAGCGCGACGACGGTAACCTGGAGTGGCTGATCCGCAAGGATGGTTGCATGCACTGCGCCGACCCAGGTTGCCTGAAGGCCTGCCCGAGCCCGGGGGCGATCATCAAGCACGCCAACGGCATCGTCGACTTCAACCAGGACCACTGCATCGGTTGCGGTTACTGCATCACCGGCTGCCCGTTCAACATCCCGCGCATCTCGCAGAAGGACCACAAGGCGTACAAGTGCACGCTGTGTTCCGACCGCGTGAGCGTGGGCCTGGAGCCGGCTTGCGTGAAAACCTGCCCGACCGGGGCGATCGTGTTCGGCAGCAAGGACGAGATGAAGGTGCACGCCGCCGAGCGCATCGTCGACCTGAAGTCGCGGGGCTACGACAAGGCCGGGCTGTACGACCCGGATGGCGTCGGTGGCACCCACGTGATGTACGTGCTGCACCATGCCGACACGCCGAAGCTGTACGCCGGCCTGCCGGACCAGCCGGTGATCAGCCCGCTTGTGGGGCTGTGGAAGGGCTTCACCAAACCGCTGGCGCTGCTGGCCATGGGCGCGGCGGTATTGGCCGGGTTCTTCCACTACGTGCGGGTTGGCCCGCAGCGGGTAGAGGAGGACGAGCACCCAGCGCCGCCCGATGACAGCGTGCACCAGGTAGACCCGGCGGTGCATGTCTACGATCCGAAGCAGCCCGGTGGGCAAGGGGAGCAGCGGCCATGAACGACAACAAACCCATCCTGCGCTACAACGCCAACGAGCGGACCAACCACTGGATTGTCGCCATCCTGTTCTTCATGGCCGGGCTTTCCGGGCTGGCGCTGTTTCACCCGGCGCTGTTCTGGTTAAGCCATCTGTTCGGCGGTGGGCCGTGGACGCGCATCCTGCACCCGTTCATGGGTGTGGCGATGTTCGTGTTTTTCCTCGGCCTGGTGTTCCGCTTCTGGCGCGCCAACTTCATCACCGCCAACGACCGCCTGTGGTTGCGTCGCATTGATCGGGTGATGGTCAACCGCGAAGACGGCGTGCCCCCCATTGGTAAATACAACGCCGGGCAGAAACTGCTGTTCTGGACGCTATTGCTGTGCATGCTGGTGTTGTTGATCAGCGGTGTGGTGATCTGGCGGGCCTATTTCAGTCACTTCTTTGATATAGGCTCGATTCGCCTGGCATCGCTTGCCCACGCACTGGCGGGCTTCGTGCTGATCCTCAGCATCATCGTGCACATCTACGCCGGCATCTGGATCAAGGGCTCGATCGGCGCCATGCTGCATGGCTGGGTCAGCCGCCCCTGGGCGCGCAAGCACCATGCGTTGTGGTACCGCGAAGTGACCGGCGACAAGACGCCGGGCGATCACGGACGAAAAGAAGGATGAGCGCTTGAGCACGATACTTGAACCCGGGCAGATCGAAGCGTCGGCGGTAGCGCCGCCGTTCCTGCATCTGCCCCCCGCCAATCTGTTCGAACTGCGCGCTGCGCGCCTTGAGCAACTGGCCGATGGCAATGCCCTTGGCGACTATCTGCGGCTGATCGCGCAGTTGTGCCGCATCCAGCAGCAGCTTGTGGATAACCCACCCGGTCGTATGCCGGTGGCCGAGGAGCGTCAACGCCTGTGCATAAGTCATGGCTTGCCGCCGCTGGCGGCCGACAGCCTGGTGCGTGAAGGGCCTTGGCTTGTCTGGTTGCAGGCCCTGCTGGAGCACTGCAGCGGCGCTACAGGCGGCCCGTTGGGTGAAGCATTGCAGGTGCTGCGCAGCAGTGATGACCATCAGCGCAAGGGCTGGGGCATCGCCTTGCTGGCGGGCCAGTACGACGCGGTGCCTGCGGCATTGGTGCCGTTTTTGGGCGCTGCGTTGCAGGCGGCCTGGTCCAGTTGGTTGCTGGCGCTCCCGGCGCCGGAGCTCAAACCCGCCGGTAGCCTGGCCCAGTGTCCGGCGTGCGGTTCGCCGGCAATGGCCGGGGTGGTGCGTAACCGCGGCAAGCACAATGGCTTGCGCTATCTGGCCTGTTCGCTGTGTGCCTGTGAATGGCATGTGGTGCGGGTCAAGTGTGTGTACTGCGAGTCGAGCAAGGACTTGCGCTACACCAGCCTTGAAGATGACCGCCATGCGCCGGGCAAGGCACCGCTGCGTGCGGAGTGCTGCCCCGGGTGCAATACGTACCTGAAGCAGAATTATCTGGAAAACGACGCTGCGGCCGAGGCGCTGGCCGACGACCTGGCCAGCCTGGCGCTGGATATGCGCCTGGACGAGGAGGGCTTCCATCGCCTGGCACCAAACCTGATGCTCGCGCCGGGTGGTGGCTGAGTGTCTACACTGAAACACCGAGTTGCCTTCTTCGCGGGTAAACCCGCTTCGCGGACCCTGTGGGAGCGGATTCACCCGCGAAGAGGCCAGTACAGACACCGGATTAGCCAAGGTAGTACCGCATGTCTTCAAGCCTCGCCAGCGACACCCTACGCCTGCCTTCCATCGACACCCTCCTGCGCCACCCGGCCGGCCTCGCACTGATCGACCGCCACGGCCGCGACGCGGTCCTGGCCACCCTGCGCCAGCTGCTCGACGACCTGCGCGCCCCCGCCCGCAACGGTGAACTCACCCCCGCCGAACTGGCCCCCGAGATCCTCTTGGGCCGCACCGGCGAACGCCTGGCCGTTCAGCAGCGCAGCCAGGTCCGCCGCGTGTTCAACCTCACCGGCACCGTACTGCACACCAACCTCGGTCGTGCTCTGTTGCCCGAAGAAGCCATCGAGGCCATGCAAACCGCCGCCCGCTATCCCCTCAATCTGGAATTCGACCTGGCTACCGGTAAGCGCGGCGACCGTGACGATTTGATCGAAGGTTTGATCCGCGAGTTGACCAGCGCCGAAGCCGTCACCGTAGTCAACAACAATGCCGCCGCTGTGCTGCTGGCGCTCAACAGCCTGGGCGCGCGCAAGGAGGGCATCATCTCCCGCGGCGAGTTGATCGAGATCGGCGGTGCCTTTCGTATCCCCGACATCATGGCCCGTGCCGGTGTGAAACTGCACGAGATCGGCACCACCAACCGCACCCACGCCCGCGACTACGAAGCTGCCATCGGCCCACGTACCGGCCTGCTGATGCGGGTACATTGCAGCAACTACAGCATCCAGGGCTTCACTACTCAGGTGCCCACGGCCGAGCTGGCGCGCATCGCCCACAAACATGAGCTGCCGCTGCTCGAAGACCTGGGCAGCGGCAGCCTGCTAGACCTTACCCGTTGGGGCTTGCCCGCCGAGCCGACGGTGCGTCAGGCACTGGCTGACGGCGCCGATATCGTCACCTTCAGTGGCGACAAACTGCTGGGCGGGCCGCAAGCCGGGATCATCGTCGGTCGCAAGGACTTGATTGCCAGGATCAAGAAAAACCCGCTAAAGCGTGCGCTGCGCGTCGACAAGATCACCCTCGCTGCACTCGAAGCGGTGCTGGCGCTGTACCGTAACCCCGACCGCCTGGCCGAGCGCCTGCCCAGCCTGCGTCTGCTGACCCGCAGCCAGGCCGAGATACAGGCCCAGGCCGAGCGCCTGGCCCCTGGGCTAAAGGCTCACCTCGGTGAGCAGTGGGCTGTCAGCGTGGAGCCCGCGCTGGGCATGATCGGCAGTGGCAGCCAGCCGGTGGCGCGCTTGCCCAGTGCAGCCCTGTGCCTGCGCCCGCAGGTGTCGAAGAAGTTGCGAGGACGCAGCCTGCATGTGCTGGAACGGGCACTGCGTGAACTGCCGGTGCCGGTGCTTGGCCGTATCGATGACGACGCCCTGTGGCTGGACCTGCGCCAACTGGATGACGAGCTCCAGTGGCTGGCGCAGTTGCCCGCCCTGCAACTGGGGCCGGTGCAGTGATCGTCGGTACCGCCGGCCATATCGACCACGGCAAGACTGCACTGCTGCAGGCGCTGACCGGGCAGGCCGGCGACCAGCGTCATGAGGAGCGTGCCCGCGGCATGACCATCGACCTGGGGTACCGCTACGCGCCCCTGGTCGAAGGTGCACCGCTGACCGGTTTCATCGACGTACCGGGCCACGAGCGCTTTATCCACAACATGCTGGCCGGTGCCCACGGTATCGACCTGGTGTTGTTGGTGGTGGCTGCCGACGACGGGGTCATGCCGCAGACCCGCGAGCACCTGGCGATCATCGAGCTGTTGGGCATTCCTCAGGCCTTGGTGGCGATCAGCAAATGTGACCGGGTCGAGCCGGCGCGCCTGGCCGAAGTGCGGGCGCAAGTCAGCGAACTGCTGGCGCCCGGGCCGTATGCCGGTGCGCGGCAGTTTCCCGTCTCCAGCATCAACGGGGTAGGCATAGACGCGCTGCGTCAGGCCTTGCTGGAGGCCGAAGCAGCGGTGCGCAAGCGCAGCGCTGGTGGCGGTTTTCGCCTGGCCGTCGACCGCGCTTTCGCGGTTACCGGTGCCGGCGTGGTGGTCACGGGCACGGCGCTGGCCGGGCGGGTCAGTGCCGGCGACACCTTATTGCTGGGCAAGGCCGGCAAACCGGTGCGGGTGCGTGGTCTGCATGCGCAGAACCAGGCCGCGCTGGTGGCCGAGGCAGGCCAGCGAGTGGCGTTGAATATCACGGCCGAACGGCTGGCGATGGAGCAGCTGCATCGGGGCGACTGGCTGGTGCCCGAGTGGCTGCACGCGCCCAGCGTACGCGTCGATATCGAGTTGAACCTGCTGCCGGGCGAGCCCCGTACGTTTGAACATTTCAGCGCTGTACACGTGCACCTCGGCACCCAGGATGTAACGGCCCGCGTGGCCTTGCTCGAAGGTGAGTCCTTGGCAGCGGGGCAGCGTATGTTCGCCCAGTTACTGCTCAATGCGCCGTTGCAGGCCGTGCACGGCGATCGCCTGGTGTTGCGGGACCAGCGTGCCCAGCGCACCTTGGGGGGCGGCAAAGTACTCGACCCATTCGCGCCAAGCCGGCAGCGCCGCAGCGATGAGCGCCTGCGCCAGTTGCAGGTGCTACGGGATGCCGAGGACCTGGAACAGGCCCTGCCTGCGCTGCTCGCCAGCGCTCTCGGTGGCATCGATCCCCAGCGGCTTGAGCGGCAGTTCAATCGCCTGCGCGCAACCTGGCAGTTGCCAGAAGGGGTATTGGTGGTGGCCACGCGGCAGGGGCAGCTGCTGTTCGCCAACGCCCAGTGGCAGGCGCTGAAGCAACAGGTGCTGGAGCACTTGGCGCGGTTCCATGAGCAAGAGCCTGACCAACTGGGCCCGGACCGTGATCGCCTGCGTCGCTTTGCGGCCTTGCCGCTGGAGCGGCCGGCATTCGTCAGCCTGCTGGATGAACTGCTCGATGACGGCGCCATCGCCAGCAGCGGGCCTTGGCTGCATTTGCCCGATCACAAGGTGCAGTTGAGCGAAGCCGACAGTGCGTTGTGGGCGCGCTTGCAGCCGAAGTTGCTGGAGGGACAATACGATCCGCCCTGGGTCAGGACGCTGGCAACTGAGGAGAATTGCGCCGAAGCCGACGTGCGCCTGCTGCTGCGCAAGCTGGCTAGGCTTGGTGTGGTGCACCAGGTGGTGCGTGACCTGTTCTACCCAGAGGCGACGCTACAGCGCATGGCAGAGCTGTTGCTGGGGCAGGCCAGCGAAACGCCGATAGTGCAGGTGGCCGCGTTTCGCGATATGTTGGGCATCGGTCGCAAGCGCAGTGTGCAGATTCTGGAATATTTCGACCGCATCGGCCTGACCCGGAGGGTGGCCGACCAGCGTCACATCCGCGCCGACAGCGCCCTGGCCCAGCAACAGGCCAGGCACTGAGTTCAAGGAAGGCAATCGCGCCCGGTGGCGCGGCCGGGCTTCAAACCCGGTTGGGGACGGCAGCCGTTCCCGGGCAGGTTCGACTCCCGCTGCCTTCCGCCATTTTCATTCGCCTGTCGGGGCTCTACGGGGCGCTTCACAGCCCTTGGGACTTGCACGGTACCTGTGGGAGCGGGTTCACCCGCGAAGAGGCCCTGAAGGGTGAAGCCTAAGCCCGCTCCCCACACAGATCCAGGGCAAACCACTGTTCTGCAGTATCCACATCCAACCCCGCCCCCAGCAGCGCAACCATCTTGCCCAGCGCCGCCTCACGGGTCATGCCACCGCCACTGACCAGCCCGGCCCCACGCAAGCGGTTACCCGCCGCATAGGTATCGAACACCACCGAACCCTCAGGACACTGGCTGATCGCTGCCAACATCACGCCACGCTGGCGCGCCGCCCGCAGCACATTCAGCAGCGCCTGGTCATCCGACGGCCCGGTACCGCTGCCGTAGCACTCCAGCAGCAAACCCTGCACACCACTGTCGATCAAGGCCTGCAAGTGCCCGGCCTGCAGCCCGGGGAACACCGGCACTATCGCCAGGTTGACCGGCTGGCGCGGGTGCTTGTAGCCAAGCTCGGCGGGAATCGCCCCGGCCCGCTCGCCGTCGCGATGGCGCGGCAACGCAGCAAAGGCATCGAACGCCTCGCTGCGAAGCTTCGACGCCCGGCAGCCATGCAGCAGCTGATCGTGGAAGTACAGCTGCACGCCATTCTCCAGCCCTTGTTCGAACTGGCGCAGCGCACCGCACAGGTTGGCCCAGGCATCGCTGTCTGCGGCACCTGCCGGCAGCATCGAGCCGGTCAGCAGCACCGGTACTGGCAGGCCCAGCAGCAAAAACGACAACGCCGCGGCGCTGTAAGCCATGCTGTCGGTGCCATGCAACACCAGCACGCCATCATGGCCTGCCACATCCACCGCTTCGACGATGGCATCGCGCATCGCCAGCCAGTTGTGCTGTTGCATGTTGGCGCTGTCGAGCAGCGGGTTCAGCTCCTGAAGCGACCAGTGCACCTGGGGGGCATCGGCCATCTTGGCAAAGTGCTCACGCATCCGCGCTTCGAAGCCACCGGCTGGCGCCAGGCCTTCCGAGGTTTCGAGCATGCCGATGGTGCCACCGGTATAGAGAACGAGAAGATTCTTTACTGCACGCATGGAAAACATCCGTAGCGGTGAGCCGAGAAAGAAAAGCCGCCCGCAGAAGGGGCGGCTGGGCAGGGGAGGATATCAGCGCTGCGGCTGAGCCTGGACAGCTGCTTTGTCAGCGGCTGTTTCCACCTGCGGGTTGGCAGGCCAGGCATTGCGGTCCAGGTCCAGGTCGGCGAACTTGCTCGAGTCGAACACAGGCTGGCCGATACCGGCTTTGCGCTGGTCGTCGTAGTCACGCATGACGCGCAGGCCGACCTTGAACAGCAGGGCCAAGGCCACCAGGTTGACGAAAGCCAGGCAGGTCATGGTGATATCGGCGAAGGCGAACACGGTCGACAGGTCTTGCATCGAGCCCCATACCACCAGTGCCAGCACCAGGCCACGAAACACCATCAGCACCACGCGGTTGCGGGTGAGGAACTGCAGGCTGTTCTCGCCCAGGTAGTAGTTGTAGAGGATGCAGGTGAACACGAACAGCGACAGCGCCACGCTGACGAACACACGGCCCCAGTCACCGACCACGGCGGCCAGCGAGTTCTGGGTCAGGACAATGCCGTCACCCTCGAAGCCCGGGGTGTAGAAGCCCGACAGCAGGATCAGCAGCGCGGTGCAGGTGCAGATCACGAAGGTATCGAGGAACACACTGAAGGCCTGGACCACGCCCTGGGCGCCCGGGTGTTTCACGGCTGCCACGGCGGCGACGTTCGGCGCACTGCCCAGGCCCGCTTCGTTGGCAAACACGCCACGCTTCACGCCCATGACGATGGCGCTGCCGAGCAGGCCGGCGAACGCTGGGTCGAGGCCGAAGGCGCTCTTGAAGATGGTTTCCAGCATGGCCGGCACGTGTTCGATCTGGGTGCCGATCACGTACAGGGTCACGCCGATGTAGGCCAAGGTCTTGATCGGTACCAGCAGGTCCGACACTGCGGCGATGCGCTTGATGCCGCCGATGAAGGTGATGGCCAGCAGCACTGCCAGGACGATACCGGTCTGGCTTGGGGCAAAGTCAAAGGCGTTCTGCAGCGAGTGGGTCACGGTGTACGACTGCAGGCCGATGAAGGCGAAGCCGTAGGTGACCAGCAGCAGGATCGAGAACACGATGGCCATGCTTTTGCGCTTCAGGCCATGCTGGATGTAGTAGGCCGGGCCGCCACGGTACAGGCCGTCGCCGTCGGCGCGCTTGTAGACCTGGGCCAGGGTGCATTCGAAGAAGCTGCTGGACATGCCCACCAGCGCGGTGACCCACATCCAGAACACGGCGCCCGGGCCACCCAGGGTCACAGCGATACCGACACCGGCAATGTTACCGGCGCCAACGCGGCCGGCCAGGCTCAACATCAGGGCCTGGAAGGAGCTCAGCTGGCCTGCCTGGCCACGCAGCGATTCCTTGAACACGGTGAACATGTGGCCGAAATGGCGGAACTGAACGAAACGCGAACGGATAGTGAAGTAGCTACCCAGCCCTACGATCAGCACGATGAGGAGTTTCCCTGAAAGGAAATCGTTGAGTACTTCGAGCATTGGAAAATGACCTCGATTCTTATTCTTCGTGTGGAATGACCAGCGGACGGCAGGCGCACCGCTATTCGTTGGGGCGAATGGTTGGCCATGACAAGAGCCGTTACAATTTCGCGGGTTGCTCTGAATTGATGCGACTTGATGCTACAATTGCGTCATTCGCGTCACCTGGATTCCGCACATGAGCGATCATTTCGCCACCAACCTCAAACTGGCCTGCAGCCACTACCGCTCTATCTCCGAAGTTTGCCGGCAGCTCTCTATCAACCGCGCGCAGTTCAACAAGTACCTGAGCGGTCAGAGCCGTCCGACGGCTTTCAACCTCAAGCGCATTGGCGACTTCTTCGGGGTTGAGGATTACGAACTGAACCTGCCGGCCGAGCAGTTCGCCCGGCTGATCGGCGCACGGGTGTCCACCTTGGCCGAGCAGCCCAGCGACCC
This sequence comes from Pseudomonas sp. SIMBA_068, assembly GCF_046534705.1. Lineage (NCBI taxonomy): Bacteria > Pseudomonadati > Pseudomonadota > Gammaproteobacteria > Pseudomonadales > Pseudomonadaceae > Pseudomonas > Pseudomonas sp. SIMBA_068. The sequence goes on from NZ_JAWRYI010000014.1 coordinate 34,258, forward strand.
GATCAGCGAACTGTTCCGCCCGCTGCATGATCATGCGGGCAACCTGTCGCGTTATTGCGGTTACTACTTCGAGTATTCCAACTGCATGTCGGTACCGGGCACGATCCTGGTGTCGCTGGTGCACCTGTGGGAGGAGCGCGGCCGTTTCCTGTTCGAGCGCCAGGAGCGCCAGGAGCGTTCCAGTGCCAACGACCAGCATGCCGAGGTACGTTGCCGCTACCTGGGCGCGGCGTTTCAGCTGCAGGACCGGGTGTTCCTCATCGACTACGAGTCGCTCACCTTCAACGAAATGAGCCAGACCATCCTCATCCCCAGCTTCAAAAGCCGCATCACCCGCCTGAACGGCCTCAAAGCCGGGGTTTCCAGCGGCGACCGGCGCAACCCGGCCTGCACCCGCGTGGTGTGGGAGTACCTGGGCGAGGAGATCAATCGCATCAATGCCTATCGGCAGGTGAAACTGTACCGGCCGGATGACCCACGTATAGATGATGATGTGCGTGAGCGTTTGAGTGTGGGGCCGTTGCGCAACAGTTTGTTCGAGATCGAGTAATGCTCAACAAGTCAGGCGTCTTCGAGGATGAATCCCGCCACGGCGCTGGCAACCTGATCCGCAATCGCTGGCGTACTGCGTAAGTGGGAAGCGATGCCATGGTCGCAGTCGGTAAGAAACAGGCATTGCAAATGCGCTGCTGGAACTGATTGCATCAGGGCCTGGGTAACTTCTTCAGGAATCGGGCTGTAGCGCTCGGCACCGGCCAGCCACAGGCTACCTGCACTGGTCCCCGGGTCTTTGCCGAAGCGTTGTGAGTTGAGCCCGTCATACTCGCCAATCACCATCAGCACTCTGCCTTGGAACTGCTTGAGGAAGGCGTAGCTGTCGCTGTCCAGAAAGCCGTAGGGTTTGCTGATGGCTGTGGTGAATGCCGGGCCAAACGGCGCCCGGTGGGCATCATCTGGATAAACCGCTGGGCAGATCAACACGATACTGTCCACTTGCGGCAACCGTGCTGCAAGTTTCAGCGTGATTGCCGCGCCCAGGCTGTGGCCGATCAGTGTTCGGCATCGAGGTGCGATATGCGTATGAAACCGCTGTGCCTCTTCGAGGTTGGTGGCCAGTGACGGTGCCACTGCGCCTGGCTCGCTAGCGAGGCTGTGACCAGAAAGATTGCCGGTAAGCGACCCGATGCCAGCGGCTTGCAAGCGATAGAGCAGTGGGTTGAGCCGGGTAAAGTCCGAGCGCGCGCCACCCAGCACGAATGCCGGCGCTGCGCGCTCGGTATCAGGTACAAGCAACCGGGCCTGTTGCTGGTAGCTTCCGAATTGTTCGTCGATGAACAGCTCTTTGCCCGGGGCCGGCTCGTCGAATTGCCATTTCAGGCGCTGCTGGGTGCCAGTTTGCAAGTGCATGATGGTCTCTGAAAAGCCATGATTGGCGCTATTGTCACGCAAAAGAGGCTAGTCGAGATCTCCCCCTTGCGCGGCTGTACATTCGGCATTGACGGCAGGTGAAGCAGACGGGTAATCAGCATCAGCAAATCCGTCCATGGCATTCACCGGGCCCTGCGTTGGACTTCCCCGCCCGGAAACCGCAAAATGGCCCCTTTCCTTCATCAACCTCTCGGATCTGCTGACTCTATGCGTATGCGCCTAATGCTGTTGGGTGGTGGCAATGCCCTCGGGCAAGCGCTGATTCGTCTTGGGGCCGAGGAGGACATTGCTTTCCTGGCGCCGCGCCCGCCCGAGAATGGCTGGACGCCGGCCAACCTCACCCAGTTGCTCGACGATCACCGCCCCGACGCCCTGGTCAACCTGGCCTATTACTTCGACTGGTTCCAGGCCGAGTCGGTCAGCGAGCAACGCCTGGCTCAACAGGAGCGGGCTGTGGAGCGGCTGGCAGAGCTGTGCCAGCACCACCAGATCACCCTGGTTCAACCTTCCAGCTACCGGGTCTTCGATGGTTCGCGGGCAACGGCCTACAGCGAAAAGGACGAGCCGGTGCCGCTGGGCCTGCGTGGCCAGGCGTTGTGGCGCATCGAACAGAGTGTGCGCGCAACCTGCCCGCAGCATGTGCTGCTGCGCTTCGGCTGGTTGCTCGACGAGAGCATCGACGGCGCGCTGGGCCGCTTCCTGACCCGTGCAGAGCAGCCGCAAGAACTGCTGCTGGCCGATGACCGGCGTGGTAACCCGACACCGGTCGACGATGCCGCACGGGTGATTCTGTCGGTGCTCAAGCAGCTCGATTGCAGTGCGCCGCTGTGGGGCACATACCATTACGCCGGCAACGAGGCGACCACGCCGCTGGCGCTAGGCCAGGCTATCCTTACCGAAGCAGGCCAATACCGCCAACTGGCGGTGCTGGCGCCGACACCGCAGGCCCATGCGGCACGGCCGGATGCCAGCGAAGAGCCGCAGAACGCTGTACTGGCCTGCAAGAAAATCCTTCATACCTTCGGCATCAAGCCGCGCGCCTGGCGCGCCGGCCTGCCGCCTCTACTGGACCGGTTCTACCGCCATGGCTGACGCCCCCATCCTGATCACCGGCGGTGCCGGCTTCATTGGCTCCCACCTGTGCGATGCGTTGTTGGACAAAGGCTACGCCGTACGCATTCTCGACGACTTCTCCACCGGCCGGCGCAGCAACCTGCAGGTTGACCACCCACGGCTGGAGCTGATTGAAGGCGATGTTGCCGACGCCGGGCTGGTCACGCAGGCTGCGGCAGGCTGCAGTGCTGTGGTGCACCTGGCGGCGGTGGCCTCGGTGCAGGCCTCGGTCGAAGACCCGGTGCGTACCCACCAAAGCAACTTCATTGGCACCCTCAATGTGTGCGAAGCCATGCGCGTGCAGGGTGTGCGCCGGGTGCTGTTCGCCTCCAGTGCGGCGGTGTACGGCAACAATGGCGAGGGTGAATCAATTGCCGAAGACACGCCCAAGGCGCCGCTGACGCCCTACGCCGTGGACAAGCTGGCCAGTGAGCAGTACCTGGACTTCTACCGCCGTCAGCATGGCCTGGAGCCGGTGGTGTTCCGTTTCTTCAATATCTTCGGGCCACGCCAGGACCCGTCCTCGCCGTATTCCGGGGTAATCAGCATCTTCTGCGAGCGCGCAGTGCAGGGCTTGCCGATCACCATCTTCGGCGATGGCGAGCAGACCCGCGATTTCCTCTACGTGGGCGACCTGGTGCAGGTGATGGTGCAGGCACTGGAGCAGCCGCAGGTCGAGGAGGGGGCGGTGAACATCGGCCTCAACCAGGCCACCTCGCTGAACCAGTTGCTGGTGGCGCTGGAGAAGGTGGTGGGCAGCTTGCCGGCGATCAGCCATGTGGCGGCGCGTTCGGGTGATATTCGCCATTCGCGGGCGGACAACCAGCGGTTGCTGGCGCGGTTCGAGTTTCCGCAGGCGACGCCGATGGTCGAGGGCTTGGCCAAGCTTCTCGGTAAAAGCTGAACTTTTGGGGCTGCTGCGCAGCCCCAAAAATCACCCATGCCGCACAACCCTGCGCAGGCAATCCTCGGCCCCCAGTACCCGCCCATCCAAAGCTCGCACCTGCAAAGTCTCGATAGCCTGCCCTTTGGCAGCCTCGAACAATTCAGAACGCGCTTCACCCGCCTCAAACAGATACCGCTCCCCCCACTGCCTCAAGCCAACCACGACCGGAAACACCGACCGCCCTTTCTCGGTCAGCACATATTCCTTGTAGGCACTGCCATCCGATGCCGGCTGTGTCATCAGCAACCCGCTTTCCACGAGCAGCTTGAGCCGTGAGGCGAGGATGTTCTTCGCCAGCCCCAGGTTCTTCTGAAACTCACTGAACCGCCGCAAGCCGTCGAAGGCGTCGCGCAGGATCATCAGTGCCCAGCGATCACCCAATACCTCCAGGGCTCGGGCCACGGGGCATTGGGCATTGTTTTCATCGAGCATGGGGTGGGCCTTTCCTGATTGTCTGGTTGCAGATTAAAACCACATTTGTTAAATAGCCAGAAGTGGTTTCAAATCGAAACCAAATTGACGAGGCCTGACCGATGACATCTGCGCTGACACGCGGGCTAACCCTGCTGCTTGCCATCACCAGCGCCATGGCGGTGGCCACGGTCTACTTCGCCCAACCTTTGCTTGAATCGATGGCCGCCGACCTTGGTGTGGCGCAACAGCAAATTGGCTGGGTTGTCGGCGCGACCCAGGCAGGTTATGCCCTGGGGCTGCTATTGATCGTGCCACTGGGGGACCTGATCGACCGCAAACGCCTGTTGCTGGGCCAGTTGCTGTTTTCTGCCCTGGCGCTGGTCGGCGTCGGCATGGCGCCCAACTGGGCGATGTTGCTGCTGGCCTTGGCCATCACCGGGCTGATGGCTGTCATGGTGCAGATAATGGTGGCGCATGCGGCCAGCCTGGCTTCACCCGGTGCGCAGGGGCAGGCCGTGGGCACCGTCACCAGTGGCGTGGTGCTGGGTATTCTATTGGCGCGCCTGGTGGCAGGTGGGCTTGCTGACTTGGCCGGTTGGCGCAGCGTGTATCTGGTTGCCGCAGGGCTGCTGACGCTGCTGGCCCTGGTGCTGTGGCGCAGCCTGCCCGGTGGGCAGCCGCTCGTACACCGGCCTGGCTACCGGGCGTTGATCGTGTCCCAGTTCCGTTTGTATCGGGAAGACAGGCTGCTGCGCCAGCGCGGCGTGTTTGGCGTATTGATCTTCGCTGCGTTCAGCGTGCTGTGGAGTGCCATGGTCATGCCCCTCAGCGCTGCGCCATTTGTGTTGAGCCATACCCAGATTGGCCTGTTCGGCCTGGCAGGTGTTGTGGGGACGTTGGCGGCTGCGCGCGCCGGTCGCTTGGCCGACCAGGGGCTGGGAGAGCGCACCACCGGGTTGGCGCTGGCGCTGCTGACGCTGTCGTGGTTGCCCACAGCTTTTGTCGGGCAGTCGCTGATGGCCTTTGTGCTAGGTGTGCTGATGCTGGACTTTGCCGTGCAGGCGGTGCATGTCACCAACCAGAGCCTTTTGCTGGCAGGGCGTGGCGCGATGGCCAGCCGCTTGATCGGCGCCTACATGTGCTGCTATTCGCTTGGCAGCGGGCTGGGGGCGGTGCTTGCGAGTTGGGTGCATGCCCATTGGGGGTGGGCTGCGGTGTGTGGGCTTGGCATGGCCTTCAGTGCGGCAGCGCTGGGCTACTGGCTATGGCTGCAACGCGCGAGGGCGGCCGAAGCCGCCCTGCAGTGTTCAGGTCAGAACTTGTAGCCAAGGCCGACCATGTATACCCACGGGTCGACATCGACGTCGACCTTGGTCTTGCTGTAGCCCAGCGCGGTCGGGCCGTTTACGCTGGCTTTGGTGTCGATGTCGACGTACCAGACCGAGGCGTTGACCAGCAAGTTTTCGGTCAGCATGTAGTCCATGCCCAGTTGGCCGGCAATACCGACCGAATCCTGCAGCTTGAGGTTGCTGAAGCCTTGTTGCTTGCGTGCGCTGCTCAGGTCTTCGTCGAAGAACAGGGTGTAGTTGATACCCACACCGGCGTACGGCTGGAAGCGCGAATTCGGCTCCATCGGGTAGTACTGCAGCGACAGGGTCGGTGGCAGTTGCTTGATGTCTGCCAGCTTGCCGTCCAGCCCGCCGCCCAGGCCTTTAACGCCGACGGTGTGCTTGAACGGGGTGGCTGCCAGCAGTTCCAGGCCAATGTGGTCGGTGAGCATGTAGGCAAAGGTCAGGCCCAGCTGGGTGTCGCTGTCCAGGGTCGCCTTGGTGCCCGACACCTTGTTGCCGTCGAACTTCAGATCGCCGCTGCTTTCGTTCGGGGCGGTGGTGATGGCGCCTGCGCGCAGGATCATGTCCCCCGCCTGGTAGGCGTGGGCGGCAGGGGCGGCGAGCGCAAGGGCCACAAGCGAGGCGCCGAGCAAGGACTTGTTCATGGAAGCTCCCAAAGGACGTTATTAATCGAGTAGTCCAATGGTACGGAGCTGTTTAAACAGAAAGTTTGACCCAGCTCAAAGAAGCGTCTTCACGAATTCGAAACAGTTCTCATCTCAGGTCATAAACGTATATTTTCTCGGCTTCCATCTGGTAGCCGGCGTCGGCCAGTTCGCTGCTGGAGGCTCTAACTTGCATCTTTCCCTCGATCCAGTACGGCTGGTAGAGGTCTTCGACGCGCACGCCCATCTCGCTGAAAATGTGCACGATCTGGTTCGACGGCGGGGGTGGCACGTGGATGCACGCACCGTAGTAAGGGACCAGCAGGAACTCGGTGGTGCGGCCTTCTTCGCTTACCTCCAGCGGCACGATGTAGCCCGGCAGCTTGACCTGCTGGCCGTCGAGGCCTCTCACGACTGGGGCATCGGGGGCTTGCTGGCGCGCGGCTGGCGCGGACTCGGCAGACAGGGCGTTGCTGAGCTGTGACATGTCGTGCAGCGGCGTCAGTTGCGGCGGGATGACCGGGGCGCCTTCGGGGATCAGGGCCGGCCAGTCCAGCTCCTTGGGTTCGGCGGCCCATAGAGGCATTGCTACCAGCAACAGCAGGGCCAGCAGCATGCGCATTGCCGGCCTCTGCGCGGGCATGCCCGCTCTCACAGGTCCTGCACAAGGTTCGAAGCCTGCGGGGCTCCCTGTGGGAGCGGGCGTGCCCGCGAAGCAGGCGGTGAGGTGTCTGATCATTACGCGCACTCAGAGGTGTATGGACAGGCCATCGGCCAGCGACTGCCGATAGGCCCGCCACGCCGGCACGCTGCCCATCAGCAACGCCGCCCCCAGGATGATAGCCAGCAAGGTCCATTCATGAGCACTCGGCAGGGCCAGTGGCAGATACAAGCCATAGTTGGCCTGCACGTACCCCTGCGCCAGGGCAATCCCCGCATACAGCAAGCCAAGCCCGGCCACGATCCCGACCGCCGCCAGTGACAGCGCCTCCAGTACCAGCAGCCCCGCGATATGCCACGGCCTGGCCCCGACCGAACGGAGGATCGCCATCTCCCGGCGGCGCTCGTTGAGGCTGGTGAGAATCGCCGTCAGCATGCCGATCAAGCCGGTCAGCACCACGAACAGCGACACCACGAACAACGCTTGTTCCGCCGTGCCCATCAGGCTCCACAGCTCTTGCAGGGCCACGCCTGGCAGGATTGCCAGCAACGGCTCGCTGCGGTACTCGTTGATCTCGCGCTGCAGGCTGAAGGTCGCGATCTTGTTGTTCAGGCCCAGCATGAACGCGGTAATGGCGGCAGGTTGCAGGTCCATCGTGCGTGCCTGCTCGGCGCTGATGCGCCCGGCGCCTCGGGCCGGTACGCCGTTGTGCCAGTCGATATGGATGGCCTCCATACCGCCCAGGCCGATATGCAGTGTGCGGTCGACCGGTGTGCCGGTGCGCTTGAGCACACCGACCACGGTGAACGGCTTGTCGTCATGCTTGACCAGGCTGATGGCTGCCACGCCGTGGGCCAGCACCAGCTTGTCACCCAGTTTGTAGTGCAACGCCTCGGCCACTTCGGCGCCGAGCACCACCTCGAACGGGTCGCTGGCAAACTCACGCCCCTGGCTCAGTTCCAGATGCTGGCGGCGGCCGTACTGGTAATGGCTGAAGTAATCCGTCGTGGTGCCCATCACTCGGTAGCCGCGGTGCGAGTCGCCCAGCGAGATCGGGATCGCCCACTTCACGCGGGGGTCCTGTGCATAGTGCTGGAAGCTGTCCCAGCGGATGTTGTTGGTAGCGTTGCCAATGCGGAACACCGAATACAGCAGCAGGTTCACCGAACCGGAGCGGGCGCCGACGATCAGGTCGGTGCCGCTGATGGTGCTGGCGAAGCTGGCGCGCGCTTCTGTGCGAACACGTTCCACCGCCAGCAGCAGGCACACTGACAGGGCGATGGCGAAGGCGGTGAGAAAGGCGGTGAAGCGGCGGTTGGCCAGGCTGGCCAGGGCAAGGCGGAGCAGGTACATCAGGCCTCCCGGGGCTTGGCGGCGCGGTTGAGGTCGGCCAGGGAAAGGTGACGGTCGAACAGTGGTGCCAGGCTCTGGTCGTGGCTGACGAACAGCAGGCTGGCACCGGCTGCGCGGCATTCATCGAACAGCAGGCGGATGAACGCTTCGCGTGTGTCGGCATCCAGCGCCGAGGTCGGTTCGTCGGCAATCACCAGTTCTGGCTGGCCGATCAGGGCGCGTGCGGCGGCGACCCGCTGTTGCTGGCCGATCGACAGGCTGTCGGCGCGGCGGGCGAGCAGGGCGGGGTCGCCCAGGCCCAGGTGGGCCAGCAGCGTGCCGGCCGCCTGGTCGACACTGCCATGGCGCTGCTCGGCGCGGGCCTTGCGGCTGTGCGAGAAGCGGCAGGGCAGCTCGACGTTTTCACGTACAGAGAGAAACGGCAGCAGGTTGAACTGCTGGAAGATGTAACCGGTGTGATCGACCCGAAAGCGGTCGCGGGCGCCCTGGCCCAATTTGCCGAGGTCCTGGCCAAGCAACTGGATGCGGCCCTGGGCCGGCACGTTCACCCCGCCGAGCAGGCCCAGCAAGGTGGTCTTGCCACTGCCGCTGGGGCCCTTGAGGAACAGGGCTTCACCCGCGTCCAGGTGGAATGCCGGAATATCCAGCAACGGCGGCTGACCTGGCCAGCCGAACACCAGGTCATGCAATTCGATCAACGGCTGGCTCATTCAGAAGGCGACCGCTGCCTTGGCCGGCGTGGTTTCCACGCCTTTCTGGCCGTTGGGGCCGATCAGTTGCACGTTGATTTTCTGGGTGGCCGGGAAGGCCTTGAACAAGGGCGCCAGGTCCACCTGTGCCAGTTTGTCAGGGTTGGCGCAGGTGAGCTGGTAATGGGCACCAATGTCGCTGTGCTGGTGGCCATGCGCGTGCTCGTCACCCTCGTCGTCGGCTTTCAGGGCATCACCGAACAGCGGGCTTTCCAGCTCCTGTTGTTCTTCCTTGCAGTTTGCTGCTGCAGAAAGGCCGAACAGCTTGAGGGGTTGTTCGAGTTGCTGGCGCACGGCGGCGACCTTGGCCTTGTCTGCATCGCTGCTGGCGGCATGCTCGAAGCCCACCAGGTTCATTGCCGGGCTGTCCAGCTCCAGCTCCAGGGTGTTGTCATCAAGCACGACGTTGAGCTTGGCCACGCCATGCTCGTGGGTGCCGAGCGTGCCGTGGTCATGATCATGGTCATCGTGGGCATGGGCCACGGCCAGTGGCAGCAAGGCGAAGGGCAGGGCGAGCAGCAGGCGACGCATGGACGACTCCGGGGCGGGCTGGAAGATTGGGTTATGTTATAACAACTTTTCTGCGCGCCGCCAGCCTGCGTGGCTAAGGTTTCATGTTGCGGTAGCATGGCTGCATTGACCTGGGCTCAAGGAATGCATCATGAGAATTCGTGGACAGATTGGTGACTGGCCGGTGGACCTGACCATCGAGCTGGCGCCTGAAGAGTGGGCGCAACTGGGTAAGCAAATCGAGGTGCCTGTTGTGGTACAGGGTGCTGCGACGGCTACTGTTGCGGCACCGCGCCATGATGACGGGCAATGGTCCGCAGCGCGTGAAGTGTTGCGCGTTGCCGGGCAGATGAGCGGGCCGGAGTTGCTGGACCGGCTGGAAGGGCTGGCGGGAAGCACGGCGGCGGGCAAGCGGCTGCTGGTGCGCTTGCGGCACAGCAGTGAGGTGAAGGTGGAAAGTGGCGTGGATGCGCCGGTCTATCACTGGGTTGGGTGAGAGGGCCAGGAATTTAGGGCTGCTTTGCAGCCCGTTCGCTGCACAAGGCTGCTCCTGCAAGGATCAGGTGGCCGTGGTTTCGTACGGTCCCTGTAGGAGCAGCCTTGTGCTGCGAATGGGCCGCAAAGCGGCCCCCGGCATTCTCAGAACATCGCCGCCGACAGCTTGCGGCGATAAACGCCAACCAGCGGATGATCCCCACCCAGCAACTCGAACACCTGCAGCAACGCCTTCTGCGGCAGCCCGTTCTCGTAGCCACGGTTACGCTGGAACAGCTTCAGCAGCCCATCCAGCGCCGCCTCGTACTGCTGGCGCGCCAGCTGCTGAATGCTCAGCTGATAAGCCGCCTCGTCATCCTGCGGGTTCTGCGCCAGGCGGCTTTTCAGGTCGGCCACTTCCGGCAGGCTGGCCGCCTGGCGCAGGAAGGTCAGCTGGGCCTTGGCACCGGCCAGCGCAGCTTTGTGCTCGTCGGTCTTGACCGCATCCAGCACCACCTGGGCCTCGCCCAGTTCACCGCGCTCGGCCAGGCAGCGGGCGTACAGGATCAACGCCTCGGCATTGCTGTTGTCTTCACCCAGCAGCGCCTGCAACAGCGCTTCGGCTTCGGCAAAGCGGCTTTCGGCAAACAGTGCCTTGGCCTGCTCCAGTGGCGAAGCGGTGGGTGCGGCGGGCATCTGCACGTGTGGCTCGAGCATGGCGCGAATCGCCGATTCCGGCTGAGCCCCGGCAAAACCGTCCACCGGCTGGCCGTCCTTGAACAGCACCACGGTCGGCAGGCTGCGGATACCGAACTGGGCAACCACCTGTTGCTCCACGTCGCAGTTGATCTTGGCCAGCAGCAACTCGCCCTGGTAACCTTCGGTGATCTTGGCCAGCAACGGCATCAGTGCCTTGCACGGCGCACACCACTCGGCCCAGAAGTCCACCAGCACCGGCTTGTGGAAAGAGTTCTCGATCACCAGTTGCTGAAAGGTGGCATCGGTAGCGTCGAAAATGTAAGGCGTGTCTTGGGTCATCGCGACTCTCGCTAACTCGTGAATGGCACCACTATAAGGCGTCGCGGCTGGCGTGGTACAGGCTGACCCTGCGGAATTCGTGTGGCTCGGCCAGGTCCGGCAGGGTCAGTGCTTCGAGCACGCCCAACTGCTGGTACAGCGGGTGGCTGAAGTCGCGTACCCGCGAGTCGGCCACCAGCGCCTGGCGGCCGCGGCTGAGGAAGGCATCCAGCAGCGGCAGGTTGGCGCGGTCGTACAGCACATCGGCAACCAGGATCAGGTCGAAGCGGTCGTCCTCGGCAAAGAAGTCGCTGCTGTAACTGAGCTCTACCCCGTTCAGCGCGGCATTGGCGCGGCAGGCATGGAGGGCCAGCGGGTCAAGGTCGCAGGCCACCACTTCCAGTGCCCCGGCGCGCGCGGCGGCAATGCCGGCGATACCGGAGCCGGCGCCAAAGTCCAGCACGCGCTTGCCGGCCACCCATTCCGGGCGTTCGGCCAGGTACCGGGCCATGGCCAGGCCACTGGCCCAGCAAAAGCTCCAGTAGGGCGGCTCGTCAAGAATGCGCCGGGTTTCGTCGCTGCTGAAGGCGCGGTCCATGTTCTGGTCGTCGATCAACCACAGCTTCAAGTCACAGCCGGGCAGCTCGCTGACGATCAGGCGCGCTTCGCCGATCAGGCCGCTGAGAGCCTGTTGCAGGGCCAGTGGCGCCACTTAAGGTGCCTTCTCGAAACGCAGCGGGCCGGTGGCCTGGGTCTGGGCCTGGCTGATACGTACCGGCGGCAGGTGCATGATCAACTGGCCGGAACGGCTGGCGCGGCCACGTAGCTCGACCCGCGCGCCGGCCGGGAAGGCTTCGGGGTTGAAGCGAAGGTGGTAGGGCAACGCTTGCCCGGTGCCGGTCAGGTTGCTGCTGGCCAGCAGGCGTTGCGGGCGGTCGCGTTCGTCGATGACCAGCAAGGCCAGTTCCACGTCGGCACCGGCCGGGATTTCCAGCAAGGTGCCGCTCAGTTCACGCTGGTAGGCCGGCAACGGGCCCAATACTTCGGCCGGTTTGGCCGAGCGGGTTGGCGTGGGCGCCGGGGGTGTATCGGTCTTCGGCCTGTCGCTGCCGCAAGCGGCGAGCAGGGCGGCGCAGCACAGCACGACGAGCGCTCGGTAGTGCATGGGGGAGTCCTTAACGGGCAGATTTCCCATGGATGTTAACCCCTTTGGCTTGTCTTGCCAGTGCAATGCGCTACCATGGCCCTCCCTTTTTTTGTTGCCTGCCACCATGCACTGTCCCTTTTGCGGTGCCAACGACACCAAGGTCATCGACTCTCGCCTCGTTGCCGAGGGCGAGCAGGTGCGCCGCCGCCGCGAATGCGTGGCCTGTGGCGAGCGCTTCACCACCTTCGAAACCGCCGAACTGGTGCTGCCCCGGCTGATCAAGCAGGACGGCACGCGCCAGCCTTTCGACGAAGACAAGCTGCGCGCCGGCATGCAACGGGCCCTGGAAAAGCGCCCGGTCAGCGTCGAGCGTCTGGAAGCGGCGCTGGCCCACATCAAGAGCCGCCTGCGTGCCACTGGCGAGCGCGAAGTCAAATCGCTGGTGGTGGGTGAAATGGTCATGGCCGAGCTGCGCAAGCTCGACGAGGTGGCTTATATCCGCTTTGCCTCGGTGTACCGGCGCTTCCAGGACCTGGACGAGTTCCGCGAAGAAATCGACCGCCTGGCCCGTGAGCCAGCCAAAGAGTGAACATGCCCAGCCAAGCCGCCATCCTTGACGCCCACTACATGGCCCGCGCGCTGGAGCTGGCGCGCAAGGGCCTGTATACCACCCACCCCAACCCGCGCGTAGGCTGCGTGATCGTACGTGATGGCGAAGTGGTCGGCGAAGGTTGGCACGTGCGCGCCGGCGAGCCGCATGCCGAAGTGCATGCCCTGCGCCAGGCCGGTGAGCGTGCCCGTGGCGCCTGTGCCTACGTTACCCTTGAGCCGTGCAGCCACCATGGGCGCACGCCGCCGTGTGCCGAGGCGCTGGTCAAGGCCGGTGTGGCGCGGGTTGTGGCAGCCATGCAGGACCCTAACCCGCAAGTGGCGGGGCAAGGCCTGCGGCGCCTCGCCGAGGCCGGTATCGAGGTGGCCAGTGGCGTGCTCGAAGCCGAGGCCCGCGCACTCAACCCGGGCTTTCTCAAGCGCATGGAAACTGGTCTGCCGTTCGTGCGCGCCAAGTTGGCCATGAGCCTGGACGGCCGCACCGCCATGGCCAGTGGCGAAAGCCAGTGGATTACCGGCCCGGCTGCACGTTCGGCGGTACAGCGCCTGCGCGCCCGCTCCAGCGTGGTGCTGACCAGCGCTGCCAGCGTGCTGGCCGACAACGCCCGCATGACCGTGCGTGGCGCCGAGCTGGGCCTGGATGCCGAAACCACAGCCCTGGCTCTCAGCCGTACGCCGCTGCGCGTACTGGTCGATGGCCGCCTGCGCCTGCCACTGGATGCGCCGTTCTTCAAGGCCGGCCCGGCACTGGTGGTGACCGCTGTCGCAGATGACCCGCGCTATGCCGCTGCCGGCCACGAATTGTTGAACCTGCCAGGTGACAATGGTCAGGTCGACCTGCCGGCGCTGCTGCAGGCCCTGGCCGCCCGCGGCGTCAACGAAATCCTGCTGGAAGCCGGTGCCGGCCTGGTCGGTGCCTTTGCCCGCCAAGGCCTGGTCGACGAATATCAGCTGTTCGTTGCCGGCACCTTCCTCGGCTCCCAGGCCCGCCCGTTGCTGGACTGGCCGCTGGACAAGATGAGCGAAGCGCCGCGATTGAAAATTACCGAAATGCGCGCAGTGGGCGATGACTGGCGGGTCACAGCCATCCCCCTGCCGGCACCCGGCGTATAATGCCGGGCTTGCCCCGTGCAAACCGTTTTTGAGGAAGACCCCATGTTTACCGGCATCATCGAATCCATCGGCACCATCCGCAGCCTCACCCCCAAGGGTGGTGACGTGCGCGTCTACGTCGAAACCGGCAAGCTCGATCTGGGTGACGTCAAGCTGGGCGACAGCATCGCCGTCAACGGGGTATGCCTGACCGCCGTCGAACTGCCGGGCAATGGCTTCTGGGCCGACGTCAGCGTCGAAACCCTCAAACGCACCGCGTTCATTGACCTCAAGAGCGGCAGCAAGGTCAACCTGGAGAAAGCCCTGACCCCCACCACCCGCCTGGGTGGGCACCTGGTCAGCGGCCATGTCGACGGCGTCGGCGAAATCATCTCGCGCAGCGATAACGCCCGCGCCATCCAGTTCCGTGTGCGTGCACCCAAGGAGCTGGCCAAGTACATCGCCCACAAGGGTTCGATCACCGTCGACGGCACCAGCCTGACGGTCAATGAGGTCAATGGCGCCGAGTTCGAGCTGACCATTGTCCCGCACACCCTGTCCGAAACCATCATGGCCGACTACCGCGCAGGGCGTCGGGTAAACCTTGAGGTCGACCTGCTGGCCCGTTATCTGGAGCGCTTGCTGCTGGGTGACAAGGCTGCCGAACCGAGCAAGGGCAGTGGCATTACCGAAAGCTTCCTGGCCGCCAACGGCTTCTTGAAATCCTGATTGAGAAGGGGGTGCCGCGTGGCGCTCAACAGCATCGAAGAACTGGTCGAAGACATCCGCCAGGGCAAAATGGTCATCCTCATGGATGACGAAGACCGCGAGAACGAAGGCGATATCATCATGGCAGCCGAATGCTGCCTGCCCGAGCACATCAATTTCATGGCCAAGCACGCCCGTGGCCTGATCTGCATGCCGATGACCCGTGAGCGTTGCGAAACGCTGAAGCTGCCGCTGATGGCGCCGCGCAACGGCTCGGGCTTCGGCACCAAGTTCACCGTGTCGATCGAAGCCGCCGAAGGTGTCACCACCGGCATCTCCGCCGCCGACCGTGCACGCACGGTTCAGGCCGCTGCCGCCAAGGATGCCAAGGCCGAAGACATCGTCAGCCCTGGCCACATCTTCCCGCTGATGGCCCAGCCCGGCGGTACCCTGGCCCGCGCCGGCCACACCGAAGCTGCCTGCGACCTGGCGCGCATGGCCGGTTTCGAGCCAAGCGGCGTGATCTGCGAAGTGATGAACGACGACGGCACCATGTCGCGCCGCGCCGAGCTGGAAGTGTTCGCCGCCGAGCACGGCCTGAAGATCGGCACCATTGCCGACCTGATCCACTACCGCATGATCCACGAGCGCACCGTGCAGCGTGTGTCCGAGCAGCCGGTGGAAAGCGAGCTGGGCGAGTTCAACCTGGTCACCTACCGCGACGCGGTGGAAGGCGACGTGCACCTGGCCCTGACCCTGGGCAAGATCTGCGCCGAAGAGCCGACCCTGGTGCGTGTGCACAACATGGACCCGCTGCGCGACCTGCTGCTGGTCAAGCAGCCAGGCCGCTGGAGCCTGCGTGCTGCCATGGCCGCCGTGGCCGAAGCCGGCAGCGGCGTGGTACTGCTGCTGGGCCACCCGCTGGATGGCGACGTGCTGCTGGCGCACATCCGCGAAAGCGCAGGCGATGCACCGGCCAAGGCACCGACCACCTACAGCACCGTGGGTGCCGGTTCGCAGATCCTGCGCGACCTTGGTGTGCGCAAGATGCGCCTGATGAGTTCGCCGATGAAGTTCAACGCGATATCCGGATTCGATCTGGAAGTTGTAGAATACGTGCCCTCCGAGTGACTTGAGGCGGCATTGACGCCCTCTGCTCGAGTCCAGACCCCTGTCGAGGCCGCTTGTATGCGGCCTCGCTCTTGAAGATGAGAATATCGGAATGACCCTGAAGACCATCGAAGGTACCTTCATCGCCCCCAAAGGTCGCTATGCTTTGGTGGTTGGCCGCTTCAACAGCTTCGTCGTTGAAAGCCTGGTAAGCGGTGCCGTTGATGCCCTGGTACGCCACGGTGTCAGCGAAAGCGACATCACCATCATCCGTGCCCCGGGCGCATTTGAAATCCCGCTGGTAGCACAGAAGGTCGCCCAGCAAGGCGCCTACGACGCGATCATCGCCCTGGGCGCCGTGATCCGTGGCGGTACCCCGCACTTCGAATACGTGGCGGGCGAATGCACCAAGGGCCTGGCCCAGGTGTCCATGGAGTTCGGTGTTCCGGTGGCCTTCGGCGTACTGACCGTCGACTCCATCGAACAAGCCATCGAGCGTTCCGGCACCAAAGCCGGCAACAAAGGTGCTGAAGCTGCCCTGTCCGCACTGGAAATGGTCAGCCTGCTGGCGCAGTTGGAGGCCAAGTGATTAGCGACGAAAGCGATCGTTTCAACCCGCGCGATCCAAAACCTGCGGATGCCGGCAAGCCCTCGAAAAGCGCCAAGCGCCGCGAAGCCCGCAAGCTCGCGACCCAGGCACTGTACCAGTGGCACATGGCGCAGCATTCGCTGAACGAGATCGAAGCGCAGTTCCGGGTGGATAACGATTTCACCGACGTCGACGGTGCTTATTTCCGTGAAATCCTGCATGGGGTTCCGGCAATCAAGGGCGAAATCGACAAGGCGCTGGCGCCTTGCATGACCATAACGCTGGAAGAGCTCGACCCGGTCGAGCTGGCTGTGCTGCGCCTGTCCACCTGGGAGTTCATCAAGCGCGTCGACGTACCGTACCGCGTGGTGATCAACGAAGGTGTCGAGCTGGCCAAGGTCTTCGGTGCCACCGACGGCCACAAGTTCGTCAACGGCGTGCTAGACAAGCTGGCGCCGTCGCTGCGTGAAGCCGAAGTCAAGGCGAACAAGCGCTGATTCTGGCGCTGTAGAGCCATGGGTGAGTTCGAGCTGATCAACCATTACTTCGCCGCCGCGCCTTGTGCGCAGGGCGGCGAGGGCGTGGCCCTGGGTATTGGCGACGACTGCGCCCTGCTAGCCCTTCCCCCCGGTGAGCAACTGGCGGTGTCGACCGACACCCTGGTCGCCGGGGTGCATTTTCCCGCTGTTTGCGATCCGCTGCTGCTTGGCCAGCGTTCGTTGGCCGTGGCCGCCAGTGACCTGGCCGCCATGGGCGCGACTGCGATCGGCTTTACCCTCGCCCTGACCCTGCCGGACGTTGGCCCTGACTGGCTGGCGGCGTATGCCGACGGCCTCAGCCGCATGGCCCACCGTTGCCGCATGAGCCTGATCGGGGGTGACACCACCCGGGGCCCGCTGAGCATCACCGTCACAGTGTTTGGCCGCGTGCCGGCAGGCCAGGCGTTGCGCCGTAGCGGTGCACGGCCAGGCGACCTGCTGTGCGTCGGCGGTGTGCTGGGCAAGGCGGCCGGCGCGCTGCCGCTGGTGCTGGGCGAACGCGAGGCGCCTGCCGAACAGGCCGAGCCGCTGCTGGCCCATTACTGGTCGCCAATGCCGCAGCTCACCCTCGGCACGCTGCTGCGTGGCCGGGCCACGGCGGCGCTGGACATCTCCGACGGCCTGCTCGCTGATTGCGGGCACATCGCCAAGGCGTCCGGCGTTGCGCTGGAGGTGAACCTGGCCCAGGTGCCAGTGTCTCCTGCTGTAGAGGCGTTCCTGGGGCGCGAAGCGGCAGTACAGGCAGCCCTGGCCGGTGGCGACGACTACGTGCTCGCTTTCACGCTGCCGCCTGAGGCGCTGGCGCTCCTGGCTGACCTCGGCATGGTCGAGGTACATACCATTGGCCGTGTGCTCGAAGGGCAGGGTGTCACCTTGCGCGACGCACAGGGTCGGGACATCACCCCCGTTCAGCGGGGCTATCAACATTTTAGGGAGACACCGTGACCGATCACCCCAATCAGGTGCCTGCGGAGTTCGTTCCGCCTTCGGTCTGGCGCAACCCGTGGCACTTCATCGCTTTTGGCTTCGGTTCCGGTACCTTGCCCAAGGCCCCAGGCACCTGGGGCTCGCTGGTGGCCATCCCGTTCATTCCGTTGTGGCAGCTGTTGCCTGACTGGGGCTACTGGCTGGTGCTGGGCGTGAGCATGCTGTTTGGCTTCTGGTTGTGCGGCAAAGTCGCCAATGACTTGCGCGTACACGACCATGAAGGCATTGTCTGGGATGAGATCGTCGGCATGTGGATCACCCTCTGGCTGGTGCCAGAAGGCTGGCAGTGGCTGCTGGCAGGGTTCCTGATGTTCCGCTTCTTCGACATCCTCAAACCCTGGCCGATCCGCTGGATCGACCGCCATGTGCACGGGGGCGTCGGCATCATGCTCGACGATATCCTGGCCGGCGTGTTTGCTTGGCTGGGCATGCAGGTTCTGGTGTGGGCGGTTGCCTGAACAGGGAGCGCTTGAATGGCCATAAGGACGTTGCTGTTGGCAGTGCTGCTGAGCGTTGCCCCATGGGTGGCAGCTGCTGAAGGCGTGCCGAAGCAGATCCATCTGGTCAGTGAAGAGTGGCTCGATTACACCAACGCTGACGGTACCGGGGTGGCTTGGGATGTGCTGCGCAAGGTGTTCGAGCCGGCAGGGGTCAAGGTGGTGGCCCAGAGCGCGCCCTATAGCCGTGCAGTCGGGCTGGTAAAGCGTGGCGAAGCCGATGCCTGGGTGGGCTCTTACAAGCAAGAGAACGACGACAACCTGTACCCGCGCTGGCACTTCGACATGGACCACATCTATGCCCTGGGGCTGGCTAGCAAACCTGTGCCTACTGCGCAGAATGTGGGCAAGTATCGCCTGGCCTGGGTGCGTGGCTACGACTACGGCAGCTACCTGCCAGATGTGCATGAATACCGTGAAATTCAGCGCCGCGAAGGCATTCTGCCGATGCTCGAGCATGACCGGGTGGACTTCTACATCGATGCACAGACCGAAGTCGATTATGTCCTGAGCCAGTCATCCCAGCCCGAGCGCTTCCGCCGTACCCATGTGGCCGAGCTGCCGCTGTACCTGGCGTTTGCCCGCAACGGCCAGGCCAAGGCGCTGTGTGACCTGTTCGACAAGCGCATGGACGAACTGGTGCGCAGCGGCGAGCTGAAGCCGATTTTCGAGCACTGGAAACAGCCGTACCCTTTCGGCCCAGATAGCCGCCCGCATTAGCATTCAAAGGGTTTGCGCGGTCCCTGTAGGAGCGGGTTTACCCGCGAACACCGGCGGAGCCGGTGCCAGGCACCGCGTTGTCTGCTTCGCGGGTAAACCCGCTCCCACAGAGAGCGTGCCAAGCCCGCGCTGCTAAGCATCGAACTTTTCGATCTTAACCCGCGGTATTCAGCCCGCCCACAGCCTGCAACCGGCTGATACAATCGGCCCACGAGAAATTTCCAACTTATTCCAGGAGCACAACGTGCCCGTCGTCTTTGTTGCCGCCTCTAAACTCCCGACGCCATTCGCGACCTTCACCATGCATGGCTTCCTCGACGAAGCCACTGGCCGCGAGCACGTAGTGCTCAGCCTGGGTGACATTGCGGACGGCCAGCCGGTGCTGGGGCGCCTGCACTCCGAGTGCCTGACCGGCGATGCCTTGTTCAGCCAGCGGTGCGACTGCGGTTCGCAGTTGGAAGCCGCGCTGCAGGCTATCGCCCGTGAAGGCCGTGGGGTGCTGCTGTACCTGCGTCAGGAAGGCCGTGGCATCGGCCTGTTGAACAAGATCCGCGCCTACGAGCTGCAGGATGGTGGCGCCGATACCGTCGAAGCCAATGAACGCCTGGGCTTTGCCGCCGACCAGCGCGACTACGCCATCTGCTTGCCGATGCTGGAGCACTTGGGTGTGAAAGCCCTGCGCCTGATGACCAATAACCCGCGCAAGGTCAAAGCGCTGACCGACATGAATATCGTGGTTGCCGAACGTGTGCCGCTGCACACCGGCCACAACCCGCACAACCGTTACTACCTGGCGACCAAGGCCGGCAAACTCGGCCACATGCTGGGCAATGAACACCAGGGTGAGGTGCCCCAGGCGTGACCCGTGCCGAGGTCAAGCGGCGCCTGGCACTGGCCTGGTGGCAGTACCTGGCGATGGGCGTGGTGCCGCTGCCGGTCATGGCCTGGGCCTTTGGTGGTGGTGACGCGCTGATCCCGGTGCTGGCCATGCCGCTGTTCATCGCCGGCGCGGCGACCATGTTCCTCAGCCTGCCGCGCTTCGGCGCCTACAAGCGCGCACTGATCGCCACCTCCAAGGTGCTCGGCACGGGCGAAGAGCCCGCTGCCTGGATCGAACTGGCCGGGGTACGGCGCATGGCCATGTTGTACGCCTGCTTCCCGGCCTGGGTCGCCGCACTGTCGGTGCTGGTCGGCCTTGAGGCGGTGCCGCAAATCCTGCTGGCACTGTCTACCGTGGTGGTGCTGTACCTCTATCGCATTCCACGTCAGCTCGGCTGATGCGCCTGCTGCCAGGCCTGCTGGCGCTGTTCGCCTGCACCGCGCTGGCCGCTGACCCCCTGCGGGTGGTCAGCCTGGCGCCCTCGATGACTGAAATCATGCTCGAACTGCGGGCCGACGACCTGCTGGTGGGGGTGCTCGACGGTGGCGAGCGGCCGGCAGCGCTGCGCGACCTGCCCTCGGTTGGGCGCCAAGGGCAACTGAACATGGAGCGCCTGCTCAGCCTGCGCCCCGAGCTGTTGCTGCTCTGGCCGGGCAGCGTGCCACCTGCCCAGCGCGACCAGCTCAAGCGCCTGGGCATCGCCACCTTCAGTGCGGAACCCCATGATATCGACCAGTTGATTTCCCAGATCGAAGCCATCGCCGAGCGTATCGGCCGTGCCGAACAAGGCCATCAGTACGCCCAGGCCCTGCGAGAGCGGCTGCAGCAGTTACGTGAGCAGTACCGGCGTGACGAGCCATTGCAGGTGTTCTACCAGGTATGGGACCAGCCCTTGTACACCCTGGGTGGCCGGCAGGTGGTGAGCGATGCCTTGGCAGTGTGCGGGGCGCGCAATGTGTTCGCCGACCTCAACCAGCCGGCACCGCAGGTGAATGTGGAGTCTGTGCTGCTGCGCAACCCACAGGTCATCCTGGCTGGCGATCCAGCGCAACTGGCGAGCTGGAAGGCTTGGCCGCAATTGCGTGCGGTTGCCGATGGCCGCTTGCTGGTGGTGCCCGACAAAGGTCTGGAGCGGCCCAGCGGGCAGATGATCGAAGCCACCGCACGCTTGTGCGCGTTGCTCGCGGCTAAAGCGCCGGCGTCCAGGTAACGCTGAACAACAGCGTGCGGCCTTCTTCGCGGTAGGGGTGGTAGGCACCCTCGTAGCTGTACAGGGCACGGCTGTGAGTGTGGTCCAGCAGGTTATCCAGCTTCGCTTCCAGTTTCAGTTCGTCAGTGGCTGCCCAACTACCGCGCAAACCGAGCAGGCCATAGCCGCCGATGCGGTTGCGGTTGGCCTCATCGTCATAGCTGCCGCTGACCGCTTGCCAGCCTGCGCCCACGGTGAAACGCCCGAGTTCACGGTCCAGGTCCAGGCTCAGCGTGCGGCGTGCACGGCGGGCGAGGGTGTGGCCGCTGTCACGGTCACGAGGGTCGATCAGTGCCAGGCCCAGTTGGCTGTGCCAGGCGCCCCATTGTTGCGCCAAGGCCATTTCGAAGCCGTTGATACGGGCCGAGGCGACGTTGCGGGGTATCGAGTCCTGGCCGAACACGATCGCATCGCGCAGGTCGGTGCGGTACAGCGAGGCTTCCAGGCGGCTGTCCGCAGTCAGCTGGCTGCGCCATTGCAGCTCGTAGCTTCTGGAGTGCTCGGGGTTCAGGTCCGGGTTGCTGAACTGAGGGTAATACAGGTCGTTGAAGGTTGGCGCCCGAAAGCCTTCGCTGTAGGACAGCAGCACATCATTCTGTGCGTTCAACGGTACGGTCAGGCTGCCGCTCCAGGTGGTCTGGCCGCCGAACTGCTGGTTACGGTCATGGCGCACACCCACTTCGGTGGAAAACCGTTCGCCCTGGTAGCGGTGCTGGACGAAGACGGCGCGGTTCCACCGGCTGTCTTCGGTGAAGTCGGTGCTGGCGTGCACGCGGTCTTCGTACCAGTCGCCACCCAGCAACACGCTGTGTCGCTCGCCCAGGGTCAGGTCGTTCTGCCAGGTGGCCTGATCACGGTAGGTATTGAACACGAAGCGTTCGGCGCTGAGCTTGTCGCGCTTGTCGTCGCGGTTCTCGCTGTGGGCCAGTTCCAGCCGCGTATGCCATGCGTCGGTGAGCTGGGCATCGAAGTAGCTGCCCAGGCTGCTGACGCTGAAATCGGTGTAGGGCTGTTGGCCGAAGCTTTCGAAGGTGACCGGGTCGAAGCCGCCGAACGGGTTGTCGTACTCACTGCGGCCACGGCTGTCGAGCAGGTTCAGCCCGGCCTCGAAGCGCTCACTGAAGGTGTGGCTCAGGCTCAGGTTGAATGCCTTGTTGCGGTAAGCGTCGTGGTCGCCATCGCTGGCGAATGACGGCCCGGTCGAGTCGATGCCGGCCGTTTCATCCAGGCTGGCGCCGAGGTTGAAGCGGGTCGCGTCGTTGCCGCCAGAAAGCCCCAAGCTGCGCTGGAATGTCTGGTTGCTGCCGGCGGCCATGCGCAGGCGCGGCTGCAGGCCGGGGCCATTGCTGCGCCGGGTGAAGATCTGGATTACCCCGCCAATGGCATCGCTGCCGTACACCGCCGAACGCGAGCCACGCAGCACTTCCACCCGCTCGATCTGGTCAACGTCGAGAAGCTGCAGGCCGCTGTCGCCGGAGGTAGCGTTGGCGATGCGCACGCCATCGACCAGTACCAGGCTTTGTGCGGCCTTGGTGCCACGGATGAAGATGCCGGGCAGGCTGCCACGGCCACCGGTAGGCGCCACTTGCACGCCAGGCACGCGGCTGAGCAGGTCGGTGACGCTGGTGGGTTGCAGGCGGTCGATGTCGGTGCGGGTGAAGACGGTATTGGCGGCGCTGGTGACGGTGCGCGATTCGACCTGGCGGCTGGCGCTGATCAGCACGTCGGGGAGCTTGAGGGCGTCGTCGCGCTCGGCGGCCAGCAGCGGGAGGGGGAGGCAGAGCAGGGTGGCAAAAGTTGGGGCTTTCATGGGCAGTACCATTTTGCGAGGGCTGCGCCCTCGATCGCGACACAAGGCCGCTCCCACAGGTATTGCGCAAGCCTGGGGAGCGGTGAGGTCGCTGTGGGAGCGGCCTTGTGTCGCGATGGGCCGCAGAGCGGCCCCGGGGGTTACAAGCCGAGCCTGGCCATGCGGGCCTTCACCGACGCTTCGATCCCGGCCGCATCCAGCCCGCACTCAGCCAGCATCTGTGCAGGCTTGGCATGCTCGACGTAGATGTCGGGCAAGCCCAGGTGCAGCAGCGGCTTGAGCACTGCCTGGCTGGCCAGGAACTCACCCACCGCAGCACCCGCGCCACCCATGATGGCGTTCTCTTCAATGGTCACCAGCAGCGCGTGGCTGCCAGCCAGTTCCAGCACCAAGGCCTCGTCCAGCGGTTTGACGAAGCGCATGTCAACCACTGTGGCGTTGATCTGCTCGGCCACCTGCATGGCCTCGGCCAGCTGCACGCCAAACACCAGCAGGGCGACGTTCTCGCCTTGGCGGCGAACCACGCCCTTGCCGATTTCCAGTGGCTCCAGGTCGCCGCTGATCGGCGCATTCGGGCCGGTGCCACGCGGGTAGCGCACGGCTGCCGGGCCGTTGTACAGGTGGCCGGTGCTGAGCATCTTGCGCAGCTCGTTCTCGTCGCTCGGGGTCATCACCAGCATGCCCGGGATGCAGCGCAGGTACGACAGGTCGTAACTGCCCGCATGGGTCGGACCGTCTTCGCCAACGAGGCCGGCGCGGTCGATGGCAAACAGCACATCGAGGTTCTGCACGGCCACGTCGTGGATCAGCTGGTCGTAGGCACGCTGCAGGAACGTGGAGTAGATCGCCACCACCGGCTTGCTGCCCTCGCAGGCCATGCCGGCCGCCAGGGTAACGGCGTGCTGCTCGGCGATCGCCACGTCGAAGTAGCGTTCCGGGTAGCGCTCGCTGAAGTCGACCAGGTCGGAGCCTTCCTTCATCGCCGGGGTAATGCCCACCAGGCGGTTGTCGGCGGCGGCCATGTCGCACAGCCACTGGCCGAACACGGCAGAGTATTTCGGGCCGCTGACTTTCTTCGGCGCGGCAGGCTTGTCGGCCGGCTCCAGCTTGGTGATGGCGTGGTAGCCGATCGGGTCGGCCTCGGCCGGGGCGAAGCCCTTGCCCTTCTTGGTCACCACGTGCAGGAACTGCGGGCCCTTCAGGTCACGCATGTTGCGCAGGGTGGCGATCATGGTCGGCAGGTCGTGGCCGTCGATGGGGCCGATGTAGTTCCAGCCCAGTTCTTCGAACAGCGTGCCCGGCACCAGCATGCCCTTGGCGTATTCCTCGGTGCGGCGGGCGATTTCCCAGGCGCCTGGCAGGCGCGACAGCACCTTCTTGCTGCCTTCGCGCATGCTCGCGTAGGTGCGGCTGGAGAGGATCTTGGCCAGGTAGTTGGACAGGCCGCCGACATTGCGCGAAATCGACATGTCGTTGTCGTTGAGGATCACCAGCATGTCGGCGTTGACTTCCTGGGCGTGGTTCAACGCCTCGAAGGCCATGCCGGCAGTCAGCGCCCCGTCCCCGATCACCGCGATCGACTTGCGTGCGCTGTTCTGCAGACGGGCGGCAATGGCCATGCCCAGTGCGGCGCTGATCGAGGTGCTGGAGTGGCCGACGCCAAAGGTGTCGTACTCGCTCTCGCTGCGGCGCGGGAAAGCGGCGATGCCGTCCTTCTGGCGCAGGCTGAGCATGCGGTTACGGCGCCCGGTGAGGATCTTGTGCGGGTAGGCCTGGTGGCCCACGTCCCACACCAGCCGGTCGTCCGGGGTGTCGAATACGTAGTGCAGGGCGATGGTCAGCTCGATCACGCCCAGACCGGCGCCAAAATGCCCACCGGTCTGTCCCACGGTGTAGAGCAGTTCCTGGCGCAGTTCGTCGGCCAGGGTCTCCAGGTCGGCTTCGGCCAGCCGGCGCAGGCCGGCAGGCGTGTCAGCGCGGTCGAGCAACGGCGTGACCGGGCGTTCGCGGGGGATCTCTTGAAACGTCGTGGGCATCAGGCGAGTCGTTATAGGTGTGTGAAGACGCGGCAGTTTACCCCATTGTAGGAAATACTGCCCATTCAGACGGGTGTCGCACGGGGCTGCTTTGTAGCCCATCGCCGGCAAGCCAGCTCCCACAGGATCTTCACAGATCACAGGCCGCCGAGGTACCTGTGGGAGCTGGCTTGCCGGCATTGGGCGCGCAGCGGCCCCAATCAATCAGTTACGGCGTTCGACGATGTAGCGCGCCAAGGCCCGCAGCGGCTCGGCCGTTTCCCCGAAGCCTTGCAGTGCGATCAGCGCCTGGTCGCGCAGTTCGATTGCATAGGCCTTGGCCGCTTCCAGGCCCAGCAGGGCCGGGTAGGTCGGTTTGTCACGCGCTATGTCGGCACCCTGGCGTTTGCCCAGGGTAGCGGTATCGCTTTCCACGTCGAGGATGTCGTCCTGCACCTGGAATGCCAGGCCGATGGCCTGTGCATACACCTGCAAGGCATCCAGCTGCGCCTGTTCGGCACGGGCGCTGGCCAGGGCGCCGAGGCGCACGCTGGCTTCAATCAGTGCGCCGGTCTTGTGCCGGTGCATGAACTCCAGTGCCTGCTGGTCCAGCTTCAGGCCTACCGAACCGAGGTCGATGGCCTGGCCGCCGACCATGCCTGCCGGGCCGGCAGCCTTGGCCAGGGCCTGGACCATGGCCAGGCGAATGCCGTCGGCCTGCGGGCTCAGGCCAGGGTCGAGCAGGGCACTGAATGCCAGGCTCTGCAAACCGTCGCCAGCGAGGATGGCGCAGGCTTCGTCAAATGCTTTGTGGGTAGTGGGTTGGCCGCGACGCAGGTCGTCGTCGTCCATGGCTGGCAGGTCGTCATGCACCAGCGAGTAGGCGTGGATCAGTTCGACCGCGCAGGCCGCGCCGTTGGCCTGTTCGGCCGGGGCGCCCAAGGCTTCGCAGGCCGCGTAGGCCAGCAGCGGGCGTACGCGCTTGCCGCCGTTCATCACGCTGTAGCGCATGGCGGCGTAAAGGCGTTCCAGCTCTTTGGACGGGGCAACGAACAGCGGTTCGAGGGCGGCGTCGACCCGAGCCTGGCAGCTGGCCTGGTAGGTGCCGATCATGCTTCCGGCTCCGCGTCGAAGGGCTGCGCGGCCAGTTCGCCGTCGCGTTCCAGGAGGATTTGCACCTTCTGTTCGGCCTGGGCCAGGGCACCCTGGCAATCACGGGTCAGGGCGATGCCTTGCTCGAAGGCGGCCAGCGACTCTTCCAGCGACAACTCGCCGTTCTCCAGGCGCTCGACCAGTGCTTGCAGGTCTGCGAGGGATTGCTCGAAATCGAGGGAGGCTTTTTTGCGGGCCATGGCGACTTTCTCGGTGGCATTCAGAACGGCGCGACACTAGCAGAGCGGGGCGGGGGGAGCAAACTTCCGACAGCTGCCCGGCTGATACAGGCCGCTCCCAAAAGGGCCGCAAAGCGGCCCTGTTCGGAGGATCAGGCCGGCTCTGCTTCCCGTTCCAGCAGCGCCTCGCGGTACCGCGCCAGCTCCTCGATGGTCAGCACCGGCAAGTTGTACTGCCGCGCATAAACCGCCACCTGCTCGCCACGCGCCATGCTGCCATCGGGGTTCATCAGCTCGCACAGCACTGCCGCCGGGCGCAGGCCGGCCAGGCGCGCCAGGTCCACCGAGCCTTCGGTGTGCCCACGGCGGGTCAGCACCCCGCCATTGCGGGCGCGCAGCGGGAACACATGCCCCGGGCTGACGATATGACGCTGTTCGGCGCTGGAGCGCAGTGCTGCGCCAATGGTGGTGATGCGGTCCTGGGCAGAAACCCCGGTGGTGATGCCTTCTGCAGCCTCGATGGTGACCGTGAATCCGGTGCCGTGGCGGGCCTGGTTGTTCTGCACCATTGGCGCCAGTTGCAGTGCGTCGACGGTGGCTTCGTCCAGGCACAGGCAGACGATGCCGCTGCAGTCGCGAATCATCATGGCCATGGTCTGCAGCGTAATGTTTTCGGCAGCGGCAATGATGTCCGCTTCGTCCTCGCGGTCGTCATCGTCAAGCAGCAGCACAGGGCGCCCGGCCTGGAAGGCGGCGATGGCGGCGGAAACAGCGGGGAATTGCGGATGGTTACGGGTGGACATGAAACGCTCCTCGTGAATGATCGATGAACGTCTCGGGGCGAACAAAATGCGCGCGCAGGGGCGCCCGGATGGCCCCTGCCTGACGCCTTCTTTCATCCGGACTATGACCGTCGGCTCTGGAGTTGCACCAGATCTGCTGACCCCCGGCATGGCCGGGGCGCTCGCGGGCTCATCTTTCGATTTACCGCCGGTGGGGACTTTCACCCCGCCCTGAAGACCGCCCAAGCATACCGCACCTTGCCACCCCGCTGGCAACCCACGGCTCTACGACCTTTGGCGGTATCATGCCGTCATGCATTCGAGGAACAAGCCCATGGATATTCTGCAGCTCGCCGGTGGCAAGCCGATCAAGTTGTGGACCGATGGCGTGCCGGTCGAAGACGAGGCCCGCCAACAACTGCTGAACACGGCCAGGATGCCGTTCATCTTCAAGCACCTGGCGGTGATGCCCGACGTGCACCTGGGCAAGGGCTCGACCATCGGCAGCGTGATCCCTACGGTCGGCGCGATCATTCCCGCAGCGGTTGGCGTGGACATCGGCTGCGGCATGATCGCCGCGCGCACCTCGCTGCACGCCCGTGACCTGCCAGACAACCTGCATGGCTTGCGCAGTGCCATCGAGCAGGCGGTGCCGCATGGCAAGAGCTTCGGCAAACGTGACCAGGGCGCCTGGGCCGATGTGCCGGCCAAGGCGGACAAGGCCTGGGGCCAGCTGGCCGGGCGGTTCAAGGCCATTACCGATAAATACCCCCGGTTGGAAAAGACCAATAACCGCCACCACCTGGGCACCCTGGGCGGCGGCAACCACTTCATCGAAGTTTGCCTGGATGAGGCCGACCGCGTCTGGTTCATGCTGCACAGCGGCTCGCGCGGTGTGGGCAATGCCATCGGCAACCTGTTCATCGAACTGGCCCAGGCCGACATGCGCCAGCACCTGGCCAATCTGCCGGACAAGGACTTGGCGTACTTCGAAGAAGGCAGCCGCCATTTCGCCGACTACGTCGAAGCGGTGGAGTGGGCGCAGGAGTACGCCCGGCAGAACCGCGAGCTGATGATGCTGGCCGTGGTCGGCGCTGCTCGCAAGGCGCTGGGCAAACCGTTCGAGGCCAGCCTGGAAGCGGTGAACTGCCACCACAACTACGTGCAGCGTGAGCAGCATTTTGGCCGCGAAGTGCTGGTCACGCGCAAAGGGGCGGTGTCGGCACAGAAGGGGGAACTGGGCATCATCCCGGGCTCGATGGGGGCCAGGAGCTTCATCGTGCGTGGGCTGGGCAACGAGGAGTCGTTCTGTTCCTGCAGCCATGGCGCAGGCCGGGTGATGAGCCGGACCAAGGCCAAAAGCCGCTTTACCGTCGAGGACCAACGGCGTGCCACGGCGCATGTGGAGTGCCGCAAGGACAAGGACGTCGTCGACGAGATCCCGATGGCGTACAAAGACATCGACGCGGTGATGCGTGCCCAGCAGGCGCTTGTAGAGGTGGTTCATACCCTGCGCCAGGTCGTGTGTGTGAAGGGGTAGCGAGAAGTGCCATAACTGGCTACCACACAGTGCGCCGGGTAGTTCCTAGAGTGTCGCGCAGCCCACTTGGGGCAGACACCTGAGGATTGCAGATATGGCCACGCTTTACCCGTTCACTGACAGCGACGTCGATAATGCCTTCGCCCAGCTCGACCACGCATTGTTCGACAAAGCGCGCGAAGCTGATGGGCCTGAAAGTGACCCCACCCCGAACATGCTGATCGTTGCCGGTGCCCAAGGGTCGGGCAAGACCTACTTGCTGGAGAAGCAGTTGCTACCCAGCGAGCGCTACCCGAACCATGTGCGACTGTACTTGCCCGAATTTCGCAAGCTGCACCCGCACTACGCCGAAATGAGCGAGCACGGTGTGCTGCACGTGTACGAGCACACCGAAGCCTTCATCAGGGCACTGAGCGGCAAGGTGTTTGAATACGCTTTCGCCAACCGTTACAACATCATCATGGAAACGGCATTGGACGACGCAGCATTCGCCGGCTTCCAGCCTGCGGCCGTAAAAGCGGGTTACCGCTTCGAAATTCACATGATCGCCTGCAAGGTGGAATTCAGCCATTGGGCGACCCTCGACCGCGGCGTGAAGAGCGTCGCCAAGGGCGAAATCGAGCGATTCGTGGCGTTGTCGCAGATCCAGAGCTCACAGGCGAATGCCAAAAAGATCCTGAACGCTTTCGAACACGCTTGTACGCAGGCCCCTGGTTCGCAGGTCACGCTTTATGAGCGTGGCTTCGAAACGGATCAGCAGAGCAAGGTGCTGTGCCACAGCATCTGTGATGCCCCTGGTGTGTTGACTCCCCAGGCGGACTACGATGGCCAGCCCTTTTTCCGGGCGCCTTACCACGACACACTGGTTGAAATCCGGCGTAGCCCTGAAGGCAACGATTCTGGCGCCTACCTGCAATTCTTCCAGGTCGTGCATGCCGGCATGCTTGATGAGCCGGTGCGCCAACAGATGGTAATGGCCTGCTGCAAGACCCTTGGCCGTAGCACCGACCTGGTACCCAGGATTTCCAGGGATGCCTTCCGCGACCTGAGCCAGTACCTGCTCAAGTACACCTATCCCTGATGATACGAGGGCGCAGCAGGCCGGAGCCGGATAGGCGGTTATTTGGCCAGCTGCTCGATCACCGTATTCAAAGAGGCCCCCAGCATTTGCCCATGGTCGAGTCCTTCGAACCGTTTGAAGTGGACCCGAAGGCCTTTTACCCTGGCCAGGTCTGCCGCCAGTTCTCGTGCAGGCCTCTCGACATCGCCCTTTACCTGCGCCCTGGGGTTGGCAGGTTCCTCGCTGCCGCGCATCAACAGCAGCCGTGCAGGGCTGTTGCCCAAGCGTTGCGCAAGGCCCTGCCCCTCCTGCACGATCGCCCCGTCATGCCACCACAGTGAAGGGCTGGCCGCCGCATAGTCGCTGAACACCCCGGGCCGGGTGAACAGCGCATGCAGCACGGCCAGCCCGCCGTAGGAATGGCCCCAAAGCGTCTGTCGCTGCAGGTCGATGGGGGCCAGCCCGGCCACCATCGGCCGCATGCGCTCGGTCAGCAGGTCCAGAAATGCATCCACGCCACCACTGGGCTGGCCGGTCAGCGGGTCACGCTGCTCGGCCTGCCCAGGCAACGCCGGGGTGTAGTCATAAGTCCGCCCCGCCCGCTCGATACGCTGCTCGGTCTGGTACCCCACGGCCACCAGCAAGGGCGCCTGACCGGCGGCAAGTTTGGCCAGTTGCTGGCTGTTCAGCGCGCCGAGCGCAGCATTGCCGTCGAGCATCCACAGTACCGGGTACCCCGATGCTGGCGCCGTGCGGTTCGGCGTACCGACCCACAAACGGTAATGACGCTGGCCATCGGCCGAGTCCAGGTCGAGCTGGGTGAAGCGGTAGGCCAGGTCCTGACGCTGCAGCAGCGAGGTGTCCATCTTCTGGTTGCGCTCGGGCTGTGCCAGGGCAACGGGGGCTGCAAGGGCCAGTGCCAAAGCCAGCGTCAGGGTCATCTTGCTCATCAGGCGTCTCGTCAGGGCTTTGCGAGGAACGCAAGGCTGGAACGCCCAGATGATAATCAGTCCTGATTGAGCGTAAAGCGCATTAACTTTCTAAACAGTCCCTGGCCATCGGCAAGGTCAGGTGCAGGCACAGCCCAGGGTGGCCATTGCTGGCCCACAAGCGGCCGCCTTGCAGCTCGATGGCGCGTCGGGCGATGGCCAGGCCCAGGCCGAAGCCCGCGCCGCTGTCGGTCAGGCGCTGGTAAGGCTTGAAGATGCGTTCAAGGTCGGCGTCAGGTACGCCGGGGCCCTGGTCGCTCAGGCACAGGTGCCAGCAGTCGCCTTCACGCCAGCCCTCCAGGCTGACCCGGCCCTCGGCCGGCGAGTGGCGAATGGCATTGCGCATCAGGTTTTCCAGGGCCTGGGCCAGGCTGTCCAGATGGGCCTGTACCAGGCAATCGGTGCCGAGTGAACACGGCAGGCGTGCACGGTCCCAGCCACTTTCGAAGCAGGCGTCCTGGCACAGTGCTTCCCATACGGAAACCATCAGTATCGGCTCGGTCGGCAAGCTGGGCTGTTCGGTGTCCATCCAGGCCAGGTCCAGCGTGTCTTCCAGCAGTTTCTGCATGTCGGCGACTTCGCGGTCCAGGCGGTCGCGCAACTGCAGCGGCGGCAAGTCGCTGTCATGGGCGATTCGCAACCGTGCCAGGGGTGTGCGCAGCTCGTGAGACAGCGTGCGCAGCAGCAGGCGCTGTTGCTCCAGGCTCTGGCGCAGGCGCCCGGCCATGTGCTCGAAGGCCTGTGCCAGTTCACCCAGCTCGTCACGGCGTGCCAGCAGGGGCAGGGCGGGGCTGTCCAGGTCATCGGCACGCAAGGCGTCGGCGCGGTCGCGCAGGCGGTTCAGTGGTACGACTAAATGCCGGTACAACGCCAGGCCCAGCAGCAGGGCGAGCAGCGCAGGTGCAACGCCGTGGGTGATCACATGGGTCCATGGCGTCAGGCCGGTGGGCAGAAGGCGTTCGGGCAGTTGCAGCACCAGGCGGCCGCGCTCGGGGTGTTGCGGGAATTCGATGCTGACGTAGGGCAGCTCATCCTGCAGGCGCCGGCTCATGGGCCAGTCCAGTTTGCGCATGAAGGTCAGGTGGCTCGCCTCCTCGGCGCTCAGCGGTGTGGTGCCGAGGCTTTGCAGGTGCGGGCCGATCACCGCCACCCAGGTGTCCTCGGCCTGTTCCAGTTGCCTGCGCCAGGCCTCGGCGCCTACCGCACCGCCCTGGTTCCAGGCGTCTTCAGCTTGTTGCGCATAGCGCGCCAGGTAATCCTGGTCGGCCGGGGACAGAAAATAGGTGCTGCGCTCCACCGACAGGCCCCAGGTCCAGATCAGCCAGATCAGCAACAGGCAGAAGCTGACCTGCAGTACGGCCAGTTTCCACAGCAACGGGTGGCGACGCATCAGGGCTGTTCCGTGTCGACCAGGAGATACCCCTGCCCGCGCACGGCCTGGATCTGCAGGTGCTGGGCACTGATGTCGGCCAGTTTGCGGCGCAGGTTGCACACGTGCACGTCCAGGCCCCGGTCCAGGCGGGTATAGGCCCGGTGCAGCACGGTCTGGTACAGGAAGGGCTTGCTCAAGGCTTCGCCGGGATGCGCCCGCAGCGTCACCAGCAAGCGGAATTCGGATGCGGTGAGGCCAGCGGCGTTGCCGTTGTGGATAACGTCCTGGCGGTCGTGGTCCAGCATCACTTCGCCGACGTCGGCACGCAGCGCCGTGCCGCGATCAAATGCCACGCGCCGCAGCAAGGCATCGACCCGTGCGTCCAGCTCCGCCAGGCTGAAGGGCTTGGGCAGGTAGTCGTCGGCACCACGGGTAAAGCCACTGATGCGGTCCTGCTCGGCGCCCAGCGCCGACATCAGCATGACCGGCACCGCCTGCTGGCGGCGCAACTCGTCGAGCAGGCTGAGGCCATCGATACCCGGAAGCATGATGTCCAGCAACACCAGTTCGAACGGTGTTTGCCCAATGGCGTCCAGGGCCTGGGTACCAGTGGCACAGGCGTGTACCCGGAAACCGCGTTTGAGGAAATGGCGTTCCAGGTCCTGACGCAGGCTTGCGTCGTCTTCGGCGAGGAGAAGTGAGGTGGGCACGGGGAGCCTTGAATGAGAACCTGTATCAGTTACGAATCATCCCATTGCCAGCAAGGGAGGGCAACGCTTGGGTGTGTTAAGAAGGTTAATCCTGCTGCGCCCCCGTTTTCCCTCCGGTATCGTTCGCAAAAAGCAACTTGTTTCGTTTGCGAATTACTATCATTTGGGCGAAGGGTGTGTCATGAACGGTTTCAAAGGTGTGGGGAGCTCGCGACGGGCTCGGGGCTGGCTGGTGCTGGGGTTGCTGGCCCCGTTTTCGGTGTCGGCACTGGCCGAAACGGTAGCGACCCAGGCGGCAGCCGAGGACACTGCGCTCGACCTGCCGGCATTGACCATCGAAGGCAACCGGCTGTACGACATGCTGCCCTCGGAAGCCACCGGTGGCTACAGCGTCGATGCCGCGACCGTGGGCACCAAGACGCCAGCAGCGCTGAAGGACATCCCCCAGTCGATCACCGTATACACCCAGGACTACGTCAAAGACCGCCAGTTCGTACACCTGGATGACCTGGCCAAGTACACCGCCGGCCTGCGCACCTTGACCAACGACAGCGGCCGGTCGTCGATCTACGCCCGTGGCTATGAGTACAGCGAGTTCAACATTGACGGCCTGCCGGCACCGATGGCCAGCATCTTTGGTACCGTGCCGTCGCTGGCGGCGTTCGACCGTGTCGAAATCATGCGCGGCCCGGCCGGGCTGTTCAGCAGCACCAGTGAACTGGGTGGCATCGTCAACATGGTGCGCAAGCGCCCGACTGCCGAGTTCCAGGGCCACGTCGAAGGCAGCTATGGCACCTGGGACACCAACCACGAAGAAATCGACCTGAGCGGGCCGCTGGATGACGCCGGGCGCGTGCGCGGGCGTTTCATCGCGTCCCGTGACGACACCAATGGCGAGGTCGACTACAACGCCAACACCAGCAACAGCTACTACGGCGCGCTGGATGTCGACCTGGACGACGCCACCACGCTGTCGTTCGGCCTGATGCACGAAGTGAAGAACATCACACCGCACAATGGTTACCCGGCAACGCTGTCCGGCGAAGTGCCCGATTTCAGCCATTCGCGTTTCCTGGGGGCTGACTGGAACTCCTTCGATGGCAAGACCACCGATCTGGTCGCCGAGCTGACCCACCGCTTCGACAACGGCGGCTATGGCCGTATCGCGGCGCGCGGTTCGCACCGCGACACCAATTACCTGTATGCCTTCACCGCGACCAATGCCACCACCGGTGCCAACTCCGAGCGCGCCAGCGCCCGCGACTTCACCCAGGACACCTACTCGCTGGACGCTAGCTACAGCCAGCCGTTCGAAACCCTCGGCCAGGTCAGCGAATTTGTGGTCGGCACCGACTACAAGAACTACGACACCGAGTACCTCAACGGCACCACCAACCTGGGCCCCATCAACGTCAACACCTACTCGCCGAAGCAGTTCGCCAAACCGTCGCCCAACTACAGTACCGAGACCGGCATGCAGGAAGAGGAATACGGCTTGTATTCCAAGGTCACCTTCCGCCCCATCGAGCGCCTGGCGCTGATCGCTGGCGGCCGCTTCAGCTGGTATCGCGGTGATTTCTACACCACTACCCTGAGCAGCGGCGCTACCACCAACGACAGCAAGCGTGTCGATGGCCACTTCACCCCGTATGGCGGCCTGGTCTACGACCTGACCGAGAACCATGCGCTGTACGCCAGCTACTCGCAGGTGTTCAAGCCGCAGTCCGACACCGACAGCAACGGCCGGGTGCTGAAGCCGCGTGAAGGCGAGCAGTACGAATTCGGGCTCAAGAGCAGCTACTTTGGCGGCGACCTGAATACCCGTTTCTCGGTATTCCGCCTGACCGACAAGAACCGCGCCACCACCGAGTATGACGAGGATGGTGTAGACACCAATTTCTCGATTGCCTCCGGCAAGACCCGCGTCAAAGGCGCGGAAGTGGAAGTGAGCGGCAAGCTGACGCCAAACTGGGAGTTGCTGGCCGGCTACACCTGGATGGAAACCGAAACCCTCAAGGGGGACGCCGAAACCACCTTCTTCATCATGCCGCGCAACCAGGCTTCGCTGTGGAGCAAGTACACCATCAGCCAAGGCCCGCTGACCGGCCTGGCCATTGGTGGCGGGGTATCGGCGATGAGCAGCTTCTATTCCGAGAATGGTGGCGTGCGTATCGATGCACCGGGCTATGCCACGGTCGACGCCATGCTGTCGTACCCGGTTACCTCGAAGCTGACGGCCACTTTCAACGTCAACAACCTGTTCGACCGGGACTACTTGTCGCGGGTGGGGTCGACGTCGACGTTCAACTTCTACGGGCCGTCGCGCAGCATGATGGTTGGGGCGCGTTACGATTTCTGATCGGCTTGTTTGGGCACGCGTGCGGTCCCTGTGGGCGCGGCCTTATGTCGCGCCTACAAGGGGGCAGCACACGATGAGAAATTGTTGCTACATCGCGTGTGCAATCTGTGAAGCCGCACTAGAGTGAACCCATGCGGAGCGCTTGCTGCGTATGAAGAAGGTCTGCAAGGACGCTGGAACGTTGTTGAGATGGACGGCTGGTATTGAGGAGTAGGCCCCATGTAGACAATTCAACCGTTAGTGTCCTTGGCATCCCTGTGAGGGGAATATGATTGAAGACCCATACATGCTGTTCACCCGAATTCCTGTTGTCGTAGACGAGCAAGGTGGCTTGTTTACAGACCCCTTGTGGGTCAAAGATATAGAGCTTCATCTCACCTACATAGAAAACTTCGGCATGTGCTGCCCTGTCGAGAGAGGCGGCAACGTCGACGGACTGCAAAGCATTAGCCATCTGGATGTTAAATGGCTTTATGGGTTGCGCAAAGACTATGGGCTTTCGTCAGTATTAAAGAACTTTTTTCCGAATTTCATAACCGTCATCAATGCCTGCAAGCATGCGCGGATCGTTCATTCTGACGGGGCCGGTTGGGCATTCCCCTTGTCCTTTTACCTATTGCCGCTCAAGCCTTTGTTCCGCTTCCAATGGGTGATTGTCATAGAGTCTTCATTCTGGATGTTGGCTCAGGGGCAGCCGCGAAGCCTCAGAGCAATCATCGAACACCATATGCACACCCTTTTGTTGAAGCGCTGCCTGAAGCTGGCGAATGCCAGGATCTTTACTCAGTCTTTCTACAAGGAGTATTTTCTTGGGCGTAATAGCAGCCGCACGCTGATCAACCCTGCCAGCTGGCTGGATAAAAAATACATCGCGGCACCGGACGCCGTCAGGAAAAGATTCGAAGCCAAGGGCAACCGTAAAGTCAAACTGCTTTACCCATCACGCCTTGTCCTGGATAAAGGTGTTCTGCTAGTCCTTGAAGCCATTGAACAACTGGAAGTCGAAAACATTGATATCACCGTCACCCTCATGGGTGAGGGTGATTTCAAAGAGCACTGCCTACGCTTTGCAGCTGAAGACCATGGCGGCATCGAAGTGCGGTTCCAGAACGCAGTTGATTATGGCAACGACTTTTTCGACATCATTGCCCAGCATGACTGGTTGTTGGTGCCGACCTTGAAGCAGGAACAGCCCCGCATCATTTTTGACGCGTTCAGCCAAGGCGTTCCCGTCATCGGTTCTGATACATCCGGGGT
The DNA here is from genome assembly GCF_046534705.1 of Pseudomonas sp. SIMBA_068. Lineage (NCBI taxonomy): Bacteria > Pseudomonadati > Pseudomonadota > Gammaproteobacteria > Pseudomonadales > Pseudomonadaceae > Pseudomonas > Pseudomonas sp. SIMBA_068. The sequence continues at coordinate 70,271 of NZ_JAWRYI010000014.1, forward strand.
GCTGGACATAACCAGCAAGCACAACGCGCTGACGTTCGAAACCGGGAACCCGTCCAGCCTGGCAGAGCGTATCCGTCATGCTGCCCGGCATCCCGAGCTGGCGTTGGAAATGGGGCTTGCGGGGTTGGAGTATGCGACCGGGAAAACACACTTGCAGATGCACCAGGTGCGCGAGGAATTCCTGAAGAGCAGTTTGACACCCTCTGCCAGCCCGCGCGCCCGAAAAGACTGACGATGGGCTGCCCGATCACCGACTGATAACCAGACGCCCACCACCTTGGCGAACCTGCAGCCCATAGGTCTGGGCCAGCATGGCCAACGCCAGCGGCAGATCATCGACCGGGAAGGTGCCAGACACCCGCAGTTCGCTCAACGCGGGGTCGTACTCCAGGCGCTGGTCGGCGTAGCGCATCAATGCCTGCGCCCACTGGTGCAATGGCATGTCATCGGCCACCAGCAAGCCGCGTTGCCAAGCAAGGCTGGTTTCACCCACCTCACCGACAAGGCCCAGACGCTCCCGGGTGAATCGAACCTGCTGCCCGGCGCGGATGATGTTCTCGCCTGCCGCCACGCTGGTGCTTTCGGGGCGTACCTGCACGGCGCCTTCGTACACCTCGAGCAAGGTTTCATCGGCCAGCTGGCGCACGCTGAACCGCGTGCCCAGTGCAAGCAACTGCCCATGTACGGTCTGCACCATCAGCGGCCGTGGGTCGGCAGCGGTCACGATGTACACCTCGCCACGGCGCAGATGCAGCAGCCGTTGCGCGCTATCGAAAAGCAGCTGCAGGGCACTGTCGGTATTCAGGATGATCTGCGTGCCATCGGCCAGCCGCGCGTGTGTGCGCTCGCCGACAGCCGTATGGTAATCACTGGCAAAACGCCCGGCCTGCAAGCGCCAGCCCCACCAACCAAGCGGTGCGGCACCCATCAGCAGAACCAGCCCGCGCAGTACCGCGCGCCTGCCCGGGGGGCGTTGCAGGGTATGCCTGGCCAGCGTTGGCGGCAGGCTGCCCAGGCGTGAAAGCAGGCGCTGCGCCCTTTTCCATGCACGTTCGTGCTCATCACTGGCAAGCCGCCAGCGCTCCAGTTCGAGCTGCTGGGCAGGCAGCAGCGGCCCTTCCTGCATCAGCATGAGCCACGAGGCTGCCTGGGCAAGCACATGCTGCGCGATGGCATCGTCGGGCGTTGGAGTACCGTTAGTCATCGGGCATCTGCGTCAGGCAGGTCAGGTAGCCGTCGTGGATGTACTTCTTCACCGTCGGCAGCGCTATGTTCAAGGCCACGGCGATGTCCTTGTGCTTCATGCCGTCCAGGGTCGCCATCAGGAATGCCTGCCTTGCACGCGGTCGCAGCTTGTGCAGAACTGCGTCGATCTCATGCAGGGTCTCGAGGATCACACATTGCAGCTCGGGCGAAGGATACTCGGGCTCTGGCAGCAACAGCAGCGCTTCGAGCCACGCCTGCTCCAGCGACTGCCGGCGCCGCCAGCTCACCAGCACGCAGTTCGCGATGCGCGTCAGGTAGGCGCGGGGTTGACGAATCGGCTCGACCCGCGCGCCCTCGCGGCTGGCCAGCACACGCAGGAACGTATCCTGGGCCAGATCGTCGGCCACCCCGCGCCCCCATGACCTCAGCCGGTAGGCAAGCCAGTTACGCAGCCAGGCGTGGTTCTCGATGTACAGCGTTTCGATACTGCACGGCTCGGTACTGTTCGGCGGGGAGAAGGGTGCATTCATCGTCGATTGAATTGATACATGGGCTGTCGCAAATGCAAACCATTATCACTAGAATTGCTCAAGTCACAAGGCCGGTTCGGTAAATTCGGACGCTTCCTATCCATTCATATCCTTTTTTCGATCTCGTGCGACAGAGGAGGTAACAGCCCGCTGCCAGTGGTGGGCGCGAACCCCACGAGCGAGAAAAGCATGCTCCCAGTACGTTGTCCTTCACCTGCTCCGCGCCTTCGGCCTTGCCTGTCGCCCATCAACTTTGTGCTGCGTTGCACGCTGACCAGTTGCTGCGCTGCGGGCCTGCTGCACAGCAGCGCGGTTTTGGCCCAGGATGCCCACAAGGCTGCGCTCACGGCTACCCGCCTGGACGACGCCACGCTGCGTGACTACAACATTGCCCAAGGCCCGTTGGGGGCAGCCCTCGGCAGCTTCAGCAGCCAGGCCGGGCTGCTGCTGTCGTACGAGCCTGACCTGATCCGCGGGCGAACGGCGCCCGCCTTGAAAGGGCGGTATACGGTCAGCGAGGGCATGCAGCGGTTGCTCGCCAATACCGGTTTGCGGCTGGTGCCAAGTGCTACCGGCACCTACGTGTTGTTGGCGCAGGGCACCGCTGCCCGTGCTGCAGCAGAGTTGTCGCCGACGATGGTCGAGGCCGCCGCACAGGGCCCAGAGGTGGAAACCTACAGAGCGCCACGTTCGTCAGTGCACCTGACCAGCGAGCAGATCGACCGCTTCGGCCGGGTGTCTGCGGGCGACCTGCTCAGCGGTGTCCCAGGCGTGCAGGTTGGTGACACCCGCAATGGCGGTGCCCTGGACGTCAACATCCGCGGCATCCAGGGCCAGAGCCGGGTGGCGGTCAAGGTCGATGGTTCTGAGCAGGCCCTGGATGTGTATCGAGGTTATGGCGGTACCCAGCAGCGCAGCTATATCGATCCCGACCTGATCAGCAGTCTGACCGTGAACAAAGGGCCGTCGACCAAGTCCGGGGCGATAGGCGGCACGGTGGAGATGCAGACGATCGGTGTGCAGGACATTCTGGTGGACGGCAACCAGGTCGGCGTGCGGCTCAAGGGCGATTTCTGGGACAACGGCGTAGCCCCCGCTCACCGCAGCGCCAGCTCCAGGGATGAAAGCCTGACCGCGCCGCCACGCGACAGCCGGGGCAGCCTGTTTGGCTCCGAGGCTGAGTCTGGCAGCGCTGCCTTAGCCTTCACCACAGAGCGGCTGGACGTAGTGGCGGCGTATGCCCACCGTAACCAGGGCAACTACTTTTCCGGCAAGAAAGGCCAGGACCGCTACCGCATCCATGACGAAGACGGCCGGGAGCAGCCAAGCGTGGCAATGACCTACAACGCCGGCGAAGAAGTGCTCAACTCTTCATCGAAAACCGACTCGTACCTGCTGAAGGCAACCTGGCGGATAGCCGACGACCATACGCTGGACCTGGGCTATCGCCGCTACGACGGTCGCACTGCCGAGATCATGCCTTCCGACATCTATCGTTTCGGCACCGCGGGTATCTACCAGTACCCCTTGGGCGAGGTGAAGATCGACACCTACACGGCGCGCTACCACTACCTGCCTGCCGGTAACCCCTGGGTCGACCTGACCAGCAACCTGTGGATGACAGACGCCAAAACCAGCACCTTGAGCTCGGCCTGGACGGCGCCTGCTTCGCAGTTGTTTCGTTCTGACCGCAGCTGGACCCGCCAGGACAACCGCCGTATTGGTGGCGACCTGAATAACGTCTCCCGGTTCGAGACGACCCATGGCGACTTCAAGCTCGACCTGGGCGGCGCTTTCCAGCTCGAAGACCTGCAACCGCAGAAAAGTGTGCTTATCACCCAGCATGACATCGATGCCAACCGCACCCTGCGCGATGCCTCCAGGCAGGAGTTCAGCTTCAACGGCAAGCTCGAGTACCAGCCGATCGAGCAACTGACCCTGTGGGGCGGTGGCCGTTACAGCCACTTCCACACCAGGGACAACACCGTGCTGGCCACCGCCAGGCGTCAGGACCGCGAGGTACGATACGTCTCGGCGAGTGGCCCGAAAGGCTGGGGCAGCATGACCTGGTTCCCCGACCAGAACGGCCAGTACACCGATGCCACCGACCCCAGGCTGAACAACGGCATCGTCTTCGGCAACAGCAACGAGCCGTTCAATGGCGTGCGTTTCAACGACTTCGGCGCGACCAGCGTGGAGGTCGGCACCGAAGGCATCAGCAGCGTAGTCACAGGCTACGACCATAGCCCGCAGGGCAGCAGCAGTGGCGGCGGCTTCTCGCCGGCATTCGGCATCAACGTCGAGCTGATGCCCGACACGTTCTTGTATGTCACCTACACCCAGGGCCTGCGCCTGCCGTCTTTGTTCGAGACCAGCCAGGGTACCCAGCAAGTCTCCCCCGGTAAAAGCCTGAAGCCCGAACGCTCGCAGAGCTGGGAGATCGGCGTCAGCGCGCTGCGCGACAACCTGTTTACCGAGCACGATTCGGCCGCGGTCAAGCTTGCCTACTTCGACAACGTGATAAAGAACTACATCACCCGGTACTACGACCCAAGCCCGGGGCTTTGGGGCCTGATGACCTTCAGCAACACCGACAGCTTCAGCACCCGCGGCCTTGAGCTGCAATCACACTACGATGCCGGCCGTGTGTTTGCCGACCTCTCGGCCACCTACTACCTCAAGACCGAGACCTGCGACGCGGACTTCGCCGGCAAACTCCGCGCCACCGCCAACCCGTACCAGAAGACCGAGAACACACCCAACTGTACGCCGGGCAGTTTCATGGGTTCTTACACCAACACCCAGAACCCGCCACGGTTTTCAGCCAACCTGACTGGCGGCGTGCGCTTCCTCGACGAGGCATTGACCGTGGGTGGGCGGGTGACCTACACCTCCGGGCCGACCAATACCCTCGACAAGCCCTGGCAGTCCGGTGCTACCACGCCGCAGATCGAATACCGCTCGGTTGCGCTGTTCGATCTGTTCCTGAAATACAAGTTGCTCGAGAACACCGAGGTGAATGCCTCGCTGCAGAACCTGACCGATCGCTACTATCTGGACCCGCTGGCGCAAAGCTTCATGCCGGCGCCGGGGCGCACGCTGCGGGTGGGGGTAGTGACGCGGTTCTGAAGGCCGCAGAGGGCGTTGGCGCAGAGGGTTTCGCCAGCGCCCCGGCATTTTTGCGGGCATTAAAAAGCCGGCTTGTGGCCGGCTTCTCGGGGACGCTTCCGACTAATTTATGGTAAGCCGCAATCGCCTTAACTGTGTGGCCATCAAGGGCCTGAAAGAGATGGCAGATGCCCGTGTGGGATATCGCCGAGCCCTCTGGACCGCGGCTCGCGCCGGTCGGGGCTTAATGTGCGGCGTAGCATACAAGGGCACGCGCAGGATGCCCAGCAAAAAATGGCACAGGTTGTTTCAGCCGGGCCGCTGCTGGCGGAAATGCGACCAGTGGAATACCCAACCGATAATCTCCAGGCCCTGCGCCTGGCGCTGGGCGCAGGTGTAGCGTTCGACGGCGTAATTGCGCCGGTCATGGCTGTGCAGGTACAGCGTGCCCTGCGGGCCGAGGCTGAGGTTGTTTACCCTGAGCACGCCATTGTGCAGCAGGGCATAGGTTTCGCCCTCTATTACCTGGGTCATGCCCAAGTCCACGGCCAGGATGGCCTCCAGCGGAATGAGCGGAACCATGTTGCTGGCGGGCATGGCCAGGCAGATGGCGTGATGGGCGTGCACACCCAACCCTTTCAGCGCTTTTGCCGGCAGGCGCAGGTGTTTGCTGGCCACCGGCGCAAGCAGGCCGTTTCGCAGTTCGTAAAAAGGCACCCTCAGCTCCCGGGCACGGTGTGCCGACAGTGGGCTGGGCGAGTTGGCCGGTGCCTGGCGTGGCGGGTGGTTGCGCTGGATCGGGTTTGTGTGTTTGGGCCCTTCGCCCGTGCGTAGCCAGCGCCGATGCACACAGAACAGGTCGGCCATTTCGTCCAGGCGGGCCAGGGGTACGCCGCGGTTGAACCAGTTGTTGACGTGCTGCGGTGTGACGCTGCGCTGAGCGGCGAAATCAGAAGCGGACAGGCCACATTCGTGGAGAAGGGCTTTGAGACGGTCGCCGGAAGTGTTCATGGGGGCGAGTGTAGCGACGGGGTACCCGCAAGGAAATGAACCGCTTGTTGACGGAGTTTGTACGAAAAGTGCCTGCTTGTAGGGCGTTGGTGTAGGACTGCGTAGGACTTTTTACCGAATGAAGGTGCTGTCGCCCCTTCGGGCAAAAAAAAACCCGCCGAAGCGGGTTTTTTTTACAACCGGTATCAGCCTTTGTAGGCAGCAACCGATTTGGTGATCGCAGCACGGGCGGCGTCAGCGCCATCCCAGCCTTCGATCTTGACCCACTTGCCCTTCTCGAGATCTTTGTAGTTGGCAAAGAAGTGCTCGATCTGCTGGATCAGCAGGGCTGGCAGGTCGGTGTATTCCTTCACGTCGACGTACAGCTGCGACAGCTTGTCGTGAGGAACAGCGATGACCTTGGCATCACCGCCGCCGTCGTCGGTCATGTTCAGGATGCCAACCGGACGGGCGCGGATAACCGAGCCTGGCGCTACCGGGTAAGGGGTAACCACCAGCACGTCCAGCGGATCACCGTCGTCAGCCAGGGTGTTCGGGATGAAGCCGTAGTTGGCTGGGTAGAACATCGGGGTAGCCATGAAACGGTCGACGAACAGGGTGTCGCTGTCCTTGTCGATCTCGTATTTGATCGGCGCGTGGTTGGCCGGGATTTCGATGGCGACGTAGATGTCGTTCGGCAGGTCTTTGCCCGCCGGAATCTTGCTGTAGCTCATTGGGCAGTGCCCCCGTGTTTGACCAAAAAAGTGGCGGCGATTATAGGCACATTCTGCCGGGGCATGCCACGCCTGGCCGGATGTGCGGCCCCGTCAGGCGTGGCTTTCGCGGTACTCGGGGTGTTCGGCCTGCAGCCGAAGCAGCCGCGCCAGCGGGTCTTGCCGGTAGAACTGCGACAACTGGTGGTAGACCTGTGGATAAGCCTGATACAGCAGGTCGGGGGCACTAAAGAAGTATTCGCTGGTGACAGCAAAGAACTCCGCCGGGTTTTCCGCGGCATACGGGTCGATGGCGGTTTCGGCGTCGGGGTTGTTGTCCAGCTGGCGGTTGAGGTCGTCGTAGGCCTGCTGCATGGCCGTTGCCCACTCATCCACCGGCATGCCGCTGTGCAGCGGCGGCAGGCCGTTGGCATCGCCGTTGAGCATGTCGAGCTTGTGCGCCAGCTCATGGATGACCAGGTTGTAGGCCTCCCAGCCACCGCTGGCCAGCACGCCGTTCCAGGCCAGGATGATCGGCCCCTGTTGCCAGGCCTCGCCGCTGTGCTCGCCGTCCCACACGTGCTCCACGCCACTGGCATCGCGGTGGCGCTGGGGGCTCTTGAAATCGTCGGGGTACAGGATGATTTCGTGGAAGCCCTGGTACCAGTTCAGCTCGCCCAGGTGCAGCAGCGGCAACTGCGCCTGGGCGGCCAGCAACAGGCGCTGCTCGTCGTCGGGTTCGACACCTGGCAGGCAGGTGAGGTGCTTGTCGAGCAGGAAAAGGATGCAGGCTTCGCGCAGCCAGTGATCTTCGTCGTCGCTGATGCCGTCCAGCATGGGCAAGCGCTCGCGCACGGCCTGCCACTGCTTTGGCTCGATGGGGTAGCGCGCCAGTGCGCGCTTGCGCCGCCAGGCGCTGAACGACCACATGCCTGCTGTTCTCTAAGTGTTCAGTGAGCCTTGGCCGCACGGCCCAGGCGGCCGCGCAACAGGCCGAGGATCATCGGTACCAGCGACAGGATGATGATGCCCACCACCATCAGCGACAGGTGCTGCTTGATGAATGGCACGTTGCCGAAGAAGTAGCCCAGGGTGACCAGGCCGCCGACCCACAGGATTGAACCGGCAACGCTGAAGCCCAGGAAACGTGGGTAATGCATGTGGGCGATGCCGGCGACGAACGGTGCGAAGGTGCGCAGGATGGGCAGGAAGCGCGCCAGCGTCACGGTCTTGCCGCCATGGCGTTCATAGAACTCATGGGTGCGCTGCAGGTAGTCGCGGCGGAATATTTTCGAGTCGGGATTGTTGAACAACCGCTCGCCGGCTGTTCGGCCGATCACGTAGTTGGTGCTGTCGCCCAGGATTGCGGCAGCCATCAACAGGCCAGCCAGCAGCACCGGATCCATACCGCCACCCGCCGCTACGGCGCCGGCGATGAACAGCAGCGAGTCGCCCGGCAGGAAGGGCATTACCACCAGCCCGGTTTCGCAGAAGATCACGGTGAAAAGGATGGCGTAGATCCAGGGACCGTAATTGGTGACCAGCAGATCGAGGTAGGCATCGAGATGCAGGATAAGGTCCAACGGGTTGAAATCCATGTACAGCACCTGTGTTCTTGGGCGTAGGCTGGGTTACCTGGGGATGGGTAAATTTTCACGCATGACAGGTGGGGCATTATACGGCGAAGTGAGGATCATGCCCGGGGAGTTTGTAGCGGGGGGTTACGATAGGGACTGTTTTGTGTCAGCACCGAGCTCATGGAGCAGCCTTGCGCTGCGAAGAGGCCAGTGATGCCACAGGCAATCTCGGCCCTTTCGCAGCGCAAGGCTGCTCCTACAAATGCGGTGAACCGTTTTGACAGATCAATCCTGGCTGATGGGCAGGATGTAGCTCTTGAACTCGGTATCTTCACGAAACCCGATGGATTCGTAGGTCCTGTGCGCGACCTCATTGTTCGCGCTGGTCGACACCCGCATGCGCACGGCGTTGGTTTCCTTGGCCATTTTCTTCGCTTCACGCATCAGATGGTCGGCCACCAGCATGCGTCGCGAATCTTCGGCCACGTAGATGTCGTTGAGAATCCACACGCGCTTGAGCGACAGCGACGAGTAGCTTGGGTAGAGCTGGCAAAAGCCCATCAACTTGCTGTCGTCATCATCGGGAAGTGCCAGGTAGATCACTGATTCATCCCGCTTCAGGCGCTTTTCCAGGAAGCTGCGCGAGCTATCGGGGTAGGGGAGCTGCCCGTAGAACTCACGGTACTTGACGAACAATGGCGTGAGCAGGTCGAGGTGTTCCAGGGTTGCCTTGATGATGCGCATGTGCGGCCCTCAGAGTCCATTTAGGGAAACAGCGGAATGCCAGCGGCTTTCAAGGGCATGCTGCCCAATGCGCGTCACAAGTGCAATCCGCCTTCCGTGACATGTTGTTTACTCTTTGCCGAGCAGGAAGTTGCCTTTCTGGTTACCAGTGTGCTCACTTTCCAGGCTATGGACCTCGGCTTCATCCTTGAGATTCACTCCGGAAAGCTGCCGACGGCAGGCTTCGCGCATCAGGTACAACAGGCGGTGCGCCGCCATGCCATAGCTCAACCCCTCCAGGCGGATGTTGGAGATGCAGTTGCGGTAGGCATCGGTCAGGCCGACTTTTGGCCCGTAGGTGAAATACAGGCCAAGGCTGTCGGGGGAACTCAGCCCCGGGCGCTCGCCGATCAGCATCACGGTCATCCGTGCGCCCAGCAGTTCACCAACCTCGTCAGCCACTGCCACGCGGCCCTGCTGCACCAGCACAACCGGGGCGCTGGTCCAGCCGTCAGCGGCGGCCTGTTCCTCGAAACGGGCCAGGAACGGCAATGCGTGGCGGTGCACGGCCAGCGCCGACAGGCCATCGGCGACCACAATGGCCAGGTCGACGCCGCCGGGGTTGGCCTGTGCATGCTGGCGCAGGGTGGCAATCGACTCTTCGTCCAGGCGCCGGCCCAGGTCCGGGCGCTGCAGGTACTGGTGGCGGTCACTGGCAGCGCTGTGCAGCACCAGGCTTTCGCGCCCGCGGTCACCCAGCTGGGTAGTCAGGCCGGCATGGTCGAAGGCCAGGTGCACGGCATCGCGGGCCTGGGCATGGGCGAACTGGAAGTCCAGCTGCGCCCCGGTCGGCAGGCTGGTGCCGGCACGGCCCAGGGCGATGCGCGCCGGGGTCAGGTTGCGCAGGGCCAGCCAAGGGTTGTCGGGGGTAGGCGTGCGATGGTCCATGGTCATCCCTATGCAAGCTGTGCCAAGGCCTGGCGGAAGGCCGCTGGCAGGTTGTCACCAAAGCGCACCCGGCCATCGGCCTGGGTGAAGATGCCGGTGCGGGCCAGCCATGCCTCGAATTCCGGCCCGGGCTTCAGGCCCAGAGTCTGGCGCGCGTACAGCGCGTCGTGGAACGAGGTGGTCTGGTAGTTGAGCATGATGTCGTCGGAGCCGGGGATGCCCATGATGAAGTTGATCCCGGCCACCCCCAGCAGGGTCAGCAGGGTGTCCATGTCGTCCTGGTCGGCTTCGGCGTGGTTGGTGTAGCAGATGTCGCAGCCCATCGGCACGCCCAGCAGCTTGCCGCAGAAGTGGTCTTCCAGGCCCGCGCGGATGATCTGCTTGCCGTTGTACAAGTACTCCGGGCCGATGAAACCGACCACGGTGTTGACCAGAAACGGCTTGAAGTGGCGGGCCACGGCATAGGCGCGGGTCTCGCAGGTTTGCTGGTCGACGCCATGGTGGGCGTTGGCCGACAGAGCGCTGCCCTGGCCGGTTTCGAAATACATCAGGTTTTGCCCGAGGGTGCCGCGTTTCAGCGACAGGCCCGCTTCGTAACCCTCCTGCAACACGTTCAGGTTGATGCCAAACCCGGCGTTGGCCGCCTCGGTGCCGGCAATGGACTGGAACACCAGGTCCAGCGGCACGCCACGGTTGATCGCCTCGATCGAGGTGGTGACATGGGTCAGCACGCAGGCCTGGGTGGGGATGTCGTAGCGCTGGATGATGGCGTCGAGCATTTCCAGCAGGGCACAGATCGAGGCGATGCTGTCGGTGGCCGGGTTGATGCCGATCATCGCGTCGCCGTTGCCGTACAGCAGGCCGTCAAGAATGCTGGCGGCGATACCGGCCGGCTCGTCGGTCGGGTGGTTGGGCTGCAAGCGCGTAGACAAGCGCCCGCGCAAGCCCATGGTGCCGCGGAACCGGGTGACCACGCGAATCTTCTGCGCCACCAGCACCAGGTCCTGCACGCGCATGATCTTCGACACGGCCGCAGCCATTTCCGGTGTCAGCCCTGGCGCCAGGGCGCGCAGGCTGTCTTCATTGGCCTCTTCGCTCAGCAGCCAGTCGCGCAAGCCGCCCACGGTCAGGTGGCTGACCGGGGCGAAGGCCTGGGCATCGTGGGTGTCGATGATCAGCCGGGTGACTTCATCGGCTTCGTATGGGATCAGGGCTTCATTGAGGAAATGGGGCAGCGGGATATTGGCCAGCGCCATCTGCGCAGCGACACGCTCGCCGTCATTGCTGGCCGCGACGCCTGCCAGGAAGTCCCCCGAGCGGGCCGGGCTGGCCTTGGCCATCACGTCCTTGAGGCTGTCGAAGCGGTAGACCAGGTGGCCTACCGTGTGTACGAAACTTGCCATACAGAATCTCCAGAGCCGCGGGTTGCCCCGCGGCGGGTGGCGGCAATCAGTGCAAGGCCTCTTCGGCCTGCTGGATGGCGGCGAATTCCTCTTCCGGCGTGCCCGCGACCAGGTGGTGGCGGCTGTAGAAAGCAAAGTAGGCAATTAGTACCGCATAGATCACTGCGGCGCCAATCACCACCCGTGGGTCGACCAGGAAGCCGGCAACCACGGCGATGCACGCCAGCACCAGCGCCACACCTGAAGTGAAGATGCCACCGGGGGTGCGGTACGGGCGCTCCATCTTCGGCCGGCGGATGCGCAGGGTGATGTGCGCGGCCATCATCAGCACATAGGACAGCGTAGCGCCGAACACCGCCACCAGGATCAGCAAGTCGCCCTGGCCGGTCAGCGACAGGGCAAAGCCGATGATGCCGGGGATGATCAGGGCCAGCACCGGGGCCTTGCTTTTGTTGGTCTCCGACAGTTTGCGCGGCAGGTAGCCGGCACGGGACAGGGCAAAGATCTGCCGGGAATAGGCATAGATGATCGAGAAGAAGCTGGCGATCAGCCCGGCCAGGCCGACCAGGTTGACGAAGCCGCCCATCCAGGTGCTGCCGCCGTAGGCCTTGGACAGCGCTTCAACCAGCGGGTTGCCGGATGCCTTCAGCGCTTCGGAGCCTGCACCGCCGGGGCCGACCACCAGGATCAGCAGGGCGAAGGCCAGCAGTACCAGCATGGCGCCGATCAGGCCGCGTGGCAGGTCACGCTTGGGGTTCTTGGTTTCTTCGGCAGCCAGCGGCACGCCTTCGACGGCAAGGAAGAACCAGATGGCGTAAGGGATGGCCGCCCACACGCCGACATAGCCGAACGGCAGGAAGCTGCTGGCGCCTACTGCGTCCGTTTTGGCGATGTCGAACAGGTTGGCTGCATCAAAATGGGGCACCATGCTCACCAGGAACACCGCCAGGGCGATGGCGGCGACGGCGGTGATGATGAACATCAGTTTCAACGCTTCACCCACGCCGAAGATGTGGATGCCGATGAACACGATATAGAACGCCAGGTAGATCACCCAGCCGCCGATGCCGAACAGTGACTCGCAGTAGGCGCCGATGAACACGGCGATGGCTGCGGGCGCAATGGCGTACTCGATGAGGATTGCCGTGCCGGTCAGGAAGCCGCCCCATGGGCCGAAGGCACTGCGGGCAAAACCGTAGCCGCCGCCTGCGGTGGGGATCATCGACGACAGTTCGGCCAGCGAGAAGCACATGCACAGGTACATGGTGGCCATCAGCAAGGTGGCGAGGAACATGCCGCCCCAGCCGCCCTGGGCCAGGCCGAAGTTCCAGCCGGCATAGTCGCCGGAGATGACATAGGCCACGCCCAGGCCGACCAGCAGTACCCAGCCGGCGGCGCCTTTTTTCAGTTCACGTTGCTGGAAATAGTCCGACCCGACTTTTTCGAAGTCGACGGAAGAGCCTGCCGGCGAGCCGGCGGAATGATCGCTTGGCATAGATTCACCTGTTGTTTTTCTTGGTGGCCGGAAGGGTTCGGGCCGATGGTGATGTGTACTGCAGGAAGCGAGCCAGAGCGGTTGGTGCACGGTTGCCGCTCTGGGTTTTGTGTAGATCAGGTCCGGCCTCTTCGCGGGCTTGCCCGCTCCCACAGGTATTGCATCGGTTCTGGAACCAACGGTGAACCTGTGGGAGCGGGCGAGCCCGCGAAGGCCGCGACGCGGTTTAGAAGAAGCCCAACGGGTTGATGTCGTAGCTCACCAGCAGGTTCTTGGTCTGCTGATAGTGGTCCAGCATCATCTTGTGGGTCTCACGGCCGACGCCGGACTTCTTGTACCCGCCAAACGCCGCATGCGCCGGGTACAGGTGGTAGCAGTTGGTCCACACACGCCCGGCCTTGATCCCGCGGCCCATGCGGTAGGCACGGTTGATGTCACGGGTCCACACGCCGGCACCCAGGCCGAACTCGGTGTCGTTGGCAATCGCCAGTGCTTCGGCTTCGTCCTTGAAGGTGGTGACGCTGACCACCGGGCCAAAGATTTCTTCCTGGAACACGCGCATCTTGTTGTTGCCCTTGAGCAGGGTCGGCTGGATGTAGTAACCGGTGGCCAGCGAGCCTTCCAGTTTCTCGACCTTGCCGCCGGTCAGCAGCTCGGCGCCTTCTTCCTGGGCAATCTGCAGGTACGAGAGAATCTTCTCGAACTGCTGCTGCGAAGCCTGGGCGCCGACCATGGTGTCGGTGTCCAGCGGGTCGCCGCGCTTGATCTGCAGCACCTTCTTCATCACCACTTCCATGAACTGCGGGTAGATCGACTCCTGTACCAGGGCACGCGACGGGCAGGTGCACACCTCGCCCTGGTTGAAGAACGCCAGCACCATGCCCTCGGCAGCCTTCTCGATGAAGCTTGGCTCGGCCTGCATGATGTCTTCGAAGTACACGTTCGGCGACTTGCCGCCCAGCTCGACGGTGGACGGGATGATGTTTTCGGCCGCGCATTTCATGATGTGCGAGCCCACCGGGGTAGACCCGGTGAAGGCGATCTTGGCGATACGCTTGCTGGTGGCCAGGGCTTCACCGGCTTCGCGGCCGTAGCCTTGCACCACGTTGAGTACGCCAGGTGGCAGCAGGTCGCCGATCACTTCCAGCAGCACGGTGATGCCCAGTGGCGTCTGCTCGGCAGGCTTGAGCACCACGCAGTTACCGGCGGCCAGCGCAGGCGCCAGCTTCCAGGCCGCCATCAGGATCGGGAAGTTCCACGGAATGATCTGCCCGACGACGCCCAGCGGCTCGTGGATGTGATAAGCCACGGTGCCTTCGTTGATCTCGGCAGCGCCGCCTTCCTGGGCGCGGATGCAGCCGGCGAAGTAGCGGAAGTGATCGACGGCCAGCGGAATGTCGGCGTTGAGGGTTTCGCGGACAGGTTTGCCGTTGTCCCAGGTTTCGGTAATGGCCAGCAGCTCAAGGTTCTGCTCGATGCGGTCGGCAATCTTCAACAGCACGTTGGAGCGGTCCTGCACTGAAGTGCGGCCCCAGGCGTCGGCAGCGGCGTGGGCAGCGTCGAGCGCTTTATCGATGTCTTCGGCAGTGGAGCGGGGGAATTCGGCAATCAGTTTGCCATTCACCGGGGACGTATTCTCGAAGTACTGCCCCTGGACCGGAGCTACGAACTCGCCACCGATGTAGTTGCCGTAGCGGTTCTTGAAGGAAACCTTCGCGCCGTCGGTACCGGGATGTGCGTAACGCATGGTGTGTCTCCTGGCTGTTATGTTTGTTGAGGAGTTGAGAAGCGTAGAGCAAAGGTTGGGCCAGCGTTGGGCACCCCAGGCAAATCAATGATTTGGGTCAGTTGCCCGGCCCCGGTGAGCGGCCGTTGTGCCAGCGCCGGTACACGCGGGGGTGACACTTTGTGCCATTTGCGACACGTCACGGCAGGCTGCATTGCAAAGCCTTCCCGGGTGGAGGATGCTGATGTGACTCTCTATCTGCAGAGAACTACAACAATGCAGAGCAATCATTTCAGTCGCCATGCCCAGCAAGTCCATACCGTTGCCCATGGTGGCGCCGGGGAGGGCGGCAGTGACCCGTCCATCGCCCGCTCCTGGCTGCGTTGCCTGGAGGACTACCACCTCGACCCTGCTGTGATCGCGGCCCCGGTGGTGCTTGAGCACGGGCGCCTGCTGGAAAGCCGCGAGCGCCTGCGCCAGGTGCTGCAAATTGCCGACCCTGAAATGAACAGCCTGCACCAGCAGCTTTCCGGGGCCGGCCACGCGGTACTGCTGACCGACGCCCGCGGGGTAATCCTCAACTGCGTCAGCGCGCCCACCGAGCGGCGCAGCTTCGAGCGTGCCGGGCTGTGGCTGGGCGCCGACTGGAGCGAAGCGCGCGAGGGCACGAACGGCATCGGCACCTGCCTGGTCGAGCGCCAGGCCCTGACCATCCACCAGAACGAGCACTTTCGTGGCCGCCATACCGGCCTGACCTGTTCGGCGAGCCCGGTGTTCGACCCGCATGGCGAACTGCTGGCGGTGCTTGATGTGTCGTCGGCCCGGCCCGATGTTTCGCGCCAGAGCCAGTTCCACACCATGGCGTTGGTCAACCTTTCGGCGAAGATGATCGAAAGCTGCTATTTCCTGCGCCATTTCGAGCAGCAGTGGCTGCTGCGTTTCCACCTGCAGGCCGAGTCGGTCGGCCTGTTCAGCGAAGGGCTGCTGGCCTTCGACGGTGACGGGCGCATCTGCGCGGCCAACCAGAGCGCGCTGAACCTGCTGGGTACCGTGCGCGGTGGCGTGCTGGGCAAACCCGTGCAGCGCTTCTTTGCCTGCAGCCACGACGAGTTGTTCAACCGCGCCATGCCCGCAGGCAGTACGGTCTGGCCGCTACGCACGGTGGACGGCCGCCAGGTGTTCGCCAGCCTGCGCGGCAAGGCACGTACGCCGGTGTGGTCTGTGCCCACCGCCTACCGCCAGCCCGTGCGCGATGTGGAACCGGCCATCTGCCTGCTCGACCCGGCGTTGCACAACGATTTTCGCCGCTGCGTGCGGGTGTTCGAGCGTGACGTGCCGTTGCTGCTGCGCGGCGAAACCGGTTGTGGCAAGGAGGCGTTCGCCCAGGCCGTGCACCAGGCCAGCGAGCGGCGCGGCAAGCCGTTTGTCGCCATCAACTGCGCCTCGATCCCGGAGAGCCTGATTGAAAGCGAGCTGTTCGGTTACCGCGGTGGCAGCTTTACCGGCGCACGCAAGGAAGGCATGCGCGGCAAGCTGTTGCAGGCTGACGGCGGGACCTTGCTACTGGACGAGATCGGCGACATGCCGCTGGCCCTGCAAACCCGCCTGCTGCGGGTGCTGGAAGAGCGCCAGGTGGTGCCGATCGGGGGTGAACCGCAAGCGGTTGACGTGCGCATTGTCAGCGCTACCCACCGCCACCTGCTGGAACGGGTGGAGCAGGGCAGTTTCCGCGAGGACCTGTATTACCGCCTCAATGGCCTGGAGGTGGCGTTGCCGGCGGTGCGCGATCGCAGTGACAAGGCGCAGTTGCTGGACTTCCTGCTGCGTCAGGAGGCGCAGGGGCATCGGGTCGAGCTGGAGCCCAGTGCGCGCCAGGCGCTGCTGGACTTCACCTGGCCGGGGAACGTGCGGCAGATGCGCAATGTGCTGCGTACATTGGTAGCGCTTTGCGAAGATGCCCGAATCATGTTCTCGGATCTCCCCGCCGTCGTCCGCGAGGGCTTTGCCCTCGATCGCCGGCAAGCCAGCTCCCACCCCGACCACACTGGCTTCAAGCCATTTGTAAATCCAGGGGCCGGCTTGCCTGCGACAAGGCCAGAACCGGCGCTAGAACGCAGTTGCACCTACAGGGTAAACAGGGCTTTCGAAGCTGACGCTGCACCTGTGGGAGCTGGCTTGCCGGCGATAGGGCCGGCAGCGTTGAAAGAGGCCGAGCGCCATGCGCTGCTGGCGACCCTGGAGGCAAAACACTGGCATCTGACCCGCGTCGCCGAGCTCCTGGGCATCAGCCGCAATACCTTGTATCGAAAACTGCGCAAACACGGCATCACCAGGGCCGACTGAGCGAAACAGCGGGTGCGATTTGTCGCGCCCTGGGCTACCCTGCCTCGATGTTTTGCGAGGTCGACCATGCATATTCACATTCTCGGTATTTGCGGCACTTTCATGGGTTCGCTGGCGGTGCTGGCCAAGGAACTTGGCCATCGCGTCACCGGCTCGGACGCCAACGTCTATCCCCCGATGAGCACCCAGCTCGAAGCCCAGGGCATCGAGTTGACCCAAGGCTATGACCCAGCCCAGCTGGACCCGGCGCCAGACCTGGTGGTCATCGGCAATGCCATGTCGCGTGGCAACCCGGCCGTGGAGTACGTGCTGAACAAGGGCCTGCCTTATGTGTCCGGCCCGCAATGGCTGGCGGACCACGTGCTGCAAGGCCGCTGGGTACTGGCCGTTGCCGGCACTCATGGCAAGACCACCACCAGCAGCATGCTGGCCTGGGTGCTGGAACATGCCGGCATGAGCCCGGGCTTCCTGATTGGTGGTGTGCCGCAGAACTTCTCGGTGTCGGCGCGCCTGGGCGACACGCCGTTCTTCGTGGTCGAAGCCGATGAATACGACAGCGCCTTCTTCGACAAGCGCTCGAAGTTTGTCCACTACCACCCACGTACCGCGATCCTCAACAACCTTGAGTTCGATCATGCGGACATCTTCCCGGACCTGGCCTCGATCGAGCGGCAGTTCCACCACCTGGTGCGCACCATCCCGGGCGAAGGCCTGGTCATTCACCCCACCACCGAGCAAGCGCTGGAGCGGGTCATCGGCATGGGCTGCTGGACCCCGGTACAGACGACCGGTGAAGGTGGCCAGTGGCAGGCGCGCCTGCTCAGCCCCGACGGCTCGCGTTTCGAAGTGCTGTTCGAGGGCGAGGCGCAGGGCGTGGTGGACTGGGCAATGACTGGCCAGCACAACGTCGCCAACGCCTTGGCTACCTTGGCAGCGGCCCGCCATGTTGGCGTGGTGCCGGCCATGGGTATCGAAGGCCTGAGCGCCTTCAAGAGCGTCAAGCGGCGCATGGAAAAGGTTGCCGAAGTACAGGGCGTGACCATCTACGATGACTTCGCCCACCACCCGACCGCCATCGCCACCACCCTCGACGGCCTGCGCAAGCGCGTTGGCGAGGCGCCGGTGATTGCCGTGATCGAACCACGCTCCAACTCGATGAAGCTCGGCGCCCACCGTGACGGTTTGCCGGAAAGCGTCAACGACGCCGATCAGGTGATCTGGTACGCCCCGGCCAACCTCGGCTGGGACCTGGCTGCCACTGCGGCGAAGTGCAAGGTACCGAGCGTGGTGGCCGACAGCCTCGACGCGATCATCGAGCGGGTCAAAGGTCAGGCACGCCCGGGCACCCACGTGGTGATCATGAGCAACGGCGGCTTCGGTGGCCTGCACGGCAAGCTGGCCGAGGCCCTGAAGTGAGCGGGCCGGAACGCATCACCCTGGCCATGACGGGCGCCTCGGGCGCCCAGTATGGCCTGCGCCTGCTCGATTGCCTGGTGCGCGAGGACCGTGAGGTGCATTTCCTGATCTCCAAGGCCGCGCAACTGGTCATGGCCACCGAGACCGACGTGGTGCTGCCGGCCAAGCCCCAGGCGATGCAGGCATTCCTTACCGAATACACCGGCGCCGCCGATGGGCAGATCCGTGTGTACGGCAAGGAAGACTGGATGTCGCCGGTAGCCTCCGGCTCCGGCGCCCCGGCGGCGATGGTAGTGGTGCCCTGTTCCACCGGCACCCTGTCGGCGATTGCCACGGGGGCTTGCAACAACCTGATCGAACGCGCTGCCGACGTTACCCTCAAGGAGCGGCGCCAGCTGATCCTGGTGCCGCGCGAAGCGCCGTTTTCCACCATCCACCTGGAGAACATGCTCAAGCTGTCGCAAATGGGTGCGGTGATCCTGCCGGCTGCGCCCGGCTTCTATCACCAGCCGCAGACCATCGACGACCTGGTCGACTTTGTCGTTGCGCGCATTCTCAACCTGCTGGCCATTCCCCAGGACATGTTGCCGCGTTGGGGCGAGCACCACTTCGGGGTGGATGATTGAAGCGAGCGCTGTTGGGGGTGGCGGCGCTGGTGATGCTGGGTGGCTGCGCCACGGTGCGCACGCTGGATGCTGCAAAACCTGGGGCGCCGGTGGTGTATGCCGGTACCCGGCTGGATTTGTACGTGATCAATGGCGGGTGCTGCCCGCGCGATCATTACGGGGCTGATGCACCGGCGTATCCACGCCTGGACCTGCCTGGCAGCATGCTTCTGGATACCCTGTTGTTGCCGTTGTCATTGCTGACTGCGGCCGGTGTCGGCTTCCAGGCCACCGGCGGCCTGTGATGGCCATTTCGCGGGCTAGCCCGCTCCCACAGGATTGCGTGGTCCTCAGTTGATCACAGTACCTGTGGGAGCGGGCGTGCCCGCGAAGAGGCCCTTTCAGGAAAAGCTTATATCTTGCCCAACCTGCGAAGCTCATCCGACTCCACAATCCGCACCCCGTCTTCTTCCTCCAGCGCCAACCGCCACAAGGCCCGGGCCAAGGTACACGCCTCGATCCCCCGGTACTTGCCAGGTATCAACCTCGAAAACGGCGAAACCAGTTGTTCTGCCAGCCGTGGCTCGATCCGCTCGCCCAGCAGCAATGACGGCCGCACGATGGTCAGTTGCGGCCAGTCCTGGGCCTTGAGCGCCTCTTCCATTTCGCCCTTGACCCGGTTGTAGAAAATCGACGATTTCGGGTCGGCACCCAGCGCACTGACCACCAGCAGATGCCGCGCGCCCATCTCCCGGGCACGCTTGCTGAACGCCACTACCATGTCCAGGTCCACTGCGCGGAAGGCCGATTCGGAGCCGGCCTGTTTCAGCGTGGTGCCCAGGCAGCAGTAAGCGATATCGACCCGCCCGGCCAGCTGTGGAAGGAATACCGCCGGGTCGCCCACCGGGTTTTCCAGGTGCGGGTGCTCGGCCAGCGGCCGGCGGGTAGGCGCCAGTACGCGGGTGATGGTGGGTTCGTTGAGCAGGCGGTCCAGCAGGTGTTCACCGGTCAGGCCGGTAGCACCGGCAAGCAGGACATGCTGAGGCGTCAAATACATGATGTCTCTCCCTTGTTACACACAAGTCTAGTGGCTGCCAGGTGTTTTTGCCTGTGCCCCCACGTTGGCCTGTGCGGCGTTACGCAATGCTTCTTCGGCCTGTTGCCGGCGCAGGTGCTGCCAGTGTTCCAGTACTGCTGGCGGTGCCCACAGCTGCGGCTCCGAGGCCTCGAAGCCTTCCCTTTGTTCTCTTTCGGCAACGCTGGAGCGTGCCAGTTCAAACGCCTGTTTCAGGTCGTCGGTCTGGTTCAGTGCTTCTGCGAACAACGCATCGCCAAAGTAGGTGAAGTCGGCTTCTTCCGAGCACCCGAAGGATACGCGGTCGGCCCGGGCGGCGGTCATGATCACCGTGCGATCGTCCTTGAGCGGGGCGATGTAGCCCCCTGAATAGCAAGCCGAGATGACGATTACCTTGTCGCGGTCCTTCAATGGCGCCAGGGCAGTGGCCAGTTCGTCGGCAGAAAGGTCGGCCAGTTGCAGGCGCGGCTGGTCGAGCACCAACTGATGGTCCTGGCTGCCATGGCTGGTGAGGTAGATGAACACCAGGTCTTCGGGGCCGCTGCGTTCGGCCAGGGTACTGGCGGCGCGGGTGAGGTTCTCGCGGGTGGCCATGGGGCGGGTGGCCATGTGGTCACGGTGGTTGACCAGGGTCACCTGGCCGCGGGCGCCAAAGCGCACCTTGAGCATGTTGCTGACGTAGTCGGCTTCGCGCAGGAACACGCTTTGCTGGCCATCGCCGGCCACCACCAGGCTGTACAGCTGGATGGGCGGCGTTGAGCGCGGTACCCGGGCCAGCGTCTCTTCCAGCAGCCGGCCCTGGTTGAGCAGGGCCAGGTCCAGTGGGTCAGGTAGCAGCTTGCCTTTCTGGTCGCGTACGCGCACACCGTTGGCCCAGGTGCCACCTTCGACCTGGCCGCTTGGCAAGGTCAGCTGCCCATGGCCATGGTAGGCATCGTTCAGGAAACCGCCGACGTAGGTGCTGCCGTCGGCCAGTTGCAGGCTGCCCCGGCCCGACAGGCGCCAGTCGACGAATTCGCCCTTGTAGTGGCTGCCGTCACTGCCCAGCAGTTCGCCTTCACCCATCAGCGCGCCGTCCTTGAATTCGCCGATCCATACATCGCCATCGGCGTTTTCGTAGCGGCCCCGGCCTTCCAGGCGATTGTCCTTGAACTCACCGATGTACTGCTCGCCGTCGACGCTGTCGTACGTGCCGCTGCCTTGCAGCTGGCCGTTGACGAAGCGGCCACTGAACTGGTTGCCGCTGGCATCGCTGCGCACCCCGGCGCCGTTGGGCTTGCCCTTGGCGAACAGGCCCTGGTAGCGGCTGCCGTCGGCCAGTTCCAGCTCGCCCGCGCCATCGTACAGGTCGTCCTTGAACTGGCCGCGGTAGGTCTGGTCGGCTTGCTTGAGCGTGCCTTCGCCGTCGCGGCGGCCGTGCTTGAAGGTGCCGCCATAGTGGCTGCCCGGCGTGGTCAGGTCGCCCAGCCCCTGGAACAGCCCCTCGGCGAACTGGCCACGGTACACCTCGCCGTTCTGGCCATGCCATTCGCCCTGGCCATGCCACTGGCCGTCCTTGAAGCCGCCGGCGTACCAGCTGCCGTTGGGGTAGTCGATACGGCCCTCGCCCTGCAGCAGGCCATCAACCACCTGCCCCCGGTAACGCCCCCCGTCCGGCAGGCGTGCGTCCGGCGCAAGCAGCGATTCGCCATCGCCACAGGCGGCGAGCAGCAGGACCAGGGTAATGGGGAGCAGTGGACGCATGGCGAGGACCGGGCAATAGGTCTGCCGAGTATGACGCAGAATAAGGGGCCGAGACAGATAGGGCATAAGCAGATGAGACAACAGGCCGGCGCGGCGAGATGGCTGCGAGATGGCTGCGAGGTGAATGTCGGGGGATCGAGGGTGGGCAGACAGGCGCATGCCTTGGGTTGTTCATTGCCTGTGAGATCGAGCGCCGCCCGCGCGGCGCTTCGCAGCACAAGGCTGCTCCTACATTTGTTTCGGGCCAGTACTACCTGAACCTTTTCCGCGCGGCCCCAGCTGCTCTTCATCAATCTCCTGTCATACATCCAGGGGGCGCGCGCCTAGGGTGCAGTAGTGACTGGCCCGAAACAAATGTAGGAGCAGCCTTGTGCTGCGAAGCGCCGCGCGGGCGGCGCTCGATCTCACAGGCACGCAAGAGCTCAAGTCATACCCTTCAATGCCCCCGCAAAAAATCCGCCATCCTCCGATTCACCTCTTCAGCCGCCTCCATCTGCACCATATGCCCAGCCTCGGGCAGCACCAGTACTTCTGCCTCCAGGCCTTCGGCATGGCTGGCCGGGATGATCGCGTCCTTGCCGCCCCACACCACCAGTGCCGGATGCTGCCCCAGCACCCCGCGCAGGTCGTGGCGCTGGCGGTCGCCGTCGGCAATGGCTGATGCCAGCTGGCGCAAGGCGTCATCAACACCTTCCAGGCGCTTGAACTTGAGCATGTCCTCCAGCATTTGCCGGGTGACCAGCGCCGGGTCGGCAAACAGTTGCACCATCTGCGGTTTGAGGGCGTTGCGGTTGGCGGCGGCGACGAAGCCTTGCAAGTACTGCCCGTTGATCGCTTCGCCCAGGCCGGCACTGGCGACCAGGCTGAGGCTGGCCACCCGCTGCGGCGCCAGGCGTGCCACGTTGAGGCTTACCGCGCCGCCCATGGAATGGCCCGCCAGGTGGGCCTTGGCGATGTCCAGGTGGTCGAGCAGGGTCAGCACGGTTTCGCTCAGTTCATCCAGGTCGCCCCGCTGCAGGGCCTTGGCCGACTCGCCGTGCCCCGGCAGGTCGAGTGCGATCACGCGGCGTTCAGCGGCCAATGCCGGGTGGTTGAACAGCCAGTTGTTGAGGTCGCCGCCAAAACCGTGCACCAGCACCAGCGGCGTGCCACCTTCCCCCAACTCGAACCAGCGCAGCAGGCGGCCGCCAACCTCTGCCTTCTGTGGGGCCGGCCCCTGGGCCTGATCGGCGCCCCCCTCGGCGACGAACTCGGCCTGGAAGCGCTGCACCAGCGCATCGATTTCGGCTTCTTCGGCTTCGCCTTCCACCACCACGGCCAGCAACGCGCCCACTGGCAGGGTTTCATCCGGCTTGGCCACCTGGCGGCGCAACACGCCACTGAACGGGGCTTCGACGCTGCTGCTGATCTTGTCGGTCTCGACGTCCAGCACCTCGTCGCCCTTGTTGATTTCGTCACCCTCCTGCTTGAGCCAGGTATCCACCCGGCCTTCGGTCATCGACAGGCCCCACTTGGGCATGGTCAGGGTATGGATCTGGCTCATGCGGCACTCCTTGCGGCTTCGATCACCTTGCGCACGGCCGCTTCGATCTTCGCCGCGTCAGGGATGTACAGGTCTTCCAGGGCATCGGAGAACGGCACCGGGGTGTGCGGTGCAGTGACCATCTCGATCGGGCCCTTGAGTGCGCCGAAGGCCTTCTGCGCCACCAGCGCGCTGATGTCGGTGGCCATCGAGCAGCGCGGGTTGGCTTCGTCGATCACCACCAGGCGGCCGGTTTTTTCCACACTTTCAAGAATGCTGTCTTCGTCCAGCGGGCTGGTGGTGCGCAGGTCCAGCACTTCGCAGTCGATGCCCTGGCGGGCCAGGTTGTTGGCGGCTTCAAGTGCTACATGGACCATGCGGCCATAGGTGACCAAGGTCACATCGTCGCCATCACGCAGGAAGTTGGCCTCACCGAACGGCACGGTGTACACCTCTTCCGGCACCTCGCCCTGCATGCTGTACAGCAGCTTGTGCTCACAGAAGATCACCGGGTCGTTGTCGCGGATCGCCTGTATCAGCAAGCCCTTGGCATCGTAAGGGGAAGAAGGGCACACCACCTTCAGGCCGGGGATGTGCGTCCACAGCGAGGTGAGCATCTGCGAGTGCTGGGCGGCCGCACGCAGGCCGGCGCCGTACATGGTGCGCATCACCAGCGGGGTGACCGCCTTGCCGCCGAACATGTAGCGAAACTTGGCAGCCTGGTTGAGGATCTGGTCCAGGCAGCAGCCGGCAAAATCCACGAACATCAGTTCGCACACCGGGCGCAGGCCTTGGGTGGCGGCACCGACGGCAGCGCCGACGTAGCCGATTTCCGACAATGGAGCGTCCAGCACGCGGCCGGGGAACTGGTGATACAGGCCCTTGGTCACGCCCAGCACGCCACCCCAGGCGTCCTCCTCGCCGGGTGCACCGGCACCGCCGGCGACGTCTTCACCAATGATGAACACCGTGTTGTCGCGGCGCATTTCCTGGGCCAAGGCTTCGTTGATGGCCTGCTGGTAGCTGATCTTTCTTGCCATGGTGGTTCTCCTGTTGTTCTTGTAATCCGCGGCTCAGGGGTAGCTGACGTAGACGTCGGTGAGCAGGTCGGCGGGCTGTGGCTTGGGATCGGACTTGGCGCGGCGCACGGCGTCTTCGATCAGGTCCTCGATGCGCGCGTCTATGGCGTCCAGTTGCTCGGCAGTGAGCAGGCCGGCGCGGGTGGTCTTGTTGCGGAACTGCATCAGGCAGTCGCGGGATTCGCGCAGGTTCTTCACTTCATCCGGCGCGCGGTAGGTTTGCGCATCGCCTTCGAAGTGGCCGTAGTAGCGGCTGAGCTTGACCTCGATCAGTGACGGCCCTTGCCCGGCACGGGCGCGCTCGATGGCGGCGCCGGCGGCCTCGTACACGGCAAAGAAGTCGAAGCCGTCGATGGTGACGCCCGGCATGCCGAAGCCGGCTGCGCGGTCGGCAATGTGGTCGCAGGCGACGGACCAGTTGGAGGCTGTGGCCTCCGCGTAGCCGTTGTTCTCGGCCACGAAGATGCACGGCAGGTTCATGATCGACGCCATGTTCATGGCTTCGAACACGGCGCCTTCGTTGGAAGCGCCATCGCCGAAGAAGGCTACCGACACGTCATCACGGCCCTTGAGTTTGGCTGCCAATGCCGCCCCGGCCACCAGCGGTGCACCGGCGCCGACGATGCCGTTGGCACCGAGCATGCCTTTTTCCAGGTCGGCAATGTGCATCGAGCCGCCTTTGCCGCCGCACACGCCGGTTTTCTTGCCATAGATCTCGGCCATCATGCCGTACACATCCACCCCCTTGGCGATGCAGTGGCCATGGCCGCGGTGGGTCGAGGCGATGCAGTCGCTGTCGCGCAGGTGGGCCATGACCCCGGCGGCGGAGGCTTCTTCGCCGGCGTACAGGTGGACGAAGCCGGGGATCTCGCCAGTGGCGAACTCCACGTGCAGGCGTTCTTCGAAGGCGCGGATGGTGCGCATCACTTCATAGGCATGCAGCAGTTGTTCGGTACTGAGTTGATTGGACATCTTGTTGTTCTCCAGGGTTGTCTCAACGCGGGTTTGCAGGGTGCAGCCGGTGGCCGCGCGGGACGGCCAGCAGGTGATGGCGGGCGGCATGTGCCAGGACGGCCTCGACATCCACGCTCAGCGGGCCTTGGTGGTCGAGGGTGATGGTGGGCGTATCGTGCTCGGCGAATTCGATTTCGCGCTCGCCGTCCAGGGCCAGGGTGCCGCTGGCCAGGCTCAGGCGATGGGCGACGCCGGGCGTCAGCGGGCCGCTGGCGGTGATGCCGCAGCCTTGCAGCAGGCCGGGCGCCAAGGGGGCGAGCAGCGCCTGTTCGGCAGCGGGGTTCAGGCGTACCCAGGCGCCGTGCGGGTCCTGGCGCGACACCGGGCACCACAGCCCGCACAAGGCTGACAGGCCAATGGCATGGGGCTCGGCGAAGCAGGCAAAGACTTCGCTCAAGTCTTCGCTGCGGCTGAGTGCACGGGCACCGATGAAGCGCTGGGGCGATACCGCCACTTCCACCAAGGCCCATTCGGCAAGCTGCTGCTCGGGCACTTTCACCAGCAGGCGCTTGTTGCGGCGCAGGCCGATGCTGGCCGGTACCTGGCCGCTGGCGAGCAGGCCGCCGGCCAGGCCCGCACTGGTAGCTTCACGCAGTTCGGGGAAGGCATTGTTGGTGCCGGTGGACAGCGTCAGTAGCGGTATGTCACCGGCCTCGGCAGCGACTGCCTTGTGGGTGCCGTCGCCACCGAGCACGGCGATCATCGCCACGCCACGCTCGACCATGCGCCGGGTGGCCAGGCGGGTATCGGCAACGGTCTGGGTCAGCGGCAGGTCGAGTATTTCGATGGCCGGCCAGTGCTGGTCACGGGCGCCGGGGCCCTGGCTGGCCTTGAGCACGGCGGCGGCTATGCCGGTCATGTCGCTGGGCAGCAGCACCTGGCCGATGCCCGTGGCACCGAAGGCAGCCAGCAGGCGCTGGATCGCCGAGGCCTTGTCGGTGCTCGAATAGAGCCCGGCATTGGCGGTCAGGCGGCGCAGGTCGCGGCCAGAGGCAGGGTTGGCAATGATCCCGACGGTCAGGGCGGGTAGCTGCATGGCGCACCTCGTATTTTTGTTTGCAAGGGCAGGAGCAAGCGCGGTGCCAGCTTTTCGTGGCGCGGCTGAAATGGCCGTGCCAGAGCGGTTTTGTTGCGCTCAGGCAGGTGCTCATTGCGCTGCTTGCGAGACGCCGGGTGCCAGCGCGGGGCCAGGGTTGGCGAGACGCTGAGACGCAGCGTCTCAAGCCGGCCGGTAATCACACAGTGCTTGTCGGGGCATGCGTGGAAGCGCTTAATGGCCGGACAACGATAAAAACAGCAACGAGAACCGGAGGGCCTGAATGCTTGCCGCGAACTCCCGAGCCCATGTCGACTGCGTCAGCCGGGTGCTGAAGAACGCCGACCGCCTGCCACAGGCGCCGGTGCCAGCGCTGATCCTCGATTCATGGCGCCGTTCCATGGAGCTGTACCGCCTCGACCCCGGGTCCCAGCAGGGGCCGCGCATCCTGTCCCAAAGCCTGCTCAACGAATGCCGCGAACGCGCCGAGCTGTTTCTGCGCATCGCCAGCGATGCCGTGGCACGCCTGCACGAGCGAGTGCGCGGCGCCGACTACTGCGTGCTGCTGACCGATGCCCAGGGGCGCACCATCGATTACCGGGTCGAATCGGCCATCCGCAATGACTGCCGCAAGGCCGGGCTGTACCTGGGTACCTGCTGGTCGGAGGGCGAGGAGGGCACCTGCGGTGTAGCGGCGGTGCTGACCAGCAAGGCCCCGGTCACGGTGCACAAGCGCGATCACTTCCGCGCAGCCTTCATCGGCCTGACCTGCACCGCGGCGCCGGTGTTCGACCCGCAGGGCGAGTTGCTGGGGGTGGTGGATGTCTCGGCCTTGCAGTCACCCGACGACCGCCGCAGCCAGCACCTTATCCGCCAGTTGGTCGAGCAGACTGCCCGTGAAATCGAAAACGCCTTCTTCATGCACAGTGCCCAAGGCCACTGGGTAATGCGCGCCCATGGCACCCCGGGTTATGTGGAGAGCCAGCCCGATTACCTGCTGGCCTGGGATGCCGATGGCCGCTTGCAGGCCATCAACAGCCTGGCGCGGCAACGGCTGGTGCAGCACCTGGGGCGCTTGCCCGAGCACATTGGCGAACTGTTCGACATGGGCCAGCTACGGCGCGTCAACACGTCGTCCGCCCAGCGCCTGCCGGGCCTGGGTGGGCTGTATGGCCGGGTCAGCGCTCCGCAGCAACGCCAGCGCGCGCAGCCCTTGCAGCAGGCGCAGGACACCCGCATCGAGCAGCATTTGCGGCTGGCCACGCGGGTCAAGGACTGCAACCTCGCGGTGCTGGTACAAGGCGAAACCGGGGCCGGCAAAGAAGTGTTTGCCCGCCAGCTGCACCAGCAAAGCCAGCGCCGCGACGGGCCATTTGTCACGCTAAACTGCGCCGCCATCCCGGAAAACCTGATCGAGAGCGAACTGTTTGGCTATGTAGCCGGGGCCTTTACCGGGGCTTCCAGCAAAGGTATGCAGGGGCTGTTGCAGCAGGCCGATGGCGGCACCCTGTTTCTTGACGAAATCGGCGACATGCCGCTGAACCTGCAAACCCGCCTGCTGCGTGTGCTGGCCGAAGGCGAAGTGGCGCCGCTGGGGGCTGCACGGCGCGAGCGGGTGGATATCCAGGTGATCTGCGCCACCCACCGCGACTTGGCGAAGATGGTGGCGGAGGGCCGTTTTCGCGAGGACCTGTACTTCCGTCTGGCCAATGCCCGGTTCGAGCTGCCGCCGCTGCGAGAGCGCGAGGATCGCTTGGGGCTGATTCACCAACTGCTGGCCGAGGAGGCGCAAGCGTGTTCGGTGGAGGTGGTGTTGGCGGATGCTGCGTTGCAGTCGCTGCTGCTTTACCGCTGGCCTGGGAACCTGCGCCAACTGCGGCAGGTGTTGCGTTATGCCTGTGCGGTGAGTGAAGGCGGGCAGGTGCAGTTGCAGGATTTGCCGCAAGAGGTGCGCGGTGATGCGGTTGTCTCGGCTGAAAGCGGCGTGTCCTGCCCGGCCCGGCAGTTGTTGCTGGATGCACTGATCCGCCATCGCTGGAAACCGGCCGATGCAGCGCGGGCGTTGGGTATTTCGCGGGCTACCTTGTATCGGCGTGTGCACGAGCACCGCATCGAGATGCCGCGGATGAAGGGGTAGGGCCCTGGGGCTGCGTTGCAGCCCAATCGCCGGCAAGCCAGCTCCCACCCCGACCGCATCGGCCTCAAGCCATGTGCAGTACCTGTGGGAGCTGGCTTGCCGGCGATGAGGCCCCGACAGGCAATAAAAAACCCCGGAACAAGTCCGGGGTTCTGGTACATCACACTATTCGATCAATGCTCGTTTGCCAGCTTGTGTTCGAGGTAGTGAATGTTGACGCCGCCTTTGCAGAAGCCTTCATCACGCACCAGGTCGCGGTGCAGCGGGATGTTGGTCTTGATGCCGTCGACGACGATCTCGTCCAGGGCGTTGCGCATGCGCGCCATGGCTTCGTCGCGGTCTTTGCCGTAGGTGATCAGCTTGCCGATCAGCGAATCGTAGTTCGGCGGAACCGAATAACCGCTGTACAGGTGCGAATCGACGCGAACGCCGTTGCCGCCTGGGGCGTGGAAGTGCTTGACCTTGCCAGGGCTCGGGATGAATTTCTTCGGGTCTTCGGCGTTGATCCGGCACTCCAGCGAGTGGCCACGGATAACCACGTCTTCCTGGCGGAACGACAGCTTGTTGCCAGCGGCGATGCTCAGCATCTCCTTGACGATGTCGATACCGGTAACCATCTCCGACACCGGGTGCTCAACCTGCACGCGGGTGTTCATCTCGATGAAGTAGAAGCGGCCGTTCTCGTACAGGAACTCGAAAGTACCGGCACCACGGTAGCCGATCTCGATGCACGCATCGACGCAACGCTTGAACACTTCCTGACGGGCTTTCTCATCGATACCCGGGGCTGGTGCTTCTTCCAGTACCTTCTGGTGACGGCGCTGCAGCGAGCAGTCGCGGTCGCCCAGATGGATGGCGTTGCCCTGGCCGTCGGACAGGACCTGCACTTCCACGTGGCGTGGGTTGGTCAGGAACTTCTCCAGGTAGACCATCGGGTTGCCGAAGGCGGCACCGGCTTCGGTACGGGTGAGCTTGGCCGAGGAAATCAGGTCCTCTTCCTTGTGCACCACGCGCATGCCGCGACCACCACCGCCACCGGCGGCCTTGATGATCACCGGGTAGCCGACATCACGGGCAATCGCCAGGGCGACTTCTTCGTCTTCCGGCAGCGGGCCATCGGAGCCCGGTACGGTCGGTACGCCCGACTTGATCATCGCGTCCTTGGCCGAAACCTTGTCGCCCATCAGGCGAATGGTGTCGGCTTTCGGGCCGATGAAGGCAAAGCCGGACTTTTCCACCTGCTCGGCGAAGTCGGCGTTTTCCGCCAGGAACCCGTAACCCGGGTGAATGGCGGTAGCGCCTGTCACTTCGGCCGCAGCGATGATCGCCGGGATGTGCAGGTAGGAATCTTTGGACGAAGCAGGACCAATGCAGACCGACTCGTCTGCCAGGCCCAGGTGCATCAGTTCGCGGTCGGCCGTGGAGTGCACGGCGACGGTCTTGATGCCCAGCTCTTTGCAGGCACGCAGGATCCGCAGGGCAATTTCCCCGCGGTTGGCGATCAGGACTTTTTCCAGCTTCCCAGACATCGTTGGCTCTCCGCGAATCAAACGACGGTGAACAGCGGCTGGTCGAACTCAACCGGCTGGCCGTCTTCTACCAGAATGGCGTCGATGACACCGCCAACATCGGCTTCGATGTGGTTCATCATCTTCATGGCTTCAACGATGCACAGGGTGTCGCCTTTCTTCACGGACTGGCCCACTTCAGCGAAGTTCGGCGAGGTCGGCGAAGGCTTGCGGTAGAAGGTACCTACCATTGGCGAGCGGATCACGGTGCCTTTCAGGGCCGGGGCAGCAGCAGCGGCTTCGGCGACTGGAGCAGCAGCGGCAACCGGGGCAGCAGCAGCAGGGGCAGCGGCCATCGGTGCTGGTGCGTAGAACTGCTGGGCAGCTGGGGTCTTGCTGTGACGGCTGATACGGACCGACTCTTCGCCTTCCTTGATCTCCAGTTCGTCGATGCCAGACTCTTCCAGCAGCTCGATCAGTTTCTTGACTTTACGGATATCCATTAATCATCAACTCCCAAAGGTTCGGTCAGGGGGCGAAATACAAAAAAACGTATCGGAAACGTTTCTCTCGAACCCCGGCCCACTTAGGCCAGGGTTTTCATCATTTGGGCTGTGCGTTGGCAGCCAGTTGTTCCAGCGCGGACTCCAGGGCCAGGCGATAACCGCTGGCGCCCAGGCCGCAGATCACCCCTACGGCAACATCGGAAAAGTAGGAGTGGTGACGGAACGGTTCGCGTTTGTGCACGTTGGACAGGTGCACTTCGATGAATGGGATGCTCACCGCAAGCAATGCGTCACGTAATGCGACGCTTGTGTGGGTGAAAGCAGCCGGATTGATCAGGATGAAGTCCACACCCTCGTTGCGTGCGGCGTGAATACGGTCGATCAGTTCGTATTCGGCATTGCTCTGCAGGTACTGCAGATGGTGGCCCGCGGCGCGGGCACGTTGCTCCAGGTCCTGGTTGATCTGGGCCAGGGTCACGGCGCCGTAATGGCCAGGCTCGCGAGTACCGAGCAGGTTGAGGTTTGGGCCGTGGAGCACCAGTAGCGTTGCCATCTGCGGATTCCTTGGATTTGTAGGGCAATTCGACACAGCGCGGCGAGTGTGCCGTAAAGCGACGGCAAGTGTCCAGTTCCCGGCAATAGCCAGCACGATGTCCGAGATTCGCGCGAAGTATGTGACCAAATAATTAAATCTGGTCACCTATTACAAGATTTTTCCCCGCACGCGGGAAGTTATAGACCGACTTTGCCGCGCACGCGTGTCAGAATTTGCGCAAAATCACCGGCGTTTATCTCGCCAATCACCCGATCAGCGGTAATTTCGCTGCCGTTCGCGGCAAAGAACAGTAGGGCAGGTGGGCCGAACAGCTGGTAACGGTCGAGCAGCTTGCGTTGCTCGGCACTGCTCTCGGTGATGTCGAAACGCAGCAGCTTGAAGCCGGCCAGCTGCGTTTGCACCTGCGACGCATTGAGCACTTCATGCTCGATCACTTTGCAACTGATGCACCAGTCGGCGTACCAGTCCAGCAGCACTGGCTGGCCGGCCGCCTTGGCCTGGGCCAGTGCGGCGTCCAGTGCGCTGGGGGTGGTGATGGTCTGCCAGGCATCTGCCTGTGCCGCCTGGCTGCTGCCGGTGGCCGCCACTGTTGCAACGGGCAGCGGGCGAAGCGGGTCGCCCTGGCCGCTGAGGGCGCCGTACCAGCAGGCCAGGGCGTATACCAGCAAGGCCAGGCCAAGCAGTTGGGCCAGGCGTTGGCGAGCGGTCTTGACCACGAACTCCAGGGCGCCGAGGAACAGGGCCACGCCAGCGGCGAGGAAACCGACCAGCAGCAAGGTCACCGGCCCCGGCAGCACGCGGCTGAGCAAGCCGATGGCCAGGCCCAGCAGCAGTACGCCGATGGCGTTTTTCACCGTGTTCATCCACGGGCCGCTTTTCGGCAGCCATGCTGCGCCACCGGTGGCCACCAGCAACAAGGGGGCACCCATGCCCAGGCCCAGGGCGAACAGCTTGAGTGCGCCGCCCAGGGCATCGCCACTGGCACTGATATACAGCAAGGCGCCAGCCAGGGGGGCTGACACACAAGGCGAAACCAGCAGGCTGGAGAGCACGCCCAGCACTGCGGCGCCCAGCAGCGAGCCACCCCGGGTATGGTTGGCGACGTTGTTCAGGCGGTTGCTCAGTGCCTGGGGCAGCTTCAGCTCGAACAGGCCGAACATGGCCAGGGCGAACAGCACGAAAAACAGCGCGAAGGGCACCAGCACCCAGGCCGACTGCAGGCGCGCCTGCAGGTTCAGGCCGGCGCCGAACAGGCCCATCAGCGCGCCGAGCGCCGCGAAACTGGCCGCCATCGGCAGCACGTAGGCCAGCGACAGCGACAGCCCGCGCAGGCCACCGACCTGGCCGCGCAGCACTACGCCAGACAGGATCGGCAGCATCGGCAGTACGCACGGGGTAAAGGTCAGGCCGACCCCGGCGAGGAAGAACAACAGCAGCGATTTCCAGTTCCAGCCGTGTTCGGCGGTTGCGGGGGCGTTGGCGCCGCCTTCGCCATCGATGCTCAGGCGTGCGGTTTCCGGTGGGTAGCACAGGCCTTTGTCGGCACAGCCCTGGTAGCCCACCAGCAGGGTGAAGGCTCGCGGGTCGGTGCGCGGCAGCTCGATGTCGAGCACGCCGTGGTACACCTCGACGTCGCCGAAGAATTCATCGTGCTTGGCCTCGCCCTTGGGGATGTTCGGGGTGCCCAGGGCGATGTCGGCGGGCTCGGTGCGGAACTGGAAGCGGTGGCGGTAGAGGTAGTAGCCCTCGGTGGCAACGAAGCGCAGCTTGACGGTTTGCGCATCGGCCTGGACCAGGCTGAGCTTGAAGGCTTCGTGTACCGGCAGGAAGTCGGCGTTGTTGGCCAGCGAAGCGGCGCCGAGGGTGGCGCTGGGGCGGTTGTCGAGCAGGCCCGTGGCGAACGCAGGGCTGGCCAGCAGCAGGAACAGCAGGAAAAACAGGCGGCGCATGGCGGACTCGCGAGGTGGAACGTGCCGGGCATGATAGCGGAGTTGGTACAGGTTGGGGCCATGCAGGCGGCGTGGGCGACACATGGCCTGCGATATCTTCAAGGCATGCGCCGCTCCCACAGAGACTGCACTGCCCGTTCAGACTCTGAACGCCCGCACCGCCCGGTTCAGCTCACCACCCAGCCCCAGCAACTGCTCGCCTTGCTCGCGCCCTTCGCCAATGCGTTGCAGGTTGTCTTCGCCCAGCTCATGGATGCGCTCGCTGTGGTCACGAATTTCACTCACCGCACCACTCTGCTGGGCCGTGACATCGGCAATGCGCACCGCTGTGTCGGAAATGGTGCGGATGGCACAGACAATCTCGTCCAGCGCGCCATCCGCCGCCTGGGCCTGGTTGGCCGTGGCCTCGGCATGCTCAAGCTGCGCACGCATTCCCGCCACCGAACTTTTCGCAGCTTGCTGCAAGCGGTCGATCAGTGCCTGAATTTCGCCGGTAGCCCCCGTGGTGCGCTGCGCCAACGAGCGCACTTCATCGGCCACCACGGCAAAGCCGCGGCCCATTTCTCCCGCACGGGCTGCTTCGATCGCGGCGTTCAGCGCCAGCAGGTTGGTCTGCTCGGCAATCGAGCGGATCACCGTCAACACCCCGCCGATGGTCGCCGACTCGTCGGCCAGTTGCTCGATCATACGGGCGTTGCCTTGCACTTCATCGACCAGCTCGCGCAAGCCCGACAAGCTCTGGCCAATGACCGCCTGGCCCTGTTCCACTGCGCGCCCGGCATCGCGGCTGGCATCGGCAGCGGCGCTGGCATCGCCCGCCACTTGCTGAATGGTCGCTTCCAGCTCGCCCAAGGCATCGCGGATCTGGCCGGTATCGCCGGCCTGGCGCTCGGCGCCGTCGTGCAGGGCGGCGCTCATGCCGGCCAGGGCGTGGCTGCTGCCAGCCACCTGCTCGGCGTTGTGGCGGATGGTGCCTACCAGCTCCACCAGGTACTGGCGCAGGCGGTTGAGCGACTCCTGGATGTCGTGCAGTTCGCGGTTGGTCTTGCCCAGGGAGATGGCCTGTGCAAAGTCGCCCTCGGCCCAATGTGACAAGGCTGGGGCAAGGCTGACGAGGGTGCGGGTCAGGCGCCGCTGCAAGGTGTCGATCAGCAGGGCGATGAGCAGTATCAGGCCGATCATCAGGCCCTGGATGATGCGCACCTCGGCGGCGATCTTGGCATGCTCGCCGCGTACTTCGGGTTCCAGCGCGGCGATGGCCTGCTGCACCGCCTCCAGGCTCTGATGGGTGCTGGCGGCAAGGGCGGCGCGGCGTTCGATCTGTTCGCGGGTGCGTTGCAGTTCGGCCGGGTAGCGGCTGAGCAGGCTTTGCAGTTCACGCTTCAGGCCCACCGCAATGTCTTCCTGCTGGGCGCTGGCCTGGGTTTCCAGGCCCATCATGGCGGCGAAGTCGTCGGCACCGGATTCGGCTGCGCGGGTCACGCCCAGCAACGGCAAACTGTCGATGGCCTGCGCCTGGGTGCGGATCAGTTGTAGTTCACGCTCCACTTCGTCGGCCAGCTCCGGGCGGCCGCTGCTGATCAGTTTGTCCCTTGCCAGCGACAGGCGGCCGAGGTGCACGCTGGCATCGAGCAACGGCAGCAGGTAGCGGTTGGCATCGGCGGTGCCGCTGTCGCGGGCGTAGCCGGCCAGTTGTTCGAAGTTGGCCCCCATTTCCCGCTCGGCCTGCAGCAGCAGGGCTTGCGGATCGCCGGCCAGTTTACCGGCGGCCAGCAGTTCGTTGGCAGTGAAGGACTGCAGGTTGTCGAGGCTGGGGCGCAGCTTGCCGGCCAGTTCTGCGGGCCACTCGCTCAGGCTGGCCTGCAATTGCTGGTTGGCCTCCATGGCGGCGGCATGGCGCAGGGCATCGCCGCTGCCAAGGTAAGCCTGGATATTGCGTGCTGCCTGGTTCTGGAACTGCTGGGACAGGCCCAGGTAGCGCTCCATCATCTGGTAGGGGCGCTCCAGGGCACGCTGCGACCACCACAGGGTGACGGCCAGGGCGAGACACACCGTTACCAGCAACAGGGTGTTGAAATTGGTCAGCCACTTCAGGCGCATAGCCGCGAACTTCCTGCGCAGGGGAGAGGTAGGCGCCTGAAGTTATTGCGATTTTGTGACGGGGTGATGACGACAGGGGCTTGGTGCCAGAAAAAAGTGGCACAGTGCTGCTATTGGTGTGGACTGCTCTGGCCTCTTCGCAGCACAAGGCTGCTCCTACATTCAGCGTGCTCCTGTAGGAGCAGCCTTGTGCTGCGAAGAAGCCGGTACAGCCTATAAATAACTCAAGGCTCTACACGCACTACGCAATTACGCCCCGCATGCTTGGCCCGGTACAGCGCCTCGTCCGCCGCACTGGCCATGGTCAGTGCATCCAGCACCTCATCCAGCTGCACCACCCCGGCACTGAAGGTGCACTGCAAATCCTGCGGCTGCGCCGGGTAGAGGATTTCTGCAAAGCGCCGGCGAATCTCGTCCAGCACCTTGTGCGCCGCGTCCAGCGCGGTGTTGGGCATGACGATGGCGAACTCTTCACCCCCATAACGGCCAATGAAATCAGTCTTGCGCAAGCGTTGCTTGAGGAACAGTGCAAGGCTCTTGATCACCCGGTCGCCCATGGGGTGGCCGTGGCGGTCGTTGATCTTCTTGAAATGGTCGATGTCGAGCATGGCAAAGCTCAACGGCTGCTGTTCGCGGCGGGCGCGGAAGCTGCAGTCTTCCAGCAGTTGCAGGATGTGGGTGTGGTTGTAAAGCCCGGTCAGGCTGTCGCGCACCATGCGCGCCTTCAGGTGCCGGGCGCGGGCGGCGCGGTTGCGCACGGTGGTGATCAGGTGGCGTGAGCGAAAGGGCTTGGTCAAAAAATCATCACCGCCTTCGCTCATCGCATCCAGCTGCTTGTCCAGGTCGTCTTCGGCAGACAGGTAGATGATCGGCACGCTCACATAGCGGTCGCTGTGGCGGATCACCTTGGCCAGTTCCGGGCCGGTGCAGGCAGGCATGTACAGGTCGAGGATGATCAGGTCGGGCTGGAAGTCGGCAAGCTCGGCCATGGTGCGGATGGGGTCGGTCAGGCTGCGGGTGACCATGCCGGCGCTGGCCAGCACGCGCTCGGTGTGCAGCGCCTGGGTGCGCGAGTCGTCGATGATCAGCACGCGCAGCGGGTCGTGCGGGGTGGCGTTGGTCAGCAGTTCGACCTTTTCCAGCAGGCTGGAAGCTTCAAGGCTGCCGGTGAGAAAGTCCTGGCCACCCGCGCGTACGGCGGCAAGGCGGGTCGGGGTGTCGGCTTCGTGGTGGCTGAAGAACAGCAGCGGAACAGGTAGCGCCAGCCCCTGCTGCACCTGGGCGGCCAGCAGCAAGCCTTGGCCGGCACCGGTGAAGTCGACATCCATGATGATGGCCGAAGGCGGGTATTCGTTGATCGAGGCGAGAAACGCCGCAGCGCTGGGCAGCGCTTGCACCACCAGGCCAAAGAACTCCAGTTGCTGGGCCAGGCGCTGGGCACGCTCATGGTCCTGCAGCAGGATGTACACCGGCTTGCGCAGGGGCAGCAGCAGCGGGTCGAGCGGGTCGTCCTTGCGCAGGCCGCTACGCGTCACCTGTTGGGTGGGGCACTGCGGGCTCGGCTCAACTGCTTGGCTCATGTCCTGGCTACTTATAGGTTGGGATGTGCAGGGGCAATGATGGCTCTATGCTAGCAGCTCTTTGCAAATACGTGACTGCCCTGTATCAACAAAGCGGCCAGAACGAATATTCAGTTGCTGACTGATTGGTCGCTTATGCGTACGGTGGTGTCTGCTTTATAGTGCTGCCATGCGGGCTTGCCGTGGCACCCTGGCGCAGGCCTGTGGTCAAAGCCCTAGAACCGTCGTGACTGATTAAGGACAAAGCCATGCTGGACTGGAAAAACCGCGAGGCCAAAGCCGAGCCCCGTGAGCGTGTCGACGGCCGCGGCGCTGCCGCCCGTAGCTACCTTGGCGGCCTGTGGAGCCGTGCCCTGGGGACCCTGATCGGGTTGTACCTGCTGGTGTGTATCGGCCTGGGTTGGTACTGGAGCCAGGAGCCGGAACTGTTCCCGGTACAGCAGAATGCCCAGTCTGCCGCTGAGCGCGGCGGCCAGCAGATGGTGGTGGGCTACACCACCATCGAGACCCTCAAGACCGTGGCCAGCACCTTGCTGAACAAGCCGGGCGGCTACATTTCCAACGACCGCTTCCCGCCAGGGCTGTGGATGGACAACATGCCGAGCTGGGAATACGGCGTGCTGGTCCAGGTACGCGACCTGTCCCGCGCCTTGCGCAAGGACTTCGCCCGCTCGCAGTCGCAGTCCACCGAAGACGCCGACCTGGCCAAGGCCGAGCCGCGCTTCAACTTCGACAACAAGAGCTGGATCCTGCCATCGAGCGAGTCGGAGTTCGAAGAGGGCATCAAGTCGCTGAGCCGTTACCAGACCCGTCTGGCTGCCGGCGACAAAGGCGCGATTTTCTACACCCGTGCCGACAACCTGAACAACTGGCTGGGTGACGTGGCCACTCGCCTGGGCTCGCTGTCGCAGCGGCTGTCGGCCAGCGTTGGCCGGGTCAAGCTCAACACCACGCTGAAGACCGAGTCGGTGGTTGCCGGGCAAGCGCCGCAGGTGGACGAGGAGCTGGTGGAAACCCCATGGCTGCAGATCGACAACGTGTTCTACGAAGCCCGCGGCCAGGCCTGGGCGTTGTCGCACCTGCTGCGCGCCATCGAGGTGGACTTCGCCGACGTGCTGGCGAAGAAGAATGCCACGGTCAGCGTGCGCCAGATCATCCGTGAACTGGAGGCCTCGCAAGAGCCGCTGTGGAGCCCGATGGTGCTCAACGGCAGTGGCTTCGGCATGTGGGCCAACCATTCGCTGGTCATGGCCAACTACATTTCGCGGGCCAACGCTGCCGTGATCGACCTGCGTCAGTTGCTGTCGCAGGGTTGAGAATGGCCATCAGCCCGAACGAGGCCGCCCACCGGGCGGCCTCCGACCGCGAACTGGTCAGCTGGGTGGACGAGGCCGATCAGGTACTGGGGGCATTGCCCCGCGCAGAGTTGCGCGAGCGTGGCCTGATCGGCCGTTGCACCTTCATTCTGCTGTTCAACAGTGCCGGTGAGTTGTGTGTGCACCGGCGTACCCTGAGCAAGGCGCTGTACCCGGGGTACTGGGATGTGGCGGCGGGTGGCATGGTGACGGCCGGGGAGGGTTACGCCGACTCGGCGGCGCGTGAGCTGGCCGAGGAACTGGGAATTGAAGGGGTTGAGTTACGCTTTCACGAACGGTTCTATTTCGACCAGCCCGACAACCGGTTGTGGTGTGCGGTGTATTCAGCGGTGTCCGATGCGCCGTTGCGCTTGCAGCCGGAAGAGGTGATCGAGGCGCGGTTCATTGGCTTGGAGCAGGCTGAGCAAGAGAGCCTGAGCAAACCGTATTGCCCGGACTCACTGGCCGCTTTGCAGCGATATAAAGTCAGCCAGGGATAGTTGTTTTCAATACTGGCCCTTTCGCGGGCACGCCCGCTCCCACAGGGATTGTGAAGTGTTCGAGAGCTGCGCTGTACCTGTGGGCCGCGAATAGTCGCAAAACATTCGTAAAATGCCGCAATCCTGTACTTAGCAACAGCCGGATTTATCGTTACACTGCGCGCCCTTTTCGGGCTGTCGCAGGATCTTGCGGCAGTAGCGCCGCCCCTGCCAGAGTGGGGCTTCGCGGTCGGCCTCAACCCCAGGGCACGACCAGTTTTTGTCCTCAGCACAGAGGAACAAAAGTGGCCAAGAAAGCTTCTTCCTTTTCCGCCCTCGGCGGTCTCGTTTACTCCACCGACGCTGGTCGGCACTGCCCCGACTGTGGCCAGCCGGTGGATGCCTGCAGCTGCAAGCAGCAAATCATCCCCGAAGGCGACGGCATTGCCCGTGTGCGCCGTGAGAGCAAAGGCCGTGGTGGCAAGACCGTGACTACCGTCACCGGTGTGCCCCTGCCGCCCGACCAGCTCAAAGACCTGGCGACCACGCTCAAGCGCCGCTGCGGTACTGGCGGCGCACTGAAGGACGGGGTTATCGAGATCCAGGGCGACCATGTCGAGCTGTTGATCGGCGAGCTGACCAAACAGGGTTTCAAGGCGAAAAAGTCCGGCGGCTGAGGCCATCGCACAATTTTTTGCCCAGCGCTTTCTAAACTCGTTCCTGTGGTCAGGGTCTATGCCTGAGCACGGATGAATCGTCATTTACAGCTTTTACACTCG
The DNA here is from genome assembly GCF_046534705.1 of Pseudomonas sp. SIMBA_068. NCBI lineage: Bacteria > Pseudomonadati > Pseudomonadota > Gammaproteobacteria > Pseudomonadales > Pseudomonadaceae > Pseudomonas > Pseudomonas sp. SIMBA_068. The sequence continues at coordinate 109,472 of NZ_JAWRYI010000014.1, forward strand.
CTCCGCTGCCTGCGGGGCAGTGTCTTCGACTTATCTATAGGGGACTTGAATGTCCGTACGACGCACACGCAAAGACGATGGTAGCCAGTGGACCGTGGCCGACAGCCGCAGTGTTTATGGCATCCGCCATTGGGGCGCTGGTTATTTCGCCATCAATGAAGCCGGGCGCGTCGAAGTGCGCCCCAACGGCCCCGACAGCGCGCCGATCGACCTGTACGAGCAGGTTGACGAATTGCGCCAGAGCGGCCTGTCGCTGCCCTTGCTGGTGCGCTTCCCCGACATTCTGCAGGACCGCGTACGCCAGCTGACCGGTGCGTTCGATGCCAATATCGCGCGCCTGGAGTACCAGAGCCAGTACACCGCGCTGTACCCGATCAAGGTCAACCAGCAGGAAGCGGTGGTGGAAAACATCATCGCCACGCAAAACGTCTCCATTGGCCTGGAAGCCGGCTCCAAGCCCGAGCTGCTGGCCGTGCTGGCGCTGGCGCCGAAGGGCGGTACCATCGTCTGCAACGGTTACAAGGACCGTGAGTTCATTCGCCTGGCGCTGATGGGCCAGAAGCTTGGCCACAACGTATTTATCGTCATCGAGAAAGAGTCGGAAGTGGCTCTGGTGATCGACGAGGCCGCCGAGCTCAAGGTGAAGCCGCAGGTCGGCCTGCGCGTGCGCCTGTCGTCGCTGGCGTCCAGCAAATGGGCCGACACCGGTGGTGAGAAGTCCAAGTTCGGGTTGTCTGCTGCCCAGCTGATTTCGGTGGTACAGCGCTTCCGCGATGCCGGTCTGGACCAGGGCATCCGCTTGCTGCACTTTCACATGGGCTCGCAGATTGCCAACCTGGCCGACTACCAGCACGGCTTCAAGGAAGCCATCCGTTACTACGGCGAGCTGCGTGCGCTGGGCCTGCCGGTCGACCACATCGACGTCGGCGGCGGCCTGGGCGTGGACTACGACGGCACCCACTCGCGCAATGCCAGCTCGATCAACTACGACATGGACGACTACGCCGGCGTGGTGGTGGGCATGCTCAAGGAGTTCTGCGACGCGCAAGGCCTGCCGCACCCGCACATCTTCTCCGAGAGTGGCCGCTCGCTGACCGCGCACCACGCCATGCTGGTGATCCAGGTCACCGACGTCGAGAAGCACAACGACGACGTGCCGACCATCGAGAACAAGGAAGCCCTGCCCGAGACGGTGCAGTGGCTGGCCGACCTGCTTGGCCCGACCGACATCGAGATGGTGACCGAGACTTACTGGCGCGCCACCCACTACATGGGTGACGTGGCCGCGCAGTATGCCGATGGCAAGATCAGCCTGAGCGAGAAGGCCTTGGCCGAGCAGTGCTACTTTGCCGTGTGCCGCCGCCTGCATAACTCGCTGAAAGCCCGCCAGCGCTCGCACCGCCAGGTGCTGGACGAGCTGAACGACAAGCTGGCCGACAAGTACATCTGCAACTTCTCGGTGTTCCAGAGCCTGCCGGATACCTGGGCCATTGGCCAGGTGCTGCCAATCATCCCGCTGCACCGCCTGGACGAAGAGCCGCTGCGCCGCGCCGTACTGCAGGACCTGACCTGCGACTCGGATGGCAAGATCAACCAGTACGTCGACGAGCAGAGCATCGAAACCAGCATGCCGGTGCATGCGCTGAAGGATGGCGAGGACTATCTGCTGGGCGTGTTCCTGGTCGGTGCCTACCAGGAAATCCTGGGTGACATGCACAACCTGTTCGGTGACACCGACTCGGTGAACATCTACCAGAACGCCGACGGCAGCGTGTACCACGCCGGCATCGAGACCCACGACACCATCGAAGACATGCTGCGCTACGTGCACCTGTCGCCGGAGGAGTTGATGACCCATTACCGCGACAAGGTCGCCAGCGCCAAGATCACTGCGCGCGAGCGCACGCAGTACCTGGATGCGTTGCGCCTTGGGCTGACCCGGTCTTCGTACCTGTCGTCGTAATTGCCGGGGCCGCTCCTGCAAAAGCCTGTGCTGCCTTTTGTGGGAGCGGCCTTGTGTCGCGATGGGCCGCAAAGCGGCCCCGACATCACTGAATCCACTCACCCCTCTGCTGCAACCGCCACCCCACCCACCCCAGCGTCACCGCCCGCAACCCCATGAACCCGAGAAACGCCAACCACAATCCATGGTTGCCGAACCCGCTCATGGCCACCGCCACCGGCAGTGCAATCAGCACCGACACCAACATCGCATTGCGCATCTCCCGCGCCCGGGTCGCGCCTATGAACAGGCCGTCCAGCAGGTAACTCCACACTGCAATCAACGGCAGCAGCGCCAAATAGGGCAAATATGGGTAGGCCGCCGCCCGCACACTGTCGATGTCGGTCTGCAAGTCGATGAACAGGTGCCCACCCAGCAGGAACAACCCGGCAAAGCCCAGGCTGGTGATCAGCGACCAGCCGCAGGCGACCACCAGCGAGCGGCGCAGGGTGTCGCGGTCGCGGGCACCAATGGCATGGCCACACAGGGCCTCCACCGCATGCGCCAACCCATCGAGTGCATAGGCAGTCAGCAACAGGCCGTTGAGCAGCAGGGCATTGGCCGCCACCGTGGACTCGCCCAGGCGTGCGCCTTGCACGGTAATCAGCAGAAACACCAGTTGTAGCGCCAGGCTACGCAGAAAAATATCGCGGTTCACCGCCAGCAGCGGGCGCCAGGCCTGCCAGCCTTTGAGCGCCCCCCACGCCACTTGCCCCGGGTAGGCCCGCAGGGCCGGGCGGGTCAGGGCCAGGCCCAGCAGGGCGGCACTCCACTCGGCAATCACCGACGCCCGCGCCGAACCCAGTACCCCCCAATCCAGCCCCAGGACGAACCACAGGTTCAAGACGATGTTCAGCAAGTTGGTCGTCAGCAGGATAGCCAGCGGTGCCCGGGCGTTCTGGGTACCCAGAAACCAGCCAACCAGCGCGTAGCTGGCCAGCGCCGCAGGCAGGCCAAGCAGCCGCGTGTGAAAGAAGTCTTCGGTGGATTGCTGCAGGGCTGCGCTGGGTTGCATGGCATGAAGTGCAAGCTGGCTGAACGGCAGGGCCAGCAGGCCGATCAACACGGCGAAGGCGACCGCCAGCAACAGCCCTTGCACCAGCACCTGGCGCAACGCCGCGCCATCGCCACGGCCGGCGGCCTGGGCGGCGAAACCGGTGGAGCCCATGCGCAGGAAGCCCATCAGGCCGACCATGAAGGTGAACAGCGTGGCGCCCACCGCCACCGCACCCAGCTGATGGGCGTGGGGCAGGTGGCCGATGACCGTGCTGTCGACCAGCGCCACCAGCGGCACGGAGATATTGGACAGGATCATCGGCGCGGCCAGCGCCCAAACCTTGTTGTGGGTGGGACGGTGGCGCCAGTCGGCAGAGAGTTGGGGCATTTGCATTCCATGAGAGTTGGGGCCGCTGCGCGCCCCTTTAACCAATGCCACAGTGTAACGGCCAGGCAACCATTTAGCGCGACCATGGTCTCACTTGCCGCGCAACGCCCGGGTGCTGCACCTGACGTTGAGCTATAGTTGCTGCCCTCACGAACACGCTGCCTAAGAGTTCCTACTCCATGTTCAACAAAGGATTGTTGCTGGCCTGCGCGCTGGCTTTGCTCAGTGCCTGTGACTCTTCGACGCCGGACAAACCGGCGCCGGTCGAGAAACCCGTAGCTACAGCACCCGCCGAAACCCAGGCGCCCAAGCGCGAAGACCCGGCTGTGCTCGCCAAGCGCTACGAAGGCCGCGAGCTTTCGGTGCTGGATGTTTCGGAAGTGCAGCTCGATGGCGCAGCAACGCTGTCGATCAGCTTCTCAGCACCGCTGGATGCCAAGCAGGACTTCGCCACCAAGGTGCACCTGGTAGACACCGTCAAGGGTAAGCTCGATGGCGCCTGGGAACTCTCTGACAACCAGATGGAGCTGCGCCTGCGCCATCTGGAGCCGCAGCGCAAGCTGGTGCTGACCGTCGACAAGGGCCTGCTCGCGGTCAACGGCAAGCAACTGGACAATGAGTCGGTCTCCCAGCTGGAAACCCGCGACATGCAACCGACCATCGGCTTTGCCAGCCGCGGTTCGCTTTTGCCCACGCGCCTGGCCGAAGGCCTGCCGGTGATTGCCCTGAACGTCGACAAGGTCGATGTCGAGTTCTTCCGGGTGAAGCCGGAAATGCTCTCGACCTTTCTGGCCAGCTGGGGGCGCAACAGCAGCCTGTACTACTACCAGTCCAAGGAAACCCTGGACATGGCCGAGCTGGTCTACAGCGGCCGCTTCGACCTCAACCCCGCCCGCAACACCCGCGAAACCGTGCTGCTGCCCATCGCCGGCATCAAGCCGCTGCAGGACCCGGGCGTGTACCTGGCGGTGATGCGTGCCTCGGGCACCTATGACTACTCGCAGCCAGCGACCCTGTTCACCCTCAGCGACATCGGCGTGTCGGCGCACCGGTACCGGGACCGCATTGACGTGTTCGCCCAAGCGCTGGAAGGCGGCAAGGCGCTGAACGGCGTCAACCTCGAAATCCATGACGAGAAGGGCAAGCTGCTCGCCCAGGCCAGCACAGATGGCAAGGGCCACGCCCAGCTGCCGATCACGCCCAAAGCCGATACCCTGATCGCTACCCAAGGTGTGCACACCACCTTGCTGCGCCTGAACACCGCCGCCCTGGACCTGGCCGAATTCGACATCACCGGGCCCCAGGCCAACCCGTTGCAGTTTTTCATCTTCGGCCCGCGTGACTTGTATCGCCCAGGTGAAACCGTGCTGCTCAACGGCCTGCTGCGCGACCAGGACGGCAAGCCCGTCAAAGCCCAGCCGGTGAGCGTGGAAGTGCGTCGCCCGGATGAACAGGTGAGCCGCAAGTTCGTCTGGGAAGCCGACAGCAATGGCTTGTACCAATACCAGTTGCAACTGGCTACCGAGGCCCCGACTGGCCGCTGGCAACTGCTGCTCGACCTGGGCGGCGGGCGCAAGCAGGTGTATGAATTTTTGGTCGAAGACTTCCTGCCCGAGCGCCTGGCGCTGGAGCTGAAGGGCAGCAGCACGCCGCTGTCGCCGGAGGAGGATGCGCGCATCCAGGTCAATGGCCGTTACCTCTATGGCGCCCCGGCTGCCGGTAATCGCCTGAGTGGCCAGGCCTATGTGCGTCCACTTCGCGAGGCGGTGCCTGCGCTGCCGGGCTACCAGTTTGGCTCGGTCACCGAAACCGAGCTGAACCAGGACCTGGAGCTGGACGAAGTCACCCTCGACCAGGCTGGCAAGGCGGTGGTCGATATCGAAAGCCGCTGGGCCGAAGCCCGCTCGCCGCTGCAACTGACCGTGCAGGCCAGCCTGCAGGAGTCCGGTGGCCGGCCGATTACCCGGCGCCTGGAGCAACCGATCTGGCCAGCCGAGCGCCTGCCGGGCCTGCGTGGCCTGTTCGATGGCGAGGAAACCGATAGCGACGGGCCGGTGGAGTTCGAGTTCTTGGTAGCCGACCGCGATGGCAACAAACTGGCGGCCAACGACCTCAAGGTGCGGTTGATCCGCGAGCGCCGTGACTACTACTGGAACTACTCGCAGAGCGACGGCTGGAGCTACGCCTACAACGAGAAATTCCTGACCCAGAGCGAAGAGACAGTCAGCGTCAAGGCGGGCTCCACTGCCAAGCTGAGCTTCCAGGTTGAATGGGGCCCGTACCGCGTCGAGGTGGAAGACCCGCAGACCGGTCTGGTGTCCAGCGAGCGCTTCTGGGCCGGTTACCGCGCCCAGGACAACGCCGAAGGCGGTGCCGTGCGCCCCGACCAGGTCAAGCTGGCGCTGGACAAACCGTCCTACGCCGACGGCGCCACGGCCAAGGTTACCGTCACCCCGCCTGCCGCTGGCAGCGGCTACCTGATGATCGAGTCCAGCGATGGCCCGCTGTGGTGGCAGGAAATCGAAGTGCCCGCCGAGGGCAAGACCTTCGATGTGCAACTGGACAAAGCCTGGGCACGCCACGACCTGTACATTAGCGCGCTGGTGATCCGCCCGGGTGAGCGCAAGGCCAACGCCACGCCCAAGCGTTCGGTAGGCGTGCTGCACCTGCCGCTGGACCGCGCCGAGCGCAAGTTGGCGGTGAGCCTGCAGGCGCCGGAAAAAATGCGCCCGAAACAGCCGCTGACCGTGAAGGTGAAGGCCGCCAATGCTGATGGCAGCGTGCCCAAGCAGGTGCATGTGCTGTTGTCGGCGGTGGATGTGGGCATCCTCAACATTACCGATTTCAAAACCCCCGACCCGTTTGCCAGCCTGTTCGGGCGCAAGGCCTATGGCGCCGACCAACTGGACATCTACGGCCAGCTGATCGAAGCTGGGCAGGGCCGCCTTGCCAGCCTGGCGTTTGGTGGCGATGCGGCGATGGCCAAAGGCGGCAAGCGCCCTAACACCACGGTCACCATCGTTGCCCAGCAGAGCCTGCCGGTGACGCTGGACGACAAGGGTGAGGGCCAGGCCACGGTCGATATCCCCGACTTCAACGGCGAGCTGCGCTTGATGGCCCAGGCATGGACCGAAGAGCACTTCGGCATGGCCGAAGGCAAGACGGTGGTCGCCGCCCCGCTGATTGCCGAGCTGTCGGCCCCGCGCTTCCTGGCCGGCGGCGACCGCACCAGCCTGGCACTGGACCTGGCCAACCTGTCGGGCCGCGCCCAGCAACTGAGCGTTGAAATCACCACCGAAGGGCAACTGAGCCTTGCCACCAATGCCATGCAGACCGTCGCCCTGGCCGAGGGGCAGCGTTCGACCCTGATGATTCCTGTGCAGGCCCAGGGTGGTTTGGGGCAGGGCAAGGTGCATGTGCGTGTCACAGGCCTGCAACTGCCGAACGAGCCGACCACCGCGTTCGAACGTGAGTGGACGCTGGGCGTGCGCCCGGCCTACCCGGCAATGCTCAAGCACTACCGCGTGGCCTTGAAGGACCAGCCATGGACCCTGCCCGAAGCAGACCTGGCCGCGTTCGAACCCGCAGGCCTGGAGGCCAGCCTGGCCTTGTCGAGCCGGCCGCCGTTGAACCTGGCCGAGCAGATCCGTGCGCTGGAGGCTTACCCTTACGGTTGCCTGGAGCAAACCACCAGCGGCTTGTATCCGTCGCTGTACGCCGATGCCGACAGCCTCAAGCGCCTGGGCATCAAGGGCGAGCCGGCGGATGTGCGCAAGCGCAAGATTGAAATGGGTATCGAGCACCTGCTGGGCATGCAGCGCTACAACGGCAGCTTTGGCCTGTGGAGTTCGGACAGCGAAGAGGAGTACTGGCTGACCGCCTACGTTACCGACTTCCTCTTGCGTGCCCGTGACCAGGGTTATGGCGTGCCGGCCGAAGCGTTGAAGAAGGCCAGCGAGCGCCTGTTGCGCTACCTGCAGGAGCGCAACCTGATCGAAGTCGATTACAGCGAAAACGCTGACCACACCCGCTTTGCCGTGCAGGCTTACGCGGCGCTGGTGTTGTCGCGCAGCCAGCAGGCGCCGTTGGGCGCGCTGCGTGGCCTGTTCGAGCGCCGCGCCGATGCCCGCTCCGGCCTGCCGTTGGTACAACTGGCGGTGGCGCTGGACAAGATGGGCGACAAACCGCGCGCCGAGCAAGCCTTGCAGGCGGGCCTGGGCATCAGCCGTGGCAAAGGCTGGATGGCCGATTACGGCAGCGCCCTGCGTGACCAGGCGCTGATATTGGCATTGCTGCAGGAGAGCAACCTGGCCAGCAGCCAGGTCGACCAGCGCCTGTTCGCCTTGTCGGATGAACTGGCGGCCAACCGCTGGCTGTCGACCCAGGAGCGCAATGCACTGTTCCTGGCCGGCCGTGGCCTGCTGGGCAAGCCGGAAGGCAAGTGGCAGGCACGCCTGGACAGTGCGGGCGAGGTCCGCGAGTTCAACAACGCCGAAGCCGGCATGAAGCTGGAAGGCCCGTTGCTGGCCTCGCCACTGAGCGTACAGAACGAAGGCAGCGAGACGCTGTACCAGCAACTGACCTTGTCCGGTTACCCTCGCCAGGCACCTGCGGCCGGCGGCAACGGTATGCAGATTCGTCGTGAGTATCTGGGCATGAACGGCCAGCCGCTGGACCTGCACAACCTGCGCAGTGGCGACCTGGTGTTGGTGCACCTGGCGCTCAAGGCCGAAGACCGTGTGCCGGATGCGCTGGTGGTAGACCTGCTACCGGCCGGCCTGGAGCTGGAAAACCAGAACCTGGCGCAAAGTGCCGCCAGCCTGGACAACGCCAGTAGCGCCGTGAAGGAATGGCGCGAGTCGATGCAGAACGCCAGCGTGGTGCACCAGGAGTACCGTGATGACCGTTATGTTGCCGCGCTCAAGCTCGACAGCTATGGCACCACCCACCTGCTGTACCTGGCGCGGGCGGTGACCCCTGGCACTTACCGCGTGCCGCCGCCGCAGGTCGAGTCGATGTACCGGCCAAACCTGCAGGCCGTGGGGGATGGGCAAGGTGAAATGACCGTAAAAGCCCGCTAAAAACCCGCTCTACACGGACCATGTGGGAGCGGCCTTGCGTCGCGAAAGGGCCGCAAAGCGGCCCCGGCAATTAAAGCGGCGAAGCTGCAATCCTGGGGCTGCTGTGCAGCCCTTTCGCGACGCAAGGCCTCCCACAAAAACCGCGCAGATCAGCTGAGTAATTCAGTGAATCACCCAGCTCATCACCCACAACCCCAGCACCAGCCAGATGATCCCGAGGATGATCGAGGCGCGCATGAACGCGCGGATTGCCGAGTACAGCAGCATCAGGCCGATGACCACGGCCAGGATGCTGATCAGCGAGGTGTCCGTGCCCAGGGTGCGCGCCAGGCCGTCGATGAAATTACCACCGGCATTGGCCAGCAGGTTGAACAGCCCGCTCAATGCGTCGACGATGAAGCGGATCACAGACCCCAGTGCCTGGCCCAGCCACTCGAAAAAACCTTCTACATGCATAGTTGCTTCCTGATGAACGAATTGGCGAGGTTGCCGTTCCCAAGCCTTTGGCCATTACCTGGCCAGGTCGGTTCCCGATGCCAAGCTTAGCGCGTGCGGGCAGGCTGTTGCGCGCCACGCTGATTGGCCTGTTGGTGCTATGCGGCCTGTTGTGGCTGGCCGACCGCCTGTGGCCGCTGCCGCTGCCGGGCGACGACCTGGCGCGGGTGGTGCTGGCCGAAGACGGTACACCCTTGTGGCGCTTTGCCGATGCCGAGGGGGTATGGCGCTACCCGGTCAGCCCGGACCAGGTTTCGCCGTTGTACCTGCAGGCCTTGCTGACGTACGAGGACCGCTGGTTCTACCGCCACCCCGGGGTCAATCCGTTGGCCTTGGCACGTGCGGCCTGGCTGAACCTGCGGGGTGGGCGCGTGGTGTCGGGCGGCAGCACGCTGTCGATGCAGGTGGCACGGTTGCTAGACCCGCATGACCGCACCCTGGCCGGCAAACTGCGCCAGCTGTGGCGTACAGTGCAGCTGGAGTGGCACCTGTCCAAACGCGAGATCCTGCAGATCTACCTGGACCGCGCGCCCTTCGGTGGCACCTTGCAGGGTGTGGCCGCAGCCAGCTGGGCGTACCTGGGTAAGTCGCCCATGCACCTGACCCCGGCCGAGGCCGCGCTACTGGCGGTGCTGCCCCAGGCACCCAGCCGGCTGCGCCCGGATCGCCACCCAGAGCGTGCCCAACGCGCGCGCGACAAGGTGCTGCAGCGCCTGGCCGAATACCAGGTGTGGCCTGCGCAGCAAATCCGCGAGGCAGCCGAAGAGCCGCTGGTGCTGGCACCACGCCAGGAGCCAGCCTTGGCGCCCTTGCTCGCCCGGCGCCTGAACAGCGCCGACAGCCCGCCGCTGATCCGCACCACGCTGGATGCAGCGTTGCAGCGGCGCCTTGAAGACTTGTTGCTGGGCTGGCGCGCGCGGCTGCCGGAGCGCACCTCTGCCGCCATCCTGGTGGTCGAGGCACAGACCATGGCGGTGCGCGCCTACCTGGGTTCGATCGAGCTGGCCGACGAGCGCCGCTTCGGGCACGTCGACATGGTGCGCTCGCTACGCTCGCCCGGCTCCACCCTCAAACCGTTCCTTTACGGCATGGCGCTGGACGATGGCCTGATCCATTCCGAATCGTTGTTGCAGGATGTGCCGCGCCGCTATGGCGACTACCGCCCCGGCAACTTCTCCATGGGCTTCAGTGGGCCGGTGTCGGCCAGCTCGGCGCTGGCCCTGTCACTCAACCTGCCGGCCGTGCAGTTGCTGGAGGCCTACGGTCCGAAACGTTTTGCCGCGCAACTGCGCATGGCGGGCATGCCACTGGCATTGCCGCCCTTGGCCGAACCCAACCTGTCGCTGATCCTGGGCGGTGCCGGCAGCCGGCTGGAAGACCTGGTGGGTGGCTACGCGGCGCTGGCGCGGGGTGGCAACAGTGCGCGGGTGCGCTTGCAGCCGCAGGACCCGCTGGTGGAGCGCCGGCTGCTGTCACCAGGGGCGGCGTGGATCATCCGGCGCATCCTCAGTGGCCAGGCGCGCCCCGACCGCGACCCGCATGCCGAACTGGTACAGCGCCCGCAACTGGCCTGGAAGACGGGCACCAGCTATGGCTTTCGCGATGCCTGGTCGATTGGCGTGGGCCCGCGCTACCTGATCGGCGTGTGGATCGGTCGCCCCGATGGCACGCCGGTGCCCGGCCAGTTTGGCCTGGCTTCGGCGGCGCCGTTGATGCTGCAGGTGCACGACCTGCTGAGCAACCGCGACAGCCAGCGTGGCATCAGCGTGCCGGTGGAGCGGGTGCCGGCGAATGTCGGTGTGGCGGCGATCTGTTGGCCGCTGGGCCAGCCGATGAGCAAACAGGACCCCAACTGCCGGCGCCAGCGTTTTGCCTGGACCCTGGACGGCACCACGCCGCCGACGCTGCAAGCCGCCGATCAGCCCCTGGGACTGGGCTTGCGCGAAAGTGTGTGGGTCAACGACCAGGGGCTGCGAGTGGATGGCAGTTGCCCAAGCGCCAAGGCCCGCGACATTGCCTTGTGGCCGGCCCCGCTGGAGCCTTGGCTGCCCCGCGTGGAGCGGCGCGCGGCGCGGCTGCCGGCCATCGACCCGGCCTGCCCACCGCAGGTGCCGGCCAGCGCTCCGCCGCTGTCGATAGTGGGCGTGCGACCGGGTGACAACCTGCGCCGCCCGGCGACCAGCAGCGAGCCGTTGCAGCTGCATGTATCGGCCCTGGGCGGTGGCGGGCGGCGCTGGTGGTTCCTCAATGGCCAGCCGTTGGGCGAAACCCTGGGGCAGGACAGCCTGCTGGTGCGCTTGCCACAGGCCGGGCAGGCCGAGGTCAGTGCGCTGGACGAAAGCGGCGAGACCGCGCGAGTGGCGTTCCAGGTCAGCGAGTAGGCGTTCGACGGCAGCCGGGCCAGCACCTACGCTTGCAAGTGACGGGTGTGACCGGCTGGTGCCCCGCAACCCAAGGGAACATGGAGCGCCCTATGCGTCCTCTGGCCGTGCCCCTGTTGTTGCTGCCTTGGGTGTTTTTGGCCCAGGCCGAGTCGTTGCCGGGTTTTCTCGACAGCCATGAGTACGAACGGCGCCTGCCCGACACCAACCTGCCGGTAGACACCTATCGGCCCGCCAGCCCCAATCTGCGAATGCCCCGGCCAAACGCCGAAAGCCAGGCCTGGGCACCTGCGGATACGCGCATGGTGCTGCACAAGGTGCGTTTCGAAGGCGGTACGGTGTTCCCCTTGAGCGACTTGCGCGAGCACTACCAGCCGTTGATCGGGCACAGCATCACATTAGGCGAGCTGCAGCAGTACACCGAGCGCCTGACCGAGCGCTACCGGCAGGACGGTTACCTGCTTTCCTACGCCTACCTGCCACCTCAGGATGTGGCCGAAGGCCGTGTGAATGTGGTGCTGGTCGAAGGTTACATCCGGGATTACCGCGTGGAGGGCGACATCGGCCCGGCCGGTGGCTATTTGCAGCAGCTGCTGACGCAACTGGAAGCCGAACGGCCGCTGACACGTGAAACCCTGGAGCGCTACCTGGGTCTCGCCGAACGCCTGCCGGGTGTGTCGATTGAGGCTGAGCTGGCGATGGCGCAAACCGCTGACGGTGCCACCCGCTTGACCGTGCATGCGCAGCGCAAGCCGTTCAGCGCCGCTGTTACCCTGGCCGATTCCAGTCGCGACGATGCGCAGGCACTGCTGACGGCCACCAGCAATGCCCAGACCCGCTTTGCCGAACGGTTCAAGGCCAGCCTGCTGCTGCCTCCGGGGGATGACCAGGTGCATTACCAGCGGCTGGACTACAGCCAGTACCTGGACGCTGCCGGCAGCCAGTTGCTGCTGTCGGCTTCGCGCTACCGCAGTGATCCGGGCACGCGCATACGCCTGGATGATGGCCGTGACATGACCCGCGAGCGGGACAGTGAACGCTATGCAGTGGGCCTGCGTCAGCCAGTGGTTGTCAGGCCGAACGAATGGATGGCCGTGCAGGGGCACCTGTATGCGGTCAGCGAGCACGTCGAAGACCAACTGGACGGGGTGCCTTCACTACGGGACTACGACACTTCCGTGCGCGCGCTGTCCTTCGAGGGCGACTGGCGCAAAGTGGAAGGTGGCCGCCTGCGTATTGTCAGTGCCGGGGTTTACCAGGGGCTGGATTACCTGGGCGCGCGTAGCGATGCTGACTACGATCTGGATTTCCTGCGGTTGCGGCTTTCCGGACTGCAGAGTGACACGCTGGCTGGCAACTGGCAGGGGGTGGCGTCGGGCGCGTTGTACTGGAGTGATGACCGGCTGCCCGACAGCGAGCGGGCGGGCTTTGGTGGGCAGCATTTTGGCCGTGGCTACCCGCGTGATCAGGCGGACGGGGACAAGGGATGGGGTGTGGCTTACGAACTGAACTACAGCCTGCGAGGTAACGGGCTGGCACTGGTTCAGCCCTATGCGGCAGTGGATGTGGCGCAGGCCTGGCATAACCGGGGGCCGGTGGACGATGCCCACCTGGCTTCGGCGGCACTTGGCGTACGGTTGGGGGATGGGCGCTACTTCAACGTTGCGCTGGAGGTGGCGAAGCCTTTGGCGGATGTGGCGTTGGATAGCCTGGACCGTGGCCCCCGGCTAATCCTGAGTTTGGGTTTTCAAATGTAGGGGGGCTGCAAAGCAGCCCCGGCAATCTCCAGGCAAACCCCTCAATGGGTAGTAAACCTCAGATGCACCGGCGACGAGCTGGGCGTCAGCGCCAATGCCAGCTGGGTACGGTTGTGCATGTGGGTCAAACGCAACACTTGCGACACATATAGCTTGACGGTGTTTTCGGTAATGCCCAGCTCACAGGCGATCTGGTAATTGGTCTTGCCCTTGCTCACCAGCCGCGCCACTTCCAGTTGGCGTGGGGACAGCTTCTCGAAGGCAGCTGGCAGCTCGCTTTCGCTCTCTTCCACATCGGTGGCACGGCGGTGGGTACCTTGGCCACGGGCTTTTTCCAGGTCCTGGTACAGTTCGTCCACCGAATCGGCCAGGTCTTGCAAGCGCTGGTTCAACCCGCCCAGGGCGCGGAAGTTGCGCTGGCGTTCTTGCAGGGCCTGTTCCTGGCGGCGCACGCCCTCCAGCAGTTCGTCGAGGTTCATGGGCTTCTGGTAATAATCGGCAAACCCTTCGCGCAGGGCGCGGATCACGTCCTGTTTGTCCGCACGCCCGGTCAGCATGATGGCTTCAAACATACGTGGCCCGGTGATTTCCTTGAGGGCGCGAACCAGTTCGATGCCATCACGCTCAGGCATGTGCAGGTCGCAGATGATCAGGCCGATGGCCTCGTCGGCCAGGTAGCACTGGATGGCTTCGTCGGTCGAATGGGCTGGCAGGCAGTGGTAGCCCTGGGTTTCGAGAAACTCACACAACTGTTCGACGATGACTGGTTGGTCATCGACCACCAATAGCTTCATTTCACTGAATGGTCTGGACACGATCAACTCCCTGTTCGTATGCGGCCCTGCTCCCGTGCCAGGCACGCTGGCAGCTTAAAAATAGTCGCACTTTCTGGATATGTACAAGTTACAAGTTATGTACAACTCATAGGACCACAGGAAGGATTATTGGATCCATACCGCCGTTAGAAGAAAACCTGCTAACACGTAGGGTACGAATGCCTGTTTCTCGCCCATTTCATCGGTCAGGGCCTGCAAACGCTTCTTCACCTTGGGGTTGAGCAGGGTCCACAGGCGCCGACGGGTGAGCAGCCACACCAGCACACTGACACCGGCGCCAATGAAGGTGCCGAGCACGTATTGCGGGCTGGTGGCCAGCGCCAGTGCGCCCATCAGCTTGACGTCGTCGGCACCGAAGCGGCCGAGCATGTAGCCGGGCAGTGTAAGCAGCATGACGATGGCCAGTGCCCAGCCGGCATCACTGGCATCGGCGCCGATCCAGCTGTGGCCGGTGGCGAACAGCCAGAACAGGGCGCCGGCAGCCACGCCCAGGGTCAGCAGATCGGATATCTGGCGTTGACGCACATCCTGTTCGGAGCACAAGGCAAGCCACAGCAGGAGAACAATGCTTTGCATTGGCAGGTCGCCTTTCCCAAATGTTGAACACATCTACCCGGTCAGTCAGGTTTCCTTAAGTGAAGATAGACAAGAACCTGCGCACGAGTGGCGCTGGAAAGGCAAAAAGGCGGTGTCGAAATGGATTTTGTCGCTCCTGACACCGCTCAGGTGGGTGCTACTGCCTTGCTCAACATTCAAAGGTGGCACGGTCACTGTGGGAGCGGGCGCGCCCGCGAACACGGGCGAAGCCCGTGCCATGCACCGCGGTGTCTGCTTCGCGGGCATGCCCGCTCCCACAGGGGGGGGCGGTGCATGCAAAAGCCGCATTACAACCTTATTTCTTGCTACCCGGCGGGTAGTTGGCCAGCACCTTGCTCACGGTGTTGTGAATGGCGCTGTTGCGTTCTTCCGGGCTTGGCGGGTAGTTGTTCATGATTTGCTCGGCACTGCCGCGCCACACCAGCTTGCCGTCACGCCCGTCGAACATATCAACCTGAATGGTGGCGACCTTGTAGTCGACACTGCGGGTTTCGTTATACATCGGGCCGCCCCAGTAGCCGCCCCAGTAGCCACCCCAACCACCGCCATAGTTGGTGGTGATCTGTTGCTGGCGCTGTTCCACGATCAGGTAGGTGCGCACCGTCAGGTCAGGCCGCGCGCCGCCTTGTACCGGGCGCAGGCCGCGCTGGTCGAGCTGGTCTGCCACTGCCTGGCGAATCCGCTGCTCGGTGAGGTCACTCTTGATCCGCGGGTCATCCGGGCGGTACTGCAGGCCCGGCTCTTGCCACGCCCAGCTGCGATAGGCGGCAAAATCACGGCTGGCATCAAAATCCTGTTGCACGTTATTGCTGGAGCAGGCGGCAAGCAGTAGCGCGAATGACAGTAGAACGAGACGGCGCAACATGATGGTTCTCCGTTAGCTATTAACTGGGAGGATAGCCGCTGAGCGCCTTGTGCACAGAATCGCGCAGGGCGCTTTCGCGTTCACGCGGCGAGTTCTTGTCGCTGCCGCTTTCGGCGCTGGCGCTCCACACCGGCTGGCCGCTGCGGGCGTCGTACAGGTCGATGCGCACCACCATCACTTCGACCTCGTAGGTGCGCACGATGGGCACGCTGGCATAGCCCCCGTAGCCATGGCGATAGCCGCCATAACCGACACCACCGTAGGGATAGGGGCCGTAGTAGGGGTCGTAGGTGTCGTAGTCACGCACTTGGCGCAAGCGTTTTTCCAGACGCATGTCGGCGCTGACCAGCAAATCGCCGGAAGCCCCCCGGGCAGGGCGTAGGCCATGCTGGTCGAGTGCGCCGCTGACGGCATCGGCCAGTTGCGCCGGGTCGGCATTGGCCGAGCCGCTGGGCAACTGGCCGTTGCGCCAGCTCCAGCTGCGGTAGTGCCCGTAATCCCGGGCGGGCGCGGGGTAGGCACTGGCGTCGAAGGTGGTGGCCGCCTGGGCGGGGGCCGGTGGCAGCGGGCGGCTGCTGGCCACATACGGGTTGCTGCCCTGGCAGGCAGCCAAGGCAAGCGGCAGCAGGGCCAGGCACAACAAACGGTACGGCATGTATTCCTCCCGGCGGGCGAGTCAACGGGGGCGGCAGACCCAGTGCAGGTAGCGGCCAAGCCCGGCGAAGCCGGGGTGGCGGCGGTAGGCCAGTTCCATTTCCAGCAGGTCGAGCAGCTCGGCCTTGGCTTGGAACTCTTTGGGCATGTAATCGTGGAACACCCGCACCCCGCTCTCGGTTTCAACCTGCCACATAGGATCAAGTTGCGCCTTGAGCTCGCGTGGATCAAGCGGTTTCTGTGGGGTCAGGCTCTGCTTTTCACCTTCCAGCCGGTTGCTGCGCAATTTGCGGAAATGGCCCTTGAGCAGGTTGCGATAGACCAGCGCGTCGCGGTTGTAGAAGGCCAGTGACAGCCACCCGGAAGGGGCCGTGAGCTGGTGCAGCACGGGCAGGATGCTTTCGGGCTCTGCCAGCCATTCGAGCACGGCATGGCACAGCACCAGGTCGTAGGGCTCGGTCAGTTGGCCGAGCAGGTCTTGCCAGGGTGCCTGGATGAACGTGGCGGTCTGGCCGGCCTCGGCAAAGCGCGCCCGGGCGCCTTCGAGCATGGGGGCGGCAGGCTCGGCCAGGGTCAGGTGGTGGCCACGCTGGGCCAGCCACAAGGCCATGTGCCCCAGCCCGGCGCCGATGTCGAGGATGCGCAGCGGGCGATCGGGCAGCGCCTCGGCCAGGTCGGCCTGCAGTACGGCCAGGCGGATCGCGCCCTTCGCGCCGCCGTAGATCTTCTCGGCAAAGCGGGTGGCCAGCTCATCGAAGTGACGGTCGTTCATCGGGCGAAGCGCCTCTCGCTGTCGGCCAGCTTGGCCCGCACCACCTGGTCCATGTCCAGGCCCAGCTCGCTGCACAGCAGCAGCAGGTAGAGCACCACATCACCGACTTCCTGGCCGGCGTGGGCGAGTTTGTCGGCAGGTAGCTGGCGCGATTGGTCTTCGCTTAGCCACTGGAAGATTTCCACCAGCTCGGCCATTTCGACGCTGGCGGCCATGGCCAGGTTCTTCGGGCTGTGGAAGCCGCGCCAGTCATTGTTGTCGCGAATCTGGTGCAGGCGTTGGGTGAGTTCTTGCAGGTTCATCGGGGGTCTCCTAATGCTGCATAGCTTCGGCCCAGGCCCGATGCAAAGCAAGCGTATACCGCCTCTACAGCGGAGCCCAGCGCCCGACCATATGCAGCACCCCGCCATGCCCATCCAGCCGCAACGCACCCTCAGGCCCCGCCTCACTGGCACTGAGTACCACCTCTGACGGCAACCGCACCGGTTTGCGGAAATCCACTTCAAAGGCGTAGCCGCTGTGCGGCAGGTGCCCACGCAGTGCCGCCAGGGCCATGGCCTTGCTCCACATGCCATGGGCAATGGCCGTGGGGAAGCCGAACAGCCGCGCGCTGGTGGCACTGAGGTGGATAGGGTTGTAGTCCCCGCACACCTTGGCATAACGCCGGCCGATATCACTGTCGGCGTACCAGCGGGTGGCCTCGGGCAATGGCTCCGGTTCATCCTCGGCGGGCTCGCCTGCCTGGCCCTCCAGCTTCAGCCCGCGCACCAGCATGCGGCTGGTCTCCCGCCAGAGCAGGCCAATACCGTCGTCTGCCTCGGTAACCAGGTCGAAGGTGCCGCCCTTGGCATGTGCCTGAAGGTTTTGCGCATACACCGCAAAGCGCAGCCCTTCGATACCACCAAGCGGGCGCAGCACCTCGATGCGGTTGTGCAGGTGCACCAGGCCGAGCAGCGGGAAAGGGAAGTTTGGGGCGGTCATCAACTGCAGCTGCAGCGTGAACGCCATGACGTGGGGATAAGTGCCTGGCAGGCGGCCATCGTCGGTAAAGTGGCAAAGCCGTCTATAGGCTGCCAGGTTGCCCGGCTTAACCGGGATGAAACAGCGCAGGCCATCGTCCGGCAAGCGGTCACCGCTGATGCTGCGCTTGCTGGCTGCACGCAGGTACAGGCTGGCGCGGGCAGCCGGGCTTTGCAGGTCGTGCCAGTTTCTGCTCATGTTCACGCTCCCATCAAGGCCTGGCCGCACACACGCAGCACCTGGCCGTTGACTGCCCCGGAGCCTGGCTGGCTGAGCCAGGCGATGGCCTCGGCGACGTCCTGCGGGCGGCCGCCCTGGCCCAGCGAGCTCAAGCGCCGCCCGGCCTCGCGCAGGCCCATGGGCATGGCCGCGGTCATGTGGGTTTCGATGAACCCGGGGGCGACAGCGTTGATGCTGCCGCCGTGTTCGGCGAGCCGGGGCGCCCAGGCCTGGGCCAGGCCGATCAGCCCGGCCTTGCTCGCGGCGTAGTTGGCCTGCCCGCGGTTGCCGGCGATGCCACTGACCGAGGCCAGCAGGGTGATGCGCGCGTTTTCGCCCAGTGCGCCGTTGTCGTACAGCGCCTGGGTCAGTACTTGCGGTGCCTTGAGGTTGACCGCCATGACCGCGTCCCAGTATTCCGGGGTCATGTTGGCCAAGGTCTTGTCGCGGGTGATGCCGGCGTTATGCACCACGATGTCGATGCCGTCGGGCAGGGCTGCTAGCAGTTGCGTTGCCGCATCGCTGGCACAGATATCCAGTGGCAGCGCCTTGCCACCCAAGCGTGCGGCGAGGGCGTCGAGGTCCTGGCTGGCCTGTGGCACATCCAGCAGCAGCACATCGGCGCCGTCCCGCGCCAGGGTTTCGGCAATGGCGGCGCCGATGCCGCGGGCCGCACCCGTGACCAGGGCGCGGCGGCCAGCCAGCGGGCGGGTCCAGTCGCCTACCTGATTGGCGCAGGCTTCCAGGCGCAGCACCTGGCCGGAAATGAACGCACTCTTGGGCGAGAGGAAGAAACGCAAGGCGCCTTCCAGCTGGTCTTCGGCGCCGGGCGCGACATACAGCAGTTGGGCGGTCGCGCCATTGAGCAGTTCTTTGGCCAGGGAGCGGCTGAAGCCTTCAAGGGCCCGTTGGGCAACGCTGGCCAACGGGTCGTCGAGGCTTTCCGGCGCGCGCCCCAGCACCACGACATGGGCGCTCGGGGCCAGGCTGCGCAGCAGTGGCTGGAAAAATTCGCGCAACTGCTTCAGCGCATCGCTGTCGGACAGATGACTGGCATCGAACACCACGGCTTTGATTTTCGGCCCCAAGCCGGCCACCCAGGCTTCGGCCTGCAGGTGGTCGGCATTGAAGCTGTAAAGCGCGTCGGTCAGGCGCGGGGCGATGGCTTCGACCTGGCCTGCCAGCGGCCCGCCACCCAGTACCAGGGCCCCTTCTACCGGGCGCAGGCGGCCGGCTTGCCAGCGCTCCAGCGGCGCCGGGCGTGGCAGGCCGAGGGCATCCACGAGGCGGCGGCCGAGGTTGGAGTTGGCAAAACCGAGGTAGCGATCGCTCATGAGTGGGTCTCCGCAAAAGGCAAGCTTGAAAGTGTGGACCAACTTTGTGGCAAGGTCGTTCGAATGCGGTAAAAACACCTAGGCTGTACGGATCAAATTGTTTCAGGAGGAACAAGCACATGCGTTCACCTCGCCGGGTCGCGATCCTGGGCGGCAACCGAATCCCCTTTGCCCGCTCCAATGGCGCCTACTCCACGGCCAGCAACCAGGCGATGCTCACGGTCGCCCTCGAGGGCCTGATCGAACGTTATCGCCTGCATGGGTTACGGCTGGGGGAGGTGGTGGCTGGCGCGGTGCTCAAGCACTCACGTGACATGAACCTTACCCGCGAATGTGTACTGGGTTCGCGCCTGTCGCCGCAGACCCCGGCCTACGACATCCAGCAAGCCTGCGGCACCGGGCTTGAGGCCGCGCTGCTGGTGGCCAACAAGATTGCCCTGGGGCAGATCGACTGCGGTATTGCCGGCGGCGTGGATACCACTTCCGATGCACCGATTGCCGTCAACGAAGGGCTGCGCCACCTCCTGTTGCAGGCCAACCGTGGCAAAAGCCTGGGGGAGCGGCTGAAGCCTTTGCTCAAGTTGCGGCCTCACCACCTGAAACCCGAGTTCCCACGCAATGGCGAACCACGCACGGGGTTGTCGATGGGCGAGCATTGCGAGCGCATGGCCCAGGCTTGGCGGGTTGGCCGTGCAGAGCAGGACGAGCTGGCGTTGCTCAGCCACCAGAAGCTGGCCGCCGCGTATGTCGAGGGTTGGCAGGACGACTTGCTGACGCCGTTTCTGTCGCTGACACGGGACAACAACCTGCGCCCGGACCTGAGCCTCGAGCAGTTGGCCAGGCTCAAGCCCGCCTTCGACCGCAGCGGCCAGGGCACGCTGACGGCGGGTAATTCCACACCACTCACCGACGGGGCCTCGGTGGTGTTGCTGGGCACTGAAGAATGGGCTGCGCAGCAGGGGCTTCAGGTGCTGGCTTACCTGGTCGATGGCGAAACAGCTGCAGTGGATTTCGTCACCGGTCGCGAAGGGCTGTTGATGGCCCCGGTGTATGCCGTGCCACGCTTGCTGGCGCGCAATGGCCTGACCCTGCAGGACTTCGACTATTACGAGATCCACGAAGCCTTTGCCGCCCAGGTGCTGTGCACGCTGAAGGCCTGGGAGGATGCCGACTATTGCCGCGAACAGTTGGGGCTGGAGGCGCCGCTAGGGGCGATTGACCGCAGCAAGCTCAACGTCAAGGGCAGCTCGCTGGCGGCCGGGCACCCGTTCGCGGCGACCGGGGGGCGGATATTGGCCAACCTGGCCAAGCTGCTGGCCACGGCGGGGAAGGGGCGTGGGCTGATTTCGATTTGTGCGGCGGGTGGGCAGGGGGTGACCGTTATCGTCGAGCGTTGATTTTTTGCAATACCGCGTCGCCTGCTGCGCGGGTAAACCCGCTCCCACAGGACAGCGCAGATGTCCCCGTGATGTCCACCAGCTGTTAGGCTTGTCTGCTCAGAACTACAAGAAACCGCCATGCCGATCATCGGACATCCTCGCGCTATTCCTGCGCTGGACCACTTGCCCAGGCCCCTCTATGCCCGTGCCGAAAGCCTCGGTGCCGGCTCCTGGACCACCCGCCACCAGCACGACTGGGTGCAGTTTTCCTACGCCATCAGCGGCGTACTGGCCGTGTACACCCGGGACGGCAGTTACTTTGCCCCACCCCAGTGGGGTGTGTGGATCCCTGCCGATGCCGAACACGAAGTGCTGACCTCGATGCAGGCCGAGATGCGCAGCCTGTATGTGCGCCGCGATGCCTGCCCATGGGCACCGGAGCAATGCCGGGTGCTGGAGGTGACGCCACTGGCACGCGAGCTGATCAAGCAGTTCTGCCTGTTCCCGGCGGACTACCCGGAATATGACAGTGCCGAGGCGCGACTGGTGGCGGTGCTGCTCGACCAGTTGCGCACGTTGCCGGAAGTCGGGTTTTCGCTGCCTTTGCCACGTCACCCTGGGTTGCTGGCGCTGTGCAACGGTTTGATCGCCGCGCCGGACCAGCCGCAGACTTTGCAGCAATGGGCGCGGGAGCTGGGGTGTTCGGAGAAGACGCTGATGCGGATGTTCCAGCGCGAGACCGGGTTGAGCTTTCGCAACTGGCGGCAGCGCATGCGGCTGTTGTCGTCGCTGGCGTTGCTGGAGGCGGGGGAGAATGTGACCGAGGCGGCGTTGGGGTGTGGATATGACTCCACCTCGGCTTACATTGCGGCGTTCAAGCAGCTGTTTGGGGCGACGCCGGGGGAGTTGAAGCTGTAGTGCCTGGTTGCCTGAACCGGCCTCTTCGCGGGTTTACCCGCGAAGAGGTCGGTTCAGGCCACACATCAGGTACGGAACCTGCGCACCAGCGAATCCAGCTCATTGGACAGCCCCGCCAGGCTCTCGGAGTCCTGCCGCGCCGCCTGGGCCAGTTCGGCCACCAGCTGCGCATCCCCGTGAATCTGGCTGATATGCCGGTTGATGTCCTCGGCCACCTGGTGCTGTTCCTCGGCCGCCGTGGCGATCTGCGTGTTCATGTCGCGGATCACATCCACCGACTCACGGATTTGCCCGAAGCTGTCGCGGGCCAGGCCGATGCGGCTTACCGACTGCTGCGACACTTCCAGGCTGGCATGCATCTGCTCGGCCACTTCGGCCGTGCGGCTGGCCAGGTTGCCCAGCAGGCCGTCGATTTCGGCAGTGGAGTCGGCTGTGCGCTTGGCCAGGGCCCGCACTTCGTCGGCCACCACGGCAAAACCACGGCCCTGCTCACCGGCACGGGCTGCTTCGATGGCCGCGTTGAGGGCCAGCAGGTTGGTCTGTTCGGCAATCGAGCGGATGGTGCCGAGGATCGACTGGATAGCGTTGCTGTCACGCTCCAGCTGCTGGATCGACTGCGCGGACTGTTCGATCTCGTGGCTCAGGCGGTCGACGCTTTGTACGGCGGCGTCGATCTGCTGCTGGCCCTCGCGTGCTTGCTGCTGACCGCTGTCGGCCGACTGGGCCGCCTGGCTACAGGAACGGGCCACTTCGTTGGCGGTGGCGACCATTTCGTGGAAGGCGGTGGACACCATGTCCACGGCTTCGCGCTGGCGGCCAGCGGCTTCGGCCATGTCGCTGGAAACGCGGGTCGAGCTGCTGGAAGTGCTGAGGATTTTGCCGGCAGCAGCGCCGATGTGCTGGATCAGGCTGCGAATGGCGCCGAGGAACTGGTTGAACCAGCTGGCCAGTTGCGCGGTTTCGTCGCGGCCACGGATTTCCAGGTTGCGGGTCAGGTCACCCTCGCCCTGGGCAATGTCTTCCAGGCCGCTGGTGACGCTATTGATCGGGCGCACGATCAGCTTGGCGAAGCCTGCACCGACCACTGCGAACAGCGCGGCCAGCACCACGGCGATGCCGCCGATCAGCCAGGTCAGCCGGGTGGTGGTCTGCATCACTTCGCTTTGTTCGATCAGGCCGATGAAGGTCCAGCCCAGTTGCTCATCGGGGTAGACGTTGGCCATATAGCGCACGCCATTAAGCTCGACCTCGACCAGGCCTTTGCCTGCCTTGGCCAGCGCGGCATAGCCGTCGCCAAAGCTGGCCAGCTGCTTGAAGTTGTGAGCGGCGTCGCGTGGGTCGACCATGACGTTGCCGTTGCTTTCCACCAGCATCAGGTAGCCGCTTTCACCCAGCTTGATCTGTTTGACGATCTCGGTCAGGCCTTTGAGCGACACGTCGATGTTGACCACGCCGCCGGGGTTGCCCAACTGGTTGGCCACGGCGCGCACGGTGCTGACCAGTACCGCGTCGTCGGCCGCCCAGTAGTAGGCGCCGGTACGCACGGTCTTGCCCGGGTTGGCCATGGCCAGTTGGTACCAGGGGCGGGTGCGTGGGTCGTAATTGACGAACTTTTGCCCGACCGGCCAGCCCGTGTAGCCGCCGTCGTTCACCCCGTAGGACAGGTAGGCATAGGACGGATGCGCGTTGGCCAGGCGGGTCATGAAGTCGAGGAGCTTGCCGGCCTGCTCGCCCAGTTCGTAGGACGGCGCGGCGCTCATGTACTTGTTCAGCTCGCTGCCGGTGGCGGCGACCATTGGCTGCGAAGCCATGTACTCGACGTTCTGGTTGATGCCCTGGAAGAAGATGTTCATCGCGTTGCTGACCTGGCGGATTTCCCGGCTGCTACCGTCGAGGAATCCGTCACGGGCTTCGCCGCGCAGGTTGAGGACCACCAGGGTGGCCACGAGGACGATGGGCAAGCCGGCGATGACCGCGAATGCCCAGGTCAGTTTCTGTTTGATGCTCATCGACGCTCCCGGAATTTTTAATTGTCGACCCACGAGGCAGGTAGCCAGTGCATCGGCAGCATCCGGGTTTTATGTAGGAAAACGCCCGTATTTATTGGATAAAGTCGCGGCTGGTGACTATTCGGTCGCGTTTGGACGCTTATGGCATACCAAAGGCTGATGACCGATCAGTGACAGCAACTTCCAGCAGCACCGTTGGCCAGGTCCTTGAGGATCGGGCAGTCCGGGCGGTCGTCCCCTTGGCAATGCGAAACCAGCTCGCCAAGAGTGTCGCGCAGGCTCACCAGCTCCTCGATACGCCGGTTCAGTTCATCGATGTGCTGCATCGCCAGCGCCTTCACATCGGCGCTGGCACGCTGGCGGTCTTGCCACAGGGTCAGCAGCTTGCCGACCTCTTCCAGGGAAAAGCCCAGGTCGCGGGAGCGCTTGATGAAGGCCAGGCTGTGCAAGTCTTCTGCCTGGTACAGGCGGTAGCCGCTGTCGCTGCGCGTGGCAGGTTTGAGCAGGCCGATGGATTCGTAATAACGGATCATCTTGGTGCTAAGCCCGCTGCGGCGGGCGGCCTGGCCGATGTTCATGGCGCTTCCTCGTTGGTGCTGGTGGGTTTCCACGCCTTGAGCCACAGCGCGTTGCTGACCACGCTGACGCTGGACAGGGCCATGGCGGCGCCGGCCAGTACCGGGTTGAGGTAACCCAGCGCGGCCAGCGGGATGCCGATCAGGTTATAGATGAACGCCCAGAACAGGTTCTGGCGGATTTTGGCGTAGGTCTTGCGGCTGATTTCCAGGGCGGCCGGCACCAGGCGCGGGTCGCCACGCATCAGGGTGATGCCGGCGGCCTGCATGGCCACGTCGGTGCCGCCACCCATGGCAATGCCGATATCGGCGGCCGCCAGGGCCGGGGCGTCGTTGATGCCATCGCCAACCATGGCGACCACGCCATCCAGCTTGAGCGCGGCCACGGTGGCGGCCTTGTCGGCCGGCAGCACTTCGGCATGCACATCGTCGATGCCCAGGGCGTCGGCCACCACTTTGGCGCTGCCGCGGTTGTCGCCGGTCAGCAGGTGGCTGCTGATGTGCTGTGCGTGCAGGGTATTTATGGCTTGCGCGGCGCCGGGCTTGAGGCTGTCACCAAAGGCGAACAGGCCCAGCACACGGGGTTGCGTGCCGCGTTCGATCAGCCACGACAGGGTGCGCCCCTCGGCTTCCCAGGCCTGGGCCTTGGCGTCCAGGTCACCAGGTTGCAGTGCGCTTTCGTCGAGCAGGCGGCGGTTGCCCAGGGCCAACTCGCGGCCCTCTACACATCCGGCGATGCCGCGCCCGGTCAGCGACTGGCTGTCGGTAACGCTTGGCACGTCCAGCTTCTGTTCGGCGCAGGCATCCAGCACCGCCTTGGCCAGTGGGTGCTCACTGCCGCGCTGCAGGGCGCCGGCCAGGCGGTGCAGGTCGGCGCTGTTGCCCACTTGCGCCTGGCTGTGGACAACCCGCGGGCTGCCAGAGGTAAGCGTGCCGGTCTTGTCGAAGACCACGCGGTTGACCGCATGGGCACGCTCCAGGGCTTCGGCATCCTTGATCAGGATACCGTGGCGGGCGGCAACCCCGGTGCCGGCCATGATTGCTGCAGGCGTGGCCAGGCCGAGGGCACAGGGGCAGGCGATGACCAACACAGCAACGGCGTTGATCAGTGCGGTTTCCAACGGTGCGCCGGCCAGCCACCAGCCGATCAGGGTGATCAGGGCCAGTACCAGCACGGCCGGGACGAACACTTGGCTGACCCGGTCGACCAGCTTCTGGATCGGCGCCTTGGCGGCCTGGGCGTCTTCCACCAGGCGGATGATACGGGCCAGCACGGTTTCGGTGCCCAGCGCCTGGGTGCGCACCAGCAACCGGCCTTCGCCATTGATGGCACCACCGGTGACACTGTCGCCGGGTTGCTTGGGCACCGGCAGGCTCTCGCCGCTGATCAGGGCTTCATCGGCATGGCTGCTGCCGTCTTCGACCACACCGTCTACCGGGAAACGCTCGCCGGGCTTGACCAGCACCAGGTCGCCCAGGCGCAACTGCGCGATGGCCACGTCTTGCTCCTGGCCGTCTACTACACGCAGGGCGCGCTCCGGGCGCAGTGCCTCAAGGGCGCGAATGGCGCTGGCGGTCTGGCGCTTGGCACGGCTTTCCAGGTACTTGCCCAGCAACACCAGGGCAATCACCACGGCCGAGGCTTCAAAGTACAGGTGTGGGGCCATGCCGGCAGGGGCCTGCGCCCACTGGTACAGGCTCAAGCCGTAGCCAGCGCTGGTGCCTAGCGCCACCAGCAGGTCCATGTTGCCGGCACCGGCGCGCACGGCCTTCCAGGCGGCTACGTAGAAGCGGGCGCCAAGAATGAACTGCACCGGCGTGGCCAGCAGGAACTGCGCCCATGCAGGCAACATCCAGTGCAGGCCGAATGGCTGCACCAGCATCGGCAATACCAGTGGCAGGGCCAACAGCAAGGCTGCGCCGACTGCCAGGCGCTCTTTGCGCAGGCGGCGCTGGGCAGCGCTTTGGTCGACGTTGGCCGTTTGCGGCAGGCTGGCGCTGTAGCCGGCCTTGTGCACGGTGTCGATCAGCAGGTTGTCATCAACGGCCGCCAGCACTTCAAGGTGCGCGCGTTCGCTGGCAAGGTTGACGCTGACCTGCTCGACCCCGGGCAGCTTGCCCAAGGCGCGCTCTACGCGGCCGACGCAGCTGGCGCAGGTCATGCCGCCAATCTGCAGTTCGATGGTACGGGTGGGCACGCCGTAGCCGGCTTCGCGCACGGCATCGACCAGGGCGGGCAGGCTGTCGGCCGGGGCCTGGACCCGGGCCTGTTCGGTGGCGAGGTTGACGCTGACCTGTTCAGCGCCGGTGACCTTGCGCAGGGCGCGTTCGACCCGGCCGGCACAGCTGGCGCAGGTCATGCCGGAGATCGGCAGGTCATACGTGGTGGATGCGGGCATGGCTCTCCTCCTTGGACAGGCCTCCAGCATCAACCTTGCCATGCAGGTAAGGTCAATAGCCCAGGCCGGCTCGCTTCAACTCAAGCCCATAATGCCCCATGGCGATGCGGTATTTGTTGATCTGGCCCGCCTGCAGGTTCAAGCGTGTGCTGCGTTGGTCTTCGATGCCCGCTGCGCAGCCTGGCATCTGCCCTGGCAAAAGGCGCAGGCGCACATCTACCGGGCCGGGCGGCAGGTTGAACGAGGTGGATTGCTCCTGGAACACACGCCCGGAAAGCTGATCGTTGAGGTAGACGCCGATTTCGCAGTTGGTGGCCACTTCCAGGCGTTCCCGGGAAATGATCAGTACGCTGTAGTCCGAATTGCCCTCGGCACTGGCCGGTGGCACCGCAGCCAGCGCGCTCAATAGCCCGACGACGCCCAATGCTGCCCTGAACATGAAGAATCTCCTGCTTGCCTGATCGTCAAACGCGAAGCTTGGCCGACGCGGGCGCGGATTTCCACCCCAGGTGTTGCTGGCAGGGCTTGACCTTGCCCCGATGGCAAGCTTGAGACTCGTTGAAAACCTGAAGGAGGAAACCCCATGCAAGTGTTCAATGTACAAGGCATGACCTGCGGCCATTGCGTGAAAGCCGTGACCCGCGCGGTGCAGGAGCAGGATGCAGCGGCCAAGGTCGAGATCGACCTGGCAGCCAAGCAGGTACGGGTGCAGAGTGAACTGGCGCAGGAGCAGATCCTTACCGCCATTCGTGATGAAGGTTATCAGGCCGAACTTGCCTGAAGACTTGCCAGTGGGAGACTCACCTGTGGGAGCGGGCGTGCCCGCGAATACCGGCATAGCCGGTGCCATCCACCGCGTTGCCTGATTCGCGGGCACGCCCGCTCCCCACAGGGACCACGGCAATTTTCAGGTTTCGAGCCTGACAGTTGTCCCCGCAAGGCCCAAGTTTGTTGCAAATGTTTTCATACCGATAGGGTCCACAGCAGGTAGAATCAATCACTTGCTTAGCCTGCTATGGATTCCTGATGAACCTGCGAATGGTGCTCATCCTGGGCGCACTCAGTGCGTTCGGGCCCTTGGCGATCGACTTCTACCTGCCCGCCTTCCCGGCCATGGCGCAGGCGTTCGCCACCGATGAAAAACACATCCAGGCCACTTTGGCCGCCTACTTCCTCGGCCTGTCCATCGGCCAGTTGGCGTATGGCCCGGTAGCTGATCGCTTTGGCCGGCGCATACCGCTGATGTTCGGGGTGACCCTGTTCACCCTGGCGTCGCTGGCCTGTGCCTATGCCCCCAACCTCGACACCCTGGTGCTGGCGCGCTTCGTCCAGGCACTGGGCGGTTGTGCTGGCATGGTGCTGTCGCGGGCCATCGTCAGCGACAAGTGCGACCCGGTGGCCTCGGCCAAGGTGTTTTCGCAACTGATGCTGGTCATGGGCCTGGCGCCGATCCTGGCACCGATGCTGGGCGGGGTGCTGGTGAACCTGGCGGGCTGGCAGTCGATCTTCCTGGTCTTGAGCCTGTTCAGTGCCGGCTGCCTGCTGGCGGTCAGCCTTGGCCTGCCGGAAAGCCTGCCTGAGCACATGCCGCGTCAGCCGCTGTCTGGCGCTTTGCGCCAATACCTGCGTTTGATTGCAGACCGGGTGTTCCTTGGCCATGCCTTGACCGGTGGTATCGCCATTGCCGGCATGTTTGCCTACATCGCTGGTTCCCCTTTCGTGTTCATCAAGCTCTATGACGTGCCGGCCGAGCACTACGGCTGGCTGTTCGGCACCAACGCCGCCGGCTTCATCCTGGTGGCACAGGTGAATGCACGTCTACTGGCCAAGCGTGGCCCGGCGTTCCTGCTGGCGCGCGGGGTGTGGGTTTACCTGGCGGCAGGCCTCGCGCTGTTGGGCGTGGCAGCGTTGCAGCCGGCACAGTTGTGGCCGCTGCTGGTACCGCTGTTCATCTGCATCGCCAGCCTGGGCTGCATCATCCCCAACGCCTCTGCCTGCGCCATGAGCGGGCAGGGCGCACGGGCTGGCAGCGCCTCGGCACTGATGGGCTGCCTGCAGTTCAGCGTCGCCGCAGGGGCGGCGGCACTGGTCGGCCTGCTGCATGATGGCAGTGCGGTGCCGATGGCGACGGTGATCAGCTTGTGCGGTGCACTGGCGGTCAGTGTCGCGCTGCTGACCCGACGCTTGCAGGCCAGGCGTCCCGCATAAGCGGGTGAGGTGCCTGCAGGCGGGTTTCGAGCGTGGCGACGAAGGCCCGCGCCTCGGCCTCGCTGCGGAAACTGACCACGTGTTGATCGAGCTGGACCTGCCAGG
This sequence comes from Pseudomonas sp. SIMBA_068, assembly GCF_046534705.1. Classification (NCBI taxonomy): domain Bacteria; kingdom Pseudomonadati; phylum Pseudomonadota; class Gammaproteobacteria; order Pseudomonadales; family Pseudomonadaceae; genus Pseudomonas; species Pseudomonas sp. SIMBA_068. Next base: position 138,462 of record NZ_JAWRYI010000014.1, read on the forward strand.
GGCAGGCAGGATTTCGGCTCGATGCACTGACGACAATTTTCATCGCGGCAAACCTCCAGAAGGGGTAGCCGCTCAAGTGTAGCGCCGCCCTTCGTGGCTGCCACGGGCTGCATCAGTGTCCTGACTGACGGTCGACAGGCGCATTTACTCTCCCTGTTTCCCGCTTTGGGCGTAATGCCCGCAAACCCGCAGAACCTTCGCTTCGTTGCGCGCTATTTGCGGAACATGGCTGTGGGCCATATCTGAAATTGCAGCCGGTCTTTTTTCATCAAGATGTTTCTACGCCGCTGTACGCGTATATCGGACCTTTGGTTGACCGGGTTCCGGGCAGTTTTCCGAGGCTGTTTCACTGTTTGCCAAGGGTAGGCATACCCAGTGGTTTTTCGCCGCAGGTATATCGGCAGGTGAGCGTCTGAACGGCGTTTGCTGCGGCCTATACTGGCGACCCAGGCCAGTGACAGCGAGAGGTGCTTCCCCGCCAGGGTTGGCCATCGCATCCACACCGTGAACTTGCAGGGAGTTACAGGGATATGAACGCAGCCAGCAGTATCAGCCAGATTGCCAGCCTGATGGCCGACCCGAAGCGCAGTGCCATGTTGTGGGCATTGATCGACGGCACGCCACGGCTGGCCAATGAGCTCGCGATAATGACCGGCCTGACTTCGTCATCGGCATGCGCGCACCTTTCGTTGCTGTCGTCGGCCGGGTTGCTCAGGCATGAAGCACGTGGCCGCAAGCGCTATTTCCGCCTGGCGACACCGCAGGTCGGGGCCGCCGTGGAGGCCTTGGCCAGCGTTCAGCTGGAGGGCGCCAGGGGGGAGCAGGCCAAGGCGCCGGTATCACCGTTGCCCATGTCGATGCGCCGCGCTCGCCGTTGTGGCGATCACCTGGGTGGGGAGCTGGCCAGTGAGCTGTACCATCGCGTGGTGGTGGCCGGCTGGCTGGAAGGCAGCGGCCGACAGTTGATGGTAAGTGACGAGGGGCGGGCGCAATTGGCGCTTGTCGGGGTCTACATCGATGCCCTGGCGCCACACCAGCAACGTGGTTGCGTGATCTGTCGTTGCACCGAGTGGAACGACCAGGCCCCGCACCTGGGTGGCGTGCTGGGCCAGGCCTTGTTCAGGCTGTTTCTGCAATCTGGCTGGATGCGCGAGGCCGAGGACACGCGGGCATTGCATATCTCGGCGCTGGGTATCCAGCAGATCAATCGCATAGCCCGCGTGGCGACGTTGCAGGTCGGCTGAGCGCAACGGCGTCGGTCAATCAGACCAGCCGGGCATCCAGGCTGTTCTGCGCCAGCCGACGGGCCTGGTCTTCGGTCATGCCCAGGTGGGTGTGCAGGGCGTGGAAGTTTTCCGTCACGTAGCCGCCGAAGTAGGCCGGGTCGTCCGAGTTGACCGTAACCTTCACGCCGCGTTCGAGCATGTTCAGGATGTTGTGCTGGCTCATGTGGTCGAACACGCAGAGCTTGGTGTTGGACAGCGGGCACACGGTGAGCGGGATCTGCTCATCGATGATGCGTTGCATCAGGCGCTCGTCCTCGATGGCGCGAACACCGTGGTCGATACGCTTGATCTGCAACAGGTCGAGCGCTTCCCAGATGTACCCGGGCGGGCCTTCTTCGCCGGCATGGGCAACGGCAACAAAGCCTTCGCTGCGGGCCCGGTCGAACACGCGTTTGAACTTGCTTGGCGGGTGACCCATTTCCGAGCTGTCCAGGCCGACGGCGATGAACGCGTCGCGGAACGGCAGGGCCTGGTCGAGGGTTTTTTGCGCTTCCTCTTCACTGAGGTGGCGCAGGAAGCTGAGGATCAGGCCACTGCTGATGCCCAGTTGCTTGCGGCCGTCGTTCAGCGCCTGGTTGATGCCATTGAGCACCACTTCGAAAGGGATGCCGCGGTCGGTGTGGGTTTGCGGGTCAAAGAACGGTTCGGTGTGGATCACGTTCTGGGCTTTGCAGCGTTGCAGGTAGGCCCAGGTCAGGTCGTAGAAGTCCTGCTCGGTACGCAGCACATCCGCGCCTTGGTAATACAGGTCGAGAAACTCCTGCAGGTTGTTGAAGGCATAGGCACCGCGCAGGGTCTCCACATCGGCCCAGGGCAGGGCGATCTTGTTGCGCTCGGCCAGGGCGAACAGCAGCTCGGGCTCCAGCGAGCCTTCCAGGTGCAGGTGCAGTTCGGCCTTGGGCAGGGCGTTCAACCAGTCATACATAGTGGGGCATCTCAATCAGGTACGGTTGCCGCCATTCTACAGGGCCTGGCCGGGCATTGCGCCCGGCCAGGCTGCGACCCGGTGAATCACCAGACCAAGGGTTCGCCCTTGTAGTTGATGAAACGCAGGCCGCCGTTGCCGCTTTGTGCGTTGATCTGGTCGAGCATGCCGCGGGTGCTGGTGAACACGTCGATTTCGGCGTTTTCGCCGCCCATGTCGGTTTTCACCCAGCCCGGGTGCATGGCCAGCACGCACAGGTCGGGGCGCTGTTGTTCAACCACGAAGCTGTTGATCATCGAGTTAAGCGCTGCCTTGCTGGCCTTGTAGAGGCAGATTTCGCCACCGTCGGGGATGGTTACGCTGCCCAGGATCGAACTCATGAAGGCCAGCACCCCGCTGCCCTCGCGCACCTGGCCGACCAGGCGGCGGGCCACGCGGATCGGCGACACGGCATTGGTCATGAACAGGTCGCCGATGTCCTTGTTCTGAACCGTCTCCAGGTCTTGCGGCAGGGCGCCCATGACGCCCGCATTGACGAATACCAGGTCGAACACCTGGCCTTGCAGGCGTTGTTTCAGCCCATCGAGTTGGGCGGTGTCGTTCATTTCCAGCTGTTCGATGCGCACGCCGGTCACGTCCGCCAGGGCGCCGGGTTGCTGCGGGTTGCGCACGGTGGCAGTGATGCTCCAGCCGTCTTCGTTCAGGCGTTGCACCAGGCCCAGGCCAAGCCCGCGCGAGGCGCCGATGATGAGGGCAGTTCTTGAAGTAGCCATAGGAACATTCCTTTATCGGTGTGGGAAAAGGAATTGAGCATACGTCACGGCGAATACGCGTGCCTGGTTTGCGTCTGGTTAAAAAATGGTCAGTTTCGTCTGGGCCTTGCGGGGCCGGGCGCTTCGCCCGTTGGCGCACGGGTTATCCACAGGCTGGTCCACAGTTATTGTGTGCAAGGTGAGCAGGGGGGGGCGGCTTGGATGGGCGGTTCGCTGGGGATAAGTCGCGGACATTCAGCAGTTTACGACTGTCATCAAATAGTGATCAAAATATGATCAAAGCTCTGGGGGCCTCGAAATCACTAGCCTGCAAGAGAGTGCCCCAAGCTTATCCACAGGCAGGCCCACAGTTGTTGTGGGCAATGTTCAGCATGCTTCGAGCAGGATGCGCCCGCGGCTCAGGTCGGCCAGTTGCTGCTGCAGTGGCGCCCTGTGGGCATCACCAAGCGCGATCAGCAGGTCTACGCCATTGGCGGTGAACTGTTCATCCAGTACCAGGCCGTCCACCTCCGCCAGGCGCAGTTTCACCAACGCAAGTTCGCTGAAACTGCAACTGCAGGTGAATTCGCTGCGCTGCACCAGCAGCCGCTTGGGTGCCTGTTGCAGGCACTTGTTGGCGCCGCCGCCATAGGCCCTCGCCAGGCCGCCGGTACCCAGCTGGATACCGCCGTACCAGCGGATCACCAGCACCACGACCTGGTCGCAGTCCTGCGCTTCGATGGCAGCCAGGATCGGCCGGCCTGCGGTGCCGCCGGGTTCGCCGTCATCGTTGCTGCGGTACTGCGCGCCGAGCTTCCAGGCCCAGCAGTTGTGTGTCGCGGCCAGGTCGCTGTGGCGTTCGATAAAGCTCATCGCATCGGCGGCACTGCTGATCGGCCCGGCGAGGGTGATGAAGCGGCTTTTGCGGATGTCCTCGCGGTATTCGCAGAGGTCGAGCAGGGTAGAAGGCATAAATGACGGTTACACAGCGGGCTTGATGCCGCAGCCTTTCAGAATGATGTGGATAAGGTTGTTGCTTGCGTCTTCCATGTCCTGCTTGGTCAGGCGACTGCGGCCGGTAACCTGGCAGATCTGGGTAGCGAAGTCGGCGTAGTGCTGGGTGCTGCCCCAAAGCAGGAAGATCAGGTGCACCGGGTCGACAGGGTCCATCTTGCCGGCGTCGATCCAGGCCTGGAACACGGCAGCCCGGCCGCGGAACCACTCGCGGTAGTCGGCACTGAAATATTCGGTCAGGCAGGTGCCACCGCTGATTACCTCCATGGCGAAAATCCGCGAGGCCTGCGGGTTGCGGCGCGAGAACTCCATCTTGGTGCGGATGTACTGGCTCAGGGCTTCCCCGGGGTCGTCCTCGACGCTCAAGGCGTTGAAGGTACTGTCCCACAACTCGATGATGTTGCTGAGCACGGCAATGTACAGGCCCAGCTTGTTGGTGAAGTAGTAGTGCAGGTTGGCCTTGGGCAATTCCGCCTTGAGGGCGATGGTGTTCATGCTGGTGCCCTTGAAACCATGGCGGGCGAACTCGTCTTCGGCGGCCTGGATAATGGCCTGTTCGTTTTTCTGGCGGATGCGGCCCGCGGGCTTGCCCGAGGCGGAGAGGCGGTGCGCAGGGACTTCTAGGGTCATGGACGATTCCGTACGGGTCAGTGGCTGCGGCTGTCGGACAAGATTACCTGCCTGCGCCGAAGTGACAAGCGTTTGCGGCACAGACTGGCATCAACGTGTCGCAGCCAGGCTGTCGAGGAAGCTTTCCAGTACCAGGTTGGGCCGCCGGCCCTTGCGCGTTACCCAGCTCAGGCTCAGGTCATAGAAGCGCTGTTGGGGCTTGAGGGCGCGCAAGCGGCCTTGCTGCACCCAGAATGTGGCGTAGTGGTCGGGCAGGTAGCCAATGTAGCGCCCGGTGAGGATGAGAAACGCCATGCCTTCGCGGTCTGAAGCACTGGCCGTGCAGTTCAGCGCCTGGTAATGGGCCTGGATGTCGGCGGGCAGGCGGAAGGTGGGGGTGATGGCTTCCTGGCTGTTGAGGCGGTCGTCGTCGACCTGTTGGTCGTCGGCATAGAACAGCGGGTGGCCGACCGCGCAGTACAACAGCGAGCGTTCGCTGTACAACGGCTGGTACTCAAGGCCCGACAGCGGGCTGGTCTGAGGTACCACACCAACATGCAGGCTGCCGTCGAGCACGCCGTGTTCGACCTGGCTGGGTGCGATCATCCGGATCTGGATACGTACATCGGGCCCGCGGTCCTTGAGTTCGGCCAGGGCATGGGTGATGCGCATGTGCGGCAGGGTGACCAGGTTGTCTGTCAGGCCAATGTTCAACTCGCCACGCAAGTGCTGGTGCAGGCCGTTGACCTCGGTGCGGAAACTTTCCAGGGCGCTGAGCAGTTGCAGTGCCGAATGGTAGACCTCGCGGCCTTCCTCGGTCAGCGAGAAACCGGCGCGGCCACGCTGGCACAGGCGCAGGCCAAGGCGTTGCTCCAGGTCGTTCATTTGCTGGCTGATGGCCGAGCGGCCAATGCCCAGCACGTTCTCGGCGGCCGAAAAGCCACCGCACTCGACCACGCTGCGGTAGATCTTCAGCAGGCGGATGTCGAAATCGCTGACTTGGGCGAGTGGATCGGGGCGTCGGCTCATCAGTTTAGTCACGGCCTGTCTGAAGATTAGAAATGTTGGCTTTTTCAGACTTTATCGCCGTGCCAATTTAGCTGCAACAACATACATCGTTGCCTAATCGTCTTTCGAGGAACCGCCGATGAACATGCCCGAAACCGCTCCCGCCGGTATCGCCAGCCAGCTCAAGCTGGATGCCCACTGGATGCCTTACACCGCCAACCGCAACTTCCACCGCGACCCACGGTTGATCGTGGCGGCCGAAGGCAACCACCTGGTCGATGACCAAGGGCGCAAGATCTTTGATGCGCTGTCTGGCCTGTGGACCTGCGGCGCCGGGCACACCCGCAAGGAAATCACTGACGCGGTGACCCGTCAGCTGAGTACCCTGGACTATTCCCCGGCGTTCCAGTTTGGCCATCCGCTGTCGTTCCAGCTGGCGGAAAAGATTGCCGATCTGGTTCCTGGCGACCTAAACCACGTCTTCTATACCAACTCCGGTTCCGAGTGCGCCGACACCGCGCTGAAGATGGTGCGTGCCTATTGGCGCCTGAAAGGCCAGGCGACCAAGACCAAGATCATCGGCCGTGCCCGCGGCTACCATGGCGTGAACATCGCCGGTACCAGCCTGGGTGGCGTGAACGGTAACCGCAAGATGTTCGGCCAGTTGCTGGATGTCGACCACCTGCCTCACACCGTGCTGCCGGTGAACGCCTTCTCCAAGGGCATGCCGGAGGAGGGCGGTATTGCCCTGGCTGACGAAATGCTCAAGCTGATCGAGCTGCACGATGCCTCCAACATCGCTGCGGTGATCGTCGAGCCGCTGGCGGGGTCCGCCGGTGTACTGCCGCCGCCTAAGGGTTACCTGAAGCGCCTGCGTGAAATCTGCACCCAGCACAACATCCTGCTGATCTTCGACGAAGTGATCACCGGCTTTGGCCGCATGGGCGCGATGACCGGTGCTGAAGCCTTCGGCGTGACCCCGGACCTGATGTGCATCGCCAAGCAGGTAACCAACGGCGCCATCCCGATGGGCGCGGTGATTGCCAGCAGTGAGATCTATCACACCTTCATGAACCAGCCGACGCCGGAATACGCCGTGGAATTCCCGCACGGCTACACCTATTCGGCCCACCCGGTGGCCTGCGCCGCCGGTATCGCCGCGCTGGACCTGCTGCAGAAGGAAAACCTGGTGCAGTCCGCCGCCGAGCTGGCGCCGCACTTCGAGAAGCTGCTGCACGGCGTGAAGGGCACCAAGAACGTTGTCGATATCCGTAACTACGGCCTGGCCGGCGCCATCCAGATCGCCGCCCGTGACGGTGATGCCATCGTCCGCCCGTACGAAGTGGCGATGAAATTGTGGAAGGCAGGTTTCTATGTACGCTTCGGTGGCGACACCCTGCAGTTCGGCCCAACGTTCAACACCACGCCGCAGGAACTGGATCGCTTGTTCGACGCCGTCGGCGAAAACCTGAACCTGATCGACTGATCTTTCCGATTTCGATGCCAGGCGCGCGCATGTATAGATAGCGCGCCTGCCTCTACCTTCTATATCCGGAGTTTTGCATGAGCATTGTTCAGCACCTGATCCATGGCGAGCTGGTTTCCAAAGGTGAGCGCACCGCCGATGTCTTCAACCCGTCCACCGGCCAGGCTGTACGCAAGGTCGAGCTGGCCAGTCGCGCGACCGTGCAGGAAGCGATCGACTCCGCCAAGGCGGCCTTCCCGGCCTGGCGCAACACCCCACCGGCAAAGCGCGCCCAGGTAATGTTCCGCTTCAAGCAACTGCTGGAGCAGAACGAAGCCAAGATCTCGCAGATGATCAGCGAAGAGCATGGCAAGACCTTGGAAGACGCAGCCGGCGAACTGAAGCGCGGCATCGAGAACGTCGAGTTCGCCTGCGCAGCGCCAGAAGTATTGAAAGGCGAGTACAGCCGCAACGTCGGCCCGAACATCGATGCCTGGTCCGACTTCCAGCCGCTGGGCGTGGTCGCTGGCATTACCCCGTTCAACTTTCCGGCCATGGTGCCGCTGTGGATGTACCCACTGGCCATCGCCTGCGGCAACGCTTTCATCCTCAAGCCGTCCGAGCGTGACCCCAGCTCGACCCTGTACATCGCCCAGCTACTGCTGGAAGCCGGCTTGCCGAAGGGCATCCTGAACGTGGTGCACGGTGACAAGGAGGCGGTGGATGCGCTGATCGAAGCGCCAGAAGTAAAAGCACTGAGCTTTGTCGGTTCAACGCCGATCGCCGAGTACATCTATGCCGAAGGCACCAAGCGCGGCAAGCGCGTGCAAGCCTTGGGTGGCGCGAAGAACCACGCGGTACTGATGCCGGATGCCGACCTGGACAATGCCGTCAGCGCACTGATGGGCGCGGCCTACGGTTCGTGCGGCGAGCGCTGCATGGCCATTTCGGTGGCGGTATGCGTGGGCGACCAGGTGGCCGATGCCCTGATTGCCAAGCTGGAACCGCAGATCAAGGCACTGAAGATTGGTGCCGGCACTTCGTGCGGCCTGGACATGGGCCCGCTGGTAACGGCTGCTGCCCGTGACAAGGTAGTGGGTTACATTGATGACGGTGTTGCTGCCGGCGCCAAGCTGGTGGTGGATGGCCGCGGCTTCCGTGTGGCCGGTAATGAAGATGGCTACTTCGTGGGTGGCACCCTGTTCGACAAGGTGACCCCGGAGATGCGTATCTATAAAGAAGAGATCTTCGGCCCGGTGCTGTGCGTGGTGCGTGTGAACAGCCTGGAGCAGGCGATGCAGCTGATCAATGATCACGAGTATGGCAACGGTACCTGCATCTTCACCCGTGACGGTGAAGCGGCGCGCCTGTTCTGCGACGAGATCGAAGTGGGCATGGTGGGTGTGAACGTGCCGCTGCCGGTGCCGGTGGCTTATCACAGCTTTGGTGGCTGGAAGCGTTCGCTGTTCGGTGACCTGCATGCCTATGGCCCGGACGGAGTGCGCTTCTATACCCGTCGCAAGGCGATTACCCAGCGCTGGCCGCAGCGTGCCAGCCATGAAGCGTCGCAGTTTGCATTCCCTAGCCTTTAAGGGCAGGTAATTAAAGCGGGGAGGCCGAAAGGCCTCCCCGCTTTGTTTTTGGGGGGGGCGCCTCGGGCATTTCAGCTTTGTTCGCCTTGGGTCTCACAGGCGCTGAATGCGTTGTACGGGCCTTTCTAGGTATTTCCCGCTTATATTTCAGTTTCTTGAAATTAAAGGTTGACGCCCTTCCGAATCCCCTTATAATGCGCCCCAC
>NZ_JAWRYI010001002.1:0-255 GCF_046534705.1 Pseudomonas sp. SIMBA_068
TATGCACACCGGGAATGCCGAAGACATGGTCCACGCCATAGCCTTCAAGGAGTTTGACCAGTACTTCGCCGCACGTTGCCATAAGGGTTCACCATGAATCTGCTTGGGTTATGTGCTTATTGGACCCAACCCACGACTACCACCACAATGCAAAAAAACACATACTACCCATGTCCTGTAATCATGGCTTATCGCAATGAAACGCCTACCGCCCTTACCCGCCCTGTACACCTTTCTGGTGACCGCCCAGCACTG
>NZ_JAWRYI010001003.1:0-255 GCF_046534705.1 Pseudomonas sp. SIMBA_068
GGTTACGGGTATTAATACCATTCGCCATTACAACCCGATAAAGCAATCTGAAGATCAGGACCCAACAGGCGCCTTTATAAAAAAGTGGTGCCCTGAACTTGAAAAGCTCCCTATTGAATATTTACACGAGCCGTGGGAGCAAACACCAATGGAAGCGCTTTTTAACGATTTTAAACTGGGTGAAGATTACCCCGAGCCTATGCTTGATTTAACACTCGCCTCAAAAGACGCCCGCGAGCGATTATGGCAATACCG
>NZ_JAWRYI010001004.1:0-255 GCF_046534705.1 Pseudomonas sp. SIMBA_068
CCAGCGAACAGGAGTAGCTCTGGGTAACACCAATCAGCGGCGTATCTTCCAGGGTGACAAATTTATGCTCTGGCATAGTGAATTCACCCAGACGCAGCGGCGGGCGAATACCAAAGGCGCTCCATTCAGGAGAACGGCGGTAAAGTGCAGGAGTCTGGGCAAACTGCTTCTTGAATGCGCGGGTAAATGTCTGTTGAGAGTCGAAGCGGTATTGCAGCGCGATGTCCAGAATCGGACGCGCAGTCAGGCGTAGTG
>NZ_JAWRYI010001005.1:0-255 GCF_046534705.1 Pseudomonas sp. SIMBA_068
CTCAAAGTGGATGGCGTGGGCAGTGACACTGTGGACCTCAAGGATCGCACCAACCCCTACGCCGAAGTCAGCCTGCTGATGAACCAAAATGGCAATCTGCCGGTGATGGCGGGCTTGTACTACACCCGTACCGAATACAAGCTCGACGAAGACTCCTTTACCGCCGACAACACCAAGCTCAAGCGTGATGAGTACGGCTTCAAGGTGGGTATCGCGTTTTAAGGCTGCGATTGAGCCAGACACGTCGACTTGAAT
>NZ_JAWRYI010001006.1:0-255 GCF_046534705.1 Pseudomonas sp. SIMBA_068
GTGGGATATTTTTCAGATAATGTTACTCCTGAAAGCTATCAACCAGGTGGAAAAGAGTTCACTGTCACAGTATCAGACTGTGCATTACAGGGAACTGGCGATGTGCTTAATCAGTTACATATTGATTTTAGAGCCCTTAGCGGTGTCATGGCTGCAGGTTCAAGGCAAATATTTGCCAATGAAGTCGCAACCGGGGCTAAAAATGTCGGTGTCGTTCTCTTTTCCATTCAGGACCCGACCAATATATTCAATGTT
>NZ_JAWRYI010001007.1:0-255 GCF_046534705.1 Pseudomonas sp. SIMBA_068
GCCTGCAGTCGTGTCGGCGATCGAGCAACTGGCAGAATTACCAGGTCATTCTTTCTGATTCCCCTGCTTCTGAAAAATCCACCAAGCGCACCGGGCGGCGGAAGCCAGCCGTCAGCACCGCCAGATACGCCAGCCCCAACGCAAACCAGCACAGCCCAATCACCAACGTCAGCGCCGACAAGCTGGTCCACAGCCACAAGGTCAAGCTCAACCCCACCAACGGCACCGCGCCATAGCACAGCAAGCCTTTGAGGT
>NZ_JAWRYI010001008.1:0-255 GCF_046534705.1 Pseudomonas sp. SIMBA_068
CCGAAGAAATACTGACGCCTTTGCGCCATCAACAGCGGCTCCACTTCCGGGTCGTAGGCGCCATTGCGCTGCTTGACCAGGTCGATCCACGGGTACGCTTCGCAACGCGCCTCGACCCGTTTGATCAGCTGTTCGGTGGTACAGATGAATTCAGCCGGGTTGCCACCGTAGACTGTGCCAGGCGGTACATCCTTGGTCACTACCGCGCCGGCAGCCACGATCGATTCCGGCCCGATGGTCACACGGGGCATGATG
>NZ_JAWRYI010001009.1:0-255 GCF_046534705.1 Pseudomonas sp. SIMBA_068
TCGACATTGATGAATATCCTGGGTTGCCTGGACTACGCCACTGAGGGCAGCTACACCATCAACGGCCGTGAAACCCGCGACCTGGAAGACCATGAACTGGCGGAACTGCGCCGTGATCACTTCGGTTTCATCTTCCAGCGTTACCACCTGCTGCCGCACTTGAGCGCCATGCACAACGTCGAGATGCCGTCGATCTATGCCGGCGTCACGGAAGCTCAGCGCCACAGCCGTGCCAAGGAACTGCTGGCGCGCCTG
>NZ_JAWRYI010000121.1:0-376 GCF_046534705.1 Pseudomonas sp. SIMBA_068
GAAGGCGCGGTGGAACTGGCCGAGGAAATTTTCCACATGCCGGTTCGCCTGGGCGTGCCCCACAGTGTCAAGGGCCTGTCCGACGTGGTGCGCAACCCGATCTATTCCACCGGTGTCGGCTTGCTGCTGTACGGGCTGCAGAAACAGTCCGACGGCATCTCGTTTTCCGGCATCGGCAGCCGCGACAGCTACAGCAGCGACGAGCCCAAGGCGGCACTGCTCGATCGCATCAAGAGCTGGGTGCAGGGCAACTTCTAAAGATTTACCGCAACACCGTTTCAAAGCAGTAGGCAGTAGTCGAAAAACTAGAGAAATGAAAGGAGAGGGAAAATGTTCGAACTCGTAGACAACATCCCGCAAAGTCCGGTAATCAAGG
>NZ_JAWRYI010001010.1:0-255 GCF_046534705.1 Pseudomonas sp. SIMBA_068
GCGGTCAACGATATGCCGTGCTTGCCGGTCTGGGCGACGAACGAGGTGTTGAGGATGACCGAGGCGCCCTCTCGCAACTCCGGCAGCATCGCCTGAAGCGTGTAGACCACGCCCTTGACGTTGATGTCCATGATCTCGTTGTAGAGGTCATCGTCGATGTCATTCACTGCGGACGGGAAAGCCCAGCCAGCGTTGGCGAATACGACATCCAGGCCGCCGAACCGTTCTTTTAACTGGGCGGCAACGGCACGCATG
>NZ_JAWRYI010001011.1:0-255 GCF_046534705.1 Pseudomonas sp. SIMBA_068
CACCAGCTGTCTGTTCCGGAAAAAACACCGGAAAAAAAGATTATGGTGAGAAAAAAGGCCAGATACCCTTTAATGCCCACTTTTTCTGTCGCCAGCTCCCCGGCTACAGCATCCCCTTGTTGTGTCATAACAATCCCCATTGTTTTTTTGTGTTTGTGTGTTGCTTGAGCCAGGAAAATTCCTGGAACTGAAAAACCTTATCAGCCATGTGGGTATGGGGAAAATGCAAGTATGTTTCTGGCTATGCGTTTTTTG
>NZ_JAWRYI010001012.1:0-255 GCF_046534705.1 Pseudomonas sp. SIMBA_068
CGCGAATCTCACGCCGCTGGACAGGAACATTGGTGGCCAGGTCAACGGCGCCGTCACACTGTACGGCGCGGGCGACTATGGTTCGTCGCTGGTATTCAACGCGAACGGCTATGCGCCGCGAATTCAAGCGCAGGCATCCAGTCGCCAGTTGATGATCGCGAACGCCGCCAATACTGCCGTCAATTTGGCGATTCAGGACAACGGCACCGTGAGTTTCCCTCGCGCACGGCCGAATTGGGCCGGCCTCACGCCATG
>NZ_JAWRYI010001013.1:0-255 GCF_046534705.1 Pseudomonas sp. SIMBA_068
TGGTTAACTAATCTCGGATTTTTCGTCTTATCCCTGTCGGGTTATGCCTTTAGGCTTGTTGCCTTAGTGACACCGACCTGACCGCGCCAGGCGCAGGCTTCAAGGTTTTTATGCATAGCATCATCGCTACCACTAACCAGAATGGAAGCGTCTGTAAGACGGTTGATAAATAAATTTGCTGGCAAACCCTACACGAAGTCGATGCTTCTGTCTTTAGGAGAAGCACGGAAAGTGAAAACGGTTGCAATCAGGTGC
>NZ_JAWRYI010001014.1:0-255 GCF_046534705.1 Pseudomonas sp. SIMBA_068
TGGGATGGCCATAGATACACGTCTCCTTGTGTGCTGATGACCCGCAACTCGTGATACGAATTGAGGCTGGCATAAAGCGCAAAAAACTCATTTAGAACGCAAGCGAATACAAACAGGTCGCCCTGGCCAACAAAGCCCTGGGAATCGACCGTCAGATCGATCCGCACGCCTCGGATGGGCAGCCCGCGGTGCAGGCGATCCACTGGCTCTTGGCGGATGGAGAGCAAGGCGCCCAGTCTTTTCTGGCTGACCTTC
>NZ_JAWRYI010001015.1:0-255 GCF_046534705.1 Pseudomonas sp. SIMBA_068
GGAAAAGTGTCAGTACAGGGCAAACCAATTACTTTAATGGGTGAAGGTGTCTCAGTAGGTGAAAGTGCACCTGACTTTAAAGTAGTTGATGGTAACTTTACGCCTGTAACGCTCAAAAACTACAAAGGGCAAGCATTACTAATTAGCGTAGTACCAAGTTTAGATACCGGTGTGTGTAGTTTACAAACTAAGCACTTTAACGAAAAAGTGGCGCTGCAATTTCCAAGTATTGAAATATTGACTGTAAGCGCTGAT
>NZ_JAWRYI010001016.1:0-255 GCF_046534705.1 Pseudomonas sp. SIMBA_068
CTATGGCCGAAGGCCGCTCGATGGTCGAAATCCTGGACGAGTCGGGATTGCTTTCTCCAGACGAGACGGTCGCCGCGATCCGCAAGGCGTCGTACCCTGTCCTTGACGCCTGACTGATCATTGAGCAGGGCCGGCTCCGGAATGCTTCCGGAGCCGTTCTGCTTCCGGATGAAGATGAACGACAACATGCTAGGGAAAACGAAGTACTGCGGCTCCTTCAAGAGCGGCGGATTCCATTTACTTGCGAGGAACACG
>NZ_JAWRYI010001017.1:0-255 GCF_046534705.1 Pseudomonas sp. SIMBA_068
GAGCATCGAAGTTGAGTCTTCAGGTACAACCCGAAAAAGGATCGCAAGAGGCAAGCTAGCGGACTTAAATATTCCAATACCACCTGCAGCCGAACAAACCAAAATCGCTCACAAACTCGATGAACTTTTAGCCCAGGTCCACAAACTCAAAGCGCGCATCGACGCCATCCCCGCACTGCTTAAACGTTTCCGCCAATCTGTACTCGCGGCAGCGGCTTCCGGGCGATTGACGGAAGAGTGGCGTGGCAATAGTAG
>NZ_JAWRYI010000122.1:0-375 GCF_046534705.1 Pseudomonas sp. SIMBA_068
CTAGCACTTTTATCAACAACGGCAGCTGCAGACTGGTCAACAACTATTACAGCAGCATCAGATTACACTTTTAATGGTGTAAGCCAAACAGATAACGATCCTGCATTACAAGCAAGTTTAGATTATGCTTTTGATAATGGCGTGTATGCCGGTGTATGGGCATCAAACGTTGACTTTGGTGACGATACTGATTTTGAACTAGATGGCTATGTTGGTCGCTATGTACAATTAAACGACAAGTTTAGCGTTGACTACGGTATTGCATACTACACATACCAAGGTAATAACAGTGATGGAAATTACCCAGAGGTTTACACTAAATTTGGTTACACAAGTGACTACGGCCAAACAGAGCTTAACTTTTGGTACAGCTGG
>NZ_JAWRYI010001018.1:0-255 GCF_046534705.1 Pseudomonas sp. SIMBA_068
GCAAAACTATCGCGACGGAAAATGCACCGGCAGCTATCGGTCCTTACGTACAGGGAGTTGATCTGGGCAATATGATCATCACCTCCGGCCAGATCCCGGTAAATCCGAAAACGGGCGAAGTACCGGCAGACGTCGCTGCACAGGCACGTCAGTCGCTGGATAACGTAAAAGCGATCGTCGAAGCCGCAGGCCTGAAAGTGGGCGACATCGTTAAAACCACCGTGTTTGTGAAAGATCTGAACGACTTCGCAACCG
>NZ_JAWRYI010001019.1:0-255 GCF_046534705.1 Pseudomonas sp. SIMBA_068
GGACGGTGTCGCGGGCCTTGAGCTCCTGCAGGTACAGCAAGCCGTCCACATTTAAACCGGTTTCTTCTTCCAGCTCGCGTTCCGCCGCGCCTACCGGGCGCTCGTGCGCTTCTACTTTCCCGCCGGGCAATGCCCATTTAGATCTGGCCTTGCGTACGAAGAGGATATGCCCCTCATGTTCGCAAATGACGGTCGCCCTAATTTTCATCGAATGTGCCCCCGCGCCGGATGAATGTCATAAAAGTGTAATGCAAT
>NZ_JAWRYI010001020.1:0-255 GCF_046534705.1 Pseudomonas sp. SIMBA_068
CTGCACATTTTCAGCGTGATACTTGTAGATAATCAGATGCATCCTACAAATTAATAATACGTGGACTACATACTTCAAGGGGTTACCGATTATTGCAGTAATATCCTGGAAGAGATTTGAAGTTGAACGCTTGCAGTGTTCCATTCATTGTGTATTGACGCACTGGCTGAATGGTTTTTTTACCCTTATCTGTATCTTCTATTCGATGTACAACTCTCGATAATGGCCTAGTGATAGTTTGCGCAAGGAGCGTGG
>NZ_JAWRYI010001021.1:0-255 GCF_046534705.1 Pseudomonas sp. SIMBA_068
GTATGCTGACCCGCAACCCACCGCCTTCACGATTTGCCAGCATCAGCTCCCCCCCATGGCTGTTGGCAATCCGTTGGGCAATGCTCAACCCCAACCCATACCCACCGGATGCCTGGTTCCGCGACCCTTCACCGCGCACGAACGGGTCGGTGATGGTCGCTAGCAGCGCTGGCGCAATCCCTGGCCCACGGTCATCGATATGGATGAACACCCCCGTGGTAGCCCGTTCCAGTGTGACCGAAACGTCCTTGGCGT
>NZ_JAWRYI010001022.1:0-255 GCF_046534705.1 Pseudomonas sp. SIMBA_068
GTGTAGCCAAAACCTGTTACATCTTCAGCGTCCGCGAATATTTGACCGACGGTACTGCTCCGGCGTGCAACCGGCATGGCGCTGGAACATGGCGATGAAGGCCGACGCGGTACTGTAGCCGAGGTCAAAAGCGACGTGTTGCACACTGCGTTCGCTGTCCAGCGCCTCGATGGCGGCCAGGTAGCGCAGACGCTGGCGCCACTCACCGAAGCTGATGCCCAACTCCCGCACAAATTGCCGCGCCAGGGTGCGCTC
>NZ_JAWRYI010001023.1:0-255 GCF_046534705.1 Pseudomonas sp. SIMBA_068
CCCGCACCGAGCAACTGCAGGCTGAACGTAACGCGCGCTCCAAGTCCATCGGCCAGGCCAAGCAACGCGGCGAAGACATCGCCCCGCTGATGGCCGACGTTGAGCGCATGGGGAACGAGCTGAGCTCCGGCAAGGCGGAGCTGGAAAACATCCAGAGCGAACTGGATTCGATCCTGTTCGGCATTCCCAACCTGCCCCACGAGTCGGTGCCGGTGGGCGAAGATGAAGACGGCAACGTCGAAGTGCGCCGCTGGG
>NZ_JAWRYI010001024.1:0-255 GCF_046534705.1 Pseudomonas sp. SIMBA_068
GAAGTGCTCGCCGATACGAACTATCGTGCGGGTGCCGATGATCGACGGCGTCGCGCCGGGGCGCTTACGGCGACCGCGCGGGAGCGATCGCGATTGATCGCTCAGGCCGAGCGGGCCGAGGCGATGGACAAGGCCATCAAGAACACGTTTCGTCTACAGCAGCCGCTCCACGTCATTATCTGCAGCCGTGGAGAGGACCGGCGCGGGCCGACATCCGACCTTCCCAACTCCACCGCCAGCGTGAAGTTCCGGGAG
>NZ_JAWRYI010001025.1:0-255 GCF_046534705.1 Pseudomonas sp. SIMBA_068
GCGATCGTCTCCCGAGCAGAGGAAGCAGGGATCCGGCACCTGGCCATCCGCCGCACCCGGCTGCGCGCCCCGCTCCGGAGGGAGCAGTCGTCGTGGCGCTGGGCGCTGGTGGACTGCCGCCCGGGGCGCGAGAGCATCCGCTGGGGGCGCGTCGACGACCCGGAGGAGCTGCGGGCGCTCCCCCTCGACGGCTCCGCCGGCGAGCCGAGCGACGCTCCTCTCTACGCCGTCTGCACGCACGCCCGGCACGACCAG
>NZ_JAWRYI010001026.1:0-255 GCF_046534705.1 Pseudomonas sp. SIMBA_068
TGAAGGCGTAACAACAATGCCATCTGCAAGCTCATTAGGATTGCGTTTATTGTGACAAACAATTGCATGGCTAATAACAGGAGTTGGAGTAAAGTCGCCATCTTGATGAGTAATTACTTGTACTTCGTTAGCGACAAGCACTTCAATTGCAGAGTTAAAGGCAGCTTCACTAAGCGCATGAGTATCTTTACCTAAAAATAATGGCCCAAAAATATCGTTTTGTTTACGGTAATCACAAATGGCTTGTGTAATTGC
>NZ_JAWRYI010001027.1:0-255 GCF_046534705.1 Pseudomonas sp. SIMBA_068
GGCAGCGCTGGGCGCACAGGCCGGTGGCGGCGCAGGTGTCGATGCCCTGGTACTGATAGGCCGCTTCCAGTTCCGTGGTGTCGATGCCGGCCCGTTTGCGTGCCTGGATATCACGCCAGATGACGATGCGCTGGCGCGGGCTCAGGGTCAGCCCCTTCGACGGGCACACCGGCTCGCAGAAACCGCACTCGATGCACTTATCCACCAGCTCATCGGCGGCGGGCAAGGGCTTGAGGTGTTTGAGGTGGATTTGCG
>NZ_JAWRYI010001028.1:0-255 GCF_046534705.1 Pseudomonas sp. SIMBA_068
GGTGGTAGGGATTCTGGGCGACAGTGAGCTCTACCACGCCCTCCTGGGCAAGAACCTGGGCTAGCAGCATGATCGTTCCCACGCTCTGCGTGGGAATGCCTCTTGTGACGCTCTGCGTCCCGGTCTGCATTCCCACGCGGAGCGTGGGAACGAGCATTCAGCGGCTAGCTGTAGACACGGCCAAGGAGTTGCCGATGGCTTTCAAACTGGTCGAGCACATCCCGGGTGATCTGCTCCTGGGTGAAGCCCATCAGG
>NZ_JAWRYI010001029.1:0-254 GCF_046534705.1 Pseudomonas sp. SIMBA_068
CTCGCCAAACCGCTGCTGCGCCTGCGCATCTTCACCGTCACCCAGGTGCTGGAGCGTCGGTACAACCCCATGGCACGCCAGGCCAGTGCAGCGATCATGCTGGCATATGCGCTGATGATCGGCGTCACCTCGACCCTGGCCATGGCAACCGTACTGCAGGTGCTGCTGGAACTGCCGTTCTGGATGTCGTTGCTGCTCGGCGGTGGCGTGGTGGTGCTGTACTCGACCATCGGCGGCATGTGGTCGCTGACCCT
>NZ_JAWRYI010001030.1:0-254 GCF_046534705.1 Pseudomonas sp. SIMBA_068
GCAGTACAAACCTCGACCGCACCGGCATACACGTTCAACCGCGTGCTGTCGCCCAGTTGGCAGACCGCAAACCGTGTACCCAGCGCCTGCATGCGCCCTTGCGCGGTGTCGACGAAAAACGGCCGGCGCGGGTCGGCGGCGGTCTCCACCAGTATTTCGCCAAAGCGCAGCTTCAACACTCGGCTCAGCGCCGAAAATTCCAGGTCCACCGCACTTTGTGCACCCAGCCACAACTGGCTGCCGTCGGCCAGGCG
>NZ_JAWRYI010001031.1:0-254 GCF_046534705.1 Pseudomonas sp. SIMBA_068
GTTAATGAAAGACGCACCAAAACAGGAAGTGAAAACCAGCAATGGCGTAGTGGAGAAAGATTACACGCTGGCAGAGTCGATGCGTAAACCGCAGTACTGGATGTTAGCGGTAATGTTCCTGACTGCCTGCATGAGCGGCCTGTATGTGATTGGGGTAGCGAAAGATATCGCCCAAAGTCTGGCACACCTTGATGTGGTTTCCGCAGCCAATGCAGTCACTGTTATTTCCATCGCCAACCTTTCAGGTCGTCTGG
>NZ_JAWRYI010001032.1:0-254 GCF_046534705.1 Pseudomonas sp. SIMBA_068
GTCGCGCCTGCTTGTACGCCGCGTAATCAACGGTCTTGGGCGCTGCGCAACCGCCGAGCAAGGCCAGGGCCAGCAAGGCGCCAGTGAGTTTTAACAGGCTCATTTAGCGGCGACTCCAGTCTTGGCGTTTTTCAGCAGGAAGTCCATGTACGAAGCGGACTCGGGGAACAGGGCCTTCTCGGTACGAAACTCCTGCACCATCTGGTCATCCTTACCCATGCTCATATACAGCATGCCCAGGTGCGCGTGGTAGC
>NZ_JAWRYI010001033.1:0-254 GCF_046534705.1 Pseudomonas sp. SIMBA_068
GCAGCCAGCGCACCGTAGGTGTTGCTGTTTTCACTGGCAAAACGGTTTACCGCTTCCAGCGTCTCCGGTTTGCCCGCCTGCATGGCGCTAGTGAGCTGCTGATACTGCGCTGATACTGTCTTCGCCGTATCATCCTGATGACTGCTCCAGTAACGCCAGCCGCCCAGCGCAGCAATGCCGATCACCACGCCAATAGCTAACGCTTTGCCATTGTTGGCAAAAAAGTTGCGCAGCGCGTCGGTCTGCTCGTTCTC
>NZ_JAWRYI010001034.1:0-254 GCF_046534705.1 Pseudomonas sp. SIMBA_068
GTTGATGATCACCACTGGGCAGGTCGGGTCGGCAGGTTCATCGGTTGCCTAAATCCATGCGCTTGTAAGGTAAGCCTGGAGACCCATGCGCTTTTTTATAAGAAGCCGAAATTCTCAAATTTAACCTGCCATGCGTGCAGAAAGTGCCGGTATGCTCGGCGTATCGCGTCGGCCGCCCAGGCTTGCGATCGTGTTGATTGAACAGAGTTGGCCCATGACCCGCGACACCCTCGAACACCATCAAATCCCTGTGT
>NZ_JAWRYI010001035.1:0-254 GCF_046534705.1 Pseudomonas sp. SIMBA_068
CTTCCTGGTGTTGTCGACCGCGCTGCTGGCGGTCAATACCCTGATGGAGCCGCAGTACTTCATGGCGCCGCGCCAGTTGTACCCGCTGTGGCCGCAATGGCATCCGGACAAGGCGGTGGCGCTGTTCTCCACCACCATTGTGCTGCTGTTCCTGCCTAAACTGCTGAGCATCATCCTGATCTGGGCCAAGGGCGCGAAAGAGTTCGGTGGCAAGTTCAAGGTGACGCTGTCGATGCTGCTGGAGATGCTGTTCT
>NZ_JAWRYI010001036.1:0-254 GCF_046534705.1 Pseudomonas sp. SIMBA_068
CGAGCCTGGTGGGCACTATCGGTTACTTCATCATTCACGCTGCCCGTGATGATCAAGGCTACATGGTGCCGGTCGAAACGATCGAACGCATCGAAGCCGAGCAGCACGCTCGCCTGGTAGCCGAGAAGAAGATCCCGGCCAACCGTGTAGAAACCTCGTTGGAACAGGCTTAAACCATGTCGAACTTAGTGACCAATGCTGGACACGCCCATGTCGATGACCATGGGCACGATGACCACCACCACGACTCGGGG
>NZ_JAWRYI010001037.1:0-254 GCF_046534705.1 Pseudomonas sp. SIMBA_068
GGTGGTTGAAGCCCTGAAACGTTACCCGGAAGTGAACGCGTCTATCGACGGCGATGACGTGGTTTACCACAACTATTTCGACGTCAGCATGGCGGTTTCTACGCCGCGCGGCCTGGTGACACCGGTACTGCGTGATGTCGATACCCTCGGCATGGCAGACATCGAGAAGAAAATCAAAGAGCTGGCAGTCAAAGGCCGTGACGGCAAGCTGACCGTTGAAGATCTGACCGGTGGTAACTTCACCATCACCAACG
>NZ_JAWRYI010001038.1:0-254 GCF_046534705.1 Pseudomonas sp. SIMBA_068
GGTATCGTGATTGCCCTGTGGACCGCGTCGGCGGGCGTGCGACTGATGATGAGCGCCATGAACGCCGCCTACGACGTGCCCGAAGGGCGACCGGTATGGAAGCGCATACCCCTTTCCATCATCTACACCGTAGGCTTGGCCGGCATGCTATTGGTGGCGGCGGCGCTGATGGTGCTGGGGCCGCAGGTGATGGAATGGATTGCCTCACAGATAGGCATGCAGGAGTTCATCGTAACGCTGTGGACCATCCTGCG
>NZ_JAWRYI010001039.1:0-254 GCF_046534705.1 Pseudomonas sp. SIMBA_068
GAAATGGCTGAAGGTGTGACGGAACGCAGTAAGCTGCTGCGGTTTTGCATGGATGCCGCGGGCCGCCAGCCAGTCGGTCATCGCCGCTTCCGTTGTGAACTGCGGGAAGCAGAACAGGCCGCCCCACAAGCCCACAGGCGGGCGCTGCTCCAGCCAGACATCATCACCATCCTGCATCATCAGGAACCAGCCGCTGCGCTCTGGCAGCACCTGCTTAGGCTTCTTACCGGGATAGCTCGCCCAGCTGCTGCTGG
>NZ_JAWRYI010001040.1:0-254 GCF_046534705.1 Pseudomonas sp. SIMBA_068
TCTGGCTGCTGCAACAGACGGGAGATGAAGTGCTGGATTACCGCCAGGCGGTGGCGTACTACGCTTCCTGCCGCCAGACTGTCATAGAAGGCGGCAACCACGCATTCACGGGCTTCGAAGATTATTTCAACCCGATCGTCGATTTTCTTGGTCTGCACCATCTCTGACGATCAACTCGAATTGCTAACTTAAACCATGACTCAAACTTATAACGCTGATGCCATTGAGGTACTCACCGGCTCAAGCCCGGTGAG
>NZ_JAWRYI010001041.1:0-254 GCF_046534705.1 Pseudomonas sp. SIMBA_068
CGTGCGAATCACCAGCCAGTCTGGGTTGAAACCTGCCCACAATATCTCCTGATGGACGAACGCAGTTACGATACAGAAGATGGCATGAAGTTCATTCTTAGCCCACCGCTGCGTAACGTACGCGAGCAGGACAAACTGTGGTGTGGCATCAGCGATGGTGCGATTGACGTGGTGGCAACCGATCACTGCACCTTCTCGATGGCTCAACGCCTGCAAATTTCTAAATGCGATTTCAGTCGCTGCCCAAATGGCTT
>NZ_JAWRYI010001042.1:0-254 GCF_046534705.1 Pseudomonas sp. SIMBA_068
CTGCATGGCCATGTCGGCTATGAGGAGGTCGAGACTAACGCCCAGGGCCGCGTATTACGCGTTCTCAAGCACACCGACCCGATCCCCGGCAAAAACATCGTGCTGAGCCTCGACGTCAAACTCCAGGAGGCCGCCGAAGAGGCCCTGGGCGACCGTCGCGGCTCGGTGGTGGCACTTGATCCACGTACGGGCGAAGTGCTCGCCATGGTCAGCAAGCCGAGCTTCGACCCGAACCTGTTCGTCACCGGTATCAG
>NZ_JAWRYI010001043.1:0-254 GCF_046534705.1 Pseudomonas sp. SIMBA_068
TGTGAATGACTAGGTCGATACACGAGCCGCCGACGTCGGCGCTGTGGTCGCGCCAGCCGGTGCCGTGCTTCGGGTGGTCCACGTAGATCGACAGGGACGGGCTCTTGTCGTCGTGCTGCGGCGAGTGGTACAGCGCGCGGTCGCCGCCGCGACCGCGCTTCAAGCCGAGGCGATCGGCGAGGTCGTGCAGGTCGATGCGTTGTTTCAGTTCGTCGATCGAGGCCATCGTTATTGCTGTTGCGGTTGATGCAGGG
>NZ_JAWRYI010001044.1:0-254 GCF_046534705.1 Pseudomonas sp. SIMBA_068
TTCTGTGCATGCTTAGCGGTTCCCCCGGCACCAGCGCGGGAGAGCTGACGCGCATTACCGGACTGAGTGCCTCTGCGACATCACAGCATCTCGCTCGTATGCGGGACGAAGGGCTTATCGACAGCCAACGGGATGCCCAACGCATTCTATATTCCATTAAAAATGAGGCGGTAAATGCCATTATCGCCACCCTGAAAAATGTCTATTGTCCGTAAGGAGTCACTATGGCTTTGACAACCATTTCGCCGCATGAT
>NZ_JAWRYI010001045.1:0-254 GCF_046534705.1 Pseudomonas sp. SIMBA_068
AGGTTAAACGCCAGCCACAGCGCGGTGCCAGAGGCGGCCAGGGCGATCGCCACCGACAGCGCTACCCAGCCCCATTTCCAGACGATACCGGGGGAGAACATCAGCGCCGCCATGCCGGTGTAGTGCATCGCGACTACGCCGCTGCCGAGGATCAGCGCGCCGCCTGCCAGGCGCGGCAAAGGCAGATCGCCATTGCAGACCAGCCACAGCGCAAATATCGACGCACAAACCGCGATAGCCGCAGAAAAGGCGGT
>NZ_JAWRYI010001046.1:0-254 GCF_046534705.1 Pseudomonas sp. SIMBA_068
CTTGCAGTCGTTTATATTCTTGACAGGCTAGAACAAGCATCAACACAAAGTAGTCGATCCAGCGCGGCAAGCCAACAAGAACCGGCGGTCGCTGCTGTATAGGAGTAAGCGGGAATGATTGAGCGACCGGCAATCATTCTTCCATACTCGTGAGCCCCAGAAGGTTTCTGCGAGGGTGACTGGCCTCGCCGAGGAAGCAATGCATAAATATCCTGAAGGATTGTTGGATTGGTCGGGGGACAAGGCAGGTGGCG
>NZ_JAWRYI010000123.1:0-373 GCF_046534705.1 Pseudomonas sp. SIMBA_068
TCGCGCATTAACCCGGCGCCGATCACGAATCGGCTCGCATCACGTATTGATAGCTGCATCTATGTCCGTCATTTGTTCACAGGGCTTGAGCGTGCCCGATTCAGTCGCCAGTCCGCCGCGAGCCTCGAGGTTCGCTGCTTGAGTGACCATAGCATTTTTACTGTTATTTTTCTTGTGCTTGAGTCGGATAAATCGGTTTTCTGGCGGTTTAAGGTATCCCTTGGACGGCTGGGTGCCTTGTGCCTGGAAAATGTTCGTCAGGCGATGGGTAAGCTCATTCGCCCATTAAATGGGGGGTTGACGCCAATCATGCCGCTCGCCTGCTGCGCTGGCCAGTAGGTGAAATGTCTATTTACACAACTTTACAAAGCCG
>NZ_JAWRYI010001047.1:0-254 GCF_046534705.1 Pseudomonas sp. SIMBA_068
CCTGCGTGCTGCAGATGGTCACCGACTCGCTGCGCTACTGGGCCACGGAGATGCACGTGGACGGTTTCCGCTTCGACCTGGCGACCATTCTCGGCCGCTACCACGACGGTTTCGACGAGCGCCACAGCTTCCTCGTGGCCTGCCGCCAGGACCCGGTGCTGCGCCAGGTGAAGATGATCGCCGAACCCTGGGACTGCGGCCCCGGTGGCTATCAGGTGGGCAACTTCCCGCCGGGCTGGGTGGAATGGAACGAT
>NZ_JAWRYI010001048.1:0-254 GCF_046534705.1 Pseudomonas sp. SIMBA_068
TTCACAGCCTGTGCTCCCGGCATTTGTATTCCTATACATCATGCAAAACTGCGCGAAAGCAAGCCCTTCAAACGCTGACACGATTCAACAGCTTCCTGTTTCCCTTAGCAGTAGCGAATAAAAGCTAATATATTTTTAGAACTTAATACAGTTGTGTTGGCATTACTTTGAAGAGAATATGTCTTTTTAGAAGGTTTGGCTTTATTTGCTCTCTTTTTGGCTGAGTGAATTTGTTTATAAATCTAGAGTTTTAA
>NZ_JAWRYI010001049.1:0-254 GCF_046534705.1 Pseudomonas sp. SIMBA_068
GCAGGCAATTACCTGGTACATCAACCAGCCGTTGGCCAAGACATCCAACGACGGTTCGGGGGTTTCGATCCGCAGGGCGCCCAGGGTCTGGCGCCAGTAGATCTGAACCTTTTCGAACGCTTCCATGGCTGCCCGTAGGCCGCGGTATTGCTGCACACACCGGGTAGCGGTCTTGGCATCCTGCTCGGCCCCCAGGCGGAACACCACCTCACGGCTTTCGCCGGCCTCCAGCAGCACGCTGACCCGCAGCGCCG
>NZ_JAWRYI010001050.1:0-254 GCF_046534705.1 Pseudomonas sp. SIMBA_068
GCTGATGGCGGGTCCTTACCCTCAACTGGCCCGCGCCTACATTGAATACCGCCACGATCGCGATGTCGCCCGCGATCGTCAGAGCCAGTTACATCACGCCATCCGCGGGCTGGTCGATCAGACCAATGCGGCGCTGCTGAACGAGAATGCCAACAAAGACAGCAAAGTGATCCCGACGCAGCGCGATCTGCTGGCCGGGATCGTGGCAAAACACTACGCACAGCAGCAGATCCTGCCGCGCGATGTGGTGCTGG
>NZ_JAWRYI010001051.1:0-254 GCF_046534705.1 Pseudomonas sp. SIMBA_068
CTGCACGCCCAGGCCCTGGTGGATGCCCTGGTGCCCCTGAGCATGCGCGAATACTCCATCGCCTCGATTGCCGCCGACGGTTGCCTGGAGCTGCTGGTACGCCAGGAACGCCACGCCGACGGCAGCCTGGGGATCGGTTCCGGCTGGCTCACCGAGCATGCTGCGGTGGGTTCGAGCATCAGCCTGCGGGTACGGCGCAACAGCGGCTTCCACCTGCCGGCCGAACCTTGCCCGCTGATTCTGCTGGGCAACGG
>NZ_JAWRYI010001052.1:0-254 GCF_046534705.1 Pseudomonas sp. SIMBA_068
TTGTTAGCAACAATGCCGCCCACTTTCGCCGCCGCCAGATAGACCTGGTCAATGCGTTCGCTGGCAAAGAAATCATGCACCGCGCGGCTGTCCAACAGGTTCAGCTCGTCGCGGGTGCGTAATACCAGTTCCACATCACCGCGCTGTTCGAGCTGCCGCCTGATGGCAGAACCGACCATCCCGCGATGACCAGCAATAAAAACTCGTTGTTTACTCATGCTTATGACTCCAGCGCGATCGCCACGTCGTAGCCG
>NZ_JAWRYI010000124.1:0-373 GCF_046534705.1 Pseudomonas sp. SIMBA_068
GTATAGCTTTAGTATTTGAGCTCTGATTATATTTACGGCTAAAACAATAAAGGACATACAATGAGTATAACCGCACAAGAAGAAACGTTCAGCGTACAATACATTGAAGCAGAAGATATAAGCACTGCCGCAAGTTTAATTTATCAGGCATACCATGATGACCCTGTACTAAAAACAATGCTTGGTTATGATGGAAAAAATAAAGCCGTTTACGAGAAAAAGTTACGTGCATTAATACGTGAAGAACTCAGTAGTTTTTGGCAAGAAAAGCAACCACTAATAGTGCTTTATCGCAGTGGCAAATTAAAAGCAGTGGCCTGTATGTTTGATTCTTTAAGTCAACTTCAAGCTCAGCGTTATTGGCATTGGCGCT
>NZ_JAWRYI010001053.1:0-254 GCF_046534705.1 Pseudomonas sp. SIMBA_068
GAACAGATCAGCGAAAAATTGTTGATCGGCGGGCAAGCCTGGTGCTTTCATGAAAGTTCCCGATTAAAGTTGCATTAACTGGCGAAATTCTTTTACTTTGCTGCGGCTGACTGGCACTTCAAAATCCAGATCTTTCAGCCGCAGAATATAGGTGTTATTAAACCTCGGTTCGATTTCGCGGATTTTGTTCAGATTGACACAAAATGAGCGATGGCAGCGGAAAAAATGCGACGGCGGCAGTTTGCTGCAAAATT
>NZ_JAWRYI010001054.1:0-254 GCF_046534705.1 Pseudomonas sp. SIMBA_068
GATCTCCACGAGGTCGGTTTCTTCGCCGCGCACCAGGGGTTTCATCCAGGTGTCGGGGTGCTGGCTGTAGTCGATCTTGGTCCAGCTGTCGCCCTTGCGCACGTAGTAAGGGTGGAAGTCGTTGTGCATCAGGCTGTGGTCGTACTTGATGCCTTTTTTCAACAGCAACTCGTTGGTGACCTTGCTGAATTCCCACCAGGGTGCGACGTAGCCGGTGGGGCGTTTGCCGGTGACTTGGGTGATCAGTTCGATGG
>NZ_JAWRYI010001055.1:0-254 GCF_046534705.1 Pseudomonas sp. SIMBA_068
GGCGTGAGCTTCACCCTGACCGGCGCGCCTTCTCCGGCGGCCAACGATCAGTTCAGTGTGTCGGTCAACACTCACGAGACCCAGAACATACTGGATACCGTGAGCCAGCTGAAAAACGCCTTGAACACGCCAACCGCCGGCAACACCCTGGCGACCCAGAAGCAACTGGCCGACCTCGCCTCGGGGATGGCCAACCTGGCCAGTGGCATCGACCAGCTGTCGATCGGTATCAGTTCGGTGGGTGGTCGTGGTTC
>NZ_JAWRYI010001056.1:0-254 GCF_046534705.1 Pseudomonas sp. SIMBA_068
GCCTCGCGCCAGGCCCTCGACGTGCGCGCAACCCTGCCGGACGGCCAGCCCCTGGCGCTGAACCTGCGCAGCCGCGCGTCGGCCAAAGCCTGGCAAGACGCTGAGGTTGCGGCATACCTGAGCCTGCCGCAGAGCGATTGGGCGCGCTGGTTGCCGCCGCGTCTGCTGGGCCAGTGGCAGGCTGACGCATTGCGCGCCGGGGGCGAGTTCTGGGTCGACTGGCGCCAAGGCCAGTTGCAACACGCGGTGGTCCG
>NZ_JAWRYI010001057.1:0-254 GCF_046534705.1 Pseudomonas sp. SIMBA_068
CTTGCTCACTTAAAGGACGCGTATTTTAGCTGGATACCCGCCCAGATCCAAGTATAGTTTTCATGTTTGTGATCTCAAATCAAACTCAGACGAGTTTAATAGCTTGATAGTTATATACTCTCGCACTATAGCGGCGAGTTACGGTACAATTAAAATAGATTAACGTATTAACAAAATGATGAAAAACATGACTCAAAATAATGTGATAGTGGTTGGCGGCGGCATGGTTGGTGCGGCAATGGCAATAAAGTTAG
>NZ_JAWRYI010001058.1:0-254 GCF_046534705.1 Pseudomonas sp. SIMBA_068
CTGTTTTCACGATCACATTCAGTAAGTTACAAGATGTGTATAAGCTCATAGCTACCGCACGAGCCAGGTATATCCTTCCCGTAGGTATGAAATCACAATTCCTTTGTAAACATAAGCTGCGAGTTTACAGAAGATTGACAAAATTTCAACGGGCCACTTTCATAAGATTTTACTTAAGTAAAGTTTAAGTAATTTACTTAGTGCAAATATGTGTTACTTTTAATCACTCGCTTAGGATTATTCTTAACAAGATG
>NZ_JAWRYI010000125.1:0-372 GCF_046534705.1 Pseudomonas sp. SIMBA_068
GTCAGTCGCTGGCCATGATGACGATACTCGCCTTTGTGCTGGTGATCGCCATTGAGTTCTGGGGCCATCTGATCGTCGATGCGATTGCCGGTGCCGCCGATCCAAAAGTCAAAGCGCTGGCGCTGAGCTATCTGCAGACTTCCGCCTGGAGCTATCCGGCCGCCGCCATCACCCTGATTGGCAGCGGGGCGCTGCGCGGTGCAGGTAACACCAAGATTCCGATGCTGATTAATGGCGGCATGAACATCCTCAACATCATCATCAGTAGCGTGCTGATTTATGGCTGCTTCTCGTGGGACGGTTTAGGGTTTATCGGTGCCGGGCTCGGACTGACCATCACCCGCTATATCGGGGCGATCGCGGTGATTTACG
>NZ_JAWRYI010001059.1:0-254 GCF_046534705.1 Pseudomonas sp. SIMBA_068
CCGGTCCCTGCACCGGCAGGATAAACGGAATTTTTGACCAGTCGGGCTGCGGCTGTGTTGCCTGAGTACGAACGGCACAGGGCAGTGCAGGCGCGATCAGCACCAGCGGGATCAGCCCCAGTGGCATAAAATCAATGCTGGCGGGCAGCGTTTCAGGACGGCCGGCAATGGCCAGATCGGCATCGCCGGAGTGCACTTTTTCCACCGCATCCGCAGCATCGCCGGTATCCAGTTTGATTTCGACCTGCGGATGT
>NZ_JAWRYI010001060.1:0-254 GCF_046534705.1 Pseudomonas sp. SIMBA_068
ACTCTGTGCCTGATCGACATCAAGCCCCGCGACCTGGACGACGAGGATCGGGCACTGCTACGGGACCTGGCGCGCATGGCCGAGCAGGAACTGGCGGCGGTGCAGATAGCCAGCATGGACGAGCTGACCCTGCTGTCCAATCGCCGCGGCTTCGAGGCCCTGGCGCGGCATGCCCTGGGGGTGTGCAAGCGCCTGGAAAAACCGGCGACCCTGCTGTTCTTCGACCTCAACGACTTCAAGCAGATCAATGACAC
>NZ_JAWRYI010001061.1:0-254 GCF_046534705.1 Pseudomonas sp. SIMBA_068
GGGTTCACCGATGCGTGTTTTAAAATCCTATAACGAACTGGTTGAGGCCGGTAACCGCCTGTAAGCTGAATACCTGCCCCGCATGCCTCCGGGCAGGCTTCGTCAGTCGGGCTGCTGCGTGAAACCCGACTGACGCTGTCACCTGCCGCGAAAAAAAATAAAAATGTTCACGCGCCAGCATTTCGTTAAAACGTTATGCCAGGCTAGTGTGCTGGATGGATCTGAGATCCGTGGCAAAGCGCACCCCTGAGCAG
>NZ_JAWRYI010001062.1:0-254 GCF_046534705.1 Pseudomonas sp. SIMBA_068
GCCGAACAACAGCTCAACGCTCACCTGGCCTCCAAGGGCTACGCCGCCAAAGATCTGGAAGTGACCTTCAAGGTGCCGGTCGGCGATCTCGGCAGTGGTTACATCGAGCCGGTGAAGATGAGCCTGGTGGACATGGCCCTGGAGAATCTTGCGGGGCTGCCCGCCGGTGCCATGGATGTTCGCCTGCGCGGGCAACTGATCAAAGACCCCGAATTGCCACAGATGCTCAAGGATCTGATCACCACGATCGATAT
>NZ_JAWRYI010001063.1:0-254 GCF_046534705.1 Pseudomonas sp. SIMBA_068
CACCATGGTGGCGGCGTGGATCAGCGCGGAGATCGGGGTCGGGCCTTCCATCGAGTCGGGCAGCCACACGTGCAGCGGGAACTGCGCCGACTTGCCCATCGCGCCGATGAACAGGCAGATACAGGCAACGGTCAGCAGGCCCCAGTCGGTGCCCGGGAAGTGCAGGCTCGCGAGCTCGGCACGCTTCGCGAACACTTCGCCGTAGTTCATCGAACCTGCGAACGCGAGCAGCAGGCCGATGCCCAGCAGGAAGC
>NZ_JAWRYI010001064.1:0-254 GCF_046534705.1 Pseudomonas sp. SIMBA_068
CCCTGAAGAGCCGCACCCTGCTCAACCCCGACAGCAGCGGCTCCGGGGTCTACCTGCTGCAACTGCTGGCCCCCAGCGCCAGCAGCTGGCTGGCTGGCGACCTGGTGGAAGTCATGCCGCGCAACAGCCCGTGGCTGGTCGAATACTTCCGCGACGGCCTGGGGCTCTCCGGGGAGGCCAGGGTCCAGCTCGACGGCCTGGAAGAGAGCCTGGAACAAGCCTTGGGCAGCCGCCAGCTACCAGAAAACCGCACC
>NZ_JAWRYI010001065.1:0-253 GCF_046534705.1 Pseudomonas sp. SIMBA_068
CGCTACTGGTGTGGCTGTTGATTGGTTTGCTGTGTATTGGCGCAGGTAAAGTTCGTCTTCATTATCATGCTTATCTGACAGCTGCTTCACGTAATGATAGCCATGCCCGTGCCACGATGGCTGGCGAACTCACCATGATTCACGGCGTCCCGGCAGGCTGCGACGAACGTGAGTATTTGCGTGAGCTGCAAAATGCATTGCTGTGGATTAACTTTCGTTTTTATCTTGCACCGCTGTTCTGGCTGATTGTGGG
>NZ_JAWRYI010001066.1:0-253 GCF_046534705.1 Pseudomonas sp. SIMBA_068
CCTTACCGATTTAGAAAATATGCTGGGCTTACTCAATAAAAAACCACAAGTCACTAACGCTCCAAATGCAAATACCCTTAATGTAAAAAAGGGGGAAATTGCCTTTAATAACGTCAGTTTTAGCTACAATGCAAACCGCCCTATTCTTGATAATATTAGCTTTAAGGTTAAAGCGGGTAGTAAAGTGGCGATTGTGGGCGCAAGTGGTGCCGGCAAAAGTTCATTAGCGCGCCTGCTCTATCGTTTTTACGAT
>NZ_JAWRYI010001067.1:0-253 GCF_046534705.1 Pseudomonas sp. SIMBA_068
TGATGTGCAGTAATGATGTTGTTCTCCACATCCATTTCGATGGTTTTGCCTGGCACCAGCGAACCGGCAAGGATCTGCTGAGCCAGCGGGTTCTCGATCTGCTGCTGTATCGCACGTTTCAGCGGACGTGCACCGTAGACCGGATCATACCCGTTCTCCGCCAGCAGTTTGATCGCATCATCAGAGATGTGCAGCTGATAACCCCGTTCATCCAGACGTTTGTACAGCCGCTGCAGCTGAATCTGCGCAATGG
>NZ_JAWRYI010001068.1:0-253 GCF_046534705.1 Pseudomonas sp. SIMBA_068
CTGGGCGCCAGCACCTGGCAGGCCGTGCTGCTGGTGGTGCTGCCGAACCTGCGCAAGGGCCTGATGGTGGCGTTGCTGCTGTCGTTTTCGTTCCTGTTTGGCGAGTTCGTGTTCGCCAACCTGCTGGTCGGCACCCGTTACGAGACCCTGCAGGTGTACCTGAACAACATGCGCAACAGCAGCGGCCATTTCAACAGCGCGCTGGTGATCTCCTACTTCGCCTTTGTGCTGGTACTGACCTGGGTCGCCAACC
>NZ_JAWRYI010001069.1:0-253 GCF_046534705.1 Pseudomonas sp. SIMBA_068
GGCTCACTCCAAGCTGCGTAGCTGCTCGTTCGGCCCCGAACTGCGGGTGGGTGAACTGCCCCGCCACCTGGACGGCATCAGCCGGATTCGTCGCGACGGCCAGGTGATCTGGGAAAAGGCCTTCCTCAGCGGTGAGGACAACATGTGCCACTCTCTGGACAACCTGGAGTATCACCACTTCAAGTACGCCCAGTTCCTGCGCCCGGGCGATGTGCACATTCATTTCTTCGGCACGGCGACCTTGTCGTTCGCC
>NZ_JAWRYI010001070.1:0-253 GCF_046534705.1 Pseudomonas sp. SIMBA_068
GTGCAATGATCGGCGGTTCGCTTTCTGTTGCCCGTCAACTGGATGGTACGGCGATTGGGATGTGTGCATTACCCAACGGCAAACGCTGTAGCGAACAGTCACTTGCCGCCGGGAGCTGTGGCAGCTATTAATTCATTAAATCCGCCAGCTTATAAGTTAATGTCTGTTTCGCGGTCGCCAGCGTTAACTGGTTCGCGGTCAGATCCACTTGTGCACCTTCTTTCAGCATTTCGCTAATGGTGTTATCGAGTTC
>NZ_JAWRYI010001071.1:0-253 GCF_046534705.1 Pseudomonas sp. SIMBA_068
GACTGCATGGCATTGAAGATAGCCAGCGCCAGTTCATTATCGCTGTCTGGATTACGGCACAGCAGATATTGCGTATCCGGCAGTACCGGCAGTCCTTCAGCTGCACCCATAACACGCAGTTCCGGGCTCATCATCTCGACCGGACGTGCCGTCACACCCAGTCCCGCTTTCACCGCTGCGCGTACTGCAGCCAGTGTGGAAGCGACATAAGAGATACGCCACGGGATGCCCGCTTCGTTGAGATGATCGATAG
>NZ_JAWRYI010000015.1:0-120040 GCF_046534705.1 Pseudomonas sp. SIMBA_068
CTGCGTGACAACCTGCCGATTCCGGCCGGCCTGCGCAGCCTGGACCTGGATGTCGAAGACCTCAGCGGCTTCAGCGACGCCAACCCGGCCGTCGATGTGGCGCCGCTGAACCTCGCCTACGTGATCTACACCTCCGGTTCAACTGGCCGCCCGAAAGGTGCCGGCAACAGCCACCAGGCGCTGGTCAACCGCCTGTGGTGGATGCAGAAAGCCTACGGCCTGGACGCCAGCGACAGCGTGCTGCAGAAAACCCCGTTCAGCTTCGACGTGTCGGTGTGGGAATTCTTCTGGCCACTGATGACCGGCGCGCGTTTGGTCGTGGCTCAGCCAGGGGCGCACCGTGACCCGCAGCTGCTGGTCGACATCATCAACCACCATGGCATCAGCACCCTGCACTTCGTACCGTCGATGCTGCAGGCGTTCATGACCCACGAAGCGGTCGAAAGCTGCACTAGCCTCAAGCGCGTGGTGTGCAGCGGTGAAGCGCTGCCGGCCGAGCTGGCGCGTCAAACCCTGCAACGGCTGCCGGCTGCGGGCCTGTACAACCTGTACGGTCCGACCGAAGCGGCCATCGATGTGACCCACTGGACCTGCCAGCCGGACGAAAGCATCAGCGTGCCGATTGGCCAGCCGATCGACAACCTCAAGACGCATATCCTCGAAGGCAGCCTGCAACCGGCCGTGCGTGGCAGTGCGGGCGAGCTGTACCTGGGCGGGGTCGGCCTGGCTCGCGGCTACCACCAGCGCCCATCGCTGACCGCCGAACGCTTCGTGCCGGACCCGTTCAGTGCTAACGGCGGGCGCCTGTACCGCACCGGTGACTTGGCGCGCTACCGCGCCGACGGCGTGATCGACTACGCCGGTCGTATCGACCATCAGGTGAAGATCCGCGGTTTGCGGATTGAGCTCGGCGAGATCGAAGCGCGCCTGCTGGAACTGCCGAGCGTGCAGGAAGCGGTGGTGCTGGCGCAGGACGGACCGAGCGGCAAGCAGTTGGTGGGCTATGTGGTGCCTGTCGACAACACGCAAGATGAAAGCGCGCTGCGCGACAGCCTGCGTGAGGCGCTCAAGGCCGGTTTGCCGGATTACATGGTGCCGGCTCACTTGTTGCTGCTCGACAAGCTGCCAGTGACACCGAACGGCAAACTGGACCGCAAGGCCCTGCCGCAGCCGGATGCCAGCCAGTTGCAGGGTGAATACGTTGCGCCGCAAAGCGAGCTGGAGCAGCAGTTAGCGGCGATCTGGGCGGATGTGCTGAAACTGGAGAGGGTCGGTCTGACCGACAACTTCTTCGAGCTAGGTGGCGATTCCATCATTTCGTTGCAGGTGGTAAGCCGTGCACGTCTGCAGGACATTCAGTTCACACCCAAAGAGTTGTTCGAAAACCAGACGGTCCAAAGGTTGGCGGCGATCGCGCGACGCAACGTGCGTAGTGCTGTCGATCAAGGGAAGGTTTCTGGCAGCATGCCATTGACTCCGATCCAACAATGGTTCTTCGCCGAAGACATCCCTCAGCGTCAGCACTGGAACCAGTCCGTACTGTTGCAGCCGAGTGAAATACTGCATAGCGAAACCTTGGGTGCCGCATTGTCCGCGCTGGTGGAGCATCACGATGCATTGCGCTTGAGTTTCGACCAAAGCGAAAGCGGCTGGCATGCGGCGTTCAAGGAGGCTCCCCAAGCATTGCTGTGGACGCGTTCGGTAACGGATGCCAGCCAATTGTCGCTGGTGACCGAGCAGGCGCAGCGCAGCTTGAACCTTGAGCAGGGGCCACTCTTGCGCGCAGTGCTCATCGACCTGGCCGACGGTGGGCAACGCCTGCTGCTGGTGATCCACCACCTGGTCGTTGACGGTGTCTCGTGGCGCGTACTGCTAGCAGATCTGCAACAGGTTTACCTGGCGCTGCGGGACGGTCAACCGCTGAACCTGCCGGAGAAGACCAGTTCGTTCAAAGCCTGGGGGCAGCAATTGCGGGACTACGCGGCGAGCCCGCAGCTAGTGGCGCAAATGGACTACTGGCAGGCGCAGTTGCAAGGTACGAGCGATGCGCTGCCGTGCGACAACCCGCAAGGCGGCAATCTGCAAAAACACGCTGCCTCGGTCAGCAGCTGTCTGGACCGTGAGCGCACACGTCAACTGCTTCAGGTTGCTCCTGCGGCATACCGCACCCAGATCAACGACCTGTTGCTGACTGCATTGGCCCGAGTGGTTTGCCGCTGGACTGCACATCCGCAGCTGCTGGTTCGCATGGAAGGTCATGGTCGTGAAGACTTGTTCGAGGGTATCGACCTCAGCCGGACGGTGGGTTGGTTCACCAGCATGTACCCGGTAAACCTGCACCCACAGCGTGGCATGGGGGATTCGATCAAGGCGATCAAGGAGCAACTTCGGGCGGTGCCGGACAAGGGCATGGGTTATGGGCTGCTGCGTTACCTGGGCGATGAGCAGGCACGCAATACGTTGGTGCAGCTACCGCATGGCGAAGTCGTGTTCAATTACCTTGGCCAGTTCGATGGTAGCTTTGATGCATCCTCTGCTCTATTCGTGCCGGCCAAGGAATACCCAGGGGCACCTCAGGATAAGTCCGCGCCACTGGCAAGCATGCTAACGATAAATGGCCAGGTATACGGCGGTGAGCTCAAGTTGAACTGGAGCTTCAGCCGGGATCGGTTCGCGCCGGCCACACTGCAGCGCTTGGCCGATGACTATGTGACCGAACTCAACGCATTGATCGAGCATTGCTGCCTTCAACAGCACACCGGTGTCACACCTTCGGACTTCCCGCTCGCTGGCCTGAACCAATCTCAACTGGACAGCTTGCCAGTACCTGTTCAACAGGTCGCTGATATCTATCCGTTGTCGCCGATGCAGCAAGGGATGTTGTTCTATACCCTGCAGGGATCGGAGAGCGGGCTGTACATCAATCAGACCTCGGTGGAAGTGGCCGGGCTCGAGATTGATCGTTTCATTACGGCCTGGAATCAGGTGATCGTGCGTCATGACATTTTGCGCACCGGGTTCTGGCTTTCACCCATGCTGGCCGAGCCACTTCAGGTGGTGCACCGCCAGGCCGAATTGCCAACGCGGGTCCTGGACTGGCGTGGGCGTGAGGTGAGCACTGACGATCTGCAAGCCTTGGCAGCGGATGAAACGGCGCAAGGTTTCGATCTGATGAGTGCGCCATTGATGAGACTGACACTGGTCAGGCTCGACGATGAGCGTTTGCATCTGATCTGGACGCGACACCATATCCTCATGGACGGCTGGAGCAACTCGCGCCTACTGGGTGAAGTTCTGCAGTGTTACCACGGTCAAGGGTCGAGTGTGCCGGTCACGCGCTTTGCAGAGTACATTCGCTGGCTCGCCCGCCAGCCGCAGGCTGCATTGCAGGCGTTCTGGTCGGGCAAGCTTCGCGAACTCGAAAGCCCGACCCTGTTGGCAGGGACGGTTGCCCCGTATGCCGACAGCAAACTTGAGGGTCACGATGCGTTGTACCTGCACTGGGATGCCGCGAAGACCTCGCGCCTGCGCCAGCAGGCACAGCGTTTGCGGGTAACCCCGAACACCCTCATTCAGGCCGCCTGGCTGTTATTGCTGCAACGCTATACCGGCCAGTCCAGCGTCTGCTTCGGCGCAACGGTTGCGGGGCGGCCGGCGGGACTGGCGGGTTCGGATGAAATGCTGGGCCTGTTCATCAATACCCTGCCCGTGGTCCAGGCTCCACAACCGGACGTAGTGGTGTCTGACTGGTTGCAACAATTGCAGGCCTACAATTTGGAGTTGCGCGACCATGAACATGCAGCGCTGGCGGACGTACAACGCTGGGCCGGGCAACCGGGGCAGGCGTTGTTCGACAGTATCGTGGTCTTTGAAAACTACCCCGTGGATGAGCGTTTGCGCGAAAGCGCCGATAGCACCCTGCGGTTCGGTGAAGTCAGCAACCGTGATGTGACCAACTTCGCCATGGACCTGGCCGTACACCTGAGCGAGACCTTGTCGGTCGAGTTCCTCTACCTGCGAAGCCGCTTCACCCAAGCGGCCACCGATGCCATACGCGGTAGCTTCGAGTCTTTGCTCACGGCCATGCTGGATAATCCCCGGGCCGCCATCGGCAGCCTTGGCATGCTCACTTCGGCCCAGGTGCAGCAGACGGTCGCGCGTAATCGGCTGCCGGCCGGCGAAAGCAGCATGCTGCACCTTGCCGGGCAAGTCGCGCGGCATGCCTTCGAACGTCCACACGCATTGGCCGTGAGTTGCGGTGAGCAGGTATTGACCTACGCCGAGCTGGATCATCGTGCCAACCGATTGGCGCATCATCTGACAAGCCTGGGGGCACGCCCTGAAGTCACGGTCGGGATCGCCCTGGAACGGTCAGTGGACGTGATCGTGGCATTCCTCGCAGTGATGAAGACCGGCGCCGCCTACGTGCCGCTGGATATAGACTATCCGCAGGACCGTCTGCAGTGGATTGTCGAAGACTCCGCCATGCATCTGCTAGTCACCAGCAGTGGCTTGCGTGAGCGCTTTGCCCAGGTTCGCAGCTGTGTTGAGCTCGACCTGCTGACAGGTCTTGAACTACCTGACAGCGCGCCGCAGGTGCAGGTGCAGGATGACAACCTGGCTTACCTGATCTATACCTCCGGCTCTACCGGCAAGCCAAAGGGTGTGGCCGTGAGCCATGGGCAGATACGCATGCATTGCCAGGCTATCGCCCAGTTGTATGAGATGGATACAGCGACCCGCGAGCTGCTGTTCATGTCGTTTGCATTCGACGGTGCTCAGGAACGCTGGCTCTCGACCTTGTCGAGTGGTGGCAGCCTCGTGGTACGCGACAACCGTTTGTGGACGGCCGAAGAAACCTGGCAGGTGTTGCATGCGCAGCGCATCGATATTGCCTGCTTCCCGCCAGCTTATCTGCAGCAGTTGGCAGAATTCGCCGAAGCATCGACGCAGGCTGCACCACCGGTGCGAATCTACTGCTTTGGCGGTGATGCCGTGCCTGATGCGCTGTTCGAGCTGGTCAAGCGTACGTTGCGTCCTCAATACCTGACCAATGGCTACGGGCCGACAGAAACGGTCGTCACGCCCCTGTTGTGGAAGGTATCGGCGCAGCAGTCGTGCGAAGCGGTCTATGCACCGATCGGTGAACGGGTCGGTCTGCGTACCCTGCATGTACTCGACCAGGACCTGAACCCGTTGCCTGACGGCGTCGCCGGCGAGCTCTACATCGGTGGCGAGGGGGTGGCGCGAGGCTATCACCAACGCCCGGCGCTGACGGCTGAACGCTTTGTCGCAGACCCGTTCAACCCAGGCTCACGTCTGTATCGCACGGGAGATCGGGTACGCCGTCGTGCCAATGGGGTCATTGACTTCATCGGTAGGCTGGACAACCAGTTGAAGGTCCGTGGGTTCCGTATCGAGCCGGGAGAGATTGAAGCCCGTCTGCGCAACCTTCCTGATGTCAAGGATGCGGTGGTCGTGGCCCGCGAGGTCGCCAACGGCAAGCAACTGGTGGGCTATGTGGTGTCAGCAAACGCGATGGTAATGTCGGCGCAGTTGCGTGATGCGATGCGTGCCGAGCTGCCCGATTACATGGTGCCAGCACATGTTGTCCTGCTTGCGTCGATGCCACTTACACCAAACGGCAAGATCGACCGTAACGCACTGCCCGCCCCCGAAGCTACCGGGCAGCGCAAGCGTGTGGCACCACGCAATGATATCGAGCGTGTACTGGCGCGTATCTGGCAGGAGGTGTTGGAGGTTGACCAAGTCGGGGTCGACGACAACTTCTTCGAGCTTGGTGGTGACTCGTTGCGGGTGCTGAAGATGCTGTCCAAGGTACGCGCGCACGAAGATCTGCCCATCGAGTTGAAGTTGCGCGATGTCATGGCCAAGCCGACTATTGGCGAACTTTCGGGCTTCACTATCGCAGGAAATGACCTTGACCCGCTCTTGCTGCTCAACAGCCGAGTGGCCGATGCCACACCGTTGTTCTGCCTGCACGCAGGCTTCGGCACGGTATTTGACTACGAGCCGCTGGCGCGTCGCCTGGATGGCCATTGCAGTGTCTACGGCTTGCAGTGCCGCATGTTCCTGGATCGTGATTGGGAAGACGACTCCCTGGAGTCGATGGCCATTGACTACGCCCAGTACATCCGCCAGAAACAACCTGAGGGCCCTTATCGACTGATGGGTTGGTCGCTGGGTGGATCACTGGCGGTGATGGTTGCTCGTGAACTGGAAAACCAAGGGCAGCAAGTAGCGGCGCTAGGCCTGGTTGACAGCTTCATGCCCAAGCCAGAGGTAGTACCGGCTGAAGGCGACTGGGGTAATGATTTGCGTGGTTTCCTGAGCGTGGTCCTGGGCATTGCGAAGGAGCAACTGCCCGCGGGGGTGGTGCCTGTCGATACCGAGGCGGCTGCCCTGGAACAAATGGTCCAACAATGGCGCGCCGATCATTGCGAGCAATCGGCCTATGCCGATATCAGCAGCGGCGAGTTGGCCCATACTTTCGTCGTTGCCATGCGATTAAAGGCGCTGTCCTCACAGATCAGCGGTTTGCCGAGCACCTCGGCACAGGCCTCATGCTGGTGGGCGGGCGACACCGTCAGCCCGTACTGGACCCGCCGTAGTACCGTTAATGTGGCTATCAACGCCGGGCATTACGACATCCTCAAACACCCGGAAGTGATTGATGGCCTGGTGACAATGGTGCAAGAGGTAGACAAGGTAAGTGACTGAGGGAGCATGCCCCTGAACCACGGGCTTTGCCTGGGCTCAGCAACCTGCGGTGTCATTCGTCAAGGATGATTCCGCAGGTTTTTTTTGCTTCGGCTGCGGGTGCAGCCCTGCCGCTATCCTGGTAGGGCAGGCTTGTTGCCCCTTGGCGGATACTGATTGCCGGTACCGGGTAAAAAAAACGCCCTTCACGAAGAAGGGCGCTGTTCACACTGGCTTGCAGGATCAGAAATCGTAGCGGACATCGAGTGTTGCATTACGTGGTGCACCGTAGTGACCGTAGCTGCCGGCCATGCCGGAGTAGTATTTTTCGTCAAACAGGTTGTTGACGTTGACGGTAGCCGCCAGGTGTTCGGTGACCTGGTAGCGAGCCATGAGGTTGACGACGGCATAATCGTCATCCTTGGCCTTTGCGTTGTTGATGTTGGTAAAGGTCAGCGATTTGCTCGAATCCCAGTTCACGCCACCGCCTATCGTTAACTTGTCCCAATCGCCTTTGAGGTGATAGGTGGTCCACAGGCGGAAGGTGTCCATGGGCAATTGCGTGGTCAGGCGCTCCCCATCGGCATCCTTGGTTTTGGCATGGCTATAACCTGTCTGTACGTTCCAGCCCGGTGCGATCTCACCCGTGACTTCAAGATCGAAGCCCTTGGTCTTGGCCCCGTCGACTGCGCG
Organism: Pseudomonas sp. SIMBA_068; assembly: GCF_046534705.1. Lineage (NCBI taxonomy): Bacteria > Pseudomonadati > Pseudomonadota > Gammaproteobacteria > Pseudomonadales > Pseudomonadaceae > Pseudomonas > Pseudomonas sp. SIMBA_068. Next base: position 7,414 of record NZ_JAWRYI010000015.1, read on the forward strand.
ATAGGCCGATGAGCCGGTTGGAGTGAGCTGGCCAGGATCGAGTTCGGCAAAATTGTCGCGCTCGACCATGAATACAGCAGCGCTGGTGTTAAGCCGGCCCTGGAAGAACTCGCCTTTCCAGCCAGCTTCGTAGTTCTTGCCGACAACCGGCTCGAGGACTTTGCCATCCTTGTCCATCGAAGTTTGCGGCTTGAAGATGTCGGTGTAGCTGAAGTACACGGATTGTTCAGGCGTCAGGTCATAGATCAAACCTGCGTACGGCGTTACCTGGCCGGTTTCACGCATCTTGCTGACCGTATTGGTGTTGGCGATCAGGGATGTCAGGTCGGAGTCGTAGGTGTACTGCGAAACTCGGGCACCAAGCAGCAGGTGCAGATCATCGGTGACGTTGAAACGGTTGGCCACGTAGTAGCCGCTCTGGCGTGTCTTGATGTTGAAAATCAAGGATGGACGGTAGCCGTCGCGTGCCAGGTAGTTGTCCCAAGTGTAGAAGTTGAAGGTGGCGATCCCGCCCGTCTGGGAGCGGTGGTCATTCTCGTATTCAGAGTAGTTGTAGCCCAGTACCAGATCATGGCTGCGGCCGAACAGGTCGTAGGTGCCAGCGAGATTGACGTCCAGGCCTTTTTGCGTTTGGTCGGCAGAAATCTTGGCCCGCTCGGCGCTTGCCGAACCGGTTGCTTCGTTCAGGTAAGTGACACCCGACGTGCTCCGATACCATCCCAAGTCTGCGTCTCGGTCCACATCCATGTAGTTGGCCACTACCCGCAGCTTCCAGTCGTTCACCAACTGCTGCTCCAGGGTAGCGGTGTAGTTCATGGTCTCGAAATCATCGTACATCCACCGTGCGCCAGAACTGGTGGAGCGGGAGAAATCGGTCTGCTTGCCATTGGTGAACAGCAAAGGAACGCCAGGCGAGCCAGTTGAGCGGTATTTCTGGTAGTCGACGCCAAAACGTACCAGGGTCGTGTCGGTCACATCGGCCTCGACGACGCCATAAAAGATTTCGCGTTTCTGGTCGTACCAGTCCATGAATGTGTGGTTGTCTTGCTTGGCCGCAACCATGCGCCCTCGCACATTGCCAGTTTCAGTCAACGGGCCAGAGACATCGGCTTCGCTGCGGTAATTGTCCCAGGAGCCTACGCTGCCCTTGATATAAGACTTGAACTCATGGGTTGGTTTTTTGCGGATCAGGTTGATGACTCCGCCGGGTTCGCCTGCCCCTGTCATGAGGCCTGTGGCGCCGCGGACGATCTCTACCCGGTCGTACAACGCCATGTCCAACAGTGTGCTGGGCATGTTGCGCGTCTGGTTCTCTTGGCTGGTATTGACGCCATCGAACTGGTAGGTGTCGATGGCGCTGCCACGCGAATAGACGTTGAAACGTTCCCCGCCGTCTTGGGAAATGGTGATACCTGGCGTCTGTTTCAGTACGTCGGTAATAGCGCCCAGATGCTGGTCATCCATGCGCTGACGGGTGACAACGGTGATCGATTGCGGTGTTTCACGAAGCGACAGGTTCATTTTCGTGGCCGTGCTTGTCACGCCCGTCGTGTAAGAGCCTGTGCCTTCGGTGGTTGCGTCTAGGCCGACGCTATTGACGTTAGTCGCCGAAAGCTCGACCTGGCCGTCCTTTGCGGCAGAGCCCGCCGTTACCGTCACCGTATTGCCGTCGATCTGATAACGCAGCCCACTGCCGCCCAGCAGGATGCGCAGCGATGTCGCGAGGTCGTGACGGCCCTTAAGTGCCGAGGACTGCAAGCCACCGATGTCCTCCGGGCTGTACAGCAACTGCGTATCCGTCTCCTTGGCCAGCGCCTGCAACGCCGAGTTCATCGACTGCGCGGGAATATCCAGCGCCCATTCCTGCGCCTGCGCCTGCACCTGGGCAACCATCGCAGTGGACAACGCCAGCCCCAGGCCTACGCGCGACAACACGTGCCGGGGCCGAAGGGAATGACGGATCAGTAACGCTTTTGCAAGCGGGTTGAGCGGGCCGGGCAAGGACTTGGACATCTATTGCGGTCTCGTTGGCAGAAGGGTTTTTTAATGTCAGCTATGTGACGCAGCACCTGTGAAAAACCGGAACGATTCTTATTGGCTATTTTTTTCACCAGTGCTGCGTTAACCGCGTCACAACTTCACAGTTCACGTGCTACGCGAAAACCGAGAAAGTCGCCGCGGGTTGTCTTGAGGCGGTCATTGCGGTTGGCCGAGCGGGAGAAAATTGGCGGCTCGCCCCAGTCGTTGCCACGCATGTGCGCGCGGATACATTTCGGGTCCTGAACCCAGGCGCTGCCGTCGGCGGGGGCGCCTTCATAGCTTTCGTGGTAGCAGTCGGCAACCCATTCGTAGACGTTGCCGTGCATGTCGTACATGCCAAAGGCATTGGCCGGGTAGCTGCCCACTGGGGCTGTGTAGGTGTAGCCATCGCGAGGGCCGTAGGTGTTGGCGTGCTTGCTGATTTCGTACTTGCCCGGCTCGTCGAAGGGGAAGGGGAACGGACCGGTGGAGCCGCCGCGGGCGGCGTATTCGCGCTCGGCCTCGCTGACCATGCGGTAGGGCTTGCCGGTGGTCTTGGCCAGCCACTGGGTGTAGGCCTGTACTTCGTCGTAGTCCACGCACACAGCCGGCTGGCGGGGCCCTTGCTTGTAGGTCGGCTTGCTGGCCTCGCACCAGCGGCCGGGGCGGTCGTCGCCGCTCTTGATGACGGTGCCGGTGGCCTTGATGTAGGCGTCCAACTCGGCGGCGGTAACCTGGTAGCGGCTCATGGCGAAGGGCTTGGCGAAGGTCACGGTGTGCAGCGGGCCTTCGTCAGGCTGGCGGCCGACTTCGTCGTCGGGGGCGCCCATCACGTAGCTGCCGGGGGGTAGCACGACCATTTCCGGGCAGTCCTTGCAGTCCTTGAATATATCGCCGGGCTTGGCGGCGTGGGCGTAGGCGCTGACCAGCAGCAGGCAGGTGATCTGGGCTGGCCGGTAGAGCCAGGCTTTTGCGTTCATGGGTGATCCTCGGAACGGGTGAATGCGTGCTGCGTTTCGCATTCAGACGAGCCGGAGCGGTGGAAAATTAACCAGTGGCCAATCGGATGTGGCCTGTGTAGGAGCAGCCTTGTGCTGCGAAAGGGCCAGTGCTGCCTCATACATATGTGCAGGGAGTGATGGCCTCTTCGCAGCACAAGGCTGCCCCTGCACAGGAGTGTGCCGGCCTGGTAGTTGCCAGCCATGTGGCGCCGGGCTATAGTCCAACCCACTGTTCTCTTCCCGAAGACCTGTTCATGCCAGCCAGCCCTTCCACCACATGCTTTGCCATCGCGCCAGTCGCGGGCATGGTCGTGCGTGGCAGCCAGCAGCCGGTCATGATCAGTCACTACCCACCACCTGTCAGTGGCGTCGTAGGCGGCGTAGCTCCGCCTCCTTGCGTGGTTGTGCTGGGCTGATCGGCTGCTTGCCGAACCCCTTCGCACACGCAACCTACTGAACACGGTCGGCTACTTCCCTCGCTGAAGCGCACGCCGTCCGTTTGGCTTTCCTGCCTACTATCAGGTGGCAATACATGTCTGTCTTTACCAAAGCATCCGTGGCCTCGGTGGCCACTACCAGCCTGTTCGTCCTGCTGTGGAGCAGCGGGGCGATCGTCTCCAAGCTGGGCCTGGCGCATGCCAGCCCGTTCGCCTTCCTGCTGTTGCGCTCGGCGCTGGCCTTGGCCGGCCTGCTGCTGATCGGCCCGCTGCTGGGGCTGCGCTGGCCGCGCAGCCGTGGGGCGATTCTGCGCGCCTTGGGTACCGGGTGCGTGCTGCTCGGCGCCTACCAGATCTTCTACTTGCTGGCGCTCAACACCCATGTCACCCCTGGCGTCATGGCCACGGTCATGGGGGTACAACCGATCCTGACCGTGGTGCTGATGGAGCGCCAACGCTCCTGGAGCCGTCTGTTCGGCCTGGGTCTGGGGCTGGGCGGCTTGATCATGGTGGTGTACCAGGGCATCAACCTGGGCGGGGTGTCGCTGGCAGGGATGCTGTTTGCCCTGTTGGCGTTGGCCAGCATGACCCTGGGCTCGATCCTGCAGAAGCGCATCACCGATAACCCTATGGGCACGCTGCCGTTGCAGTACCTGGCCGGCTTTGCCATGTGCGCGCTGTTCGCACCGTTGCAACCGCTGCATGTCGAGTGGACCGGCGGCTTTGTCGGCGCGTTGCTGTGGATGGGCCTGGTGGTTTCATTGCTGGCGACGTTGCTGCTGTATCGGCTGATCGCCAAGGGTAACCTGGTCAATGTCACCAGCCTGTTCTACCTGGTGCCGGCGGTGACCGCAGTGATGGACTTCCTGATCTTCGGCAACCGACTGGCACCGCTCAGCCTGCTGGGCATGGGGTTGATCGTGGTGGGCCTGCTGTTCGTGTTTCGCAAGCCCGTCGCGCGCCTGGCCGAGGCGTAAGTCCTAGCGGAACTCTTCGGGGATGGCGTGGCGCAATACGCCTTCCTCGAAGTCCAGCAGGCCGGCTTCGCGCTGGGTGAGCAGGTAGTAGAGCAGGGTGTCGAGTGAACGTTGCGTCGGGACCTCGACAGCCAGCATCTTCACGGCCTGCTCGGTTTCGCAGTTGCAGCCGAAGTCCTGCAAGGCCGCACGTACCTGGTCCAGGGTTTCCGGGGGCTTTACCAGCACCCGGAACACCGAGCTGCCGCTGCTGCTGCGCAGTGCATCGAACCAGGTTTCGCCGTTTTCTTCACGGGTGGCAATCACATCACCCGGGGCAATGCCGTAGACATGGAAGGGGATGTTGTCGACCGTATAGCCGCCTTCCACAGCCTTGGCCCACAGGCCCTCGACTGAGGCGGGTGGGTAGCCGTTTTCGTCCTGTTCCAGGCGGAACAAGACCTTCTTGTATACGCTGTTCATCGTGTGCCCCGCTTCAGTTGCGCGTCGGGCGCAACACCAGCCACAGTGCCATGCCAATCAGCAAGCCGCCGTACAGGTGCCCCATGGACAGCGACTCGTCCAGCAGCCACGCCCCCCACAATACACCGAACACCGGGATCAGGAAGGTCACGGTGCTGGCCTTTACCGGGCCGATTTCTTCCAGCAGGCGGAAGTACAGGATATAAGCGAACGCCGTGCACAACAGGCCCAGGCCCAACAGCGATAGCCACACCTGCCAGCCGCCCCAGCTGGCAGGCGGCTGGCTGAGCGCGCTCCAGGCGAACAGCGGGCTTAGCAGCAAGGTGGCGCCGAGCATGCTGCCCAGTGCCGAAAGGCGGCTGTCCAGGCCGCTGACCCAGCGGCGGGCAAGGAAGCCGGCAAAGCCGTAGCAGGTGGTGGCCGCCAGGCAGGCGAGGGCGCCCTGCACCAGGGCCATGTCCAGCGCCACCGGGCCGGCGCCGCTGAGGATGCCGACGCCAAACAGGCCAAGGAAGATGCCGCACATCTTGGGCAGGGTCATGGGCTCGCGGAAGAACAGCATGCCGATCAGCACGCCCATCAGTGGTGTGGTGGCGTTGAAGATCGCCGAGTAGCCGGCTGGCAATACCTGAGCGGCAACGGAATAGAAGGTGGCCGGGATACCGGAGTTGATCATGCCCAGCACCAGGCAGGCACCGAGCTTGCCCTGGAAGTCCCAACGCACGCGGGCGACCGCGACGATGCCGATCAGGCCCAGGCAGGCAATGGATACACGGAAGAATGCGGTCGGCACTGTGCCCAGCTCGGGGGCGATGATGCGCATGAACAAAAAGCTCGCCCCCCAGACGGCAGCAAGTGTCAGCAGGCGGGCTAGGGCGATGGGGCTCACGGCGGTCTCCGGGTACAGGGCAGGGCGCGAGTGTACGCCAGGGGGCGGGGGGATTCTTGTGCTTTCTTGCGGTGCAATCCATTGCGCTCTGCGCGGCCCTTGTAGGAGCAGCCTTGTGCTGCGAAGAGGCCGGTACAAGCACAGGTATTTTTCGCCTGTACCGGCCTCTTCGCAGCACAAGGCTGCTCCTACAAAGGCCATGCAGGCCTTCGAGGTGTGGCATTAACCCATGATCACAAGGGCGGCTAAGCTCAGTACTCAATCTTTGCACCGAGGTCCACCGCATGACCCAGCACTGGCCTGCCGGCGAGATCGCCCGGATGATCCTCGATGGCTTCGACGACTACCGCGAGCATTTCCGCCGCATCACCCTCGGCGCCCGCGAGCGCTTCGAGCAGGCGCGTTGGCAAGACAGCCAGCGGGCAGCCGCCGCTCGGATCAACCTTTACGAACAGAAGGTCGGCGAGGTCAACGGCTGGTTGCGTGATGCGTTCGATGACGAAGTGCTGCTGGAGGTCGAGCAGTGGCCTCTGGTGAAAAGTGCCTACATACGCCTGATCGACCCGCGCCTGGACGATGAATTGTCCGAGACCTGGTACAACTCGTTGTTCTGCAGCCTGTTCAGCCATGACCAGATCAGCGACGGCTGCATGTTCATCCACACCACCCGGCCGTCTATCCGCAGCCACCAGCGTGCCACACAAACCTGTACCTACCGCCCCGATGGCAATCTGCAGGGCCTGCTGCGGGCGATTCTTTCCGACTATGCATTCGCCTATGGCGACCTTGAAAGCGACGTGTCACGCCTTGAGGAGCAACTGCGCGAGTGCCTGCCGGATTGGGTTTGCAAAGACCCGACGCTGGCGGTGGAGCTGTTTTCGCCGGTGCTGTACCGCAACAAGGGTGCCTACCTGGTCGGCCGGTTGTACAACAGCGATGAGCAGTGGCCGCTGGTGATACCGCTGCTGCACCGTGAGGGGCATGGTATCGAGGCCGATGGGCTGATCACCGACGAGGCCGAGGTGTCGATCATCTTTTCCTTTACCCGCTCCTATTTCATGGTCGATGTGCCGGTGCCGGCAGAGTTCGTCAACTTCCTCAAGCGCATCTTGCCGGGCAAGCATATTGCCGAGCTGTACACCTCCATCGGTTTCTACAAGCACGGCAAGTCGGAGTTCTACCGGGCGCTGATCAACCACCTGGCCGGCAGCGAAGACCGCTTCGTCATGGCGCCCGGGGTGCGCGGCATGGTCATGAGCGTGTTCACCCTGCCGGGCTTCAACACCGTGTTCAAGATCATCAAGGACCGCTTCTCGCCATCAAAAACCGTCGACCGCGCAACCGTGATCGACAAGTACCGGCTGGTAAAAAGCGTCGACCGTGTGGGGCGCCTGGCCGATACCCAGGAGTTTGCCGATTTTCGCTTCCCACAGGGCAAGTTCGCGCCGGAGTGCCTGGCCGAGCTGCTGGAGGTGGCGCCGTCGACGGTAATACTGGAGGGTGACACTGTACTGATTCGCCACTGCTGGACAGAGCGGCGCATGACGCCGTTGAACCTGTACCTGGAGCATGCCAGCGAAGGCCAGGTGCTGGAGGCGCTGGAGGATTACGGCCTGGCCATCAAGCAGTTGGCGGCGGCAAACATTTTCCCCGGCGACATGTTGCTGAAGAACTTTGGCGTTACCCGCCATGGCCGGGTGGTGTTTTACGACTATGACGAGATCAGCTTCCTGACCGAGGTGAACTTCCGGCACATCCCGCCACCGCGTTACCCGGAGGATGAGATGTCGGGCGAGCCGTGGTACTCGATCGGGCCCCACGACGTGTTCCCCGAAGAGTTTCCGCCGTTCCTGTTTGCCGATCTTGGCCAGCGACGGTTGTTCAGCCGCTTGCATGGGGAGTTGTATGACGCGGATTACTGGAAGGGGCTGCAGGCAGCCATTCGCGAGGGGAAGGTGATTGATGTGTTTCCGTACCGGCGCAAGGCCCGGTAATTGCTTGGCCAGGACAGGCAACCAGTGACTTCAACCCTTCAAACACTTCAATTCACTGAAATCAGTCCGCACCTTACCCAGCTTTTCTTGCAAGAACCGCCGCTGCTGCGGCGTACTCTGCTGCACCAGGTCCACCAGCAAACTGCGCGCCTGTTGTTCGGTGTTTTGAAATGCCGAGCGGTATTCAGGCGTCCACAAACTTTCCTTGCGTTGCAGCAGCGTCGCCAGGCGTGGCTCGAAGCTGGCGTCGTTGCGCTGGTTCATCGCCAGCAACAATTGCTGCTGCCAGTGGGCGCGGTTGGCGATCCATTCGCGGTTCTGGTCGCCCAGCGCTGCGGACCAGGCCTGCACCCGCTGCTTCTGCGCTGCCGTCAATTCGCCAAACCACGGGGTCAGGCGTTTCTCCATGCGCTCGCTACGGCGGGCGATCTGCTTGGGCAGCGGGGTATCCACGTACTTTTTCTGCCGTTCGTTGATGTCCTCGCGGAACGCCTCGCGCATTTCCGCCACCTGGCTGTCGCTCATGCCGCGCAACAGCTCGGTGGCCGACGGGGTGATTTCCTCTGCCACCCGGCCAATCGCCTCACGGGCCTCGCGGGTGCGTTGCTGCAGGGCCTGGTCGGTCACCTGGCCATCGGCGACCATGCCGCGTACCCGGTCCAGCCAGTCGATGTAGCCTGGCAGCTGGGTCTTGCAATGCCAGGCCAGATGTTCGCGCAAGCGGTCGTCGAGCAAGGCTTTTTGCTCGCTGTTCATGTCCAGGTAATCTCCCAGCGACCACGGCACCAGGCGGTCCAGGTTGCGGTAGGCCAGGTCGATGCGGCTGCAGGCGGCCAGGGCCAGGGTTAAGGCGATGGCGATCAGCAGGGCTTTGGGCAGGCGTAGCGGCATGTGCTGTTCCTTCCTCAGTCTGGCCAGATGGTAGACGCAAGGGCGGGCTGGCGGTTCCACCGTATCAGTGGTCGGGCCATCCGGTGGCTTCAGGTGTAGAATAGCCGCCTTGTCTTGAGGATCATCGGAAATGGCTCTGCTTGGGCGTTACAACAGTTTGCAAATCGTGAAGCACGTGGACTTCGGCCTGTACCTGGACGGCGGCGCCGATGGCGAGATCCTGCTGCCGGGGCGCTACATCCCGAAAAACGCCGAAACCGAGGTGGATGACTGGCTTAACGTATTCATCTACCTGGACAGCGAAGACCAGCTGATCGCCACCACCGAGAAGCCCAAGGTGCAGGTGGGTGAGTTTGCCAGCCTCAAGGTCAAGGATATCAACGGTGCCGGCATCTTCCTGGACTGGGGCCTGCCCAAGGACCTGCTGATGCCGTACTCGGAAGAGGCACGGCAGCTGAAAATCGGCGATTACTGCGTGGTACACGTCTACCTCGACAAGCGCACCCGCCGCATCACCGCCACGTCACGCCTGGACCGTTACCTCGACGTCACCCCGGCCGACTACAAAGTCGGGCAACCGGTCGAGTTGCTGGTGGCCGGCGAAACACCGATGGGCTTCAAGGCCATCATCAACAACCGCCACTGGGGCCTGATCCACAAGAACGAGGTGTTCAAGTTCCTGCGTTCGGGCATGCACGAGAAGGGCTTCATCAAGGAAGTGCGCCACGACGGCAAGATTGCCCTGAGCCTGCAACCGGTGGGTGCGGCCCTGGCCGACAGCCTGCAAGAGCAGATCATGGCGCGCCTGGAGGCTGAAGGTGGGGTGTTGGGCGTGTGCGACAAGAGCGACCCGGCCCTGATCAGCAAGCTGTTCAACGTCAGCAAGGGCAACTTCAAGAAGGCTATTGGCGCGTTGTTCAAGCAGGGCCTGATCGTCATCCATGACGATCGTATCGAAAGGGCCTGACCGCCTTACGCCTGTACGAAGTTGCGGAAGTCCAGCTGCTCGCCACCCGGACGGGTGTCGCGCAGCAGCGAGTCGCGGTCGGCGCTGAGGGCCAGGCTGATGGTGGAGCGGCGCTTGCCGGGCTTGCGCACTTCCATCTGCTCCAGATGAGCCTTGAGGAAGTTGGTGGGCACTTTCAGGTGCTGCAGCTCATCGCTTTCTGGCGTGTGCAGCAGCAGGTTGACCCAGTCGGCCTGGCCCTTGCCCAGCAGCTTCACGGGCACTTCGAACCACCACAGGTTGCGTTTGTTGTCCAGGATGGCGAACAGGGTGTTGCTGCTGTTCAGCACCGGCTTGGCCAATGCTTCGTTGCGCCGGGCGATGGCGGCGGGTTTGTCGAGTTTCATGCAGGTTCCTGCGGGTTGACGCTATGAAGGCCTGCATTGTGAGGGGTGGCACGGGGCGGGGCAAGGTTTGATGAAGACCTTTGCGTTGGGGCTGACGCGGTCAGTGTAGGAGCGGCCTTGTGCCGCGAAAGGGCCGCGAAGCGGCCCCGGCAATATCGGCTTTGTTGCTAGAACCTTGGGGCTGCTTTGCAGCCCCTTCGCGGCACAAGGCCGCTCCTACAACGGCCGTATTAACCGATGAGGGTCGGTGTTGTTAGCGCCGAACCGGCAGGCTCAACTGGGAGGTTGCCCCATCGGCAGTGGTCACGGTCGCGGTAAAGCTGCGCAACCCGCCGATGTTCTCCAGCACTTGTGCGAACCGCGCTTGCCCCTGTTTGTCGCTGTTCACCAGCACCTCCCCGAGGTACTGCTCCGCCTCGGTGCCATCCGCCTCGGCATTGCCAAAGAACTCCACCCGCAGCAGGCTCGACACCGGCCCCTGCACTTCACCGCGCAACACATTGCCTTCCAGCGCAAGCAGCCGTGGCGCCTGCTGGTTATGATTGGGCAGCGGCTGGCAAGGTTTGGGCTCGCCTTTGGCGTCGCAGATGATCGCCTGGTCTTTCTTCGGCAAGTCGGCGCCCACCCCGCGCGAACCTACATACAGCGCATGGGCCTGCGCAGGCACGCCAAACACGATGGCGCCGGTGCGTTGGCCCGGCACGCACGAACCGCCCGCTTCACAGCGGCGGATATCCTGGCTGTTACCCCAGATGCGGTTGCCGCTCAGGCGCGTGGCGGTAGCATCCGGTTCCGGGCGCAGTGCAACGCCGATGCGGTTGCCGTGGATCAGGTTGCCGTCGAGGATGTTGCCCTCGCCGGTGACGCTGACGCCGATCGAGTTGCCGCTGAAGGTGTTGGCCGCCAGGTAGTTGCGCTTGCCCCAGTTGATCTGCAGGCCGTCGGAATAGTTTTCGAAGCGGTTACGCACCACGCTGTTGTCATTGCCCAACAGAATCTCGATACCCTGCGAGGGTTCGGGGTTGGCTGCAGTGGAGCGGAACAGGTTGTCGGCCACCAGGTTGAATGCCGCGCCGCGGGTCAGTTCCAGGCCATCGCCATTGTCGATCAGCTGGTTGCGCAGCACCTTGTTGTTGTTCGTGGTGGTAGCGGTGGGGTTACCCGCGCCGTCGTCACCGGTCAGCATGATGCCCGCGCCGCCTTTGTTGGCGACGATGCGGTTGTCTTCGATCACGTTGCCACTGGCGCGGTTGACCAGGATACCGATGCAGAAGTTGCGCACTTCCAGGCCGCTCAGGTGCACGCCCTGGGTGTCGCGTAGTACCAGCCCGGGGTTGGTGGTGGTGCGCACGTTGGTGCCGAACTGGCCGGGCAGGGCGCCGGGGCAGGTGCGTACCCCCTGGTCCTTGATGTAGGCCGAACCGTCGATAGCGATGTATTGGCCATCGAGTGCCCAAGGCAGGCCGGTGATGCGCACCGGGCCCTTGATTTCCGGCAGCGCACGGCTGGGGCGGATAACGTAGGGCGGCTTGCCGACGGCGGCGATGTCGATGCTGTAGTGGCCGGGGTTCTGGTTACTGGTTTCGATGGCCCAGCGCAGCGAGCCGGGCTGGTCGTCGTCAGCGTAGCGCTCGACACGCAGGGTTTCGGGGTTGGCCGGTGCGGCGGCCAAGGCGGGCAGGGGGAGCAGTGGCAGCAAGGCCACCAGCGCAGGCATCAGACGCATGGGTGCGGGTATCCGGAAAACATTGTTTTTATCGAGTGTCAGCCTGCTCTGGGCGGACGTTTGCGGGGATTCTAGGGCAGCTGTGCCGGCTGAGTAGGTGCGCCGGGGTGATTTGGTGCGGTATTCGCCCGCAGTTTTACCGCTCGGCTTGTGGCTGGAAAATCCGTTGAAACTCCCGGCGAGGGTGGTGGGTCCACCTTCTGTCGACACGGTTCACGTGTCTCCATTTGCAGGAGTTTTGCCATGAGCGGTACTAAAGACAAAGCCAAAGGTCTGGCCAACGAAGCAATCGGCAACGTGAAACAGGGTGTTGGCAAGGTGACCGACAACGACAAGCTGCGCGCCGAAGGTAAGGCGCAGGAGCTTAAAGGCGAGGCGCAGCAGGTCAAGGGCGATGTAAAGGACGCAGTGAAGAAGCCTTGATTTGAGGCAACCTGAACCGGCCTCTTCGCGGGCACGCCCGCTCCCACATGTACGTATCTGTGGGAGCGGGCGTGCTCGCGAAGAGGCTGATACAGGCTTACACAATTTTTGATGCATTGGCCGGGAGCAGCACAGCAGCGGTATGGTCTATTAGACTTGTCTGTTGAATCGATCGAGCGGCGAAAGGAGACGCTATGATTTTTTCCGCCCTGCAGGGCCTGCCCTTGCACCGCGTGCTGGTTCGTACCGTCAAGGAATTTCTTGATGACGAGATGTCCACCTACGCCTCCGCGCTGGCTTACCAGGCGCTGTTCTCGCTGTTCCCTTTCTTGCTGTTCCTCATTGCCCTGATTGGTTTCCTGCATTTGCCGGACTTCTTTTCGTGGCTGCGCCTGCAATCGGAACTGGTGCTGCCGCCTCAGGCACTGGAACAGGTCAACCCGGTGATCGATCAGTTGCAGCAGTCCAAGGGCGGGCTGTTGTCGGTGGGTATCGTGATTGCCTTGTGGACCGCGTCGGCTGGCGTGCGCCTGATGATGAGCGCGATGAACGCTGCTTACGATGTGCCCGAAGGCCGCCCGGTGTGGAAGCGTATCCCGCTTTCCATTTTCTACACCATCGGCCTGGCTGGCATGCTGTTGGCGGCCGCAGCGCTGATGGTGCTGGGCCCGCAGGTGATGGAATGGATCGCCGCCCAGATCGGCATGCAGGAGTTCATTGTCACGCTTTGGACCATTCTGCGCTGGCCGGTGATCATCATATTGCTGATGGTGGCGGTGGCCCTTATCTACTACGTGATGCCTGACGTAAAACAGAAGTTTCGCTTCATCACCCCCGGCTCGGTGCTGGCGGTGGTGGTGTGGATCGTGGCGTCACTGGGCTTTGCCTATTACGTGAAAACCTTCGCCGACTACAACGCCATGTACGGCAGTATTGGTGCAATCATCGTGCTGTTGCTGTATTTCTATATTTCCGCCGCCGTGTTGCTGCTGGGCGCGGAGATGAATGCGGTGATCGAGCACATGTCGAGCGAGGGCAAGAACCCTGGCGAGAAGGATTTCGAAGGGCACAAGGCCCCGGAAACCATCACCGTGCTGGGCCATGAACACCCGCAACCGAGCCAGCACCAACCTTCCGAGCCGAACCCCAGATGATCCGTGACATTTTAAAGATGGGCGACGAACGCCTGCTGCGTATCGCCCCGCCAGTACCCGAGCACATGCTCGGCACTGCCGAACTGCAGCAACTGATCGACGACATGTTCGAAACCATGCGCCATGTGGGCGGCGTAGGCCTGGCCGCGCCACAGATTGGTATCGACCTGCAGTTGGTGATTTTCGGCTTCGAGCGCAGCGAGCGCTACCCGGATGCCGAAGCGGTGCCGCAGACCATTTTGATCAACCCGGTCATCACGCCGATGTCCACTGAAGTGGAGGACGGCTGGGAAGGTTGCCTGTCGGTACCGGGCCTGCGGGGTGTGGTGCCACGCTTCAAGCATATCTGCTACGAAGGGGTCGACCCCCAGGGCAGCCCGATCAACCGCTTTGCCGACGGCTTCCATGCGCGGGTGGTGCAGCATGAGTGCGACCACCTGATCGGCCGGCTGTACCCGTCGCGTATCCAGGACTTTGCCAAGTTCGGCTACACCGAGGTGCTGTTCCCCGGGCTTGAGCTCAGCGACGACTGATCCCGCTGCAGGGCTACCAGGCGTTTGCTGCGCTGGTAGCGCTGCAGGCGGCTGGCCAGGGTTTCGGGTAGTTGCACGGCCATGTGGAAACCCAGGCGCTCATAGAACGGCACCAGGTCCGGGTGGCAGAACAGCCAGGTGGGTCCCTTTTCCTGTTCCAGCGCCGCCTCGATCAATTGCCCGGCCACCCCTTGGCCGCGCTGCTGCGGGTCGACGAACAGTCCCGTCAACCAAAAGCCTTCACCCACCCCACTCAGGCTCAAGCCTGCAACGATGCCCGGGGCCCTTGCCACCCACAGTTCAGCGTCGCCCGCAGCACGCATGCGCGAGCCGTGTTGGCGGTAAAAGTGGTCTAGCAGCCGGCGTTCTGTGGCCGAGAGTGTCGAGCAGTGAATATTTTTTAATGAGATGGCGGGTCCTGCCCTTAAAGCTCGCCAAGGCTCTGGCGTGAGATTTTGCGGCCAATTTGACGCAGATTGTTGCAAATACGGCAAGGGTGAATATCCGACTTCAGGGTTCAACTATTGCGAACCGGGAGTAGAATTTTACTCATCCCCCCTGGCAGTACGAAGCGGGATCGGTACTTCGTGCCATCTTCACCGTAGATGGCAACTTCTCCGCGCCATTGACGGCATTAGAAGTCAATCGATCAGCTTGAATGCTCAAAAGGCAAACCCACATGAAACCATTACTGATTCTTGCATTGGTCGGTATGTCCTCGTTCGCCCTTGCCGACGAGGCCCAACCTGTCTCCAGCCAGCCAGTGGCCCAGCAGTACGACTACACCATGAACCTGGACATCAAACGGGTGATCAACCTCTCGACCATCCCCAATGTCTGCGAAGTGGTGCCTGCGACCATGACCTACGAAGACCACCAGGGCCAGGTGCACACCATCCAGTACCGCGCCATGGGTGAGGGTTGTCAGCAGGGTTGATCGGGCCTTGTCAAAGATTGATGGCTCTCTTGCTTCCCCAGGCTAGAGGGCCATCAGCGGTCTTACAGCTCGGCAATGTAAAATCCTGAATGAATATCGAGGAAAAAGTGCTATCTTAATTTGATAGCATTTTTCGATGAACACTCGATACCGCAAAATTCTCGACGCAATTTTCCGAACGCCGACCACGGCGTCGTTGGCTTTTTCCGAAATTGAGGCATTGATACTCCATCTCGGTGGCCAGGTGCAGGAGCGGCAAGGCTCAAGGGTCAAGCTGCTGCTTGGTGAGCACTGCTGGAGGTGTCACCGGCCTCATCCAGTTAAAGAAGCCAAGCGGTATCAGATTGAAGAAGCTCGCGAATTTCTATTACGGGCAGGGGTCAGGACATGAGTTGCATGCGCTACAAAGGCTACGCCGCTCGTATCGAGTACGACGAGCGTGATGACATTTTCGTCGGCCGTGTGCTCGGTATGCGAGACATCATCAGTTTTCACGCAAGGTCGGTGCCCGAATTGCATGAAGCGTTCCGCGATGCACTGGAGGATTACCTGGCCGATTGTGTAGAGCAGGGCATTACTCCGGAGAAGCCTGCTTCGGGTAAGGTCATGCTGAGAATTCGGCCTGAGGTTCATGCTGCGGCGAGTGTCGCTGCCCGTGCTGCCGGTAAAAGCCTGAATCAGTGGGCTGATGAGGTATTTGAACAAGCCGCGATGGCCTGAGCCACGCTGCTCTAACGCAGCGCATAGGTAATATCCTGCCGTCACTGAACAGAATAGTTACCAAGGCCTGTCGATTCCTCCGTTCTCCGTTCGACCATAGGTGAAGGCACGCCGCACTGCGTGTCAAAACCTACGTACTGTCGGAGGAACCCCGATGATCACCGCAGCCGAAACCGAGATCCGCCAACTGATCGAGCGCTGGATGCAGGCCGTGCGCGATCGTGACATCCCCAACATCACCGCCCCCTATGCCGATGACATCGTTGCCTTCGATGCCATCCAGGCCCTGCAATTCAAAGGCAAGGCCGCCTACACGGCGCACTGGGAAATGTGCATGGGCATGTGCACCGGCCCCATGGTCTTCGAACTGGCCGAACTCACCGTACATGCCGCAGGCGACCTGGCCCTGGCCCACTGGCTGAACCGCTGCGGCCCGGGCGACGACGAAAGCCAGTGCGGCTTCATGCGCGCCACCGTGGGCTATCGTCGGAAAGGTGACCAGTGGCAGGTGATCCACGAGCACTGGTCGGCGCCTTTCGACATGGAAACGCAAAAAGCCCTGTTCGATCTCAAGCCCTGAGCCGTTATCGCCAAACGCACTTTGCCGATGCCCTGGAGGCGACCATGAAATACCTGTGCCTGGTCTATTGTGACGAGGGGCTGCTGCATAGCCTGCCCGACAGCCCGGAAGACGCCGAATGCATGGCCTACGCCGAAGCCGTACAGGGCTCTGGGCGAATGCTGGCGGCCGAGGCGCTCAAGCCTGTGCAAACCGCCACCACGGTGCGCGTGCGTAACGGGCACATGAGCCTGACCGACGGCCCGTTTGCCGAAACCAAGGAGCAACTCGCCGGCTTTTACCTGGTGGAGGCCCGCGACCTGAACGAAGCGCTGAACATCGCCAAGGGCATCCCGGCGGCACGGGTCGGCAGTGTCGAGGTGCGACCGGTGCGCGAACTGCAACCCTGACAGCTACGGAGAACCATCAGCATGAGCCTTGCACACCCCGCGCAAGCACAACACGAGTTGTCCATCAGCCGCCTGATCGACGCACCGCCGGCCAAGGTATTTCGCGCCTGGACCGAACCCCAGTGGCTGATGCAGTGGTGGGGGCCGCACGGCATGACCACCCCGGAGTGCGAGATGCAGTTGTGGGTTGGGGGGGTATTCCGCACCCTGATGCGGGCGCCGGATGGTAGTGAATACCCGACCCAGGGCGTGTTTCTGGAAATTGTCGCGCCGCGCCGGCTGGTGTTCACCGATGCCTTTGGCCCCGGTTGGGTGCCGTCGGACAAGGCCTTCATGACCGCCGTCATCAGCTTTGACGAGGAGCAGGGTAAAACCCGCTATACCGCCCGCGCCTGGCACTGGAATGCCGCTGATTGCCTGGCCCATGAGGAAATGGGCTTCTACCAGGGCTGGGGAGAAAGCCTGGACCGCCTGGTGGAGGTGGTGACCCAGCGGATGCCCGACTGATGACGGCACTGGCGCAGGTGCGTGCCGAAGTCGAGGCCGTGTACCGGCGGGATTCGCGACGCATCCTGGCGACGTTGATCCGCCTGCTGGGTGATTTCGACCTGGCAGAGGAGGCCATGCATGATGCCTTCTTCATCGCCGTCGAGCGCTGGCAGCGCGATGGTATCCCCGATAGCCCACGGGCCTGGCTGGTTTCCACCGGGCGTTTCAAGGCCATCGATGCGCTGCGCCGACGGGCCCGTTTCGACCGCTCTCAGGCAGACCTGAGCATGCTGCTCGACGGCCAGGCACACGACCCCAGTGAAGAAGAGTTGTTGGCGGATGACCGCTTGCGGCTGATCTTCACCTGCTGCCACCCGGCGCTGTCGGCCGATGCCCAGGTGCCGCTGACCCTGCGCGAAGTCTGCGACCTGACCACCGAGCAGATTGCTCGCGCCTTCCTGCAAAGCCCCGCCACCATCGCCCAGCGCATTGTCCGCGCCAAAGCCAAGATCCGCGACGCCGGCATCCCGTACCAGGTGCCGGAACTGAACGAGCTGCCCGAGCGCCTGGAGAGCGTGTTGCGGGTGATCTACCTGGTATTCAACGAAGGCTATTCGGCGTCCTCGGGCGAGTCACTGCTGCTGCAGGAACTGAGCGATGAAGCCATTCGCCTGGCGCGGCTGCTGGTGCAATTGTTGCCTGATGCGGAGGCGATCGGCCTGCTGGCATTGATGCTGCTGCAGGCGTCCCGGCAGCAGGCGCGAACCGATGCCCAGGGCAACCTGGTGGTGCTGGAACAGCAGGACCGCAGCCTGTGGGACCGGCAACGCATTGACGAGGGCTGCGAGCTGGTGCGCCAGGCCCTGCAAAGCCGGGCATTTGGCGCCTACACCGTACAGGCGGCGATCGCTGCGGTGCACGCTGAAGCAGCTACGGCACAAGAGACTGACTGGACGGAGATTGTCGGGCTGTACGACGTGTTGCAGCGGCACTGGCCGTCAGCGGTGGTGGAGCTGAACCGGGCGGTGGCGCTGGCGAAGCGGGACGGGCCGGAAGTTGGCCTGCGGGAGGTCGAAGGGATTCTGGCGCGCGGTGAGCTGCTGGACTATCACCTGGCGCATGCGGCGCGGGCCGAGCTGCATTATCAGCTGGGGCAGGTGGAGGAGGCGCGTGCGGCGTGGCGGCAGGCGCTGGCGCTGACCCGGCAGGCGCCGGAGCGGCGGCATATCGAACAGCGGTTACAGGCGCTTGAATGAGGGTGGCGGTACCGGCCCTATCGCCGGCAAGCCAGCTCCCACGGGATCACCACAATGTTCAGGCCTATGGTGATCCTGTGGGAGCTGGCTTGCCGGCGACAGAGCCGGAACTGGCTAATTCGGTTTTCAGCTAGCCACGAAATTCGGCGGCGACACCAGCTCGACTGTCTGCTGCTTGCGCGGCGCCAGGATCTCGGCCTCACCCTGCACCACCAGCTCATCGTTCTGGTTGTACACATTGGTGGCGATGCGCACCTTGAACTTGGGCAGCTTCTCGAGAATCTCCAGGCGCACGGTCAGGGTGTCGCCAATTTTCACTGGCTTCTGGAAGCTCATCTGCTGGCCCAGGTAGATGGTGCCAGGGCCAGGCAGGGTGCAGGCCACTGCAGCACTGATCAGCGCGCCGCTGAACATGCCATGGGCAATACGCTCGCGGAACATGCTCTTGGCGGCAAACTCGGCATCCAGGTGAACCGGGTTGTGGTCACCAGACATTGCAGCGAACAGCTGGATGTCGCGTTCTTCAACGGACTTCGTGTACTCGGCCGTCTGGCCAACTTCGAGGGCTTCGTAAGGCGTGTTGGTGACCTGGGACATCGGTGCTTCCTTAAGCGTTGGGCGAGGGCGGCTATCATTCACTGCGCGCAGGGCGGCCAAGGGCCAGCGCCTGATCAAGCCAGCCGAGAATATCGGCGGTGACCTCGTCACGGTTGGTTTCGTTGAGTACTTCGTGCCGCGCCTCAGGGTAGACGCGCAGCTGTACATGTCGATTGCCGGTCGCGCGCAGAGCGTCGGCCAGATGGGTGAGACGCTTGCCGGCACTGACCGGATCACATTCACCACCGATTACCAGCATGGGCAGGTTCGGATCGATCTGCGCGAGGTTACTCGGCTGGCTGATTTGCGCCAAGCCTTGCAGCAGGTCGAGCCACAGTTGGTTGCTGCAGCGAAAGCCGCACAACGGGTCGCTGACGTACAGGTCGACCTCGGCCGGGTCGCGGCTAAGCCAGTCGAACGCCGTGCGGTTGGGCTTGAACGCTTTGTTGAACGAACCGAACGACAACCATTCGATCAGCGCACTCTTGCCCTGCGGCCCCTGGCGCCAGGCCTCCAGCCTGGCAATCAGCCGCGCCACGCGGTACAGCGCCGCCGGTTGGTAGTTGGAGCCACTGAGAATCGCCCCGTGCAGGCTGGCGCTGTGGTGCAGCAGGTAAGCCTGGGCGATGTAGCTGCCCATGCTGTGGCCGAACAGAAACAGCGGTGTGCCCGGGTACTGCTGGCCGATGTGCTGGGCCAGCAGCCCAAGGTCGTTGACTACGGCATTCCAGCCATGATGGCGGGCGAACAGGCCGAGGCTGCCCAGCTCGGCGGTGCGCCCGTGGCCGCGCTGGTCGGCAGCGAACAGGGCAAAGCCGGCCTCGCTCAGGGCATGCCCCAGACGCAGGTAGCGCCCGGCATGCTCGGCCATGCCGTGGGCCAGCAGCACCACGGCTTTTACCGGTGTGGCCGGCAGCCATTGGTGCACGTACAGGCTGCAGTGCTCGCTGGCGGGTAGCCAGAAGGCGTCGTGGGGCATGGCGGGTCCTTGTGCGCACAGGTACCCGAACAGTGTATGCACAACCGGCCGGATTGCAGGAAGGGCACAAATAAGATTCACAATGTTAATGGCGGCACTTGGCGTATATGCCGCCTTGGGCTTACCTGCTAACGTCGGATCAACGCCTTTTCGCCAGCAGGCGATCAGGTAAAGGACTAAAGGACGCAGTGCAGGTCCAGGCAGAGGAACAATAATAAATGCAAGCCGACTTCTGGAATGACAAGCGCCCGGCGGGCGTGCCTTCCACCATCGACATCAATGCCTACACCTCGGTCGTCGAGGTGTTCGAGCGCTCCTGCAAGCGCTTTGCCGACCGCCCGGCGTTCAGCAACCTGGGCGTGACCCTGACCTACGCGGAGCTGGAGCGACATTCGGCAGCCTTTGCTGCCTGGTTGCAGCAGCACACCGACCTCAAGCCGGGCGACCGCATCGCGGTGCAGATGCCCAACGTGCTGCAATACCCGATCGCCGTCTTCGGTGCCATGCGCGCCGGCTTGATCGTGGTCAACACCAACCCGCTGTACACCGAGCGCGAAATGCGCCACCAGTTCAAGGACAGTGGCGCACGTGCGCTGGTGTACCTGAACATGTTCGGCAAGCGTGTGCAGGAGGTGCTGCCCGATACCGGCATCGAGTACCTGATCGAGGCGAAGATGGGCGACCTGTTGCCCGCCGCCAAGGGCTGGCTGATCAACACCGTGGTCGACAAGCTGAAGAAGATGGTACCGGCCTACCAGCTGCCTCAGGCGATAGCGTTCAAGCAGGTGCTGCGCCAGGGTCGCGAGCAGTCGCCCAAACCGGTGCCGTTGAGCCTGGACGACATTGCCGTGCTGCAGTACACAGGCGGCACCACTGGCCTGGCCAAGGGCGCCATGCTCACCCACGGCAACCTGGTGGCCAACATGTTGCAGGTGCTAGCCTGCTTCTCGCAGCACGGCCCCGACGGGCAGAAGCTGCTCAAGGACGGCCAGGAGGTGATGATCGCGCCGCTGCCGCTGTACCACATCTATGCCTTCACCGCGAACTGCATGTGCATGATGGTCACCGGCAACCACAACGTCCTGATCACCAACCCACGTGACATCCCCGGCTTCATCAAGGAGCTGGGCAAGTGGCGTTTCTCGGCGCTGTTGGGGCTGAACACCCTGTTTGTCGCGCTGATGGACCACCCGGGTTTCCGCCAGCTGGATTTCTCGGCGCTGAAGGTCACCAACTCCGGCGGCACGGCGCTGGTCAAGGCCACTGCCGAACGCTGGGAGGCCCTTACCGGGTGCCGCATTGTCGAAGGCTACGGCCTGACAGAAACCTCGCCGGTGGCCAGCACCAACCCCTATGGCCAGCTGGCGCGCCTGGGCACCGTGGGCATCCCGGTGGCGGGTACCGCGTTCAAGGTTATCGACGATGACGGCAACGAATTGCCGCTGGGCGAGCGGGGCGAGTTGTGCATCAAGGGCCCGCAGGTGATGAAGGGTTACTGGCAGCAGCCTGAGGCCACTGCTCAAGCACTGGATGCGGACGGCTGGTTCAAGACCGGGGATATCGCGGTGATCGACCCGGACGGTTTCACCCGCATCGTCGACCGCAAGAAGGACATGATTATCGTCTCGGGCTTCAACGTGTACCCCAACGAGATCGAGGACGTGGTGATGGGCCACCCCAAGGTTGCCAACTGTGCAGCCATCGGCGTGCCGGACGAGCGCTCAGGCGAGGCGGTGAAGCTGTTTGTGGTGCCGCGCGAGGGCGGGGTGAGCGTGGATGAGCTCAAGGCCTACTGCAAAGCCAACTTCACCGGCTACAAGGTACCCAAGCACATCGTGCTGCGTGATTCGTTGCCGATGACGCCGGTTGGCAAGATCCTGCGGCGGGAGTTGCGCGATATAGCGTGATACCGGGATGGCTTCGCGGGCTTGCCCGCGAATGCTTCAAAACCGCTCTAACAGGATGATTACAGCCTGATCTGCGACATTTTGGTTAAAAACTCTAAAAATGACCTGTATTGTTCATTGAGTCATTTTTGTGACTGCAAGGCCTGTTTTGGCCTCTAGGCGACCCCAGGCAAAGCTGTTACTCTCGGCCCGCTTTCAGACGATCCGGTTTGCAACGAACCGCCGTCTCATATCAATAATAAGCGCATCGACGCGCCAATCGAACTTCGCTGTTGCTGAAGGAGTGGGCTTCCATGATCGAAAATTTTTGGAAGGATAAGTACCCAGCCGGGATTACGGCGGAAATCAATCCTGACGAATTCCCCAATATCCAGGCAGTACTCAAGCAATCCTGCCAACGCTTTGCCGACAAACCGGCCTTTAGCAACCTGGGCAAGACTATCACTTATGGCGAGCTGTATGCGCTGTCGGGGGCGTTTGCCGCCTGGCTGCAGCAGCATACCGACCTCAAGCCCGGTGACCGCATTGCCGTGCAACTGCCCAATGTCCTGCAATACCCGGTCGCGGTCTTCGGTGCCATGCGTGCCGGGTTGATCGTGGTCAACACCAACCCGCTGTATACCGCGCGGGAGATGGAACACCAGTTCAACGACTCCGGCGCCAAGGCCCTGGTGTGCCTGGCGAACATGGCCCACCTGGCCGAGAAGGTAATACCCAAGACACAGGTCAGGCACGTCATCGTCACCGAAGTGGCCGACCTGCTGCCGCCGCTCAAACGCCTGCTGATCAATAGCGTGATCAAGTACGTGAAGAAGATGGTGCCGGCCTACAGCCTGCCGCAGGCCGTGCGCTTCAACGACGCCCTGGCCCTGGGCAAGGGCCAGCCGGTGACCGAGGCCAACCCGCAGGCCAACGACGTGGCCGTGCTGCAGTACACCGGTGGCACCACCGGCGTGGCCAAGGGCGCCATGCTGACCCACCGCAACCTGGTGGCCAACATGCTGCAGTGCCGTGCACTGATGGGCTCGAACCTGCATGAAGGCTGCGAAATCCTCATCACCCCGCTGCCGCTGTACCACATCTACGCCTTCACCTTCCATTGCATGGCCATGATGCTGATCGGCAACCACAACGTGCTTATCAGCAACCCGCGTGACCTGCCGGCCATGGTCAAGGAACTGGGCAAGTGGAAGTTCAGCGGCTTTGTCGGCCTCAACACCCTGTTCGTTGCCCTGTGCAACAACGAGGCGTTCCGTGCGCTGGACTTCTCGTCGTTGAAAATCACCCTGTCGGGCGGCATGGCCCTGCAATTGAGCGTGGCCGAGCGCTGGAAGGCCGTTACAGGCTGCGCCATATGCGAAGGGTACGGTATGACCGAAACCAGTCCGGTGGCAGCGGTGAACCCGGCAGAAGCGAACCAGGTGGGTACCATTGGCATTCCGGTGCCATCGACCTTGTGCAAGATCATCGACGACGCCGGCAACGAGCTACCGCTGGGCGAGGTGGGCGAGTTGTGCGTCAAGGGCCCGCAGGTGATGAAGGGCTACTGGCAGCGCGAAGACGCCACCGCCGAGATCCTCGACAGCGAAGGCTGGTTGAAGACCGGCGATATCGCCCTGATCCAGGCCGACGGTTACATGCGCATCGTAGACCGCAAGAAGGACATGATCCTGGTCTCGGGCTTCAACGTGTACCCCAACGAGCTGGAAGACGTGTTGGCGGCCTTGCCAGGTGTGCTGCAGTGCGCAGCCATTGGTGTGCCGGACGAGAAATCGGGTGAAGTGATCAAGGTGTTCATCGTGGTCAAGCCGGGCATGACCGTGACCAAAGAGCAGGTGATGGAGCACATGCGTGCCAACGTTACCGGCTACAAGGTACCGCGCCTGATCGAGTTCCGCGATTCGCTACCGACCACCAACGTGGGCAAGATCCTGCGCCGCGAGCTGCGCGATGAAGAGCTCAAGAAGCAGGGCTTGAAGAAGATCGCCTGACGCCCCGCCAGCGCGGCCCTTGTAGGAGCAGCCTTGTGCTGCGAAAGGGCCGCGAAGCGGCCCCGGCAATTTCAGCAACACCACTGAAAACCTGGGGCCGCTGTGCGGCCCTTTCGCGGCACAAGGCCGCTCCTCCAGAGGTTGCACCGCTTTCGGGCTCAGCGCAGTTTTTCCAGCATCTGGTAGTACCACATTCCCGCCGCCAGCAGCGGGTTGCCCAGCAAATCCCCCATCGGCACCCGCACATGCTTGCACTGGGCGAAGGTGTCGAACTTCTCCAGTGTCCCGGTCAACGCTTCGGCCATGATCTCGCCCATGATGTGGCTGGTGGCAATGCCGTGCCCCGAATAACCCTGGCAGTACCACACGTTGTCCGACAGCTTGCCCAGCTGCGGGATTCGGTTGACCACGATCCCCATGGCGCAGCTCCACTGGAACTCGATGGGCACGCCTTTGAGGGCCGGGAAGGTGCGTTCGATGCACGGGCGCAGTTCGCCTTCGATGTCGCGTGAATCTTTCCCCGAGTAGTTGGCGCCGCCCCCGAACAGCAGGCGCTTGTCGGCGGTCAGGCGGTAATAGTCGAGCACGAAGCGGCAGTCGTACACCGCCAGGTCCTGCGGGTTTATCTGCTCGGCCAGCTCACCCAGCGGCGCGGTGGTGACGATGCCGCCCATGGCCGGGAATATCTTGCCCTTGAGCTGGCGCTTTTCCAGTTTGTGGTACACATCGCCGGCCAGCATCACCTGGCGTGCCTCGACCCGGCCGTGGGCGGTAACCACCGCCGGGCGCGGGCCGTGGACGATGTCCAGCACCTCGGAGTTTTCGAAGACCAATGCACCCAGGCTGTGGGCAGCGCGGGCCTCACCCAGGCACAGGTTGAGCGGGTGCAGGTGCAGGTTGCGCAGGTTTTTCAACGCGCCCAGGTACAGCGGGCTCTGCAGGTGCTCGGCCACTGCAGCGCGGTCGAGCAATTGCACCTGCTCGCCCATGCCCCGGCGCTGGGCCTCGGCCTCGAATGCGCGCAGCTCGTTCATGTGCGAGGGCTTCATCGCTGCATGCAGGTGGCCGTGCTTGAGGTCGCAGTCGATGCCATAGCGCGCCACGCGCTGTTCGATCACCTGGTGCCCGCGCCAGCGCAGGTGCCAGATGAAATCGTCGACTTCGGCGCCCAGGTGGCTACGCATCTGCGTGCGCATGGCCTCGTCGCCCGACAGGCTGCCGGTGACCTGGCCGCCATTGCGCCCGCTGGCGCCCCAGCCGATACGGTTGGTTTCGACGATGGCCACCTTCAGGCCACGCTCGGCCAGCTCCACCGCCGTGGCGACGCCGGTGAAGCCGCCACCGATGATGGCCACGTCCACCTGCACCGTGCCCTTGAGCTGCGGGTACTCGGTGTGGTCGTTGAGGGTGGCGCTGTAGTAGGACGGCGCACGTTGCGCCGAGCCTTTGTTCAATGCTGCGTTCATGGGTATTCCTTGTTATGTAGAGGCTCAGGCCTGGTGCAGGTACCAGCGCCAGTCCTGCTCGCTGACTTCGGCCATGAACTGGCGGTACTCGGCGCGTTTGACCTTCAGGTACACGCCAAGGAAGTCTTCGCCCAATGCTTCGCGGGCCCAATGGGAATGTTGCAGGGCATCGAGGGCAGTCAGCCAGTCGGTGGGCAGGTGTTCGGTGGCCTGGGCATAGCCATTGCCCTCCACCGGTGCGCCTGGGTCCAGCTGTTCGCGGATACCCCGGTGGCTGGCGGCGAGAATTGCCGCTGCGGCCAGGTAGGGGTTGGCATCGGCGCCGCAAATGCGGTGTTCCACATGCCGGCTGTTGGCCGGGCCGCCTGGCACACGCAGGCTCACGGTGCGGTTGTCCACGCCCCAGGTCGGCGCCAGCGGCGCATAGCTGTTGGCCTGGAAGCGGCGGAACGAGTTGGCGTTGGGGCAGAACATCAGCAGCGAGTCGCGCAGGTGGCGCAGCATGCCGGCCACAGCCTGGCGCAGCAGCGGGGTGCCGGCTTTGTCTTCACTGGCGAACAGGTTGTTGCCCGCGTTGTCGGCCAGGCTCAGGTGCATGTGCATGCCGGTACCGGCCAGGTTGGCAAACGGCTTGGCCATGAAGCAGGCCTGCATGCCGTGGGCATGGGCCACGCCTTTCACCAGGCGCTTGTAGCGCACGGCCTGGTCCATCGCCTGCAGTGCATCGCCGTGCTCCAGGGTGATTTCCACCTGGCCTGGGGCGTATTCCGAAATGGCGGTACGTGCCGGAATGCCTTGGGCCTTGCAGGCGGCGTACAGGTCGGCAAGAAACGGTTCTATCTGCTCCAGCTCACGCAGGCCATAGACCTGAGTAGCGCGCGGGCGGCCACCGTCGTTGTCCAGCGCCGGTTGCGGGCGGCCCTGGGCATCGCGTTGCTGGTCGAGCAGGTAGAATTCCAGCTCGCAGGCCATTACCGGGTGGTAGCCGTCGGCTTTCAACGCTTCGATGGTGCGCAGCAGCACATGACGCGGGTCGGCGATGCTGGCCGGCAGGCCTTCGCTCGGGTGCATGCTGACCTGCACGGCAGCGGTTGGCACCCGGCGCCAGGGCAAGCGCACCAGGCTGCCTTCAAGCGGGTAGGCGCGGCAGTCGATGTCGCCCACGTCCCAGACCAGGCCCGAGTTTTCTACGTCGTCACCGTTCAGGGTCAGGCCGAGGATGGTGCTGGGCAGCGGCCGGCCGGTCTGGTAGACGGCCAGCAGTTCCTCGCGGTGCAACAGCTTGCCGCGCGGTACGCCGTTGGCGTCGAGGATAAATAGCTCGAACAGCTCGATATCGGGGTTTTCGGCCAGGAAACGGGAAGCCTGCTCTACGGGTGCAAAGTGCATGATTGATTCGCTCACGGGCGCACAGGGCCACCGCACAAGCAGGCGGCCCAGTTGAGTCAAACGGCCAGAAGGAGGCCGGGTTTGGTCACAATGGCGTGAGCGAGGTGTCCGGTGGGCGCGCGTGGCGGCAGTGCCACAAAGCCCAGAAGGCGAGGATGATGTGAACCAGCGGATTTTCCCCGGCACGGCTCCGGGCCTTCGGCAGCGAAGGGCGGGACGACGGTGGGGCGATGGGCTGGACGGGAGTCATGCCTTTGATACTCACATGCGGCGTAAGGTTGATTAAAGCAGTGAATGGCAACCTTTACATATGCCCTTGCTAAACTTTCAGCCGCTATGCGATCCCTGTAGGAGCGGCCTTGTGCCGCGACTGGGCCGCAAAGCGGCCCCGGCAATGTGTGCTGGGGCGCAAATCCTGGGGCTGCTGCCGCAGCCCATCGCGGCACAAGGCCGCTCCTACAGGGACCGTGCCAGCCTGGACAGCAAAGTAGGCCCAAATCTGCGACAATCGCGCATCCTTCGAATGCCGATCATGAAAAAGCAGGCTCACCTGCATCACTAAAAAGCCCCATGACTGACCACGCCATCGACAAACTGCTGCAAAACCTCGACCACGCCATGATCGCCGACCGCCATCGTCTGCGCCGGCAACTGCACGAACTGCGCAAGCGCCCCGACGAGGCGAAGCTCGCGCAGTGGGTGGAAAAGGTTCAGGCGTCCTGCGCCCAGGTCACCGCGCGCCAGCAGAGCGTGCCGACCGTGCGCTACGACGACAACCTGCCGATCGCCGCCAAGCGTGATGAAATCAAGAAGGCCCTGGCCGAAAACCAGGTGCTGGTGATCGCCGGCGAAACCGGTTCGGGCAAGACCACCCAGCTGCCGAAGATCTGCCTGGAGCTGGGCCGTGGCAGCCATGGCCTGATCGCCCACACCCAGCCGCGCCGGATCGCCGCGCGTAGCGTGGCGGCGCGGGTCGCCGAAGAGCTGGGCACGCCGCTGGGCGGGCTGGTCGGCTACCAGGTGCGGTTCGAAGACCAGAGCGATTCCAATACCTTGGTCAAGCTGATGACCGACGGCATCCTGCTGGCCGAAACCCAGCACGACCGCCTTCTGGAGCGCTACGACACCATCATTGTCGACGAAGCCCACGAACGCAGCCTGAACATCGACTTCCTGCTCGGCTACCTGAAGACCCTGCTGCATCGCCGGCCAGACCTGAAGCTGATCATCACCTCGGCGACCATCGACCTGGAGCGTTTCTCCAGGCACTTCGATAACGCGCCAATCATCGAGGTGTCCGGGCGCACTTACCCGGTGGAGACCTGGTACCGCCCGCTGACCAGCGAGCAGGACGAGGAAGGCAACCAGATCGAGGACGACCTCACCGTCGACCAGGCCATCCTCGCTACCCTGGATGAGCTGGCGCACCATGAGCGCAGCGAGGGCAAGGGGCCGGGCGATGTCCTGATCTTCCTGCCGGGCGAGCGGGAAATCCGCGATGCCGCCGAAATCCTGCGCAAGGCGCAACTGCGCCACACCGAGATTTTGCCGCTGTACGCGCGCCTGTCGCCAGCCGAGCAGCAGCGCATCTTCCAGCCGCACACCGGGCGCCGCGTGGTGCTGGCCACCAACGTTGCCGAAACCTCGCTGACCGTGCCTGGCATTCGCTATGTGATCGACACCGGCACGGCGCGCATCAGCCGCTACAGCTACCGCGCCAAGGTGCAGCGCCTGCCCATCGAGGCGGTGTCGCAGGCCAGTGCCAACCAGCGTAAAGGCCGCTGCGGCCGGGTAGAGCCAGGCATCTGCGTACGGCTTTACAGCGAAGAAGATTTCAACAGCCGGCCCGCGTTCACCGACCCAGAGATCCTGCGCACCAACCTGGCGGCGGTAATCCTGCAGATGCTGCACCTGCGCCTGGGCGCGATCGATGCCTTCCCGTTCATCGAGCCGCCGGATGGCAAGGCCATCAGCGATGGCTTCAATCTGTTGCAAGAGCTGTCGGCGGTCAACCGCGAGAACCAGCTGACCCCGATCGGCCGCCAGCTGGCGCGCCTGCCGGTCGACCCACGGCTGGGCCGCATGCTGCTTGAAGGCGCACGCCTGGGCAGCTTGCAGGAAGTGCTTATTGTCACCAGTGCGCTGTCGGTGCAAGACCCACGCGAACGCCCGCCGGAGCGCCAGCAGGCCGCCGACCAGGCCCACGCACAGTGGAAGGATGTGGACTCCGACTTCGCCGCGCTGGTCAACCTGTGGCGTGGTTTCGAAGAGCAGCGCCAGGCGCTGACGGCCAACCCGCTGCGCAACTGGTGCCGCAAGAACTTCCTCAATTACCTGCGCCTGCGTGAATGGCGCGATGCCCACCGCCAGCTGGCACTGATCTGCCGTGAGCTGCAGTTGACGGTGAACAAGGAACCGTCCGACTACCTGAAGATGCACAAGGCCATCCTCAGTGGCCTGCTGAGCCAGATCGGCCAGAAGACCGAAGAGGGCGACTACCAGGGGGCCCGCCAACGGCGCTTCTGGGTACACCCGTCGTCGGGCCTGGGGCGCAAGCGCCCGCAGTGGGTAATGGCCGCCGAACTGGTCGAGACCACCAAGCTGTATGCGCGCATGGTGGCCAAGATCGAGCCGGACTGGATCGAGCCGCTGGCCGGCCACCTGGTCAAGAAGAACCACTTCGAACCGCACTGGGAGAAAAAGCGCGGGCAGGTGGTGGCCTATGAGCAGATCACCCTGTACGGGCTGATTCTGGTTGGCCGCCGCCCGGTGCACTACGGCCCGATCGACCCGGTTACCTCGCGCGAGTTGTTTATCCGCGAAGGCCTGGTGGGGGGCGAAATCCAGTCGCGAGCCAAGTGCCTGGCAGCCAACAAACGCCTGCTTGAGGAGCTTGACGAGCTGGAGGCAAAGGCCCGCCGGCGCGACATCCTGGCCGACGAAGAAACGCTGTACGCCTTCTACGAAGCGCGCCTGCCGGCGGAAATCCACCAGACCGCGACCTTCGACAGCTGGTACCGCATGGGCAGCCAGAAGGACGCCAACCTGCTGATCATGCGCGAGGAAGACGTGCTGGCCCGCGAGGCCAGCGAGGTGACCGCAGCGCAGTACCCCGACAGCATGCAGGTGGGCGAGCTGCGCCTGCCGCTGAGCTACCATTTCGAGCCCGGCCACCCGCGTGACGGCGTGACTGTGCGGGTGCCGGCACCGCTGTTGCCAAGCCTGCCCGGCGAACGCCTGGAAT
The DNA here is from genome assembly GCF_046534705.1 of Pseudomonas sp. SIMBA_068. Lineage (NCBI taxonomy): Bacteria > Pseudomonadati > Pseudomonadota > Gammaproteobacteria > Pseudomonadales > Pseudomonadaceae > Pseudomonas > Pseudomonas sp. SIMBA_068. Next base: position 37,217 of record NZ_JAWRYI010000015.1, read on the forward strand.
GGCTGGTGCCAGGCCTGCTGGAAGCCAAGTGCGTGGCGCTGGTGCGCAACCTGCCAAAGGCCCTGCGCAAGAACTTCGTGCCGGTGCCGGACTTCGTCAAGGCCTCGCTGGCGCGCATGACGTTCGGCCAAGGGGCGCTGCCGCAGGCCCTGGGCCAGGAGCTGTTGCGCATGACCGGTGCGCGGGTGTCCGATGAGGCCTGGGACGAATCGGTCAAGCTGGTCGAAGGCCACCTGCGAATGAACATCGAGGTGGTTGATGGCCAGGGCAAGTTCCTTGGCGAAGGCCGCGACCTGGCCGAGCTGACTGCACGCTTTGCCGCTGCCAGCCAGGCAGCACTGGCGGTGCCGCGTGATGCCAAAAGCGAACAACCGGTGCAGGCCAAAGCTTTCAGCGAAGTGAAACAGACCGCCCAGCAGAAGATTGCCGGGCTGTCGATGACCGTGTACCCGGCGCTGGTCGAAGACAACGGCACCGTGCGCGAAGGGCGCTTCTCGACCCAGGCCGAAGCCGAGTTCCAGCACCGCCGCGCGTTGCAACGGCTGTTGCTGCAGCAACTGGCCGAGCCGGCCAAGTTCCTGCGCGGCAAGCTGCCGGGGCTGACCGAGCTGGGCCTGCTGTACCGTGAAATGGGGCGGGTCGAGGCGCTGGTCGAAGACATTCTGCTGGCCAGCCTGGACAGCTGCATCCTCGAAGGCGAACAACCGCTGCCCCGTGATGGCGCGGCCTTGGCCGGGCTGGCTGAACGCAAGCGCGGCAGCTGGGCCGAGCATGCCGAGCGCCTGGCGCGGCTAACGTTGGAGGTGCTGAAACTCTGGCATGGCCTGCAGAAGCGCTTCAAGGGCAAGATCGACCTGAGCCAGGCGGTGGCGCTGAACGACATCAAGCAGCAGCTAAGCAACCTGGTGTACCCGGGCTTTGTGCGCGAAACGCCTGCGGCGTGGTTCAAGGAGCTGCCACGCTACCTCAAGGCGGTGGAACTGCGCCTGGAGAAGCTGGGTTCGCAAGTGCAGAAGGACCGGGTCTGGTCCGGCGAACTGGCCAACCTGTGGGCGCAGTACAAGGCCCGTGCCGACAAGCATGCCCAAGAGGGCAAGCGTGATGAGCAACTGGCTTTGTACCGTTGGTGGCTGGAGGAATATCGGGTGTCGTTGTTTGCCCAGCAGTTGGGCACCAAGGTGCCGATTTCCGACAAGCGACTGAGCAAACAGTGGAGTCAGGTGGAAGGCTAAACTTCTACAGTTGTGGCAATATTGGTGCAATTTGGGGCCGCTTTGCGGCCCTTCGCGGGCACGCCCGCTCCCACAGGGACAAGCCTACGCCCCTAAATTGGCACTAAAGTGCCATTAACCTGCCATATTTCCAGCCAGCGCCCCGTGGCGATGGCCTTTGACCAGAGGAACGACCGTGCATAACGTCGTGATCAGCGGCACCGGCCTGTACACCCCGGCCCAGAGCATTTCCAACGAAGAACTGGTGGCCTCTTTCAACGCCTGGTCGCAGCAGTTCAACCAGGACAACGCCGCCGCCATCGAGCGCGGTGAAGTCGAAGCGGCGCCGGTGTCCGACGCGGCATTCATCGAAAAGGCCTCGGGCATCAAGAGCCGCTTCGTCATGGACAAGGCCGGCATCCTCGACCCGCAGCGCATGAAGCCACGCCTGCCAGAGCGTTCCAACGACGAACCGTCGGTGCTCTGCGAAATGGCCGTGGCTGCCGCTCGCCAGGCCCTGGAGCGCGCCGGCCGCACGGCTGCCGATGTCGACGGGGTTATCGTCGCCTGCTCCAACTTGCAGCGCCCATACCCGGCCATTGCTATCGAAGTACAACAGGCGCTGGGCATCCAGGGCTTTGCCTTCGACATGAACGTGGCCTGCTCGTCGGCCACCTTCGGCATCCAGACCGCCGCCAACAGCGTGGCCCTGGGCCAGGCGCGCGCGGTGCTGATGGTCAACCCGGAGGTGTGCACTGGCCACCTGAACTTCCGTGACCGTGACAGCCACTTCATTTTCGGTGATGCCGCCACGGCGGTGCTGATCGAGCGTGCCGACCAGGCCACCTCGGCGCACCAGTTCGACATTGTCAGCAGCAAGTTATGGACCGAGTTCTCCAACAACATCCGCAACAACTTCGGCTTCCTCAACCGTGCGGCGGAAGAAGGCGAAGGTGCGGCAGACAAACTGTTCATCCAGGAAGGCCGCAAGGTGTTCCGCGAGGTGTGCCCGAAAGTGGCCGAGCTGATCGGTGAGCACTTGCAGGAAAACGGCCTGCAACCGAGCGACGTCAAGCGCTTCTGGCTGCACCAGGCGAACCTCAGCATGAACCACCTGATCGTCAAGAAGCTGCTGGGGCGTGAAGTGGCCGAGGAAGATGCACCGGTCATTCTCGACCGTTATGCCAACACCAGCTCGGCGGGGTCGGTGATTGCCTTCCACCTGTACCAGGATGACCTGGCCAAGGGCTCGCTGGGCGTGTTGAGTTCGTTTGGTGCGGGGTATTCGATTGGTAGCGTGATTCTGCGCAAGCGCTGATTGCTTGATCTGATCCGAGATAGCCGGGGCCGCTTTGCGGCCCATCCGCAGCACAAGGCTGCTCCTACAAGGGATCGCGTCCCCCTGTAGGAGCAGCCTTGTGCTGCGGATGGGCTGCAAAGCAGCCCCTTACAATTTCACAGGCAAAAAAAGCGGGAAACGCCGGATGGGGTCGGCGTTTCCCGCTTCAGCGTGGAGCAGAGAGGGTGACGCTTAGAATTTGGCTTCCAGGTCCACCTGCAGGGTGTCTACGTCAGCATTGCTGTTCGGTAGCTGCGACAGATCTGTCTTGGCCATCAGGTAGGCAGCACCCAGGGAGAAGTTCTTGTCGATTTCGTAACCCACCTTGAACTTATGGCCACGGGAACCTGTGAAGCCGTTGCCAAAGTCCGAATCGGTGAACAGGCTGACCACCGCGTTACGCTGCACATCGCGGTAGTTGTAGTCCAGGCTCCAGGCTCCCACCTTGGTTTTCAAACCAGCCAGCCAGGCTTGATCTTCGCCATCGGTGCTCTCGGTATTCTTCACGTACTGACCATAGGCCGACAATGGAATGGCCAAGCCGGTGAAATCGATCTGGCCAAAACCTTCCACCAGATTGAACTCGTTGGTGGTGTTGCCAAACGACTGCAGGATGGCTGCTTCCTTGTCGTTGTCATAACCATAGATGCTCGCACCCACGGTGAGCTTGAGCACATCAGCCGGCGCGAACTTGGCGCCCAACTGACCGTGGTAGACCTGCGCATCGTGCTTGTACTGGACACCATCACCATCGACGTTGTCCTTCAGGGTGTACTGACCGGCGCTGGCAAAGACTTCGGCGCCGCCCAGGTCCGCTTTGTAAGTGGCAGCCACACCTTCCGGGTTGATGTCGCTATCCCAGATAATATCCCCCATGCTTACCCAAGGCTGTGGCATCTTGCCGCCAATAAGGTGCAGGTTCGGGACTGCAGTAGGGTGCCAGTCGAGGTAGGCGAGGTCGACCCACAGCGACTTCTTGTCAAAGTAGTTGTCGAGGCTCTGGTTGGTCGAGCGCCGGTCGGCGCTGCTGCCGGTGGCTATGCGAACGCCGGCGTCGACCTGCGGGTTGATCTCGCTGTAGAAGCCGACACGGGCACGCACTCGCTGGCGGTCCTGGTTGCCGCTGCTGCTGTTCGGGTCATCGACGTTGACGTCTTCGTAACGCAGGCGCACGTCACCCTTGATCTGGGTCTTGGCGGCCCATGCCACTTTTTGTTCAAACGAGCTCATGCGTTCGGACTGAGCTTTCTGGTCGGCCTTTTCCTTGGTTTCTTTTGCCAGGTCGCCCTGCAGTTCGTTGTACTGCGCCTGGTTGATCGAGCCGTTGGCGCGGAGCATTTCGAGCAGCTTGGCGTCGACAGCAGCACTGGCCGGGGCGCTCAGAGCCAGCATCATGCCGGTGAGGCTCACTCCGGTAAGTGTAGAAACAAGACGCATAAGGTTCTCCCTACTGAAAAAAATGGGGGAGGCTCAAGCGCCTGCCCCTGCGTTGGCATGTCTTCGGAAAGGGCCTGAATAGACAGGTTCTGGGGTTCCGGAAAACAGGCGCAAGTATTGCGGGGGCCAATGACAGATTAATGTCTAATTAGTGGCACTGTTGTTAAGTAATTGAGAGTAAAAGGATCAGCCCGGCTTTCGTCATTTGAGTGCGGAGCGTTCCTTGGGGATACTGAACGCCTTCAGACAGCGAGCCGAAACCGTGACCAGCCTGTATAGCCTTGCCCATTTGCGTGATCTTCCGGCGGCCACCTGGGATGCCCTGGTGCCGGCCGGCCAACCGTTCCTGCGCCATGCTTTCCTCAGCGCGATGGAAGACAGCGGCAGTGTGCAGCGCAGCACCGGCTGGGCCGCCGAGCACCTGGTGCTGGAGCGTGACGGGCAGGTACGGGCGCTGCTGCCGGCGTACCGCAAGTGGCACTCGTTTGGCGAGTATGTGTTCGATCACGGCTGGGCCGATGCTTGTGAGCGGGCCGGTATTGCCTACTACCCCAAGCTGCTCGGCGCTGTGCCGTTCAGCCCGGTCAGCGGCCCACGCCTGCTGACGGCTGACCCGGCTGACGGTTTGCTGATGCTGCAGGCCCTGCCGGAGTATCTGGGCAAGGGCGGACTTTCCAGTGCGCACATCAACTTCACCGACCCGGCGCTGGACGCGCAGTTGGCGGGCCTGCCAGGGTGGATGGAGCGCCTGGGCTGTCAGTTCCACTGGCAAAACCGGGGCTATCGGGACTTCCAGGATTTTCTCGACAGCCTGAGCTCGCGCAAGCGCAAGCAGATGCGCAAGGAGCGTGAGCAGGTGGCGGGGCAGGGCATCGAATTCCGTTGGTACCGCGGTGATGAACTGGACGAGGCACAGTGGGATTTCGTCTTTCAGTGTTACGCCAACACCTATGCGGTGCGCCGACGCGCGCCTTACCTGACCCGCGAGTTTTTCAGCCTGCTGGCCGAACGCATGCCCGATGCGTTGCGTGTGGTGATGGCCCGTCAGGGTGGGCGCGATGTAGCGATGGCCTTGAGCCTGGTGGGGGGGGACAGCCTGTTTGGCCGTTACTGGGGGTGCCTGGATGAGTTCGACCGGCTGCATTTCGAAACGTGTTTCTACCAGGGCATGGATTTTGCCATTGCCGAGGGTTACCAGCGTTTCGATGCCGGGGCGCAGGGCGAGCACAAGCTGATACGCGGGTTTGAGCCTGTGTTGACGCGGTCCTGGCATTACCTGCTGCACCCAGGGTTGCGGCGGGCGGTGGAGGATTTTCTACTGCAGGAGCGCGAAGGGGTGAAGGGGTATGCCGAGGAGGCGCGGGGGATGTTGCCCTACCGGCGGGCCTGATGCGTCTTCGGCTGCAGCGCGATCCCTGTAGGAGCTGCCTTGTGCCGCGAAAGGGCCGCAAAGCGGCCCCGGCAATTATTGCTGCGAAGCTGAAAACCTCGGGCTGCTGCGCAGCCCTTTCGCGACACAAGGCCGCTCAAGAAGCGCGCCGTAGCGTAGATCAGTCGACCCCGACAAAGCCCCCGGTCTGGTGGTGCCACAACCGGGCATACAACCCTTGTTGCTCCAGCAACTGCGCATGGCTGCCACTTTCGACAATCCGGCCCTTGTCCAGCACCACCAGGCGGTCCATCCGGGCAATGGTCGACAGCCGGTGGGCAATGGCGATCACGGTCTTGCCTTGCATCAGCGTCTCCAGGCTTTCCTGGATGGCTGCCTCCACCTCCGAGTCCAGCGCTGAAGTGGCTTCGTCCATGATCAGGATCGGCGCATTCTTCAACAGCACTCGGGCAATGGCGATGCGCTGGCGTTGGCCGCCCGACAACTTGACCCCGCGCTCACCCACATGGGCATCGAAGCCGGTGCGCCCTTGGGCGTCCGACAGTTGCGGGATGAACTCGTCGGCGCGGGCGCGGCGAACCGCTTCGTGCAACTCCGCCTCGCTGGCGTCGGGGCGGCCATACAGCAGGTTGTCGCGGATCGAGCGGTGCAGCAACGAGGTGTCCTGGGTGATCATGCCGATCTGTGCGCGTAGGCTGGCCTGGCTGACTTCGGCAATGTTCTGGCCATCGATGAGGATGCGCCCGCCCTGCACGTCATACAGGCGCAACAGCAGGTTGACCAAAGTCGACTTGCCCGCGCCGGACGGGCCGATCAGGCCGATTTTTTCGCCCGGGCGAATGTTCAGGTCGAGGCCTTCGATCACATTGGCAGCCTTGCCATAGTGGAAGTCGACATCATCGAAATGCACCGCGCCGCGGCTGACCTTGAGCGCCGGCGCGTTGGGCTGGTCGGTGACGGTAACCGGCTGGGCGATGGTCTGCAGGCCGTCCTGGACCATGCCGATGTTCTCGAAGATGCCGTTGACCACCCACATGATCCATCCCGACATGTTGACGATGCGGATTACCAGGCCGGTGGCCAGGGCGATAGCACCAACGGTGATCAGCGACTGGCTCCACAGCCACAGCGCCAAGCCTGTGGTGGCGACCACCAGCAGGCCGTTGAGGGTGGTGATGACCACGTCCATGCTGGTAATTACCCGCGAGGCCAGCTGGGTTTTCTCGGTTTGCTCGCGGATTGCTTCACGTGCGTATTGCTGCTCGTAGTCGGTGTGGGCGAACAGCTTCAGCGTCGCGATGTTGGTATAGCCGTCGACGATACGCCCCATCAGCTTGGAGCGGGCGTCGGACGAGATCACCGAGCGCTCCTTGACCCGTGGCACGAAGTAGAACAGCGCGGCGATGTAGCCGGAGATCCAGACCAGCAGCGGCAGCATCAGGCGCCAGTCGGCCTCGGCGAACAGCACCAGCGAAGTGATGGCGTAGATCAGCACGTGCCATAGCGCGTCCACCGCCTGCACGGCAGAATCACGCAGCGAGTTGCCGGTCTGCATGATGCGCTGGGCAATGCGCCCGGCGAAGTCGCTCTGGAAGAAGTTGAGGCTCTGCTTGAGCACGTAAGTGTGGTTTTGCCAGCGGATCAGGCTGGTCATGCCGGGGTTGATGGTCTGGTGCACCAGTAGGTCGTGCAGGCCGAAGAACAACGGCCGCAGCAGCAGAATCACCACCAGCATCCAGATCAGTTCGCCACTGTGCTCGCTGAAGAAGCTGGCATTCGGCGTGCCCTGGGCCAGGTCGATGATGCGGCTGAGGTAGCTGAACATCGCCACCTCGATCAGCGAGGCGAACAGGCCGACCACCAGCAGGGCGAGGAAGCTGGGCCATACCTGGCGCAGGTAATACAGGTAGAACGGCCACACGGTGGTGGGTGGCGATTCACTGGGTGCTTCGCGAAAGATATCGATCAGCTGTTCAAAACGACGGTACAGCATGGGTAACGACACTCCTGTTCCATCCGGCCCTCAGGCGGTTGCACGTCCCTGTGCAGCCTGCGGTCAGTCGATGCGTTTGGCCGACTTGATGTAGACCGGGTCGGCCGGTACATCGCGCATGCCTTTCTTGATGGTGGTTGGCGAGTTGACGATCTGGTCGACCACTTCCATCCCTTTGGTCACCTTGCCGAACACGGCGTACCCGGCGTCGCGCCCCGGGTTGAGGAAATCGTTGTCGGCCACGTTGATGAAGAACTGGCTGGTGGCCGAGTTCGGGTTGGAGGTGCGCGCCATCGACAGGGTGCCGCGGGTGTTCAGCAGGCCATTGCTGGCCTCGTTCTTGATCGGGTCTTTGGTGTCCTTCTGCACCATCTGGTCAGTGAAACCGCCGCCCTGCACCATGAACCCCGGGATCACCCGGTGGAAAATCGTGTTGTTGTAGAAGCCGCTGTCAACGTACGCCAGGAAATTCTTGGTGCTGAGCGGCGCCTTTTCGGCGTTCAGCTCGATTTCGACCTGGCCGAAGCTGGTGTCCAGCATGACGTGCGGGGTCTTGTCGGAGGCCATGACGCTGGTGGCGAAGGCGACCGAGCAGGCGGTGAGCAGGAGTTTTTTCAGCATGGGCTCAAAGATCCTTGAGAGGTGGAAGCGGCTGCGAGGAACTGCAGCAGGGTCTGGTTGAAGACCTCGGGTTGATCGAGTGGCGTAGCGTGCCGGGAATCGTCGACGACGACCAGCCTGGCGTTGGGCATCAGGGCCACGTAACGCTCTTTCAGTTGTATCGGGGTGTAATCATGGTCGGCGGCGATCACCAGGGTAGGACAGTGGATCTGCCCGATGCGTTCCTGCACGCCCCAGTCGACGATGGCGTCGAAGCTCTTGAGGTAGGCGCGTTTGTCATTGCGCGCCCAACGCTGGGCCATCTTCTGCCGCAGGTCTGCTTGATGGGGCTTGGGGAACAGGCGCTCGGCCAGGCCCTTGCCGACGGTTTCGACACTGAGCAGGCGCGCCAGGCCCCAGCGCTTGAGCCACCAGGCCCAATCACTACGGGTACGCCGCTTGACCTCGGGGGCGCTGTTGACGATGCACAGGCTGCGCAGCCACTGGGGGTGGTCGACAGCGAATTGAAAACCCACCATGCCGCCCATCGACAGGCCGACGAAGTGCACGGGGCCCGTGTGCAGGTGTTCGAGCAGGGCCAGCAGGTCGGCACTGAAGGTGGCGATCTGGTAGCCGTCGCGGGGCTTGTCGGAGCGACCGTGGCCGCGGATGTCCATGAGGATCACCCGGTAATGGCGGCTGAGCACCGGCACCTGCAACTCCCAGTCCTGGCAACTGGAGCCCAGGCCGTGAAGCAACACCAAGGGTTCGCCCTGGCCATATTCCTCGTAATGCAATGCGCATCCTTCGTGTTCGAAATAGGCCATGGGCTGGTTCTCTCAAGCTTGCGGGGGGGCTGCGAAAGGCACGTCCAGTGGCGCAGTGTCGAAGTTGCGCAGCAGCTCGATGAGAATCTGCGTGGCCGGGCCCAAGGTCTTCTCTTTGCTCGAATAAAGGTAGAACAGTGGGTGGCGGCTGCCACCCTGATCCAGCTGCAGCGGTTTGAGCACGCCTTCAGTCAGCTCGCGCTCGATCATGTGCCGGGGCAGCCAGGCAAAGCCCAGGCCGCTGCTGACGAAGGTGGCGGCGGTGCCCAGGCTGCCGACCGTCCAGCGCTGCTCGGCACCCAGCCAGCCGACGTCGCGTGGTTGTGCGCGGCCGGAGTCGCGAATAACCACCTGCAACTGGCTTTCGAGGTCCTGGAAGGTAAGTTCCCGGCCTAGGCGGTGCAGGCTGTGTTCAGGATGGGCGACGGCGACGAACTCCACCGCGCTCAGTTCGGCGCCCAGGTAGCCACCAATGCTGTAGCTGCTGATGGCCAGGTCGGCGATGCCTTCGTGCATCACTTCTTCTACGCCAGACAACACTTCTTCACGCAGGCGCACCCGGCAGCCGCGGCTTTGCGGCATGAACGCGGCCAGGGCACGTACCAGCCGCGCACTGGGGTAGGCGGCATCGACCACCAGCCGCACCTCGGCTTCCCAGCCTTGTTCCATGTGGTGGGCGAGGTCCTCGAGCTGGCTGGCCTGCTTGACCAGGTGGCGAGAGCGACGCAACAACACGTTGCCCGCCTCGGTGAGCACCGCCTTGCGGCCGTCGATGCGCAGCAGTGGCACGCCCAGTTGCTCCTGCATGCGGGCCACGGTGTAGCTGACCGAGGACTGCGAGCGGTGCAGTGCCTCGGCGGCCTGGGCAAACCCGCCGTGATCGACCACTGCTTGCAGGGTTCGCCACTGGTCAAGGGTTACGCGCGGCGCTTTCATCTTTCGCTCCTGTTGTCCTAAGCTGCCTCTTTCAAGGAGAGCGGCCCATGAAGAAATGTTGTGCGGCAATACTGATGTGCCTGCCCCTCGGGGCCATGGCCTATCCCATCGATGTGGAGAAGGAACTGACCGGGGTCAAGCTTGACTACACCGCCTATGACACGGCCTACGACATTGGCGCCATTACCCTGAACAACTACGGGCAGGTCCCGGCGGCGTGCAAGGTAACCTTCCGCAATGGCCCGGAGGCCCCGCGGGTACGCCGGGTGAACGTGCCGGCCGGTAAAAGCGTGGATGTCACTGCCAAATTCAACAGGCAGATCATCAAACTACGGATCGCCGTGAACTGCAGTCCGGAATAAACTGATTAATCGATTGATTGAACCCACTTTTTACGCTTTTTTATCGATAGGTCAAGCCTTAATCTCACCTCCATCGAATCGCACCCTTTTTGCCGATGGAGGCACCCCATGTCCCGCGTACTGATCATCGAAAGCAGCGCCCGCCAGCAGGATTCCGTTTCCCGTCAGCTGACCCGAGATTTCATCCAGCAATGGCAGGCCGCTCACCCGGCTGATCAGATTACTGTGCGTGACCTGGCCGTAAACCCGGTGCCGCACCTGGACGCCAACCTGCTGGGTGGCTGGATGAAGCCGGAAGAACAGCGCAGCGCCGCCGAACTTGAGGCCCTGGGCCGTTCCAACGAATTGACGGATGAATTGCTGGCCGCCGACGTGCTGGTGATGGCCGCGCCCATGTACAACTTCACCATCCCCAGCACCCTCAAGGCCTGGCTGGACCACGTGCTGCGAGCGGGCATCACCTTCAAGTACACCCCCACTGGCCCGCAGGGCCTGCTGACCGGCAAGCGCGCCATCGTCCTGACTGCCCGCGGCGGTATCCATGCCGGCGCTACCAGCGACCATCAGGAACCGTATCTGCGCCAGGTCATGGCTTTCATCGGCATTCACGATGTCGACTTCATCCATGCCGAAGGCCTGAACATGAGCGGCGAGTTCCACGAGAAAGGTGTCAACCAGGCCAAGGCCAAACTGGCGGCGGTGGCCTGAGGTTTACTGAATTCCCAACCCTGACACCTGTTTTTGCTCCTTTGGGTGTACTGCCCGGCCAATGGCCGGGCTTTTTTATGCGTGAAGCCATGAGGAATGTAGGGGCTGTACCTGCCTCTTCGCGGGCACGCCCGCGAAGAGGCAGGTACAGCCCCTACATTCCTCATGGTTGAACTCATTTACCGCAACCCGCTAAGGTCGCGGCCTTGATTCATGAGAGGCAACCATGGGCTACCTGATAATCGTCGCGCTGATCCAGGCGTTTTCCTTCAGCCTGATCGGCGAGTACCTGGCCGGGCACGTCGACAGCTACTTCGCCGTGCTCGCACGGGTGCTGCTGGCCGGCCTGGTGTTCCTGCCGCTGACCCGCTGGCGCCAGGTCGAACCGCGCTTCATGCGCTCGATGCTGCTGATCGGCGCCTTGCAGTACGGCATCACCTACGTCTGCCTGTACCTGAGCTTCCGCGTACTCACGGTGCCAGAGGTGCTGCTGTTCACTATCCTCACGCCGTTGCACGTGACGCTGATCGAAGACGCCATGAACCGGCGTTTCAACCCATGGGCGCTGCTGGCTGCGCTGGTGGCTGTAGCCGGTGCCGCGGTGATCCGCTTCGACAGCATCAGCGGCGAGTTTTTCATCGGCTTCCTGCTGCTGCAACTGGCCAACTTCACCTATGCCGCCGGCCAGGTGCTGTACCGCCATCTGGTCGCGCGCAACCCCAGTGACCTGCCGCACTATGCCCGTTTTGGCTACTTCTACCTGGGGGCCTTGCTGGTGGTGCTGCCGGCCTTCCTGCTGTTCGGCAATGCCCAGCACCTGCCGAGTACCGATGTGCAATGGCTGGTGCTGCTGTTCCTGGGCCTGTGCCCGACGGCGCTGGGCCTGTACTGGTGGAACAAGGGCGCGTGCATGGTTTCAGGCGGCACGCTGGCGGTCATGAACAACCTGCATGTGCCGGTGGGGTTGCTGCTGAACCTGCTGATCTGGAACCAGCACGAGCCGCTGGGGCGGCTGTTCATTGGCGGCGGGATCATCCTGGCGTCGGTGTGGCTGAGCCGGTTGGGCGCACGCGCGCAGGCACCGCTGGCCAACAAGGCCTGACATGCACACCATCTTCGTCATTGTTGCGCCGATCTTCGCCCTGATCCTGGTCGGCTATCTGTGCCGCAAGACCAACAAGCTGGGTGACAAGGCCGCCGCCGAAATCAACAAGATGGTGGTCTGGCTGTGCCTGCCGGCGTTGTTGTTCAAGGTGACGGCCACTGCCACCTGGAGCGAGATCTGGCACCCGGGGTTCATCGCGGCCTTTGGCACGGGCGCCCTGGCCATGTTCGTGGTCACGCTGTTGTGGCGCCTGAACAGCGGCCATGGCCTTGTAGCGTCGAGCATCGACGGGCTCAGTGCGGGGTATGCCAACACCGGTTATATAGGCATCCCGTTGTGCCTGCTGCTGTTCGGCCAGGCGGGCTTGCAGCCGGCGCTGATTTCATCGTTGATCGTGGTGTGCCTGGTGTTCGCCATTTCGCTGACGCTCATCGAGGTTGGGCTACAGGAGGAGCGGCGTATCGGTCGCGCCGTGGTGGTCGTAGGCAAGGCGTTGGCGAAGAACCCGCTGGTGATTTCGCCGCTGGCGGGGGCTGGCTGGGCCATGAGCGGGCTGGGGCTGGCCGAACCGGTGATGCATTTTCTCGACATGCTGGCGCTGGCCACCACCCCGTGCGCCTTGGTATCGCTGGGTGCATTCCTGGCAGAAAAGCGCGCGGGTGCGCAAGCCAGCCCTTGGCCATTGGTAGGCTTGAAGCTGGTGGGGCAGCCGGCGTTGACCTGGGTGCTGGCGTACAAGGTGTTCAGCCTGCCGAGCATGTGGGCGGCTTCGGCGGTGCTGCTGGCAGCGCTGCCGACCGGGACCGGGCCGTTCATGCTGGCGGAGTATTACAACCGCGAGGCGGGGCTGATTTCGCGGACGATCCTGTTGTCGACCGTGGCTTCGCTGGTGACCTTGACCGGGTTGTTGTACCTGCTAGGTTACGCGGGGTGATTCGGGGGCGCTTTGCGCCCCATTCGCAGCACAAGGCTGCTCCTACAGGGAACGCGTACATTTTGTAGGAGCAGCCTTGTGCTGCGAATGGGCTGCAAAGCAGCCCCGGCAATCTCAAGCCTCGCTCATCTCTTCCAGCCGACGCGACACAGGCTCTTGCGCCGCACGCCCACTCAACCCCACCCGCATGTCATTGCCACTCGGCTGCTGATACAGGCTCAAGCCGAACTCCGGCAACACCGCCAGCAAATAGTCGAAGATATCCCCCTGAATCCGTTCGTAATCTGCCCACACCGTGGTGGTGGTGAAGCAGTAGATCTCCAGCGGCACACCTTCGGCGGTGGTCTGCATCTGCCGCACCATGCAGGTCATGTTCGGGTGCACGTTGGGGTGGTTTTTCAGGTAGGCCAGGGCAAACGCGCGGAATGTACCGATGTTGGTCAGCTTGCGGCGGTTGGCCGACAGCTCTGCCACCGGCCCCAGCGCCTCGTTCCAGTTCTGCAGCTCCTGGCGCTTGCCGGCCAGGTAGTCGCCCAGCAACTGCACCTGGCTCAGGCGCTGCTCCTCTTCGCGGGTGAGGAAGCGCACCCCGGCCGCATCGATGAACAGGCTGCGCTTGATGCGCCGCCCCCCGGACTGCTGCATGCCGCGGTAGTTGCGGAACGACTCGCTCATCAGGCGCCAGGTGGGGATGGAAACAATCGTCTTGTCGAAGTTCTGCACCTTCACCGTGTGCAGGGTGATGTCCACCACGTCACCATCAGCACCTACCTGCGGCATTTCGATCCAGTCACCCACGTGCAGCATGTCGTTGCTGGTGAGTTGCACGCTGGCGACGAACGACAGCAAGGTGTCCTTGTACACCAACAGCAATACCGCCGACATCGCACCCAGGCCGGACAGCAGCAACAGCGGTGAGCGGTCGATCAGGGTGGCGACGATGACGATCGAGGCGAAGATCCACAGCATCATCTTGGCCAGTTGCACATAGCCCTTGATCGAGCGGGTGCGGGCGTGCTCGGTGCGGGCGTAGATGTCGAGCAGTGCATCCAGCAGGCACGACAGCGCCATGGTCATGAACAGCAGGGTAAAGGCCAGGGCGACATTGCCCAGGAAGTGCTGGGCAGTGTCGGACAGCTCCGGCACCAGCTTCAGGCCAAACTGCAGCACCAGCGAGGGCGTGGTTTGCGCCAGGCGGTGGAACACTTTGTTATGGCGCAGGTCGTCCAGCCACTTCAGGGCAGGCTGGCGGGCCAGCAGACGGGCGCCATGCAGCATCAGGAAGCGCGCCAGGCGGCCGACCACCAGGGAAATCAGCAGCAGCACCGCCAGGCCGATGGCCGCGTGCAGCATGGGATGTTGGTCGAGGGTGCCCCACAGGTCGAGGGAGTCACGCCAGATTCGTTGTATATCCATGGGCTTGGGTACAGTCTTGTTGTGAAACGAGGTGCCATTAGAGCGCGGATGGCGACAAAGTTGCCAAAAGAAATTCGGCTAAGGCGGCAGAAAACGTTACCCTATGCAACTGAATTTCCCGCACTTGCCTGAGGTTACCTCCGTGTTCTCCCAATTCGCCCTGCATGAACGCCTGCTTAAAGCCGTGGCCGAGCTTAAATTTGTCGAGCCGACCCCGGTGCAGGCCGCGGCCATCCCCCTGGCCCTGCAAGGGCGCGACCTGCGTGTGACCGCGCAGACCGGCAGTGGCAAGACGGCGGCCTTCGTATTGCCGCTGCTCAACCGCCTGGTCGACCTGAAGGGCGGGCGCGTCGAGATCCGCGCGCTGATCCTGCTGCCGACCCGCGAGCTGGCCCAGCAAACCTTGAAGCAGGTGGAGCTGTTCTCGCAGTTCACCTATATCAAGGCGGGCCTGGTGACCGGCGGCGAAGACTTCAAGGAACAGGCCGCCATGCTGCGCAAGGTGCCGGACGTGCTGATCGGCACCCCGGGCCGTCTGCTTGAGCAGCTCAACGCCGGCAACCTCGACCTGTCCCACGTGCAGGTGCTGATCCTCGACGAAGCCGACCGCATGCTGGACATGGGCTTTGCCGAAGACATGGAGCGCCTGTGCAAGGAGTGCGAGAACCGCGAGCAGACCCTGCTGTTCTCCGCCACCACCGGTGGCGCTGCCCTGCGCGACATCATCGGCAAGGTGCTGAAAGACCCTGAGCACCTGATGCTCAACAGCGTCTCGCAGCTGGCCGAAGGCACCCGCCAGCAGATCATCACCGCCGACCACGACCAGCACAAAGAGCACATCGCGCAGTGGCTGCTGGCCAACGAAACCTTCGACAAGGCGATCATCTTCACCAACACCCGCGCCATGGCCGACCGCATCTACGGTCACCTGGTGGCCAAGGACGTGAAGGCTTTCGTGTTGCACGGCGAGAAGGACCAGAAAGACCGCAAACTGGCCATCGAGCGCTTCAAGCAGGGCAGCTCCAAGGTGCTGGTGGCGACCGACGTGGCGGCTCGTGGCCTGGACATCGACGGCCTGGACCTGGTGATCAACTTCGACATGCCTCGCAGCGGTGATGAGTACGTGCACCGCGTGGGCCGTACCGGCCGTGCCGGTGGCGAAGGCCTGGCGATCTCGTTGATTACCCACAACGACTGGAACCTGATGTCGAGCATCGAACGCTACCTCAAGCAGCAGTTCGAGCGCCGTGTGATCAAGGAAGTGAAAGGCACCTACAGCGGGCCGAAGAAGGTCAAGGCCTCGGGCAAGGCTGTTGGCGCCAAGAAGAAGAAAGTTGACAAGAAAACCGGCGACAAGAAAGCTGCCGCCAAGCGCAAGCCAACCGCCAAACCGCGGGCCAACGCACCGCTGGCCAGCGCTGACGGCCTGGCGCCGCTGAAAAAGCGCAAGCCTGCTGCTGAATAAAAGTCACGCCGGCCCTTTGCAGAAGCGACACGAGCTTGCTTCTGCGAAGGGCGTGCGCAGGCGACGAACGATCACTCCGCCGTTTTCTCTGCCTGCTTCAACTCCTTGATCCGCTGGTCGATCAGCTGACACTTGTCGGGCAAGTCCTTGCTCGCCGTCCCCAGATCCATCCCCTGAAGCTCATCATTGATCTCCTTGGCCTTTTGCGGGTTCTGCTCGGTCAACTGAGTAACCAGCCCGGCCAGCTCCTCACGTTTCTGCGTCGCTTCTTCAGGTGTGCAGGCCCAAGCGGGCAGGGCGCAGAGCAGGGCAGTGGCACAGGCTATGGGCAGTAGCGGTTTCATCCTTCCAGCCTCCGGCGGTGGTGATGCCCGGTGGAGGGCTGTGGGTGCAGGGAAGTTCAGGGCTTGCGACCGATGGAAGATTTCTTTGGTGGTGGTAGTCCGTTTCTGAAACGCTCCCGTATCCCTCCAGCGCCGTTGAGCAGCACGCTACATCGCTCTAGTCTCGAAGGAAAAGAGGGGGTATTGTATGTACAGCTGTAAATACAGGTCGTCCCATGTTCTTTGAATGGGACGAAGGGAAAAACCAGAGCAATATCCGCAAGCACGGCATCGACTTTGCCGACGTTCCTGACATGTTCAACCATCCCATGTTGATCCGGCGTGATGAGGATGTGGAATGTGCTGAAGAACGTTGGATCAGCCTAGGATGGCTAAAGGCGCTGATAGGTGTCGTCGTGTACACGGAGAGGCGGGGTGAGGTGATACGCATCATTTCTGCAAGAAAAGCCACCAAACGGGAGGCCAGGTACTATGACCAAATCATCGAGAACTGACTGGAGCCGCCTGGCCCGACAGGACGACAAGGATATCGACACATCAGATATCCCTGAACTGGACCAGGACTTTTTCCGCCAGGCCGAGCTGCGCGTTCCCGCCAAGCAGACGGTGACCATTCGACTGGACTCAGATGTCCTCGCCTGGTTCAAGGAGCAGGGCAGCGGCTACCAGACCCGCATCAATCAGTTGCTGCGCCAGTACATGCAAGCGCAACAACGCCAGCGCTAAGCGCTTTGGAACGCTTGGCAACCTTGGCAGGTCCCAACCTGTGTACCCCTTTCGTCCACAGCAGGAGCCCGTAGCCATGAGCATCGCCTACGACTGGGACCTGATCGAACGCTTGCTGCACGAAGTGCAGAACGGCGCCGGTCACAGCTTCACGCCCCGCCCCTATGCCGAGCAGCATGCTGCTGCACTGGCCGCCAAGGGTGAGCCGGTGGGTGACGTGGATCACCTGAAAACCCGTGCATGCGAGTATGAAAAGCTGCTATTTGAGCGCGGATTCATTGAATGCCGGCCTGAAGAGGACGGCGGCAATGGCGAAAACTTCGTCCTGACCGAACGCGGCTCGCGCTTGATGAGCCTGATCGACAGCAGCATCCCCGGCTTCGAGCACCCGCGCCAGGTGCTGGATGAGCAGGAGGATGCGCTGGACGAAACGACGTTCGAACGGGTATCTGCGAAGGCACAGATTGCTTGAGGTCGTTTTAAGGCTGGCAAGTGCAGCGTTCGAAACCCGATAATCGGTAGCCTCTGAACGCTGCCGAGCCTTGCCCATGCCTACGATCACCCCAGAGGCCCGCTTATGAGCGCGGTCCGCAAGAACCCTGACGCCTTTGCCTTCCAGGTAATGCTGGGCCTTTGCCTGATCTGGGGCTGCCAGCAGGTACTGATCAAGACTGCTGCCGTCGACATCGCGCCGGTGATGCAGGCTGCCCTGCGCAATGGCATTGCCGCTGTGCTGGTAGGCCTGATGCTGTGCTGGCGGGGTGGCTGGGAGCAGGTCGGCAGTACCTGGCGCGCAGGGTTGGTGGCGGGCGGGCTGTTCGGGGTGGAGTTTCTGTTCATTGCCGAAGGGCTGAAACTGACCTCGGCGGCGCACATGTCGGTATTCCTCTATACCGCGCCGGTATTTACCGCCTTGGGCCTGCATTTTCGTCTACCCAGTGAACGCTTGCGGCTGCTGCAGTGGCTGGGCATTCTGCTGGCCTTCGGCGGCATTGCCATGGCCTTTGCCGGTGGCACTTCGTTCGAGCACATGGACAGCCGCACCTTGCTGGGAGATGCCTTTGGCGTGATCGCCGGGCTGGCCTGGGGCGCGACCACGGTGGTGGTGCGTTGTTCACGGCTATCGGAGGCGCCGGCGACCTTGACCCTGTTCTATCAGCTGGCGGTCGGTTTTGCCGGGCTGCTGCTGATCGCCCTGCTCAGCGGGCAGATCGGCGCGGTGTCGCTGACGCCGCTGGCGATGGGCAGTGTATTGTTCCAGGGGATTGTGGTGTCGTTCATCAGCTACCTCACCTGGTTCTGGTTGCTGCGCAAATACCTGGCGTCGAACCTCGCGGTGTTTTCCTTCATTACCCCGTTGTTTGGGGTGACCTTTGGCGTTTTGCTGCTGGATGAGCCGCTCAGTGCGAATTTCGTGGTGGGGGCGTTGATGGTGTTGTTGGGTGTGATCCTGGTCAGTGCCGAGCCTTGGGTGAAACAACAATTGCGGCGGTTGGTAGGGTGATGTGTTGCCTGTACCTGCTCAGGATGCAACCTTGGCCTGACAGGCGCTTCCTTGCTGTGCGTTACCCGGCAACTGGACCAACACGCCCGCCACCGCCAGCCCGCCCGCCGCCAGCATCAATGCCGGTTGCAGCCCGCCACTGTAATGGCTGCTGACCGCCGCCAGCAGGGGCCCGCTCAACTGCCCCAGGGCAAAGCACGCTGTCAGCAGCCCGGCATTGCGTTGTGTGGCATGCGGTGCCAGCTCCCGCGAGCGCTGCATCACCAGTTGCATGCAGGCCAGGAACGGCCCGCCACACAGCACCACTCCCAGCGCCAACCCGATACCCCCGCCCATCAGGCAGGCCAGCACGCCAAGCCCTTGCAACCACAAGGTGGCGGTGAGCCAGGTCGAGGTACGGCCACCACGGCGCAGGCTCACCAGCATCACCCCCAGCGCTGCCGACAGGCCAAACGCCGGCCAGAACAGGTCGGCCATCCATTGCCCGCGAAACTGCTGGTTGGCCATCTGTGAGAGGAAGGTGGCTGGCAGGATGTAACCCACGCCGTACAGCGCGTATACCAGCCCCAGGCGGCCAATGCCGACGCTGCGGGTCGGGCCCGGGTGCGAGGGCGATGAGGTTGGCGCAGCTTGCAGAACGCGTGGCAACCAAGGCCGCACGGCCAGCAGCATCACCAGCGCGGCCACGGCATAGATCAGCCACAGTGCTGCCGAGCCCAGCCCAGCCAAGTGCGCCACCAGTGCCAACAGGCCGGTCACGGCGATGCCCAGGCCGGGCCCTGCAAACACCAGGGCACCCAGCCGTTGGTGGTTGTGCGCGTTGGCCACCTGTTGGCTGAGGCTGGTGATCATCACCAGCACCCAGGCACTGGCCACGCCGGTGCCAAAGCGCAGCAGCAGGTGGCTCCAGAACCCGTCGGCGGCCCATGAGGCCAGGGTCAGCAGCACGCACAGCCACAGCCCCCCATGCAGGCGCAGGCGCACCTGGCCGGGTGAGCGGGCGAACATGGCGTCCACCGCGCCAATGAAATAGCCCAGGTAGTTGGCGGCCGCGACCAGCCCGGCGACCGTCAGGTCGCACTGGCCTTCGGCGATCAGTTGTGGCAGTTGCGGGGTGAGGGCAAAACGGCCTATGCCCATGGCCATCATCAGCGCCACGGCGCTGGCGAGCAGTTGAATGAGGGGCGACATGACAGGTCTCCTGCACGGATGTAAGCGATGACTGGCAGGTTAGGGTGGTTTCATTTTCAATAAAATTGAATAATGATGATCAAGTTGTTCTGTTTTGGAGAATGCTGTGGAATTCAGCCAGCTGCGTATCTTCCAGGCCGTGGCCGAGGAAGGCTCGGTCACCCGTGCCGCCGAACGCTTGCACCGTGTGCCATCGAACCTCTCGACGCGTTTGCGCCAGCTTGAGGAGCAACTGGGTGTCGAGTTGTTCCTGCGTGAGCGCCAGCGCTTGCAGCTGTCGCCGGCCGGCAAGGTGCTGCTGGAGTACGCCAACCGCCTGTCGGCCTTGCGCGACGAGGCGCTGGCCGCTGTGCGCGGCGGCCAGCCAGCCGGTGACTTCGTGCTGGGGACCATGTACAGCACGGCGGCGACCCACCTTCCGGCGTTGCTCGCGCGTTATCACCAGGCTTACCCCGCAGTGAACCTGCAGGTGCGCGCAGCGCCCAGCGGCGAGCTGCTTGAAGGCCTGCTTGGCCACACACTGGACGCTGCCTTGGTAGATGGCCCGCCGAGCCTGGCCGGGCTGGATGGCGTGCCGCTGTGCGAAGAGCAGCTGGTGCTGATCACCAGCCCCGAGCACCCAGCGGTGCACACTGCCAAGGATGTGGCGGGCAAGGCGGTGTTCACCTTCCGCCAAGGCTGTTCTTACCGGATGCGCCTGGAGGCGTGGTATGCACATGCCCACACGCCCATGGGCCGGGTGATGGAGATCGAGTCGTACCAGAGCATGCTGGCCTGCGTGATCGCCGGTGCAGGCGTGGCGATGATGGCCCAGTCGATGCTCGACAGCCTGCCTGGGCGCACCCAGGTAAGGGTGCACCCGCTGCAGGCGCCGTTCGATCAGGCGGTCACCTGGCTGATGTGGCGCCAGGGTATGCGTGGGGCGAATTTGCAGGCGTGGATCGACCTGCAACAAAGCGAAACGATTAACCAGTCGTCGGAATGCGCCGCTACGGCTTGATCCGCGTCAAAATGGCCCTTATCTGTAAGAGCATAGGCATGCGTAATACAGGACATCAGGCTATGATCTGTATGAAACATCCCAGGATTGATTCGCCGTGAGGCTGACCCGTCAAGGGGGCATTATGAATAAACCACTGTCCAACTGGCTCCACGACCTGGCGGTCGCCCTGGGGCTGATTCCACCACCCTTGCAGCCGGTGCCGATCCCGACTGACGAAGAGCAGCGCAAACGCCAACCGCGTCGTCGCTGATATAAGACAAAGGCCGCAGCCCCTGGGTGGGTGCTGCGGCCTTTTTTGTGTCTTGGAGTTTATTGTTATCTCTTCTGGCCCTATCGCCGGCAAGCCAGCTCCCACAGTTACTGCGCAAGCCTCAGGCCCTGTGCATTTTTTGTGGGAGCTGGCTTGCCGGCGATAGGGTCGCTTCAGGCTAACGGTCAGGCCAGATTCACCGCACCGACTGGTTTGCGCGACATCAGGCTGACCGCCACAAAGCTCACCAAGCCGATCGCCAGGCTGTAGTAGATCGGCGTGTTGGCTTCCAGCCCGTCCTTGAACATGAAAAGCAGCGCGGTGGCAAAGCCCAGCGACATGCTGGCAATCGCGCCGGCGGTGGTCGCACGCTTCCAGAAGATCGCCCCGATCAGCGGGATCAGCATGCCGCCGACCAGCAGGTTGTAGGCCAGGGTCAGTGCGTTGATCACATCGTTCACCATCAGCGCGATGCCCAGCACCACCAGGCCGGTGAGCAGGGTAAACAGGCGGCTCATGCCCAGGCTCGACTGCTTGCCGCCACGCAGCTTGGGCAGCAGGTCTTCGGTCACGGTGGTCGAGGCGGCCAGCAGGCCGGCACTGGCGGTGGACATCATGGCTGCCAGCGCTGCGGCCATCAGCAGGCCACGGATGCCATCGGGCAGGGTGCTTTTGATCATCTCGGCAAAGGCGTTGTTCGGGTTGGCCAGGTCGGGCATCAGCACATGCGCGGCCATGCCGATGGCGGCGCAGGCCAGGCCGTACACCACACAGTACACACCGGCAACGGTACCGGCACGCTGGCAGACCTTTTCATCACGGGCGGTGAACACCCGCTGCCAGATATCCTGGCCGATGAGGATGCCGAAGAAGTAGATCAGGAAGTAGGTGATGATGGTGTCCCAGCCAATGGTGGTCAGCTGGAAGCTGGCCGCTGGCAGTTTGGCCACCAAGGTGTCCCAGCCACCGGCCTTGTACAGGCACACCGGCAGCAGGATGAACATCAAGCCGACGGTCTTGATCACGAACTGGACGATGTCGGTCAGGGTCAGCGACCACATGCCGCCAATGGTGGAGTACAGCACCACCACACCGCCGCCGAGCAGCAGCGAAGCCCAGAACGGCAGGTCCAGCAGCACCTGCAATACGGTGGCCATGGCCAGTGTCGAGGTGACCCCGATCATCAGCGCGTAAGCCAGCATGATCACGGCACTGGCCTGGCGTGCGGTGGGGTTGTAGCGTTGCTCAAGCACCTGGGTCACGGTGAAGATGCGCAGGCGCAGCAACGGTTTGGCCAGGAACAGGTTGATGGCGATGATGCCCAGGCCCAGGGCTGCGCACAGCCAGAAGCCGGAGATGCCGTGGACGTAGCCCAGGCGCACGGTGCCGACGGTGGAAGCGCCACCGAGCACGGTGGTGGCCATGGTGCCCATGTACAGCACAGGGCCGAGGTTGCGCCCGGCTACCAGGTAGTCTTCATGGGTTTTTGCGCGCCGCATGCCATACCAGCCAAGCCCGAGCATGCCGGCGGTATAGATCATTACAACAATGATGTCCAAGGCCATTGGGGGTCTCCCGATTATCTTTATTATGGCGAGATCGACCACGCGGGCGGCTTACGGCGCCCGGCGGTCTTGTCGTGTTGTTGGCGGGCCTCTGTGGCCCTCCCTCATGGCTCCTGCCGGGGTGTAGCGGTATTAACGACGCACGACGCCTGGTAGCACGCAGAGCATTTCGAACAGCAGGTTGGCGCCGAGCAGCGAGGTGTTGCCGGTGGTGTCGTAAGGCGGGGAGACTTCGACGAGGTCACAGCCGATCAGGTCCAGGCCGTGGCAGCCGCGAATGATCTCCATCGCCTGGATGGTGGTCAAGCCGCCGATTTCCGGAGTGCCGGTACCGGGCGCCCAGGCCGGGTCGATGCCGTCGATGTCGAACGACAGGTAAACCGGGCCGCCGCCGACCTTTTCCCGTACTTCGGCCATCAGTGGCTCCAGCGATTTGTGCCAGCACTCTTCGGCCTGAACCACGCGGAAGCCTTGGCGGCGGCTCCAGTTGAAGTCATCGGCGGTGTAGCCCTGGGCGCGCAGGCCGATCTGTACCACGCGGTCGCAATCAAGCAGGCCTTCTTCCACGGCGCGGCGGAAGGTGGTGCCGTGGGCGATCTTCTCGCCGAACATGTGGTCGTTGACGTCGGCGTGGGCATCGATGTGCACCAGGCCGATCTTGCCGTGCTTCTTGTGCAGCGCACGCAGGATCGGCAGGGTGATGGTGTGGTCGCCGCCCAGGGTCATCGGGATGACGTTGTGCTCGACGATCTCGTCATACGCTTCTTCGATGATGCGCACGGCGTCCAGCAGGTTGAAGGTGTTGATCGCCACGTCACCAATGTCGGCCACCGACAGCGAGTCGAACGGAGCGGCACCGGTGGCCATGTTGTACGGGCGGATCATCACCGATTCGGCGCGGATCTGCCGTGGGCCGAAGCGGGTGCCGGAGCGCAGCGAGGTACCGATGTCCAGGGGCACGCCGATGAAGGCAGCATCCAGGCCTTGGGCACTTTGCAGGTGGGGGAGACGGAGCATGGTGGCGATGCCGCCGAAACGCGGCATTTCGTTGCCGCCCAGTGGTTGGTGGAGAGTCTTGTCCACGGTGGGCCTCATCAGTCGGTCGATTGTTTTGTTTGTTCGAACCTGTGCCGCCGCGCGCCTTTCAAGTGTGGTTTTGCCGGCGGGCAGGGACATTTCGGCCAAGTCTGCTCAAGGTAGTGCCGCGGAAGAATCGCTACCGACAAATACTTAGTTCAGGAATTTCTGAACTAAAGGCCGGCAGAGCGGTTAGACTGCGCGTAAATACCCTTGCGGAACCGTTGCACCATGGCCTCGACATTGCCTGACCTGAAACTGCTGCGCATCTTCATCAGCGTGGCGCGCCACCAGGGCTTCGCCAACGCGCAGCGCGAGCTGAACCTGTCGACCTCGGCCATCAGCACCTACATGAGCCAGTTGGAAGGCGCACTGGGGATCGTGCTGTGCCACCGCGGCCGTGGCGGTTTCAGCCTGACCAGCAAAGGCGAGCTGTTCCACCAGGAAACCCTGCGGCTTCTGGCCGAACTGGATGGCTTCGAGCAGTATGCCGCTGCCCTCAAGGGCGAGTTGCGTGGCACCCTCAACCTCGGGGTCATCGACTCCACGGTCGGTGACAGGGCCTTGCCGCTGGCCGAAGCCATCGGCGCCTACAGCCAGGAGCACCCGGCGGTGCACCTGCACTTGTCGGTGTCCAGCCCTTACGAGCTGCAACTGGGTGTGCAGGACAACCGCCTGGACCTGGCCATTGGTGCGTTCTCCTCGCGCATGAGCGGCCTGCTTTACCAGCCGTTGTACCGTGAACAGCACTGGCTGTACTGCAGCAGCCGCCACCCGTTGTATAACGAGCGGCGCATCCCCGAGCAGGTGGTGACCCAGCAGCGCATGGTCGGGCGTGGTTACTGGAGCCAGGCCGAGCTGGCCCGGCATGGCTTCAAGCACAGCGCGGCGACGGTGGAGAGTATGGAAGCGCAGTTGATCCTGATCCTTTCCGGGGCCTATATCGGCTACCTGCCCGAGCACTACGCCCAGGCCTGGGTCGACAAGGGCGACTTGCGCGTGCTGTCGCCGTCGACCTTCGGCTACCAGGCACCGTTTTCGCTGATCATTCGCCGTGGGCGTAGCCGTGAACCCTTGATCCAGACCTTCCGCGACCTGCTCAAAAGCCAGCTGAACGTGGGCTGAGACGCGACACACTCATGCATTCCGTCGGGCGGTGTTAAATTCCGGCAAAAGCTGACCGCTAACCTGATAGCGCTCTGCTACATATCAACTTGCGCTGATGATTTTTCCCTTAGTTCATCCTGCAAGGATCGCCCAGATGCGCATGAATTTGCCCGTCACTGAGCACGAAAGAACCTTCTCCAGCGATCAACGCCTGATTTCCACGACTGACCTCAACAGCCGCATCACTTACTGCAACGAAGCCTTCGTGGCGATCAGCGGGTTTACCTACGACGAGCTGGTCGGCCAACCCCACAACCTGGTGCGCCACCCGGATATGCCGCCATCGGTGTTCGGGCATATGTGGGAGACGATCAAGCAGGGCAAACCGTGGATGGGTGTGGTCAAGAACCGGGCGAAGAACGGCGACTATTACTGGGTCAGCGCCTATGTCACCCCGATTTACGAGCAGGGCCGCATCAATGGCTATGAGTCAGTGCGCTCGGTGCCCACGCGTGAGCAGATCCGGCGCGCCGAAGCGCTGTATGCGCGCCTGCGTGCCGACCGTGCTGCGGTGCCGTGGGCCGCGCGGCTGGGGCATGGGTTGGGCCATGGCTGGCCGCTGATCGGCGCGGGCCTGCTGTCGGCGGCCGGTTACCTGTGGCTGCCGCCCTATGCAGCGCTTGGGATCCTGATGGCCAGCCTGCTGTTGGCCTGGTACCTGGTCGAGCAGCGGCAGAACCAGGCTATCCGCCGCACGTTGGCCGAGCACCCCAAAGCCTTCACCAGCCCGTTGGTGGCGCTGACCTATAGCGACAACCCGGGCCTGCTGGGCCAGCTTGACCTGGCCATCATCAGCGAGGAAGCGCGCCTGCAAACGGCCCTGACCCGCCTGGTGGACGCCGGGGTCGGGGTGAAGTCGCGGGCTGCGCAGTCGTCCGATCTGTCCGATGCCCAGGCGCAGATGCTCGACCGCCAGCGCAGCGAGACCGACCAGTCGGCCACGGCCATTGCGCAGATGGCGGCGACCATCCAGCAGGTCACGCACAACGTGCAAAGCACGGCGCATGCGGCCGGCGATGCCGATCAGCTGGCGCAGCAGGGCAGCGAGCTGGCGCTGCAAAGCCTTAAAGCCATGGGCAGCATGAGTGATGCCGTCAACGACATTGGCCAGGCGGTCAATGCGCTGGCCGAGCAGACTCAGTCCATCGGCAGCGTGGTCGATGTGATTACCTCTATTGCCGAGCAGACCAACCTGTTGGCGCTCAACGCTGCCATCGAGGCGGCACGCGCAGGTGAGCAGGGGCGGGGGTTTGCCGTGGTGGCCGATGAAGTGCGTTCGCTGGCCCAGCGTACCCGCGCATCCACCGATGAGATTCACCACATCATTGCCTCGTTGCGCGCAGGAGCAGAGCGGGCGGTGAGCACCGCCAACCGGGGTGAACAGATCTCGCGGGACAGCGTGCAAAGTGTCGAGGCGGTGCAGGCGGCCTTGAGCGGGATTGCCCAGGCGGTCAGCCGCATCACCGGCATGAGCCAGCAGATGGCGACGGCGTCGGAGCAGCAGAGCCATGTGGCCGAGGACATCAACCAGCAGATCGTGAGGATTGCCCAGCTGTGTGACCAGAGTGCCGGGCAGGCCAGGCAGGGGGCAGAAATCAGCCAGGACCTGGAGCGCATGGCGGAGTACCTGCACAGCCTGGCAGAGCGCTTCAACCGCTGAGATCGCTGGGGCCGCAGCACGCTGCTCCTACAAAGGCATCGCGATCTCCTGTAGGAGCAGCCTTGTGCTGCGAATGGCCCGCAAAGCGGGCCCCGGTTCTGTGGCAAACTGTTCCCGCCAAGGAGAACCCCATGCCCAGACCCCGCTGCGAGCGCTGCCAGCGCCCGCTCGACCATTGTCTCTGCCCACTGATCCCCGCGCTCGACAGCCGCACCCGCGTCATCCTGCTGCAGCACCCCAGTGAAACCGCCCATGCCCTGAACACTGCGCGCCTTGCTGCCCTTGGGCTGAACAATGCCGAGCTACGGGTAGGCGAGGTTTTCGATGACCTGGCTGAATGGCTGGCAACGCCTGGTTATCGGCCGGCCCTGCTGTTCCCGGGCGATGACGCTCAGGTGCTGACGGCCTATGGCAAGGTCGATGACACGCCGTTGTTGCTGATCGTGCCCGACGGCACCTGGCGCAAGGCGCGCAAGCTGCTGTACATGAACCCGCTACTGGAGGGGTTGCCACGGGTGACGCTGGGGGCAGTCGCACCTTCGCGTTATCGGCTGCGCAAGGCGCCGGAGGCGGGGGCGCTGTCGACTATCGAGGCGGTGGTGGGGGCTTTGAATGCGCTGGAGCAACCGGCCTGCTTCGATGCACTGCTGGCGCCGTTCGAGGCGTTGATCGAGGGGCAGATCAGGGCCATGGGGGTGGAGACGTTCCAGCGCAACCACGGGGTCGAGTGAGGGCCGGGGGCTGCTTTGCAGCCCATTCGCAGCACAAGGCTGCTCCTACAGAAGACCCCGCAAAGGGCGGCATGCGCGCAACGCTTGTGGGAGCGGCCTTGTGTCGCGATGGGCCGCAAAGCGGCCCCAAAATCTAAGGCCGATCAACGCATCTCAGGCAAACGCGCCTCGGTACGCACCTCGGTGGTAGCCAGCGCCTCTGGCGGCAGCGAAATACGCTGTTTGCTCAGCAGCTCACCCATGGTCGCCAGCACGCGGTAGCGCGAGAACTCCTCGGTGTAGCGTACTTCGGTGTAGCGACGGTCGGCGTTGTACAGCTCGTTCTCACTGTCCAGCACGTCCAGCAGGGTACGCTGGCCCAGACCGAACTGGTCCTGGTAGGCGGCACGCACGCGCTTGGTGGTCTCGGCGTATTCACGCGCGGTCGGCAGCTGCTTGCTGGCGTTGTTCATGGCGTTCCACGCCAGGCTCAGGTTTTCGGTCAGCTCACGCAGGGCGTTGTTGCGGATGTCCAGGGCCTGGTTGATCTTGTGCGCGTCAGACTGCAGGCGGGCCTTGTCGCTGCCGCCGCGGAACAGGTTGTAGTTCATCTCTACGCCGGCCTGCCAGTCGTTGTTGTTGTGGCCTTTTTCGCCGCCGGTGTTGTTGTTGGCACCGGTTGCCAGAATGGCGTCGAAGCGCGGGTAGAAGGTCGACTTGCCGACTTCGTATTGCTGCTCGGCGGCGTTGACGTCAGCCTGGGCAGATTTGATGTAAGGGTTGTTCTGGCGCATGCTGTCGCGCGCGCCGTCGAGGGTCTCAGGCACCTCGCCCTTGATGCTCGCCGGGCTTTCCAGCTCGTCCGGGGCACGGCCGACCACGCTGAAGAAGTTGGCCTCGGCATCGGCCAGGTCGACTTCGGCGGTGTCCAGGTTGTTTTCCGCCAGGGCGCGACGTGCGCGGGACTGGTCAAGGTCGGCGGTGCTGCCGACGCCGCGCTCGTTACGCAGGCCGATCTGGTCGTTGACGCGCAGGTGGGCTTGCAGGTTGTTCTTGGCCAGGGTCACCAGCTCGCGGCGCTTGAGCACTTCCAGGTACACCTCGGTCGCACGCAGGGCAACATCCTGGGCAACGGCCTGGGTGTAGTAGGCGCGGGAGGTGGACACCGCTTCGGTGCGGCCCACTTCGTTCGAGGTGTTGAAACCGTCGAAAATCATCTGCCGCAAGCGCAGCTCGGACTGGGTGTAGTTGAGGGTTTCCTTGTTGTGGTTACCCTCGGCACGGGTGGTAGCGTTGTCCGAACGCTGGCGGCCATAGCCAGCAACCAAATCCACGGAAGGGTAGTAGCCACCACGCGCAAACTTGACGTCTTCATCGGCCGACAGCTTGCTGTTGCGATTGGAGCTGACCTGCGGGTGGTAGTCCACGGCGCTCTGGACGGCCTCGGTGATCGACATCGCCTGTACGTTGGCACTTGCCAGGGCCAACAGTAGTGCACTGGTGATGGGGTTCAAAACGCGCATGGGTACATCTCCCTGATCCTGGAATTGATCCTGCTGCTCGCCAAAAAAATGACGATAAAGTTATCGCGTATAGTGTTGCAGGTTTTTAACAACACAGCTAAGTACATTCAATGCGATAGATAAGAAGATTTATTCATATCAAATTGCCATATAAGACGTATATTGTCTAACAATGACGACAAAACATGTCGAAGGCGAGCGAGCAATAAGCCTCGAAAGCCAGTATTTACAAGGCTTTTGTGCGGTTCCAGAACCATTTCGGATAAAGAAAACGTCAGTTAGGCGAAAGTGATATTTGGCGACAAAAAAATGTCACTTTCGCTTGTGAAGGGTTTTCTGTCTGACGATATACAGGCTTACCAGCACGGCGCTGGTCAACATGAAGGCGCGCGCCCAGAACAGGGGCACCAGATAGCACGACAGGCCGATGCTGGCCCACATCAGGCCGATGGCGTAGACCTTGCCCTTGAGGGGGATGCCTTCACCACTAAGGTAGTCGCGGATCCACGGCCCGAGCTTCGGGTGATGGACCAGCCAGTGGTGAAAGCGCGGCGAGCTGCGGGCAAAGCAGGCCGCCGCCAATAGCAGGAACGGGGTGGTGGGCAATACCGGAAGGAAAATCCCCAACACCCCCAGCGCAACGCTGAGCCAGCCGATGGCCAGCAGCAGGTAGGGCACAGGCGACTTAGTGGTGGCGTGGCTTGAGCAGCGCCGGTTTTTCGTCAGGAGCGTGCAGCAGCAAGAACAGTGCGCTCAGCGCCTCGGGGATCTGTACGATCATGTCGTCCTGCAGGTTGGCGTTGCTGGCGATGTCAGCGAACTCTGGCTGTTCGTCGAACAGGCCCGAGCCAACCATGATCGGCAGCAGCATCTCGCTGACTTCTTCTTCGGCGTTCTCGAACCAGGCCTCTTCACGCAGGAACACGCCTTCCATGAAGCCGATGCACCAGCCGCGCAGGTCAGAATCGTCCGGCTCGTCGGTCAGGTCGAGGTCGCATGGCAGGTCGAATTCTTCGTCGCTGGCCAGCTGGCGGGCAATGTGCGCTTTCAACGCCACCAGGGTGGCTTCGATTTCGGTGCGCTGGGCCTCGCTGGCGTAGTGCGGCTCTTCGGCGAACAGGGCATCGATCCATTCGCGCTCGGGCACGTCTTCGGCGTTGATCGACAGGGCGGTGAGGTAGCCGTGGGCGGCGACGTAGTCCAGCGCCTCTTCGTGCAGCTCGTCGGCGTCGAGGAAGGCTTGCAGGCGGGTCAGTTGCTCGGCGAAGGACATTACAGGGCTACCTTGGGGAATAAACGATACCGAATTCTAGCACCAAGCAAGGGTAGCGGGGTAAAGGGAACGTCTATCGCCGTGGTGCCCTGTGCGGTGCAGTGCTGCGGTATACTCCGCGATTTTTCATCCAGGGGCAGATTTTATCGGCGCCTGGCAAAAACCGCTTACGCATTTGGCGTGTGCGGAGCGGGTTTTTCGTCCAGCCTGTATCCAGGATGGTACGGCGATTTGTGGAGTTGCACATGCTCGAACAGGCTCAGCGCGTTCTCAAGGACATTTTCGGCTACGACAGTTTCCGTGGGCGCCAGGCAGCAATCATCGAATGCGTGGCCAATGGCGGCGACGCCTTGGTGCTGATGCCCACCGGTGGCGGCAAGTCGCTGTGTTTCCAGGTGCCGGGGCTGCTGCGCCCGGGCCTGACGGTAGTGGTCTCGCCGCTGATTGCGCTGATGGACGACCAGGTCGCCACGCTGGACGAACTGGGTGTATCGGCCGCCGCGCTGAACTCGACCCTGACGGCGGAGCAGCAGCGTGAACTGGCCGGGCGCCTGCGCCGTGGCGAAGTGAAGATGCTGTACCTGGCGCCCGAGCGCCTGGTGCAGCCGCGCATGCTCGACTTCCTGCGCGAGCTGGACATCTCGCTGTTTGCCATCGACGAGGCGCACTGCGTGTCGCAATGGGGCCACGATTTCCGTCCCGAATACCTGCAACTGGGGCAGTTGGCCGAGCTGTTCCCACATGTGCCGCGCATCGCGCTGACCGCCACCGCCGACATGCGAACCCGCGAAGAGATCGTCCAGCGCCTGCACCTGCAAGGCGCCGAGCGCTTCCTGTCGAGCTTCGACCGGCCGAACATCTTCTACCGCATCGTACCCAAGGAAGCGCCGCGCAAGCAGCTGATGGCCTTCCTCGGCGAGCGCCGCGGCAACGCCGGCATTGTCTACTGCCTGTCGCGCAAGAAGGTCGACGAAACCGCTGCCTTTCTTTGTGAACAGGGCTTCCCGGCATTGCCGTACCACGCTGGCCTGGCCGCCGAGACCCGTTCGGCCAACCAGCACCGCTTCCTCAACGAGGAAGGGCTGATCATGGTCGCCACCATTGCCTTCGGCATGGGCATCGACAAACCCAACGTGCGCTTCGTTGCCCACCTCGACCTGCCCAAGTCGCTTGAGGCCTATTACCAGGAAACCGGCCGTGCCGGCCGTGACGGCCTGCCATCCGATGCCTGGATGGCCTACGGCCTGCAAGACATGGTGATGCTCAAGCAGATGCTGCAGAACTCCGAAGGTGACGAGCGCCACAAGCGCATCGAGCAGCACAAGCTCGACGCCATGCTGGCGCTGTGCGAAGAAACCCGCTGCCGTCGCCAGTCGCTGCTGGCCTATTTCGACGAAACCCTCGAACAGCCGTGCGGGCATTGCGACAACTGTGTCGACAACATCCAGACCTGGGACGCCACCGAGCCGGCCCGTCAGGCACTGTCGGCGGTGTTCCGTACGGGCCAGCGCTATGGCGTGGGCCACCTGGTCGATGTGCTGCTGGGCAAGGACAACGAGAAGGTGCGCAATTTCGGCCACGAGAAGCTGTCGGTGTTCGGCGTCGGCAAGGGCCTGGCCGAGGTCGAATGGCGTTCGCTGTTCCGCCAACTGGTGGCGCGCGGCCTGGTCGACATCGACCTGGAAGGCTACGGCGGGCTGCGCCTGTCCGACAGCTGCCGGCCGCTGCTGCGCGGCGAGGTGACCTTGCAGCTGCGTCGCGACCTCAAGCCGCAGACCACGGCCAAGTCCTCGTCGTCCGGTGGCGGCAGCCCGGCCAGCCAGTTGGTGCGTGCCGAAGAGCGCGAGCTGTGGGAAGCGCTGCGTACCCTGCGGCGCAAGCTGGCAGAGGAGCACAGTGTGCCGCCCTATGTCATCTTCCCCGACTCGACGCTGCTGGAAATGCTGCGCAGCCAGCCGGTCAGCCTCAGCGACATGGCCCAGGTCAGCGGTGTGGGCGCGCGCAAGCTGGAACGCTACGGCCAGGCGTTCCTCGAAGTGCTGAACAGCAGCGGTGGCACCGAAGAGGCGCCGAAAGTGGTGCTCGACCTGCGCCACGAACTGGTCAGCCTGGCCCGGGCCGGCATGACCCCGGCCCAGATCGCCGGGCAGCTCAACTGCAGCGAGAAGAACGTGTATAGCCTGCTGGCCGAGGCGCTGGGCCGCCAGGAGCTGAGCCTCGACCAGGCCCTCGACCTGCCGGAAGACCTGCTGATGGAAGTGCAGGACGCTTTCCTGGATGGCGAGGGCGAGCTGCCGCCGGTGTCGGCCATTGCGCCGCAGTTTGCGGGCCGTGTGCCGGAGGGTGTGCTGTATTGCGTGCGTGCGGCGCTGGCGGCCGAGTTCGAGATGTGACCGGCAGCCGGATCGAGGGCAGAACCGCCATCTGCTGACCTTTGTCATGCTTTTTGACGATTATCGAACAATGAAGGGTGCGCGAGCCTTGCCTCGTGGGGCGGGGCATGGTTAGCTGCCTAATAATTAGATCTGTTCAATGAGTTGCTTATGCCCCTGACCGACAACCAACACCGCTTCGGCATGCAGCTGGCCCAGATGTCCCGGGGCTGGCGTGCCGAGCTGGACCGCCGCCTGGCCGGGCTGAACCTGTCCCAGGCGCGCTGGCTGGTGTTGCTGCACCTGGCGCGGTTCGAAGAAGCCCCCACCCAGCGTGAGCTGGCCCAGAGCGTGGGCGTCGAAGGCCCGACCCTGGCGCGCCTGCTCGACAGCCTGGAAGCCCAAGGGCTGGTGCGCCGGCAGGCCGTGTTAGAAGACCGGCGAGCCAAAAAGATCTTGCTGTGCCCGCCGGCCAAGCCGCTGATCGACCAGATCGAAACCATCGCCAATCAACTGCGGGTGGAGCTGTTTACCGGGGTGGACGAGGCAGAGTTGCAGGTGTGCATGCGCGTGCATGCCACGATCCTGGCCAACCTCGAGAAGTCCTGAGGGCCCCTGGGGCTGCTGGGCAGCCCCGACGACTCAGAAGGTATGCCCAAGGTTCAGGTACACCGCCTGCTCGTGCGCACTGTTAGTGCCATAGCTGAAGTTCAGCGGCCCCAGCGGCGTCTCCAGCCCCAGGAAGATGCTCGCCGCATTGATGTAGCCACTGTCGAACTCGTTGTCGTTGTTCCACACGCGCCCACGCTCCAGCGACCCGCCAATGTACAGCGGGAAGTCCAGCGGTACGTAGGCCCGTGGCGTCAGCCTGCGGTAGTAAACCATGCGCAGCAGGCTCATGTTCTGCCCCGATACCGAGTCCTGCCGGAAGCCTGACAGCTCACGCGCCCCACCCATCACGAAGCTCGATGTCACCACTTCGGTGTCATCCAGCGTGCGCCCGTAGCGCCCGCCCAGCACGAACGTGTTCGGCCCGCTGCTGATGGCCTTGTCCAGGTTGAACAGCCACTGCCGGTAATCCTGGTCAGAGTCCAGCGACTTGTCGTACTTGCGCAAGGTCAGGCTGATGTCCTCACCGCTGTGCGGGAAATACACGTTGTCGAGGGTGTCGAACGAGTATTTCAGCTCATAGAAGCCTTCATTGAAGCTGACCTTGGGCAGGTCCTGGTCGCCGATGCGCACTTCGGCCTCGCCCCAGGCCTTGCCCACGCCCAGGCGTACTTCACCGTTGGTGCCAATCTGCCGCCCGACGTTCAGGCCAAGGCCGTAGCGCTCCAGGCGGTACTCGGCGACGGGGTCGTTGTCCAGGGTGGCTTCGATATTCTGTGAGCTGACGTCCAGGTACGGCGCGATGAAGTAGCGCGAGCCTACGTCCAGCGGCTGGTAGAACTCGCTGTACAGTTCTTGCTGGTCGCCGATCTGGCCACGGGTCAGCCATTCGGCACCCAGGCTGTTGATGCCGTTGACCCGGTAGCTGGCGCCCAGGTTGAAGGCACTGTCACCGCGCAGGTCGTCTGACAGGTTCAGGCCCAGGCGCAGGTAGTCGGTGCCGCCGCGTCTACCGCGAGCGTTGATTACCAGGGTGTTGTCGTTGCCCTTGTGCACCACGCGGTACTGCACCCGGTCGAAGTAGTCCAGGCCGTACAGCGTGCCCATGTCGGTCTGCAGGCGGTCCAGCTCCAGCGGTGCGTCGATCGGCTGACGGATGTACGAGCGGATCACGTCGTCGCTGACCTTGGAGTCGTTTTCGATCCGGATCGCGGTGATTACCGGCGTGCGCTGGCGCGGCGAGCGGGCCACGGCCAGGCTGCTGTCGCCCTCGGGCTGGCGCAGGGCGGCAAGGCGTGGGTCGAGCAGCCGGGTGGCGCGGTAACCGGCGTCGATCATGTCCCGTGCACGGCCGAAGTCGGTCACGCCGAAGGCAGTCAGCGATGGCTGGATGAGGATGTCGTCACGGCGCAGGCTGGCCAGTTGTTCTTCCGAATTGCGCCGGGTCATCAGGGTGATCGACTGGTTGAGCACGTCGACCACGGTCAGTAATTGCTTGCGATCGCGCAGCGGGGTACCAATGTCGACCACGATGGCCAGGTCCACGCCCATTTCCCGGGCCACGTCCACGGGGATGTTGTCGACCATGCCGCCGTCCACCAGCAGGCGGCCGTCCAGTTCGACCGGGGCGAACACGGCGGGGATCGACATGCTGGCACGGATTACCTGAGGCAGGTGACCGCGGCGGAATACCACTTTTTCGCCGCTGGCGATGTCGGTGGCCACCGCACGGAAGGGGATGGGCAGTTTGTCGAAGTCGCGGGTGTCGGCGGTGTGCGCCAGTTTGCTTTCCAGCAGCAGTGACAGGTTCTGGCCCTGGATTACCCCCAGCGGCAGGCCCAGGCTGCCGTCGTCACGAAAGCTGAGCTTCTGCTTGACCAGGAAGTCGCGGTCATCCTGCTTGCGCCGGAACGGCACGTCCTTGCGCGGCGGGGCATCGGACAGCGCCTGTTGCCAGTCGAGGGTGGTGGCGAGTTTTTCCAGCTCTTCGACACTGTAGCCCGATGCATACAGCCCGCCGACCACTGCGCCCATGCTGGTGCCGGCGATGGCGTCGATGCGCACGCCCTGTTCTTCCAGGGCTTTGAGCACACCAATGTGGGCCAGGCCACGGGCCGCGCCGCCCGACAACACCAGGCCGACCTTTGGCCTGGCAGATTCGGCGGCGATGGCCGTAAGCGAGGTGAGAACAAGGATGAAACAGAACAGCAAACGGCGCATCGTGAGTCTCAAACCGTGGGCTAAAGACGGCTAGTATAAGCGGCCCCTCACCTGGAGATGCCTCAGCATGGCCGACAACAAGCCCGAAATCGTCATTACTTATTGCACCCAGTGCCAATGGCTGCTGCGCGCCGCCTGGCTGGCCCAGGAGCTGCTCAGCACCTTCACCGACGACCTTGGCCGGGTGGCGCTGGAGCCGGGTACCGGCGGCATCTTCCGCATCACTTGCAATGGCGTGCAGATCTGGGAGCGCAAGGCCGACGGCGGCTTCCCCGAAGCCAAGGTGCTGAAGCAGCGGGTGCGCGACCAGATCGACCCGCAGCGTGACCTTGGCCACAACGACCGCTGATCAGGCGCCCTCGGCCAGAGGCCGCTGCTTGGGCGGTTGCTCGGTGGCCATGCGGCTGGACAGCACGATGGCGAAGATAATCAGCGCGCCGCCCAGCAGCATGCGCAGGGTCGGGGTTTCGGCGAACACCGCCCAGGCCACGGCAATGCCGTAGACCGGCTCCATGCCGAACACCACGGCGGCGGTGCGCGCCTTGATCACTGCCAGGCTGGCGACGAACAGGCTGTGCGCCACGCCGGTACAGAAGATGCCGAGCAGGGCGATCCACAGCCAGTCCATGGTTGCCACGCCTGCCAGGCCGGGTGCTGCGAACGGCAGCAGGCACAGGCCTACCACCAGGTTCTGCCACAGTGCAGCCTGTACCGCTGGCAAACGCCCGGAGCCGGCGCGGTTGGTGAGGGACAGCAGCGAGAACAGCAACCCCGAAAACAGTGCCCAGAGCAGGCCGCCAGTGGCCTCGCTGGCCAAGTCGAAGGCCGGCGTGACCAGTATCAGACCGATGCTGACCAACAGTACCAGCACGGCCTCGTTGCGGCGGATGCGCTCGCGGAACAGCAAGCCTTCAAGGATGACGGTGAAGGCCGGGAAGCTGGCAAAGCCGAGGGTGGCGATGGCCACGCCGCCGACTTTGACGGCGATGAAGAAACTGACCCAGTGGCCGGCCAGCAGCACACCGCCGAGCAGCAGGCGGCGGATATCCTGGCTGCTCAGGCGTTGCCAGCCCGGGCCGGTCAGGCTGGCGAACAGGGCAAGGGCGAGTACGGCGAAGGCGGCGCGGCCGAAGACGATGATCGACGGGCTGGCGCTGGCGGCCAGTTTGCCGAAGACGCCGGTCAGGCCAAAGAACAGTGCGCCAATGTGCAGTGCGCCGAGGGCGGTGCGGTGGTTCATGGTGGTCCTTGCTCAAGATCTTTATCGACTTTGCCGGCCTCTTCGCAGCACAAGGCTGCTCCTACAGGGACTGTGCGTATTGTGTGGGAGCAGGCTTGTGCTGCGAAGAGGCCGGCACTGGCAAAGTGTAAAACCACAGGCCAACGATTTCTGTCGCAAGACTGCTGTCAGTTGTCGCCAGACTCTCGCCGCAGAGCCATTGGCGTACACCCGAACGCCCGCAACATCGCCGCTGAAAACGCACTCTGCGAGCCATACCCCACCTGCGCCGCAATTTCCCCCATCGGCAACAAGGTCTGCACCACCAGCCGCCGCGCCTTCAGCAACCGCCGCTGGCGGATGTAGTCCATCGGCGTCATCCCGCATTCCGCGATAAAACGCGCGTGCAGCCGGGCACTGGACAGCCCGGCCAGCCGCGCCAAGTCGGCCACCTGCAGTGGGTAGGCAGCATGTTGCTCGATGTGCGCATCGAACGCGGCATAAGGCAAGCGCTGGCTGGGGCGCACGTTGGCTGCCGCCGTTGGGTTCAGGCTGGCCAGCAACAGCGCTGCGCCTTGCCGGGCAATCAGCGGGTCGTCCATGGGGCTGGCCGCCAGCCAGTCGACCAACTGCTGCTGACGGTTGTCCAGGCCCAGTGCGGCGGGGCGGTCGAGCAGGCGGCGGCTGGCATCGGCATGCTCGCCCAACTGCTCGTGCAGCCACTGCTCCCCAGGCACATCTAGCACCAGGCAGTGGCTGCCGGCATCGCTGGCGCAGGTGTGATGCGCGCCCGCCGGTACCACCACCAGCCCCTGCCGGTCGATCCCGGCGCCTTGCCCCTGCACCTCGAACTCCAGGCGGCCGCGCAGGCCAAACACCAGTTGCGGGTGTTCGTGGCTGTGGGCGATCAGGCTGTCGCGATAGTGGCGCAGCGAGAGGATCGGGCCGGCGGTCATGGGGGGCGTCCTCGCAGGGCAGATGCGCATTGTGCCTCATTCCCTGCAGGCCATCACTCGTAACCGTTTTGCCACGGCGCTGTCATGCGCGCCTGCCAGTCTCCAGCAAACTGCGCCGGAGCCTGTCCATGAGCCATGCCGAACTCTCCCGTCCCTCGCGCAAGCAACGCGTGCGTACCTTGTGGATCTCCGATGTGCACCTGGGGACCCGAGACTGCCAGGCCGAACACCTGTCGCAGTTCCTAAAGGGTTACCAGGCCGACCGCGTGTACCTGGTAGGCGACATCATCGATGGCTGGAAACTGCGCGGCGGCATCTACTGGCCGCAAGCCCACACCAACGTGATCCGCCGCCTGCTGACCATGAGCAAGCGCGGTACCGAGGTGATCTACGTCACCGGCAACCATGACGAATTCCTGCGCCGATACTCCAGGCTGATCCTGGGCAACATCCAGCTGGTGGATGAAGCCGAGCACCTGACCGCCGATGGGCGCCGCCTGTTGGTGATCCACGGCGACCAGTTCGACGTGATTACCCGTTACCATCGCTGGCTGGCGTTTCTCGGTGACCGTGCCTACGAGTTCACCCTGGTGCTCAACCGCTGGCTCAACCACTGGCGTGCGCGGTATGGCTATGGTTACTGGTCGCTGTCGGCGTACCTGAAGCACAAGGTCAAGGGCGCGGTGAACTTCATCAGCGACTTCGAGGATGCCATTGCCCACGAGTGCACCCGGCGTGGCTTTCATGGGGTGGTGTGCGGGCATATCCACCATGCCGAGATCCGCAAGGTGGGGGAGGTGGAGTACCTCAATTGCGGGGACTGGGTGGAGTCGTGCACGGCGCTGATCGAGCACTGGGATGGCAGCATCGAGCTGTACCGGCTGGCCGATGCCCAGGCACGGGAAGCGCAGGCGGTGGCGGCGTTGCGCGAGCCGGCGTAGGGCTTGAGGGCCATGGGGCTGCTTTGCAGCCCTTTCGCGGCCCCCGAATCTACAGGCTGATCTTGCCCAGCAGGATATCCCTGAACATCACGAAATCCCCGGCCAGGCTGTACAGCGGGTAGGTGAAGGTCGCCGGCCGGTTCTTTTCAAAAAAGAAATGCCCGACCCAGGCAAAGCCGTAGCCAAACAGGGGCACGGCCAGCAGCAGCAACCATTTGCCACTGCCGATGGTATAGGCCAGCAGGGCAATCACCAGGCTGGTGCCGACAAAGTGCAGCCGGCGGCAGGTGGGATTGCTGTGCTCCCCCAGGTAGTAGGGGTAGAACTCGGCAAAACTGCGATACTGCGCTGTGCGGTTCATGGCAGTGCTCCGGGATTAATACTTCTGGACAAGATGCACGGCGTGGAGCCTGATTCGAGTCTAGAGTGACTGACGGGGCCTACCAGTGACAATAGGCGCCAATTGAGTATCCTTGGGGTTCACCGCAGGAGCGGTCGGTAAAAAGAAGCCTGTCATGAGCGAAAGAACCACGTCAGCCAGTTGGGCATCAGGGATTGTGAAGGCACTCGAACTGGAAGGACTGGACTGCCCGTCCATGTTCAAGCAGCTGGGGCTGGACTTCGCTGCCCTTGACGACCCCGATGCACGTTTCCCCCAGGACTCCATGACCCGGCTCTGGCAGTTGGCGGTGGAGTTATCGGGCAATGAAGCCATCGGCCTGAACATGGCGCGGGTAGTACGCCCTGCATCGTTCCATGTGGTGGGCTATGCATTGATGTCCAGCCGCACTTTGGCCGAGGGTTTCCAGCGCCTGGTGCGTTACCAGCGCATCATCGCCGAAAGCTCCGACCTCAGTTTCGTGCTTGGCGCCGAAGGCTACTCGCTGATCCTGACGGTGCATGGTGACCACTTGCCGCCGACCCGGCACAGTGCCGAAGCATCGCTGGCCTGTGCGCTGGCGTTGTGCAAGTGGCTCAGCGGTCGGCCGGTGCAGCCGCGCCGGGTATTGGTGCAGGGACCGCAGCCAAAGAATGTCGAGCCCTACAAGGTGGCGTTCCATTCACCCCTGGTGTTCGGTGCGCCGCACGATGCGCTGGTATTCGAGCGGGCCGACATGGAAGCGCCGCTGCCGACTGCCAACGAGGCCATGGCGGTGTTGCACGACCGTTTTGCCGGGGAGTACCTGGCACGCTTTTCCGAAAGCCGGGTTACCCACCGCGTGCGCCAGGTGTTGTGCCGCATCCTGCCGCAGGGCGAGCCCAAGCGCGAAACCCTGGCTCAGGCCCTGCACCTGTCGCAGCGCACCTTGCAGCGGCGGCTGCAGGAGGAGGGCACCAGTTTCCAGACGTTGCTCGATGACACCCGCCGCGAGCTGGCCGAACAATACCTGGCCCAGCCGGGCATGACACTGCTGGAAACCGCCTACCTGCTGGGTTTCGCCGACCCCAGCAACTTCTACCGGGCGTTCCGCCGCTGGTTCGATGTTACCCCCAGCGAGTATCGCGCCCGCCTGGGCGCGGATCCCGAAGTGGTCAGTGACGCCAGAACGCCGGCATACACAGCACCAGCACCGTAATGATTTCCAGGCGGCCAAGCAGCATGCCGGCCGCCAGGATCCACTTGGCTGCGTCAGGCAGCGTGGCATAGTTGCCCGACGGGCCGATCACTTCACCCAGGCCCGGGCCCACACCCGACACCGTGCCGGCTGCGCCGGTCAACGCGGTCATCCAGTCCACGCCCAGCAACGACAGCAGCAGGGCCATGACGCAGATGGTGATGGCGAAGAAGAACGAGAACGTCAGAATCGAACGCACGATGTCTTCGTCGAGCCGGTGGCCATTGTATTTCTGCTTGATCACCGCGCGTGGGTGGATCAGTTGGTTGAGGCTGGCCTTGAGCAGGATGTAGGCCACCTGGAAGCGGAAAATCTTGATACCGCCTGCCGTCGAGCCGGAGCAGCCGCCGACGAAGCCCAGGTAGAAGAACAGCATCAGCGAGAAGTTGCCCCACAGGCTGTAGTCGCCCAAGGCGAAGCCTGTGGTGGTGACCACCGAGGTCACGTTCAACGCCACGTGGCGCAGGGCGTCGAGCCAGTGCAGGTTGGTGCTGTACCAGTACCAGGTGCCCAGCACCAGCCAGGTAACGAGCAGCATGCCCAGCAAACCCTGCACCTGCTGGTCACGGATCAGTGCCTTGCGGTTGCCGCGCAGGGTGGCTACATAAAGGGTGAACGGCAGGCTGCCCATGATCATGACCACCACCGCGACCCAGTGCACGGCCGGGATATCCCATTTTGCCAACGACTGGTCGGAGGTGGAGAAGCCACCGGTGGAGATGGCCGACATGGCGTGGTTGATCGCATCGAACGGGCTCATGCCCGCCCACCAGAAGGCCAGCGAGCCGAGGATCGAGAAGCCGACGTACACCCCGACGATCGACTTGGCGACCATGTGCGAGCGCGGCATGACCTTTTCCGAGCGGTCGGACGATTCGGTCTGGAACAGGCGCATGCCACCGATGCGCAGCAATGGCAGGATCGCTACCGCCATGGCGATGAAGCCGATGCCGCCCAGCCAGTGCAGCATCGAGCGCCACATGAGGATACCCGGGGACATTGTATCGAGCCCGCTGAGCACGGTAGCGCCGGTAGCGGTAATGCCCGACATGCTCTCGAAGAAGGCATCGGTGTAGCTGATGTGCTGGGTCAGCAGGAACGGCAAGGCGGCAAACACGCACACCACCAGCCAGCTGCTGACCGTCAGCAGGTACATGTCACGCGGGCGCAGGTGCACATGCTCGGGGCGGCCCGGTACCACCAGGGCCAGGCCGGCGATGAAGGTGATCAGGCTCGACCAGAGGAAGGACGGCATGTCACCGGTGCGCTCGAAGATCACCAGGGTCGCCATGGGCACGGCCATGCCGACGGCGAGGGTAATCAGGAAGATGCCGATGATGAAACCAATGATCCTTAAGGTCGGCAACGCCATGTGATCTGCTCTGACTCGAAACGGAAGGGCGCCATTCTACCTATGGGTCTGGTGATGTAAACGCTAGAATGGCCGCACATTCAACTGCCAGGAGGGTAGCCGATGGAGGCTCTCGACGCATTGCTCAACCGTGTTTCCGTGCCACGCCTGACCGAACCGGCACCCAATGCCGCCCAGCGCGAGGCGCTGTTCCAGGCTGCCTTGCGCGCCCCGGATCATGGCCAGCTGCGGCCATGGCGTTTCCTCACCATCGAAGGCCAGGGCCGTGAAAAGCTGGGCGAGCTGTTCGCTGAAGCCGTGCAGAACAAGGGCGATGCCAGCCAGGCAGCGCTGGACAAGGCCCGCGCCATGCCGTTGCGGGCACCGTTGCTGATCGTGGTAATTGCCAAGCTGCAGGACCACTTCAAGGTGCCCAAGTCCGAGCAGCGCCTGGCCGCGGGCTGTGCAGCGCACGGCATTCTGATTGCCGCGCATGCGCAAGGCGTCGGGGCGGTGTGGCGCACCGGGGACATGGCCTTCGATGCCCATGTGCACAAGGGCTTGGGGCTGGCCGAGAACGAAGAGTTGATCGGCTACCTGTATGTCGGCACGCCGCTGACCGAGCCGCGCACTGCGCCGGTGCTGGACACTGCCGAGTTCGTCAGCGCCTGGGGCTGATTATTGCATCAGGGCCACTGGCCTCTTCGCGGGGCAAGCCCGCTCCCACAGGTACTGTGCGATGCCTGATACCTGCACCGTACCTGTAGGAGCGGGCTTGCCCCGCGAAGAGGTCAGTAGCCTTTAAATCCCATCAACTGCCAGTAGCTTCAGCCAAGGGCAACTCCAGCCTGGCCACAAAGCCCCCCTGTGGATGGTTGTCCAGCACCAGACTCCCGCCATGGCGCTCTGCCGCCTTGCGCGCAATCGCCAGCCCCAGGCCATGCCCCGGCGCGTCCTGCCCCGGTGCGCGGAAGAACGGTTCGCCCAGCTGCGCCAGGTGTTCGGCTGCCGCCCCGGGCCCATGGTCACGCACGCTGATCACGATACGGTCCTGCTCACGCACGGCGTTCACTTCCACCGGCTGACCCGGCGGGTTGAAGCGCAGGGCGTTGCGCAGCAGGTTGTCCACGGCACGTTCGATCAGCGTTGGCCAGCCGTGCAGGGTCAACCCCGGCTGCGCCTCCAGGCGCACGTCCTGGTCTGGTGAGCTGAGCAGGGCGTCCTTGCGTACGCTGCCGAGCAGGGCATTGAGGTCGACCGGCTCGGCATGCGCCTGCTCGGCATCGACCCGGGCCAAGGCAAGGATTTCGCTGATCAGGTCTTCCAGGCGGTCGCACTCGCGGGTCAGGCGCGGCCACAAGGTCTCGCGCTGCTCGGGCCCGGCGCGCTCGGCCAAGGCCAGGGCAATGCGCAGCCTGGCCAGCGGCGAGCGCAGCTCATGGGATACATCGCGCAGTAACTGGCGCTGGCTGCCAATGGTGCTTTGCAGGCGCGCGCCCATCTTGTTGAAGTCCTTGGCCAGCACGCCAAACTCGTCACGCCGTGCCGCCAGTTGCGCCAGGCTGTTCTGCTGGTAGGTGGTCTGGCCCAGGTCATGCACCGCGCTGCGCAGGCGGCTTAGCGGGCGGGTGATGGACAGTGTGACCAGCAGGCTGAACAGGGTCAGTACCACCAGCGCAATCCCCAGGGCACTGAGCGGCCACATCAGGCTTTCGCGGTGCCAGGCATCCAGCGCCGGATGGGGAATGCGGTAGATCAGCAGGTAGGTATCGCCGGTCTCGGGGCTGGTGTATTCCTCGGTCAGCCGGCGCCATGGCAGGCGCCGCTCGTCATTGTGCTGGCGTGCCTCGAAGGCTGCCGCACGGCGTGGGAAGGTGCCGGGCACCACGGCCTCGCCACTGTCGTCGAGCACCTGCACGTCGATCTTGTAGCGATCCTTGCGCCGTTCCAGAAAGTGCTGTGCCGCATCCAGGCCTTCCTGCTCGTAATGCTTGGCCCACTTGCTGGCCAGGGTATTCAGGCCCGGGTGGCGGCTAAGGATCCAGGCGTCCTGGTTGAGCATGTGGCCCAGCAGGATCGACAGGCCTGCGACCAGGGTAATGGCCAGCCAGAAACTGGCCAGAATGCGCCAGAACAGTGAACGCAAGTGCACCTCCTGTAAACGGTAAAAGCCCGGCCCGCAGGGAGACGGGCCGGGCATCGGGCGTACAGCTTACTGAGCCTTGGTGCCTTTTTCAGCTTTCCAGGCCTGGAACTCCTGCCACTCGGCTTTCTTTGCGGCGCGTTCCTTTTGCAGTTCGTCGAACTTCTTCTGCTGCTCAGGTTTGAGCAGATTGCGCACTGCTGTGTCGGTCTTGTCGCGGCTGGCTTGCAGCTCGTCCTTCATGGCTTTCTGGTCGGCGGCTGGCAGCTTGGCCAAGTAGCGCTCGTTGATTTCACGACGCTGCTGCATCTGCTCGCCCATCAGCTTGCCGATCTGCTGGCGCTGGTCGCGGCTCAGGTCCAGTTGATGGAAAGGCGCATCACCGCGATGATGCGGGCCGTCGTGACGCGGGCCGCCTTCAGGCATGGCCATTGCCACGGTCGGCAGGGCGGCGGCGAACATCAGGGCGATAAGGGTCTTGCGCATGGTGTCTCTCCTTTCATAGGCCGGTGGTTACCGGATGAGCACAGTCTAGGGAGATCACCGTCAAGCGCAGTCAGCGGATGGTAAAGGCTCGGTAAAGATGGTCAGAGGCAGTAGTAATAGCCACGGCTACGCAGCGCCACGATGCGTGGACGGCCATCGGCATGTGGGCCGATCTTCTTGCGCAGGTTGCTGACATGCATGTCCAGGCTGCGGTCGTACAGAGTCAGTTTACGGCCCAGGCCGATCTGCGCCAGCTCCTGCTTGTCCAGCGGTTCGCCGGGTTGGCGCAGCAGGGCTTCAAGAATGCGGCTTTCCGACAGGGTTAGGGTCATTTCACGGCCGTCGATGCTGGCCACGCCACGTGCCGGGCTGTACACCAGGTCGCCCAGTTCCACCTGGCTGGTGGTGGCGGTGGGGTGGCTGCGGCGCAGTACTGCCCGCAGGCGGGCTGTGAGCTCGCGCGGATCGCAAGGTTTGGCCAGGTAGTCGTCGGCGCCCAGTTCCAGGCCGAGAATGCGGTCCAGCGGCTCGCCGCGTGCAGAGAGCATCAGTACTGGCAGCTCGGTATGCTCGCTGCGCAATTGCTTGAGCAGCTCCAGGCCGCTGCCATCGGGCAGCATCACGTCCAGTACCACGGCCGCCGGCGCGTACTCGGCCAGGGCCTGGCGTGCGCTCTGGCCATCGTGGCAGGCACGCACCGTGAACCCTTCCTGGGTCAACCAGCTGCCGAGCAGCTCGCACAGCTCCTGGTCATCATCAATCAGTAACAGCTCGCTCATGACTCACTCAATTCAACCATTGACGGCGGTTATTCGGCCCGCCAGTGGCAAAGATACCGCAGACTGATGGCAATCGTATAACTGCGGTACCGCGTCAGCTCTTCGCGGGCAGCCCGCGAAGAAGGCGACTCAGTCTCAGGTCAAGGAAGTACTTGCTTGAACGGCTTGACGACGACTTTGTCGTACACGCCTGCAGCAATGTAAGGATCGGCATCGGCCCAGGCCTGCGCCGCAGCCAGCGATTCGAATTCGGCAACGATCAGGCTACCGCTGAAACCGGCTTCGCCCGGGTCGTTGCTGTCGATGGCCGGGTGTGGGCCGGCCAGCACCACGCGGCCTTCGGCCTTGAGCTGCTGTAGACGTTCGATGTGCGCCGGGCGGGCAGCCAGGCGCTTTTCCAGGGAGTTTGCGACGTCGCTGGCGATGATGGCGTAGAGCATGTCAATCCTTGGGTTTGGTAATGGAAGGGTCGTCGTGCAGGTGGCGCGACAGGTACACGCCTTGC
This sequence comes from Pseudomonas sp. SIMBA_068, assembly GCF_046534705.1. Taxonomy (NCBI): domain Bacteria; kingdom Pseudomonadati; phylum Pseudomonadota; class Gammaproteobacteria; order Pseudomonadales; family Pseudomonadaceae; genus Pseudomonas; species Pseudomonas sp. SIMBA_068. The sequence continues at coordinate 82,130 of NZ_JAWRYI010000015.1, forward strand.
GCCACCAGGAAGATCACGGTCATGCCCAGGCTGCCGAACACCTTGAAGTCGACCCAGAAGTCCTGGAAGGTGAAGGCGACGAACAGGTTGGCCGCGCCGCAGAACAGGAAGAAGGCGATCCAGGCAACGTTCAGGCGGGACCAGACGGCATCGGGCAGGGTCAGGGCATGGCCCATGATGCGCTTGATCAGCACCCGGTCACCGATGAAGTGGCTGCCGGCAAAGCCCAGGGCGAACAGCCAGTTCACCACCGGCGCTTTCCACTTGAGGAAGGTTTCACTGTGGAAGGTCAGGGTCAGGCCGCCAAACACCAGGCAGGCCACCAGGGTCAGCCACTGGCCCTTTTCCAGCCTGCGCTGGCGCAGGAATAGCGCGCCGTACACCACCAGCGAGCTGATGATCAGCATGGCCGTGGCACTGTAGATGCCGCCGAATTCGAAGTTGTGGCCGGCGACTTCCATGGGGCGCGGGTCCAGCTTGTAGACGATGAAGAACAGCAGCAGCGGGATGAAATCGATGAATTGTTTCACAATGGCAGCCAGAATCGGGATGTGACGGCATAATAACAAACATCGATTCCAGCGAAAGCGCTCCTCCATGAATGTTGATCTGCACTGTCACAGTACGGCCTCCGACGGCGCCCTGTCGCCCTCGGTACTGGTTGCCCGGGCCCATGAGCACGGGGTGCAAACGCTGGCACTGACTGACCATGACACTCTCGAAGGCCTGGCCGAAGCACGCCAGGCCTGCACTGAACGGGGCATGCATTGGGTCAGCGGGGTGGAATTGTCGTGCACCTGGGGTGGCGCGACCATCCATGTGCTGGGTTATGACTTCCCGCTGGACGCGCCGCCCTTGCTGGCAGCGATTGAATCACTGCACCGGGGGCGTTGGTTGCGCGCCGAAGAAATCGACAAACGGCTGGCGGCCAAAGGCATGCCCGGCACGCTGGAGGGCGCCCGCGCCGTGCAGCACGAACTGGGCGACAGCGGCAACGCCCCGGCGCGCCCGCATTTTGCCGAGTACCTGGTGCGGGCCGGGCACGTCAAGGACCGTGGTGAGGCGTTTCGCAAATGGCTGGGTGCCGGCAAGCTGGGCGACGTCAAGCAGCACTGGCCGACCCTCGATGAAACTGTCGCCACCCTGCGCCAGTCCAAAGCATGGGTGAGCCTGGCCCACCCGATGCATTACGACCTGACCCGCAGCAAGCGCAGAAGGCTGATTGCCGACTATATTCAGGCAGGCGGGCAGGCACTTGAGGTGGTCAACGGGATGATGCCGGCCGAGCAGGTGGGCACGATGTCCATCCTTACGCGTGAGTTCGGCCTGCTGGCAAGCGCTGGCAGTGACTTCCACGGCCCCGGCACCTGGGGAGAGATCGGTGCCTACCGGCCTTTGCCCGAGGACCTGCCACCTCTGTGGCGTCGATTCAGCCATGAACAGCCTTTGGCGCTATGAACAGGATGACTACGTGAGCCAATTTTTCCAGATTCATCCGGAGAACCCCCAGGCGCGCCTGATAAAACAGGCCGTCGAGATCATCCGCAAGGGTGGCGTGGTGGTGTACCCGACCGACTCGGCCTACGCGCTGGGCTGCCAGATGGGTGACAAGGCGGCGATTGAGCGGGTGCGTCGCCTGCGCGGGCTGGACAAGACGCACAACTTCACCCTGATGTGCTGTGACATGTCTCAGCTGGGGTTGTACGCCAAGGTCGACACCGGCACCTTCCGTCTGCTCAAGGCGCATGTGCCGGGGCCGTATACCTTCATCCTCAACGGCACCCGTGAAGTGCCGCGGCTGCTGTTGCATGACAAGCGTCGCACCATTGGCCTGCGCGTACCAGCCCACGCCATCACGCTGGCCTTGCTGGCCGAGTTGGGCGAGCCGCTGATGAGTGTGAGCCTGATCCTGCCGGGCGACAGCGAGCCAATGACCGACCCTCACGAAATCCGTGAGCGGCTGGAGCACCACGTCGACCTGGTGATCGACGGCGGTTTCGGCGACCTCAAGGCGTCGACCATCATCGACTTGTCCGGCGATGAGCCGGAACTGATCCGCGAGGGCTGCGGCGACCCCACGCCGTTTCTGGTCAGCGCGTGAGCCAGGTGGAAACGCCCGAGGCACCGGCTGAGCAGGCCGAGTCGCCTCGGCAGCTGCAACTGGCCTTGGTCTACGGCGAAGCCCTGACCGAAATGCCGCTGGACCTGTACATCCCGCCGGATGCTCTGGAAGTCATCCTCGAAGCCTTCGAAGGGCCGCTGGACCTGCTGCTGTACCTGATCCGCAAGCAGAACATCGACATCCTCGACATCCCGGTGGCGGAAATCACCCGCCAGTACATGGGCTATGTGGAGCTGATGAAGAGCGTGCGCCTGGAGCTGGCCGCCGAGTACCTGGTGATGGCCGCCATGCTGGCCGAGATCAAGTCGCGCATGCTGCTGCCACGTTCAGCCGATGTCGAGGAGGAGGAGGGCGACCCGCGCGCCGAGCTGATCCGCCGCCTGCAGGAGTATGAGCGTTTCAAGGCCGCGGCCGAAGGCATCGACGAACTGCCACGGGTGGGCCGCGATGTCGTGGTGCCGCGCCTGGAAGCACCGCAGGCCAAGGTGCGCAAGCTGTTGCCGCAGGTCAGCCTGGAAGAGCTGCTGGTGTCCATGGCCGAGGTAATGCGCCGCAACGACCTGTTCGAAAGCCACCAGATCAGCCGTGAGACCTTGTCTACCCGCGAGCGCATGAGCCAGGTGCTGGAGCGCCTCAAGGGCGGTGCTTTCGTGCCGTTCGGCGCGCTGTTTGCCGCCGAAGAGGGCAAGCTGGGTGTGGTGGTGACCTTCATGGCGGTGCTCGAACTGGTGAAGGAATCGCTGATCGAACTGGTGCAGAATGAACCCTTCGCCGCCATCCACGTGCGGCTTCGCCCAGCGCTTGTTGAAGAACCTGATGAACCTGAATGACCCCCGCGACCTGGCGTCACTGATCGAAGCTTTTTTGCTGGCTTCGGGCAAGCCGCAATCCCTGGAGCGCCTGTACGAGCTGCTCGAAGAGGGCGAGCGCCCCGAGCCCCACGTGTTCAGGCAGGCCCTTGAGGTGCTTGGCAAGTCGTGCAGCGGCCGTGCCTTCGAACTCAAGGAAGTGGCCAGCGGCTACCGCCTGCAAATCCGCGAAGACTTTGCGCCCTGGGTCGGGCGCCTGTGGGAAGAGCGCCCGCAGCGTTATTCGCGCGCTCTGCTCGAAACCCTGGCCCTGATCGCCTACCGCCAGCCCATCACCCGTGGCGAGATTGAAGACGTACGGGGTGTTGCGGTGAACAGTAACATCATCAGGACCCTGGTCGAGCGCGAGTGGATTCGCGTGGTCGGCTACCGCGAAGTGCCCGGGCGGCCGGCGATGTTTGCCACCACCAAAGGGTTTCTCGACCATTTCAACCTCAAGAGCCTGGATGAGCTGCCGGCCCTGGCCGAGTTGCGCGAAATGGAGCCGGAGCCGCTGCTCGACCCGGATGACGCGCCCGTGCCGGCGCACCTGCAGGCGTTGGCGGATGCCAGCCTTGGGGACGAAGAGGTTGCTGAGCCAAAGGACGAAACCAGCTTCCGTAGCTTGCTGGTGGAACTGGATGCCATGGAGGAGGGGCTGAAGATTGATTTTGATGATTTGCGCGAAGACGAGCCCGAGGCTTCCGTGGAAGAAGAAGGGAAGTTACAGCCCTGATTCTTCTTTTGGCAGTGCCGGCGATAGGGCCAGTGAGATCAACACAAGACCACTAGGCTGAAACCGCTCCCAATACTTGCAAAACCCTCTAACCTCCAGTGCGTTCTATTGCCGAACCGCGTATGATGCGCGGCCTTTTGGCGCGTTCGTCGCCAAGAACCTGTTTTCATTCCTACACCGGGAGGTGCCCAGATGAGTGAGCAAGACCTGCAAGATACCGAAATCACCCCGCCATCCGGCGAAAAGCTGCAGAAAGTGCTGGCGCGCATTGGCGTGGGTTCGCGCCGTGACGTCGAGGCCTGGATCAGCCAGGGCCGCATCAAGGTCAACGGCGTCGCAGCCACCCTTGGCCAGCGGGTCGACCTGCACGACGCCATTGCCGTAGACGGCAAGCTGATCAAGCGCGAAGAGGCCGCCGAGGCCACTCGCCGGGTGATCATGTACAACAAGCCCGATGGCGAAATTTGCACCCGTGACGACCCGGAAGGCCGTCCGACCGTGTTCGACCGCCTGCCACGGCCAAAAGAAGGCCGCTGGATCAACATCGGCCGCCTCGACATCAACACCACCGGCTTGCTGCTGTTCACCACCGACGGTGAACTGGCCAACCGCCTGATGCACCCGTCCTACGAGATGGACCGTGAGTATGCGGTACGTGTGCGTGGTGAAGTCGACGACGAGATGATCGAGCGCCTGAAAGCCGGCGTAATGCTGGAAGACGGCCCGGCCAAGTTCACCGACATCCAGAAGGCACCAGGTGGCGAAGGCTTCAACCACTGGTACCACTGCGTGGTGATGGAAGGCCGTAACCGTGAAGTACGTCGCCTGTGGGAATCCCAGGGCATGGTGGTCAGCCGCCTGAAGCGCGTGCGTTTCGGCCCGGTGTTCCTCAACTCCGACCTGCCGATGGGCCGCTGGCGTGAAATGAGCCAGGGCGAAATCGACATCCTGGCCGCCGAAGTGGGCCTGCAGCCAGTTGCGCTGCCTGCCATGAAGCTCAAGGCCAAGGACAAGATGGAGCGCCTGCAGCGCAAGTCGACCCGCCCGCTGGGCCGTGGCGAGCGCGTGCGCAACCTGCGCCCGGCTCACGAAGGTGCCGCTACTGGTGAGCGCCCGGCGCGTCAGCCGCGTGAAGAGGCTCCGCGTAAACCTAACCGTGGCAGCACGGTGGCCGAGCGCCCAAGCGATATGCGCAAGCGCCCGGGCAAGCCTGAGGGTGACAAGCCGGCAGGCCGTGGTCGCGGCAAGCCGCGTGGCTGATGAGCCAGTGTGGTAATCAAGAAACCAGCCTTCGGGCTGGTTTTTTTATGCCTGTGGGAATTGGCGGCTGCTTTGCAGCCCATACGACCGGTCTTTGAGGTCTTGCGCGGCCATTGTAGGAGCGGCCTTGTGCCGCGAAAGGGCCGCAAAGCGGCCCCAAGATATTGAACAAAAAAGATTTTTCGGACGACTGGCAAGTTCCCGAACCGCCCTGTAAAGAAATTTATACGAATGTAGCCGGTTTCAGTCCGCATTTCAGATCAAGCCCAATCGTGTAAACAAACCTTGCCGGCGTCCAGGTGACAAAGCCGCTGTCCCGGGCCCTCCCACCCTTGCCCAAACCCCCGTCCCCACGGTGTTATAGCCGCCATTGCCGTGTGCAAGAGCCCGTCCACAGAGCCGGGCTGACAAAACAACAAATGGAGGCGCCATGTACGCCGATCACTCCGCCTTTCAAGGCCCACACCACAGGATCGCTGCGTTTTTTCCGGATGGAAGGACGCAACGCGTTGACGCCTGCGCGTTTGCAGGGGTATACAGTGCGCCGCGTTTTACCTGTGACCCTCTTGCGTACCGCGCACTCTTGATCACGCCTGGTTGATCCGCCTCGGCGGCACCTGAGATCAAGAAACCCAAGGTAATCACCTTGCCCATTCCGCTGCGCCACGAGCGCGGTGGGTCCGATTCCGTCACAGATAAAAACAATGCAGGTGACTTCGTTCATGAGTGGACAAAACATGCATTCAGGCGAGCTCAAGCGGGGCCTGAAGAACCGCCACATCCAGTTGATCGCCCTTGGTGGTGCGATTGGTACCGGCTTGTTCCTCGGCTCTGCAGGCGTGATGAAATCCGCCGGCCCGTCAATGATCCTTGGCTACGCCATTTGCGGCTTCATCGCCTTCATGATCATGCGCCAGCTTGGCGAAATGATTGTCGAAGAGCCGGTGGCCGGCTCGTTCAGCCACTTTGCCCACACTTACTGGGGTGGTTTCGCCGGCTTCCTGTCGGGCTGGAACTGCTGGGTGCTGTACATCCTGGTGGGCATGTCGGAGCTTTCGGCGGTGGGCAAGTATGTTCACTACTGGTGGCCGGAGATCCCTACCTGGGTCACGGCGGCGGCGTTCTTCGTGCTGATCAACGCCATTAACCTGATGAACGTGAAGTTCTTCGGTGAAGCCGAATTCTGGTTTGCCATCATCAAGGTCGTGGCCATCGTCAGCATGATCGGCCTGGGTGCCTACCTGCTCACCAGCGGCAGCGGTGGCCCGGACGCCACCATCGCCAACCTGTGGTCCCATGGCGGCTTCTTCCCGAACGGTGTCAGCGGGCTGGTCATGGCCCTGGCGTTCATCATGTTCTCCTTCGGTGGCCTGGAAATGCTCGGCTTCACCGCTGCCGAGGCCGACAAGCCGAAGACCGTGATCCCGAAGGCGATCAACCAGGTCATCTACCGCATCCTGATCTTCTATGTCGGTGCCTTGGTGGTGCTGCTGTCGCTGACCCCGTGGGACAACCTGGTCGCCAGCATCGATGCCTCGGGTGGCAGCTACGGCAGCAGCCCGTTCGTGCAGGTGTTCTCGCTGCTGGGCAGTGACGTGGCCGCCCACCTGCTGAACTTCGTGGTATTGACCGCCGCGCTGTCGGTGTACAACAGCGGCACCTACTGCAACGCCCGCATGCTGCTGGGCATGGCCGAGCAGGGCGATGCCCCGGCATCGCTGGCCAAGGTCGACAAGCGTGGCGTGCCAGTGCGTGCGATCCTGGTGTCGGCTGCCGTTACCCTTGTCGCCGTGCTGCTCAACTACCTGATGCCGCAGAACGCCCTGGAGCTGCTGATGTCGCTGGTAGTGGCTACCCTGGTGATCAACTGGGCGATGATCAGCTACTCGCACCTGAAGTTCCGTCAGCACCTCGACCGTACTGGCCAGAAGCCGCTGTTCAAGGCGCTGTGGTATCCCTATGGCAACTACGTGGTAATGGCCTTCGTGGTGCTGATTCTGGGCATCATGCTGATGATCCCGGGCATCCAGGTTTCGGTGTATGCGATTCCGGTGTGGCTGTTTGCGATGTTCGTTGTCTACATGGTCAAGCCGCGCCGCAGGATGAATGCCGGTGGAGTTGCGGGTACCGCAGCCAAGTAACTCGGCAACGTAGTCTGCAGAAACCCCAAGTCAGGCGACTGACTTGGGGTTTTTTGTTGTCTGCCCCGGCCTCTTCGCAGCGCAAGGCTGCTCCTACAGGCGGACGCCGTTCCGTGTGTAGGAGCAGCCTTGCGCTGCGAAGAGGCCGGCACAGGCAACGTATCCTTCAGATCTGTTCCAGCAACCAGCTCCTGAACGCCCGTAACGATGGCAAGGCCTCATTCCGGGGCGGATAGATCAGGTAGTAACTGCGCTGGCTGGCAAACGCTACCCCAGGGCTGTACAGCTCTGCCTTGGCCAGCTCCTCCTCCACCAGAATGCGCGGCACCAGGCCGATGCCAATCCCGGCGCGCACTGCTTGGATCAAATGCGAGGTCAGCTCGAAGCTCGGCCCCAGGCGCATCGATCGGTGCGGCAGGCCATGGTGCGAAAACCACTCGCCCCACGCATGCGGGTTGTTGGCCACATTCAGCAGCACCTCTTCACTGATCCTTGCCGGGCTCCAGCCCTGGCTATCTGCGCCGGCCTCCGGCGGCAGGATCACCACCAGTTCCTCGGCATGCAGGCGATGGCAGATCAGCCCCGGCAGGTCATGGCTGGCCACACCGATGGCGGCATCGATTTCGCTGGTGTCGAAGTTGATGGCTTCGATGCGCGAATGAATGTGCACCAGCATGCCCGGGTGGGCGCTGTAGAACGCATGCAGCCTCGGCAGCAGCCATTTCGAGCCGAAGGTGGGCAGGGTGGCCAGGCGCAAGGTGCCCACCCCTGACTGGTAGGCCAGTGCCTGCAGGGTGGCGCTGCGGATGCGCCCCAATGCCTCGCTGAGCTCGCGCTGGTACAGGCGGCCGACATCGGTCAGCTGCACCTGGCGGCCTTCGCGGCGAAACAGGGTCAGGCCCAGTTGCTGTTCCAGCGCCTGCACCTGGCGGCTGACCGCGCTCTGGGTCAGGGACAGTTCGGCAGCGGCGCGGGTGTAGCTTTCATGCCGGGCGGCGGCCTCGAATGCCAGCAGCAGCGACATGGACGGTGTCAGGTGGCGGTAATTCATTCATAAAAGTCATTGATAGCGGCAGGATTATCCGTTTGCCCCTGAGGCGAAACTACAGGAACATTGGCCTATACGTCACCCCGGCATGGCAACACCTATGCCGGAGCGACAGGAATCCCGTGAATTAGCCAATATCAAGAGGCCATCCTTCGATGATCGCCCAGCTGCCGACCGTTGCACCGAGCGCCAACTACCCCGAATTCCTCGAAGCCCTGCGCAGCAGCGGCTTCCGTGGCCAGATCAGTGCCGACTACGGCACCCGTACCGTGCTGGCCACCGATAACTCGATCTACCAGCGCTTGCCCCAGGCGGCGGTGTTCCCGCTGGACGCCGACGACGTGGCGCGGGTTGCCACGCTGATGGGTGACCCGCGCTTCCAGGAGGTCAAGCTGACCCCGCGCGGCGGTGGCACCGGCACCAACGGCCAGTCGCTGACTGACGGCATCGTCGTCGACCTGTCGCGGCACATGAACAAGATCCTCGAAATCAACGTCGAGGAGCGCTGGGTGCGGGTGCAGGCCGGTACGGTCAAGGACCAGCTCAATGCCGCGCTCAAGCCGCACGGCCTGTTCTTCGCCCCCGAACTGTCCACCTCCAACCGCGCCACGGTCGGCGGCATGATCAACACCGACGCCAGCGGCCAAGGCAGCTGCACCTATGGCAAGACCCGCGACCACGTACTGGAGCTGCACAGCGTGCTGCTCGGTGGCGAGCGCCTGCACAGCCTGCCGATCGACGATGCCGCACTGGAGCAGGCCTGCGCCGCGCCCGGCCGGGTCGGCGAGGTGTACCGCATGGCCCGCGAGATTCAGGAAACACAGGCTGAACTGATCGAAACCACCTTCCCCAAACTCAACCGTTGCCTGACCGGCTACGACCTGGCGCACCTGCGCGACGAGCAGGGCCGCTTCAACCTCAACAGCGTGCTGTGTGGCGCCGAAGGCTCGCTGGGTTACGTGGTCGAAGCCAAGCTCAACGTGCTGCCGATCCCCAAGTACGCGGTGCTGGTCAACGTGCGCTATACCAGCTTCATGGATGCCCTGCGCGACGCCAACGCGCTGATGGCACACAAGCCGCTGTCGATCGAGACCGTCGACTCCAGGGTGTTGATGCTGGCGATGAAAGACATCGTCTGGCACAGCGTTGCCGAATACTTCCCGGCCGACCCCGAGCGCCCCACCCTGGGCATCAACCTGGTGGAGTTCTGTGGCGACGAGCCGGCCGAGGTCAACGCCCGGGTGCAGGCTTTTGTCGAACACTTGCAGGCGGACACCAGCGTCGAGCGCCTGGGGCATACCCTGGCAGAAGGCGCCGAGGCGGTCACTCGCGTCTACGTCATGCGCAAGCGCTCGGTGGGCTTGCTGGGTAACGTTGAGGGCGAGGTGCGCCCGCAGCCGTTTGTCGAAGACACCGCGGTACCGCCGGAGCAGTTGGCCGACTACATCGCCGACTTCCGCGCGCTGCTCGATGGCTACGGCCTGACCTACGGCATGTTTGGCCACGTCGATGCCGGCGTGCTGCACGTACGCCCGGCACTGGACATGAAAGACCCGGCCCAGGCTGCGCTGGTGAAGCCGATTTCCGATGCGGTGGCGGCACTGACCAAAAGCTACGGCGGTTTGCTGTGGGGCGAGCACGGCAAAGGCCTGCGCTCCGAATACGTGCCGGAGTACTTCGGCGAGCTGTACCCGGCGCTGCAGCGCCTGAAGGGTGCCTTTGACCCGCACAACCAGCTCAACCCGGGCAAGATCTGCACCCCGCCAGGCAGCGCCGAAGGCCTGACCCCGGTCGATGGCGTGACCCTGCGCGGCGACCTCGACCGTACCATCGACGAGCGCGTGTGGCAGGACTTCCCCAGTGCCGTGCACTGTAACGGCAACGGCGCCTGCTACAACTACGACCCCAACGACGCCATGTGCCCGTCGTGGAAGGCCACCCGCGAACGCCAGCATTCGCCAAAGGGCCGTGCTTCGCTGATGCGCGAATGGCTGCGCCTGCAGGGCGAGGCAAACATCGACGTGCTGGCCGCGGCGCGCAACAAGGTGTCGTGGCTCAAGGGCCTGCCAGCGCGCCTGCGCAACAACCGCGCACGCAGCCAGGGGCAGGAAGATTTCTCCCATGAAGTGTATGACGCCATGGCCGGATGCCTGGCGTGCAAGTCGTGCGCCGGGCAGTGCCCGATCAAGGTCAACGTGCCGGACTTCCGTTCACGCTTCCTTGAGTTGTACCACGGCCGCTACCAGCGCCCGCTGCGTGACTACCTGATAGGCTCGCTGGAATTCAGCATTCCGTACCTGGCCCACGCGCCAGGGCTTTACAACGCGGTGATGGGCTCGAAGTGGGTGACCAGGCTGCTGGCCGACAAGATCGGCATGGTCGACAGCCCGCTGATCAGCCGTTTCAACTTCCAGGCCACCCTGACCCGCTGCCGCGTTGGCGTGGCCAGTGTGCCGGCCCTGCGTGAACTGACCCCGGCCCAGCGCGAACGCAGCATCGTGCTGGTGCAGGACGCCTTTACCCGCTACTTCGAAACGCCGCTGCTGTCAGCCTTTATCGACCTGGCCCACCGCCTGGGTCATCGGGTGTTCCTGGCGCCGTACAGCGCCAACGGCAAGCCGCTGCATGTGCAGGGCTTCCTCGGTGCATTCGCCAAGGCGGCGATCCGCAACGCCACCCAGCTCAAGGCCCTGGCCGACTGCGGCGTGCCGCTGGTGGGCCTGGACCCGGCGATGACCCTGGTGTATCGCCAGGAATACCAGAAAGTGCCGGGGCTGGAAGCTTGCCCGAAGGTGCTGTTGCCGCAGGAGTGGCTGATGGATGTGCTGCCCGAGCAGGCGCCGACCGCGCCGGGCAACTTCCGCCTGATGGCGCATTGCACCGAGAAGACCAACGTGCCAGCCAGCACCCGGCAGTGGGAGCAGGTGTTTGAGCGTTTGGGCCTGAAGCTGGTGACCGAGGCGACGGGGTGCTGCGGCATGTCCGGTACCTACGGGCACGAGGCGCGTAACCAGGAGACATCGCGGACCATCTTCGAGCAGAGCTGGGCGACCAAGCTGGACAAGGAAGGGGAGCCGTTGGCGACGGGCTACTCGTGCCGTAGCCAGGTCAAGCGCATGACCGAGCGCAAGATGCGCCACCCGCTGGAAGTGGTGTTGCAGTACGCTCAGCGTTAATCTTCAGGGCCTCGGGGGCTGCTTTGCAGCCCATTCGCGGCACAAGGCCGCTCCTACAAGTGATAGCGTGCCCCCTGTAGGAGCGGCCTTGTGCCGCGAATGGGGCGCAAAGCGCCCCCGCTTGTTAGTGGCTGCGGCTACTCCGCGCCTGCCGGTACAGATACAGGCTCAACACCAGCCCGCAAGCCGCGGCAGCCGCCGCAAACAAAAACATCGAAGCAAACCCGAACCCCGCCGCCACCGCGCCCACCAGTGGCCCGGTCACCCCCAGCGACAAATCGATGAACAGCGAATACGCCCCCACCGCCGCGCCGCGGTTGGCCGCCGACACCTGGTTCACCGCCTCCACGCCCAATGCCGGGAACACCAGCGAGAAACCAAACCCGCTCAGTGCTGCACCCGCCAATGCCAGTTCGGCACTGGGGGCCAGCCACAGCATCAGCAGCCCGAGTGTTTCCACCGACAGGCAGGCAATCGCCACCCTGAACCCGCCAATCCGGTTGATCAGGTTGCCGAACAGCAGCCGCGCGCTGATGAAGCTGGCGCCGAACAGGCTCAGGGTCAACGCCGCATCAGCCCAGCCACGGCTGGCGTAGTACAGGGTGATGAAGGTGGCGATGGTGCCAAAGCCGATCGAGCCCAGGGCCAGTCCCGAGCCGTGCGGGAACACCTTGCCCAGCACCCGCAGGAACGGCAGGCGTACACCGCTGACAATAGGCGCGGCCTGCTTGGGCCAGGCCAGCAGCAGGCCGAGGGTGCACAGCAGGATGATGCTGACGCCCATGCTCCACAGCCCCAGGCCCTTGACCATCAGTACGCCCAGTGGCGCGCCGATGGCCAGTGCGCCATAGCTGGCGATGCCGTTCCAGGAGATGACCTTGGCGGTGTTTTCGGCGCCCACCCTGCCGATGCCCCAGCCAATCGCGCCGGAGCCCACCAGGCTTTCGGCGCTGCCCAGCACCAGGCGGCCTACCAGCAGGCAGGTCAGGCTCAGCCAGGGCAGGTGGGTGAGGAAGGCGCAGGCCAGCATGAATACCCCGCTAAGCCCGCAGCCGACCAAGCCATACATGACGGCTTTCTTGCTGCCATGGTTGTCGATGATGCGGCTGGCGGTGGGGCGGCTGAGCAAGGTGGCCAGGTACTGCACGCTGATCACCAGGCCAGCGACCACGGCGCTGAAACCCAGGTCGTTATGCACATAGCCGGGCAGCACGGCCAGTGGAATGCCGATGTTCAGGTAGCCGATGAAGGTGAAGAGGACGATGGAGACGACTTGCAGGGTGACCGCAAGGGGGCGCGGTGAGTCGGGCATGGGGACCTACGTGTGTTCAGGACGGTGTGAAAACGTGATGACGGGGGTAGCCCGCAGGTCAGCCGTTTTCACACAGTCGGGGATGCGCAGTTATTCCTGGTCAGCGCTGGATTGATCGTCACCATCCTGCTCGACGGCTGCTGCCGGTTCGGCGTGAACGGTCACGGATGGCTCTTCTGGGTTCAGGCTTGGGAAGGGAAGATTCGGGATTTCGTGCATCTCGTCGTTCCTCGCAAGTGTGAGTGAAAAGTCTGCGCCAGGCGCGGTTGAAGCTTCGCAAAGCTGGGGCAGGATACACAAGTCTGGATGACAGTTTGGATTTTTTACCGGTCGCTTGTCGGTTTTGCGGGCGAACACCGCACATTTTTCCCATAAAAAATGGGGCCGCCTGGGCCCCATTTTTCAGTGGTCACTTACGGCCTTCAGCCGTTTCAGCCACCTTGTCAGTGCGCGCGCACATGATGAAGTCATTGCGGTGCAGGCCTTTGATCGAGTGGCTCCACCAAGTGACGGTAACCTTGCCCCACTCGGTCAGCAGCCCTGGGTGGTGGCCTTCGGTTTCGGCGATTTCGCCCACGGCGTTGGTGAACGCCAAGGCGTGCTTGAAGTTCTTGAACAGGAACACGCGCTCAAGCTCCATGTGGCCGTCACGTACTTCGATGTTCCAGTCCGGGATTTCGCGAATCAGCTCGGCCAGCTCTTCGTCGGAGACTTTCGGTGCGTCGGCGCGGCAGGCTTCGCAATGGGCTTGGTTCAAGGCATTCATGGGGTGTCTTTCCAGTTCGAGTTGTTATCGGCAGGGTCGTTCAGGCGGCGACCTTGGGTGGAAACTTCGGCGCGTGCAGGCCCAGCTGCATGGCTTTATGGACCATGCCCATGATGTCTTCGTGGGCCAGGTCGAACAGGCGCTTCATGTTCGGCAGCACGAAATACAGCGGCTGCAGGATGTCGATGCGATACGGCGTGCGCATGGCCTCGATCGGGTCGAAAGCCTGGTGCTCGGGCTCGCCAGACAGACTGTAGACGGTCTCCTTAGGCGACGAGAGGATACCGCCGCCATAAATCTTGCGACCCTGCGGGGTTTCCATAAGGCCAAACTCGATGGTCATCCAGTACAGGCGCGCCAGATACACGCGTTGTTCTTTGGTCGCAGCCAGGCCGAGCTTGCCATAGGTGTGGGTGAACTCGGCGAACCACGGATTGGACAGCAGCGGGCAGTGGCCGAAGATCTCGTGGAAGATATCGGGCTCTTGCAGGTAGTCCAGTTCTTCCGGGGTGCGGATGAAGGTGGCGACCGGGAAGCGCTTGCTGGCCAGCAATTCGAAGAAAGTCTGGAAGGGGATCAGTGCCGGTACCCGGGCCACTTGCCAGCCGGTGGTGGCGCCCAGCACCTTGTTGACCTCGCCCAGCTGCGGAATACGGTCATGGGGCAGCTTGAGCTGGTCGATGCCGTCCAGGTATTCCTGGCACGCGCGGCCTTCGATCACTTTCAGCTGGCGAGTGATCAGGGTGTTCCATACCGCATGCTCTTGCTGCGGGTAATCGATAAAACCATGCGCATCGGGCTCGCGTGCCACGTATTGCGTCTGTTTCATGAGGCTCTCCTGGTGAGGGCTTTTCTTGTTATGTGCAGGACATGCCTAAGTAATATCCCCACCCGGGTCGGTTTGCACGATGGATGGCAGGGCTTGTAGTTGCTCGCCACCCTACTTTCGTAACGATAATTTTACAAAATCGAGCAGGTGTCGGAAAATCCGAGGCATCTGGCTGATGGTTGCGCGGTTTTTGTCAGCTTATCTTTACGAATTTTCTGCGCGGTGTTGAAAAACATTGGCGCTTCGAGAGCCCTCATGCGTATCAAAGTGCATTGCCAGAACCGTATTGGCATCCTGCGCGACATCCTCAACCTGCTGGTGGAGTACGGCATCAACGTGCTGCGCGGCGAGGTGGGCGGCGACCACGGCAACGCCATCTACCTGCATTGCCCGAACCTTATCAACCTGCAGTTCCAGGCATTGCGGCCCAAGTTCGAGGCGATTGCCGGAGTATTCGGCGTCAAGCGCGTGGGGCTGATGCCCAGCGAGCGCCGGCACATGGAGCTGAACGCACTGCTGGGCGCGCTGGATTTCCCGGTGCTGTCGATCGACATGGGCGGCAGCATCGTCGCCGCCAACCGTACCGCGGCGCAGCTGCTGGGGGTGCGGGTGGACGAGGTGCCCGGCATGCCGCTGGCGCGCTACGTGGAAGACTTCGACCTGCCGGAGCTGGTGCGGGCCAACAAGTCGCGCATCAACGGCATGCGCATCAAGGTCAAAGGCGATGTGTTCCTGGCCGATATCGCCCCGTTGCAGTCCGAGCACGATGACAGTGAGGCGTTGGCGGGCGCGGTACTTACCCTGCACCGGGCTGACCGCATCGGCGAGCGTATCTATAACGTGCGCAAGCAGGAACTGCGCGGTTTCGACAGCATCTTCCAGAGCTCGCGGGTGATGGCCGCAGTGGTGCGTGAGGCGCGGCGCATGGCACCGCTGGATGCCCCCTTGCTGATTGAAGGCGAGACCGGTACCGGCAAGGAACTGCTGGCGCGCGCCTGCCACTTGGCCAGCCCGCGCGGCCAGTCGCCCCTGATGGCGCTCAATTGCGCCGGGTTGCCGGAGTCGATGGCCGAGACCGAGCTGTTTGGCTACGGCCCCGGGGCATTCGAAGGGGCGCGGGCGGAGGGCAAGCTGGGGTTGCTGGAGCTGACCGCCGGCGGCACGCTGTTTCTTGATGGGGTAGGGGAGATGAGCCCGCGCCTGCAAGTGAAGCTGCTGCGCTTTCTGCAGGACGGCTGCTTCCGCCGGGTAGGCAGCGATGAAGAGGTCTACCTGGATGTGCGGGTGATTTGCGCGACCCAGGTGGATTTGTCCGAGCTGTGTGCCCGTGGCGAGTTTCGTCAGGACCTGTATCACCGCCTCAACGTATTGTCGCTGCACATTCCGCCTTTGCGTGAGTGCATGGATGGGCTGGAAGGGCTGGTACAGCACTTTCTCGATCAGGCCAGCCGGCAGATTGGCTGCGCCATGCCCCGGCTGGTGCCGGCCGCAATGGAAAAACTTGGGCAATACCATTGGCCAGGTAATGTAAGGCAGTTGGAAAACGTATTGTTCCAGGCGGTTTCTTTATGTGAAGGCGGCGTGGTTAAAAGCGAGCATATTCGCTTGCCGGATTATGGCGCGCGGCAACCGTTGGGTGAGTTTTCGCTGGAAGGGGATCTTTCGCAGATTGTCGGGCGCTTTGAAAAGGCGGTACTGGAAAGTTTGATGGGGGAGTTTTCGAGTAGTCGGGCTTTGGGGAGAAGATTGGGTGTTTCGCACACGACAATTGCCAACAAGTTGAGGGATTACTCGCTTAACAAGTCTGCGGATTAGTTGTCAGGCAAAGAACTTAGGACTGCTTCGCAGTCCTTTCGCGGCGCAAGGCCGCTCCTACAGGTACGGCGCGGGTTTGAGGATTGCGCAATACCTGTAGGAGCGGCCTTGTGCCGCGAAGGGGCCCGCAGGGCCCCCAATTCATAAGGTATCAGCCGTTAGAGCAGCCGTTCCCCATCACGCGGTATTCGAGAATGTGCTTCTGGCCCTGGGAGTCCTCGTAGGTCATGCGGGCTGGCACGACTTCGCACACATTGGGCACTTCGCTCATGGAAATGACGCGGGCAATGTCCAGGTGCTGCGAGTAACTGTACTGTTCAACCGGAATCTGCTCGGCATCTTTGGCTTCGCCGGCGATCGCCGCGCCGCAAAGACTGCCAAGTACCAATACCAGTAAAGCTTTCATTTTCTATTTACCTGTCTAAGGTCGTGAGGGGGCACGCGGCGCTTATGGCGCCGCGAGTATTGCTAGTTTTAACTATCGGGATTAGATGGAGATTAACGCTTGCCTTCGTGGGGGCTGTTACCAGTTGTTAATCGCCTTGCCGTTGCTGGCGAGGTGAATTTTATGTCGCTGGCCAAGGCCGAAACAGTGGGTCTTTTGATAAAGTGTTTTGACAGAATCTGTAACAATCCCGTGTTAACCCCTTATTTTTTTGCCCCCATGGGCTGTAATGCCCGAGCTAGAGGGCTTTGCCGGAACGGGCGTACCAAATTACTACCAACGTCGAATGGCTTTTGTCGCTCTGGTACAGTTACAAACGGTTCCATACAAAAACAACTATTACACCGAGGTAACACAGATGAGTGCGGCTCCACTGTATCCCGTTCGTCCCGAGGTTGCGGCCACTACCCTGACCGACGAGGCCACCTACAAGGCCATGTACCAGAAATCGGTGATCAACCCGGACGGCTTCTGGCGCGAGCAGGCCCAGCGTATCGACTGGATCAAACCGTTCACCAAGGTCAAGCAAACCTCCTTTGACGACCACCACGTCGATATCAAATGGTTCGCCGACGGCACTCTGAACGTTTCCTCCAACTGCCTGGACCGCCACCTCGAAGAGCGCGGTGATCAGCTGGCCATCATCTGGGAAGGCGACGACCCTTCCGAGCACCGCAACATCACTTACCGTGAACTGCACGAGCAGGTCTGCAAGTTCGCCAACGCCTTGCGTGGCCAGGACGTGCACCGTGGTGACGTGGTCACCATCTACATGTCGATGATCCCCGAGGCCGTGGTGGCCATGCTGGCCTGTGCCCGTATTGGTGCGATCCACTCGGTGGTGTTCGGTGGCTTCTCCCCTGAAGCGCTGGCCGGCCGCATCATCGATTGCGAGTCCAAGGTGGTGATCACCGCCGACGAAGGCGTGCGTGGCGGCCGTCGTACCCCGCTCAAGGCCAACGTCGACCTGGCGCTGACCAACCCTGAAACCAAAAGCGTGCAGAAGATCATCGTGTGCAAGCGCACCGGTGGTGATATCGCCTGGCACCAGCATCGCGACATCTGGTACGAAGACCTGATGAAAGTGGCCTCCAGCCACTGCGCGCCAAAGGAAATGGGTGCTGAAGAAGCGCTGTTCATCCTTTATACCTCTGGCTCCACGGGCAAGCCGAAGGGTGTGCTGCACACCACCGGCGGTTACCTGGTGTATGCCGCGCTGACCCATGAGCGCGTGTTCGACTATCGCCCGGGCGAGGTCTACTGGTGCACCGCCGACGTCGGTTGGGTCACTGGCCACAGCTACATCGTCTACGGCCCGCTGGCCAACGGCGCCACCACCTTGCTGTTCGAGGGCGTGCCGAACTACCCGGACATTACCCGCGTCTCGAAGATCGTCGACAAGCACAAGGTCAACATCCTCTACACCGCGCCAACCGCCATCCGCGCGATGATGGCCGAAGGGCAGGCCGCTGTTGAAGGGGCCGATGGTTCCAGCCTGCGTCTGCTTGGCTCGGTGGGCGAGCCGATCAACCCTGAAGCGTGGAACTGGTACTACAAGACTGTAGGCAAGGAGCGTTGCCCGATCGTCGACACCTGGTGGCAGACCGAGACCGGCGGCATCCTGATCAGCCCGCTGCCGGGCGCTACCGGCCTCAAGCCGGGCTCGGCAACCCGCCCGTTCTTTGGTGTGGTGCCCGCCCTGGTGGACAACCTGGGTAACCTGATCGAGGGTGCGGCCGAAGGCAACCTGGTGATCCTCGACTCCTGGCCAGGCCAGTCGCGTTCGCTGTACGGCGACCACGACCGCTTTGTCGACACCTACTTCAAGACCTTCCGTGGCATGTACTTCACCGGCGACGGTGCGCGCCGCGACGAAGATGGCTACTACTGGATCACCGGTCGCGTGGATGACGTGCTCAATGTCTCCGGTCACCGCATGGGTACTGCCGAAATCGAAAGTGCCATGGTCGCGCATTCGAAAGTTGCCGAGGCTGCAGTGGTTGGTGTGCCGCACGACATCAAGGGCCAGGGCATCTATGTGTATGTCACCCTCAATTCCGGTGTCGAGGCCAGTGAGCAGTTGCGCCTGGAACTGAAAAACTGGGTGCGCAAGGAAATCGGCCCGATTGCCTCGCCGGACGTGATCCAGTGGGCGCCGGGCCTGCCGAAGACCCGTTCGGGCAAGATCATGCGCCGCATCCTGCGCAAGATTGCCACCGGTGAGTACGATGCGCTGGGCGATATCTCGACACTGGCTGACCCGGGTGTGGTGCAGCACCTGATCGATACCCACAAGGCCATGAACCTGGCTTCGGCCTGATAGTCTCGTCGCTTGCGCTGTGGGGGCGCGCGCCCTGTGTGGGAGCGGGCTTGCCCGCGAACACCGGCGCAGCCGGTGCCATCCTCCGCGCCTCTGCTTCGCGGGCATGCCCGCTCCCACAGGGCTGCTTACACACACCACGACCAGACAAAACCCCGCCCGGGCAACCGGCGGGGTTTTTGCTTTACTGTTACCCGACATTCATCGGTAACTGTTCTGTCACCGGTCCTGCACAAGTTCGGGGCGCGAAGAAACAAATCAGGCCCGTTTCGGTGCGTTTCCTTAGCCATTTTGTGCAACACGGCACGCTACACTTGCCGTAGTACAAGGCTTTGCCAATAATAGGCCCAGGAATTGCTAGGTCTATAGGTTCTATTTCTTGCGCTTTTGCATATTTTGCACTGGCTGTCAACATCGCCCGCAGCGGTTTCAAGCGCTTCTGTAAGTAGTTGTCGCTTTGAAGAAATATCGACTACCGGGCTGTCGCTAAAATGCCACTCACTCGCTCGTGGTCTGCGACCTTGGTCGAACCCTGCGCGGCTCGCGTTGTACCCATTCGCATATCGGGCAGTTGTTACCTGCCTTGTATTGCCCCGTACCGATGGAGTTACCTGATGAAGAAGCTCGCACTGCTTGGCGCCCTGGCGCTGTCTGTGTTTTCCCTGGTGTCGCAGGCCGATGAAAAACCCCTGAAAATCGGCATTGAAGCTGCCTATCCACCCTTCGCCTTCAAGCAGCCCGATGGCAGCATCGCCGGTTTCGACTACGACATCGGCAATGCCCTGTGTGAAGAGATGAAAGCAAAGTGCACCTGGGTCGAGCAGGAGTTCGACGGCCTGATCCCGGCGCTGAAAGTGCGCAAGATCGACGCCATTCTGTCGTCCATGTCGATCACCGACGACCGCAAGAAGTCGGTCGACTTCACCAAGCGCTACTACCTGACCCCGGCGCGCCTGGTGATGAAGGACGGCACCGCTGTCAGCGAAAGCCTGGATGAGCTCAAAGGCAAGAAGATCGGCGTGCAGCGCGGCTCGATCCATGACCGCTTCGCCAAGGAAGTGCTAGGCGCCAAAGGTGCCACCGTGGTGCCTTACGGCACCCAGAACGAAATCTACCTGGACGTGGCAGCCGGCCGCCTCGACGGCACCGTGGCTGACGCCACCCTGCTGGAAGACGGCTTCCTCAAGACCGACGCCGGCAAGGGCTTTGCCTTCGTAGGCCCGGCCTTCACCGACGCCAAGTACTTCGGTGACGGTATCGGCATTGCCGTGCGCAAGGGTGACAAAGCGAACGTCGAGCGCATCAACGCGGCCATCGACGCCATCCGTGCCAACGGCAAGTACAAAGAAATCGAGAAGAAGTACTTCAACTTCGACATCTACGGTCCAGACTCGAACTAAGACGTCGGGTTTCACCTGTGCAATGGTGCAAACAGCAGAGGCTCTGAGGTTTGCACCATTTTTCATTCTCTAGGTCGAGGACCTCATCATGTTGAAAGGCTACGGGGCAGTCATCCTCGACGGGGCGTGGCTGACGCTGCAGCTCGCCTTGTCGTCGATGGCCCTGGCCATCGTGCTCGGCCTGATCGGTGTGGCGCTGCGTTTGTCGCCGGTGCGCTGGCTGGCCTGGCTGGGCGATCTGTATTCCACCGTTATCCGTGGTATTCCGGACCTGGTCCTGATCCTGCTGATTTTCTACGGCGGGCAAGACATCATCAACCGGGTGGCACCGCTGCTCGGCTACGAAGACTACATCGACCTGAACCCGCTGGCTGCGGGTATCGGCACGCTGGGCTTCATCTTTGGCGCGTACCTGTCAGAAACCTTCCGCGGTGCCTTCCTCGGTATTCCCAAGGGCCAGGCCGAAGCGGGCGTGGCGTATGGCATGAGCAACCGCCAAGTGTTCTTCCGCATCCAGGTGCCGCAAATGATTCGCCTGGCGATCCCGGGTTTCACCAACAACTGGCTGGTGCTGACCAAGGCCACCGCGCTGATTTCAGTCGTCGGCCTGCAGGACATGATGTTCAAGGCCAAGCAGGCGGCCGATGCCACCCGCGAGCCTTTCACCTTCTTCCTGGCGGTGGCGGCCCTGTACCTGGTGCTGACCAGTGTCTCGCTGCTGGCCCTGAAGTATCTCGAGCGCCGCTACTCGGTGGGCGTCAAGGTGGCTGAACTATGATCTTCGACTACAACGTCGTCTGGGAGGCATTGCCGTTGTACTTCGGCGGCCTGCTGACCACCCTCAAGCTGCTGGCGATTTCGCTGTTCTTCGGCCTGCTGGCGGCCATTCCGCTGGGCCTGATGCGCGTGTCGAAGCAGCCTGTGGTCAATCTCGTGGCGTGGCTCTACACCTACGTGATTCGCGGCACGCCGATGCTGGTGCAGCTGTTCCTGATCTACTACGGCCTGGCGCAGTTCGAGGCGGTACGTGAAAGCTTCGCCTGGCCGCTGCTGTCCAGCGCCACGTTCTGCGCCTGCCTGGCGTTCGGTGTCAACACCAGTGCCTACACCGCAGAAATCATCGCCGGCAGCCTCAAGGCCACGCCCCACGGCGAGATCGAGGCGGCCAAGGCCATGGGCATGTCGCGCATGAAGATGTACCGGCGCATCCTGCTGCCGTCGGCCCTGCGCCGGGCGCTGCCGCAGTACAGCAACGAAGTGATCATGATGCTGCAGACCACCAGCCTGGCGTCGATCGTCACCCTGATCGACATCACCGGTGCCGCACGCACGGTCAATGCCCAGTACTACCTGCCTTTCGAGGCCTACATCACGGCGGGCGTGTTCTACCTGTGCCTGACCTTCATCCTGGTGCGCCTGTTCAAGATGGCCGAACGCCGCTGGCTCGGCTACCTGGCGCCGCGCAAGCACTGACCGCTTTGTGAGAATCGACAGCATGTACAAACTCGAAGTCCAAGACCTGCACAAGCGCTACGGCAGCCATGAAGTGCTCAAGGGTGTTTCCCTGGCGGCCAAGGCTGGCGACGTCATCAGCATCATCGGCTCCAGTGGTTCGGGCAAGTCGACCTTCCTGCGCTGCATCAACCTGCTGGAGCAGCCGCACGCCGGCAAGATCCTGCTCAACAGCGAAGAGCTCAAGCTGGTGGCCGGCAAGGACGGCGCGCTGAAGGCCTCCGACCCGCGCCAGCTGCAGCGCATGCGCTCGCGCCTGTCGATGGTGTTCCAGCACTTCAACCTGTGGTCGCACATGACGGCGCTGGAGAATGTGATCGAGGCGCCGGTACACGTGCTGGGCATGAACAAGAAAGAAGCCCTTGAAAAGGCCGAGCACTACCTGGCCAAGGTGGGTGTCTCCCACCGCAAGGACGCCTTCCCCGGGCATATGTCGGGTGGCGAGCAACAGCGTGTGGCAATTGCCCGGGCCCTGGCCGTGGAGCCAGAGGTTATGCTGTTCGACGAGCCGACTTCGGCGCTCGACCCGGAGTTGGTGGGTGATGTGCTCAAGGTCATGCAGGCGCTGGCTCAGGAAGGCCGGACCATGGTGGTGGTGACCCACGAAATGGGCTTTGCTCGCGAGGTCTCCAATCAGCTGGTGTTCCTGCACAAAGGTTTGGTGGAAGAGGCGGGCTGCCCACGCGAAGTATTGGCCAACCCGCAGTCGGAGCGCCTGAAGCAGTTCCTCTCCGGCAGCCTGAAGTAAAAGCTGCATTTTTGCACCAGAATAGGGCATGCTGCGCTGCGAGCGCAGCCTGACCCGGCGCACAGACTCGAACGACCTCAGGTTTCGGACCGCACCCTATGACCACCCAGCGAATCGGTTTTCTCATCTGGCCCAGCACCAGGCCCTTGACCCTGGCGCTGGCCGAGGAAGTGTTGCAGGTGGCGCAGCGGGTGCATCCGGATGTGGTCTACGAACTGGCCTTCCTGCAGGCGGAGCCCGCGCCAGAGGGGGAGTGGCGCCTGCCGGGCGAGCCGTGGACCGGCCGCCTGGAGGGTTGCCACAAACTGTTCCTGCTCGCTGACGAGCCGCCTGCGGCGGTAGGGGCTGCCTTGTCGACTGCGCTCAAGCAGCTGGCGCGCAGTGGCTGCACGGTCGGTGGCCTGGCTGCCGGGGTGTATCCGCTGGCGATGCTGGGCCTGCTCGACGGTTACCGGGCTGCGGTGCACTGGCGCTGGCAGGACGATTTTGCCGAACGCTTCCCCAAGGTCATTGCCACCAGTCACTTGTTCGACTGGGATCGTGATCGCATGACTGCCTGTGGCGGCATCGCCGTGGCCGACCTGTTGCTGGCAGTGCTGGCCCGTGATCACGGGGCGGAACTGGCGGGGGCAGTGTCGGAAGAGCTGGTGGTGGAGCGCATCCGCGAGGGGGGCGAGCGTCAGCGCATTCCGCTGCAGAACCGCCTGGGCTCTAGCCATCCCAAGCTGACCCAGGCGGTGCTGTTGATGGAAGCCAACATCGAAGAGCCGCTGACCACTGACGAGATTGCCCAGCATGTGTGCGTGTCGCGTCGGCAGCTGGAGCGCATCTTCAAGCAGTACCTGAACCGCGTGCCGAGCCAGTACTACCTGGAGCTACGGCTGAACAAGGCGCGGCAGATGCTGATGCAGACCAGTAAGTCGATCATCCAGATCGGCTTGTCCTGTGGCTTCTCCTCGGGGCCGCATTTTTCCAGTGCCTATCGCAACTTCTTTGGCGCCACGCCGCGGGAAGACCGGAATCAGCGGCGTAGCAGCAGCCCATTCGAACTGAGCTCGGCGCCTGCCGAAAAGGGCTGACATGATGCGTGGGGCCCGGGGTGTATGCCTTGGGGGTGATGGTGGGGCGGAAATCGAGCGCCGCCCGCGCGGCGCTTCGCAGCACAAGGCTGCTCCTACATCTGTTTCCGGCCAGTCACGCCTGCACCAACGCACGCGACCGCCTTGTTTGCCTGACGCGATATCGAGCCATGCACCAAGGCGTTCGCGCGCAATACCCACAGGAATAATTGGCCCGAAACAGATGTAGGAGCAGCCTTGTGCTGCGAAGCGCCGCGCGGGCGGCGCTCGATCTCACAGGCAACACATCAACATCGCCGAACATCCCCGTCTCCCACAAACCTATGTGAACACCCGTTCACCCAGCATCCTCTCTCCCGTACACTGCGCGATTGCGACAGTGTTTGTCGCATTGCCGAAAGCCTTGTCAAAACTGGGTTTTGCGCTGTAACAAGTTGTCGCTTGGCCGCAAGGACAGGCGCGGATCAGTCCTTACAATCCCCCCATCGCTCGCCCACTTCCAGGCCAGCGTTCCTCTTCAGGAGACTCAGATGTCCGTTGAGCAAGCCCCGGTGCAACGTGCCGATTTCGACCAGGTCATGGTCCCCAACTATTCTCCGGCGGCCTTCATTCCTGTGCGAGGCGAGGGTTCCCGTGTGTGGGACCAGTCGGGTCGCGAGTTGATCGACTTTGCCGGTGGCATCGCGGTAAATGCCCTGGGCCACTGCCATCCGGCTCTGGTCAAGGCCCTGACCGACCAGGCCAACACCCTCTGGCACGTATCCAACGTGTTCACCAACGAGCCGGCCCTGCGCCTGGCCCACAAGCTGGTGGACGCCACCTTTGCCGACCGGGCGTTCTTCTGCAACTCAGGCGCTGAGGCCAACGAGGCCGCGTTCAAGCTGGCCCGTCGCGTCGCCCATGACCGCTTTGGCCCGGAAAAGCACGAAATCATCGCCACCGTGAACAGCTTCCACGGCCGTACCCTGTTCACCGTCAGCGTCGGTGGCCAGCCTAAGTACTCCGACGGTTTTGGCCCGAAGATCACCGGCATCAGCCACGTGCCGTACAACGACCTGGAAGCACTGAAAGCCCAGATTTCCGACAAGACCTGCGCCGTGGTGATTGAACCGATCCAGGGCGAAAGCGGCGTGGTACCGGCCGACCTGGCTTACCTGGAAGGCGCTCGCAAGCTGTGTGACGCGCACAACGCCCTGCTGATCTTCGACGAAGTGCAGACCGGCGTGGGCCGTACCGGTTCGCTGTATGCCTACCAGCACTACGGCGTGACGCCCGACATCCTGACCAGTGCCAAGAGCCTGGGCGGTGGCTTCCCTATCGGCGCCATGCTGACCACCACCGAACTGGCCAAGCACCTGGCCGTCGGCACCCACGGCACCACTTACGGCGGCAACCCGCTGGGCTGCGCCGTCGCCTGCGCGGTGCTGGATGTGGTCAATACCCCTGAAACCCTGGCCGGCATCAAGGCCAAGCACGCACGTTTCAAGACCCGCCTGGAACAGATTGGCCAGAAGTACAGCCTGTTCTCCCAGGTGCGTGGTGTCGGCCTGCTGCTCGGCTGCGTGCTGACCGAGGCCTGGCAAGGCAAGGCCAAGGACGTGCTCAACGCCGCCGAGAAAGAAGGCGTGATGGTGCTGCAGGCCGGCCCGGACGTGGTGCGTTTTGCGCCAAGCCTGGTGGTTGAAGACGCCGACATCGACGAAGGCCTGGACCGCTTCGAGCGCGCCGTGGCCACCCTGACCAAGGGCTGACCCGCCTGCGCCACCTTCGCCGGCAAAGGCCATTCCCGGGCCTGGCCGGCGATACCCGATTCCACTGCAGGTGCCCGTGTACCTGCCGTTTTTCCGTGCCGCCGTGAGCGGCCCGTATTCCAAAGGAGTGACACCATGCTGGTGATGCGCCCCGCGCAAATGGCTGATCTGAACGAAGTGCAGCGCATGGCTGCAGACAGCCCCATTGGTGTCACCTCGCTGCCGGACGACGCTGCTCGCCTGGGCGACAAGATCGCCGCTTCCGAGACTTCCTTCGCCGCCGAGGTCAGCTTCAACGGCGAGGAAAGCTATTTCTTTGTGCTCGAAGACAGCGAGACTGGCAAGCTGGCAGGCTGCTCGGCCATTGTCGCTTCGGCTGGGTATTCCGAGCCTTTCTATAGTTTTCGTAACGAGACCTTCGTGCACGCCTCGCGCGAGCTGAAGATCCACAACAAGATCCACGTGCTGTCGTTGTGTCATGACCTGACCGGCAACAGCCTGCTGACCAGCTTCTATGTATTGCCGGAGCTGGTGAACAGCGGCTGGGCCGAGCTCAATTCGCGCGGTCGCCTGCTGTTCATGGCCGCGCACCCGGAGCGTTTCGCCGACTCGGTAGTGACCGAAATCGTCGGCTACAGCGACGAGAACGGCGAATCGCCGTTCTGGGATGCCATCGGCCGCAATTTCTTCGACCTCAACTACTCCGACGCCGAGCGCCTGTGTGGCCTGAAGAGCCGAACCTTCCTCGCCGAACTGATGCCGCACTACCCGATCTACGTGCCGCTGCTGCCCGATGAGGCGCAGGAAGCCATGGGCCAGGTGCACCCCCGCGCGCAGATCACCTTCGACATCCTCATGCGCGAAGGCTTCGAAACCGAGCACTACATCGACATCTTCGACGGCGGCCCGACCCTGCATGCGCGCACCTCAGGCATTCGCTCGATTGCCCAGAGCCGCTCGGCGCCGGTGAAAATCGAGGACGCCCCAGGCAAGGGCGGGCGCCCGTACCTGGTGTGCAATGGCCAGTTGCAGGACTACCGCGCGGTGCTGCTGGACCTGGATTGGGTGCCCGGCAAACCGGTGTGCCTGAGCCTGGCTGCGGCTGATGCGCTGGGTGTGGGCGAGGGTGGCAGCGTGCGCC
Organism: Pseudomonas sp. SIMBA_068; assembly: GCF_046534705.1. Classification (NCBI taxonomy): domain Bacteria; kingdom Pseudomonadati; phylum Pseudomonadota; class Gammaproteobacteria; order Pseudomonadales; family Pseudomonadaceae; genus Pseudomonas; species Pseudomonas sp. SIMBA_068. Next base: position 108,579 of record NZ_JAWRYI010000015.1, read on the forward strand.
TGGTCGCGGTCTGAGGTCTGGTAACAGACGTTTCGGGATTGATGCGTTAGAAGAGTTTTGCGCCGGCCGACGCCGCCGCACAAGGAGATAGCATGATCGTTCGTCCTGTACGCAGCAGCGATTTGCCTGCGTTGATCGAATTGGCACGCAGCACCGGCACCACCGGGCTGACCACGCTGCCGGCCAACGAAGAACGCCTGGGGCATCGCGTTGGCTGGGCGGAAAAGAGCTTCCGTGGCGAAGCCGAGCGTGGCGACACCGATTACCTGTTCGTGCTGGAAAACGACGAAGGACTGGTGGTCGGCATCAGTGCCATCGCCGGTGCCGTCGGCCTGCGCGAGCCTTGGTACAACTATCGGGTCGGCCTTACCGTCAGTGCTTCGCAGGAGCTTAAGATCTATCGCGAAATCCCCACCCTGTTCCTTGCCAACGACCTGACCGGCAATTCCGAGCTGTGCTCGCTGTTCCTGCGCAGCGATCACCGCTCCGGGCTCAATGGCCGCCTGCTGTCGCGTGCGCGGATGCTGTTCATTGCCGAGTTCCCGGAGCTGTTTGGCAAGAAGATCATTGCCGAAATGCGCGGCATGTCCGACGAGCAGGGGCGTTCGCCTTTCTGGGAAAGCCTTGGCCGGCATTTCTTCAAGATGGAGTTCAGCCAGGCGGACTACCTGACCGGTGTTGGCAACAAGTCGTTCATCGCCGAGCTGATGCCCAAGTTCCCCCTGTACACCTGCTTCCTGTCCGAGGCGGCGCGCGACGTGATCGGCCGCGTGCACGTCGACACCGAGCCGGCGCTGGCCATGCTCAAGCAGGAAGGCTTCAACTACCAGGGCTATGTCGACATCTTCGACGCAGGCCCGGCCATCGAGTGTGATACCGCCAAGATCCGCGCGGTGCGCGAGAGCCAGACGCTGGTGCTGGCGGTGGGCACGCCGGGCGACGACGCCACCCCTTACATCATCCACAACCGCAAACGCGACGATTGCCGCATCACTGCCGCGCCTGCGCGGCTGGCCGCCGGTACCTTGGTGGTCGACCCGTTGACCGCCAAGCGTCTGCGCATGGGTGCCGGCGACAACGTGCGTGCCGTGCCGCTATCGGCCAGCCGGGAGGCCCAGTAAATGACCACGCATTACATCGCAGGCAATTGGCTGGCGGGGCAGGGCGAAGCCCTGCAGTCGCTGAACCCGGTGACCCAGGCTGTGATCTGGCAAGGGCAGGGCGCTGACGCCAGCCAGGTGGACGCCGCCGTCCAGGCAGCCCGTCAGACCTTTCCGGCGTGGGCGCAACTGAGCCTCGAAGCGCGTATCGACGTGCTGGAGAAGTTCGCCGAGCAGCTGAAAAAGCATGCCGAAGCCTTGGCCCAGTGCATCGGTGAGGAAACCGGCAAGCCCCTGTGGGAATCGGCGACCGAAGTCACCAGCATGATCAACAAGGTGGCGATCTCGGTACAAAGCTACCGCGAGCGCACCGGGGAAAAGAGCGGCCCGCTGGCTGATGCCACGGCCGTGCTGCGGCACAAGCCCCATGGCGTGGTGGCGGTGTTCGGCCCCTACAACTTCCCTGGTCATCTGCCCAATGGCCATATCGTGCCGGCGCTGTTGGCGGGTAACTGCGTGGTGTTCAAGCCCAGCGAGCTGACGCCCAAGGTTGCCGAGCTGACCGTCAACTGCTGGATCGCCGCCGGCCTGCCTGCGGGCGTGCTGAATCTGGTGCAGGGGGCGCGTGAAACCGGTGTGGCGCTGGCCGCCAACCCGGGGATCGATGGCCTGTTCTTCACTGGTTCCAGCCGCACCGGCAACCTGCTGCACCAGCAGTTCGCCGGTCGCCCGGACAAGATCCTGGCCCTGGAAATGGGCGGCAACAACCCGCTCGTGGTAGACGAGGTGAGGGACCTGGACGCTGCGGTGTACACCATCATCCAGTCGGCGTTCATCTCCGCCGGCCAGCGTTGCACCTGCGCGCGGCGCCTGCTGGTGCCCCAAGGCGCCTGGGGTGATGCGCTGATCGTGCGCCTGGTCGAGGTGTGCAAAACCATCACGGTGGGTGCGTTCGATGAGCAGCCGGCGCCGTTCATGGGCTCGGTCATTTCGCTGCAGGCGGCGCAGGCGCTGATTACGGCCCAGGCCGAACTGGCCGCCAAAGGTGGCGTGAAGCTGCTGGAAATGACCCAGCCGCAGGCCGGTGCCGCGTTGCTGACCCCGGGCATTGTCGATGTCACGGCCGTGGCCGAGCGCCCGGACGAAGAGTTCTTTGGCCCGCTGCTGCAGGTGATCCGTTATGCCGATTTCGATGCTGCCATCGATGAAGCCAACAACACCCAGTACGGTCTCGCCGCCGGGTTGCTCTCCGACTCGCGTGCCCGCTACCAGTACTTCTGGCTGCGCAGCCGCGCCGGTATCGTCAACTGGAACAAGCAACTGACCGGCGCCGCCAGCAGTGCGCCGTTCGGTGGCGTGGGTGCCAGTGGCAACCATCGGGCCAGTGCCTATTACGCGGCAGACTACTGCGCTTACCCCGTGGCTTCGCTGGAGACCGCCAGCCTTGCCTTGCCGGCGACCCTGACGCCGGGCGTCACCCTATAACAACAGGTCACGGAGCCTAGCCGATGAAATCCTATGAAGTGAATTTTGATGGCCTGGTGGGGCCTACCCACAACTATGGCGGCCTGTCTTACGGCAACGTGGCTTCGCAGAGCAACAGCCAGCAGGGTTCCAACCCGCGCGAAGCCGCGCGCCAGGGCCTGGCGAAAATGAAAGCGCTGGCCGACATGGGCTTCAAGCAGGGCGTGTTGGCGCCCCAGGAGCGCCCGGATGTGGCCGCGCTGCGCCGCCTGGGCTTTAGCGGCAGCGATGCCGAGGTGATCCAGCGTGCTGCCAAAGAGGCCATGCCTCTGCTGGTGGCCAGCTGCTCGGCGTCGAGCATGTGGGTGGCCAACGCCGCCACGGTCAGCCCCAGTGCCGACACTGCAGATGGCCGCGTGCATTTCACCGCCGCCAACCTGAACTGCAAGTATCACCGCAGCATTGAGCACCCGACCACCAGCCGTGTGCTGGGCGCCATGTTCAACAACGAGAAACACTTTGCCCACCACGAAGCATTGCCTGCCGTGGCACAGTTCGGTGACGAGGGCGCGGCCAACCACACGCGTTTCTGCCGTGCCTACGGCGACGCGGGTGTGGAGTTCTTCGTCTATGGCCGCAGTGCCTTCGACAGCCGTTACCCGGCGCCGCAGAAGTACCCGGCCCGGCAAACCCTGGAAGCCTCGCAGGCCGTGGCCCGGCTGCATGGGCTGAGCGATGGCGGGGTGGTCTACGCTCAACAGAACCCTGCAGTGATCGACCAGGGCGTGTTCCATAACGATGTGATTTCGGTGGGCAACGGCGAGGTGCTGTTCTACCACGAGGACGCTTTCCTCGAGACCGACGCGGTGCTTGGCCAGCTGCGAGCTAAACTGGCCAGCAAGGGTGGCACCTTCCAGGCCATCTGTGTACCGCGGGCAGAGGTGGCGGTAGAGGATGCCGTGCGCTCATACCTGTTCAACAGCCAGCTGCTCAGCCGCGATGACGGTTCCATGCTGCTGGTGGTGCCGGAAGAGTGCCGCAACAATGAGCGGGTCTGGGCCTACCTGGGCCAGCTGACCAGCCAGGGTGGCCCGGTGAAGGAGGTCAAGGTATTCGACCTCAAGCAAAGCATGCAGAACGGCGGCGGCCCGGCTTGCCTGCGTTTGCGTGTAGCGTTGAAGGAATCGGAACTGGCGGCGGTCAACCAAGGCGTTATCATGACCGCCCCGCTGTACGACACCCTGGTGCAGTGGGTCGACAAGCATTACCGCGATCGCCTGGGCGAAGCGGACCTGGCCGACCCGCAACTGCTGGTGGAATGCCGTACGGCACTGGACGAATTGACCCAGATCCTGAAGTTGGGCTCGGTATACCCGTTCCAACGCCAACCTTGAAGAGAGACTTTGCAATGACCGACGCCCTGCGCCTGATCCTCGAAGATGAAGACGGCACCCAGCTGGAAACCTCCTGCACCCGCTTTGCCGTGGTTTGGCAAGGCAAGGAAGTGTGGATTCAGCAGGACGGCCGTGGCCAGCTGCTGATCGGTGTGGACGTCGACGAAGACGACACCGAATACGCCAACCTGCTGCTGCGCCCGATGGCCACCAACCTGGTCAGCCTGCAGCTGGAAATGGAGCCGGCTGAGGTTGGCGAAGACGACGATCACGTCCATGGCCCTGACTGCGGCCACCACCACTAAGGAAGCCCCTATGCTCGCCCTTGGCAAATTGCTTGAGCTGACCCTCACCGATCACGAACCGGCCGAGAAGACCCAAGTGACACCCAAGGGCGCGCGTTTGCGTTGGCTGGGGGAGGGCGCGCTCGAAGTGCGCCCCGCCGAAAGCGATGATTGCGGGCTGGACTTGCTGTTGTCTGCTGGCATCCATGGCAACGAAACGGCGCCGATCGAATTGCTCGAACGGCTGCTGCACGGCGTGGCCAACGGCAAGATCAAACCCAAGGCACGGCTGCTGTTCCTGTTCGGCAACCCGGCGGCTATCCGCAAGGGCGAGCGCTTCATCGAGCAGGACATCAACCGGCTGTTCAATGGCCGCCATGAGCTTTCCAGTGGTTTCGAGGCATTGCGTGCCGCCGAGCTGGAACAGTTCGCCCGGGTGTTCTTCAGCAAGCCGGGGCGCAGCCGCCTGCATTACGACCTGCATACCGCCATCCGTGGTTCGAAGATCGAGCAATTTGCCTTGTACCCCTATAAAGAGGGGCGCAAGCACTCCCGTCGCGAACTGGCGCGCCTGGCGGCAGCCGGCATGGAGGCGGTGCTGCTGCAAAGCAAATCCTCCATCACTTTCAGTGCCTTTACCTACGAACAGCTGGAGGCCGAAGCCTTCACCCTGGAGCTGGGCAAGGCCCGCCCGTTTGGCCAGAACGAGCAGGTCAACCTCGACCGGCTGGAGCAGCGCCTGATCCAGATCATCGAAGGCACCGAGCCAGAGGGTGAAGGCTCGCTGGATGGCCTGCAGCTGTTCAGCGTCGCCCGCGAAATCATCAAGCACAGCGACAGTTTCCACCTGCATTTGCCGGCGGACATCGAGAACTTTTCCGAGTTGAGCAAGGGTTACCTGCTGGCCGAAGACCTGGCCGAGACGCGCTGGGTGGTCGAGGAGGAGGGCGCGCGCATCATCTTCCCCAACCCCAGGGTGAAGAACGGCTTGCGCGCGGGGATTCTCATTGTGCCGGATTCGGGGCAGCGGCTGGGCTGATGGCGGAGGTGGCGCGCGTCCCGGCGCACCACATGGGCTCGCTCAGTAGTAGGTGCGTACTGGCAGGCCCAGTTCCATTCGCAGCGCGTTTTCGTTGAAGGGTGATGGGTTGGTGTCGGTTGGCGCCGTGTCGGGGTTATTGTCGAAATCGTACAGAGGGCCGCTCGGCAGGCCAATTGCTTGCAGGTGTGCGTTGTCGACCTGGATTTGCCTGCGATCGATAGTGCTTATTGAGGTGTGGCCAGGTACCGTCGTACCGTTGAAGGCGCTGTACGCTTCGCACAAGCAACGGTAAAAGTCGAGCAGCGGCAAATTGTCGCTGTCCGAGCGCGTCAAGTTGAGTGCCAGGTTTCCGCCCTCGGCCGGCAAGCCGGCTACCCACTCCAGTTTGCTGTCTCGTCGCAGGTAATGGTCATTGTCGGTCGGGTCTGATGTGTAGACGTCGAAACGGGTGGCCAGCTGTGTTTCGGTGACCCTTATCCAGGACCGTTTCGCCAGTTGAGTCAGAAGTTGCTGGCCGCAATCCGTGTGGCAAAGAAACACCAGGTGGTTGTGAACGGCCTGTTTGAAGGTATCGCTGCCTTGTATGTCGAGTGTGTTGTTGGCGAGTGCGGCGAGCGGGGCGGAGAGGGGTTGCTCGAAGCGGGCGTCACCCGCCTGGTTACGGGCATAAATGACTGATTCATGGGGGTCGTCGACCAGGATATGACCGTCGATTCCCTGGATATCGCCGATACGGCCGCTTGCCGAGCCGCGCTTGATGAATGTCAGCCCCTGACCCACGTTGATTTGTGCATCGCTGCTGCCGGTGAAGACCTCGGTGATGCCGCCGCCGGTGGTGATGTGCGCGCGGCCTTTTGCGGCCTGAATGATCACAGGCGTCTTCACGTCCTTCGCCACGCGGACGTTGGCCTCACCCGATGCTGTTCTGATGATGAGGGTTTGTCTGTGGGTAGGCGCGAGGATGAACCTCTTGTTGCCGACAATGGCTTTGAGGTGGCAATCGTAGGTGGAAATGTCGACATCGACCGCCGAGGCATGGCTCTGAATCACCATGTGGTGCTTGCCCGGGATCTGGCCCTGATCGAACCATACCTGTTCGAGAACGACGTCTATCTTGTCGTCCCGGTATTCGTAGAAACGATGAACGGCTTGGCCATCGATGGACGTGTCTGCCTGCTGTTGAAAGCCGCTGGTCCTGCCAGAAATGAAATAGACGGGGTTGGGGTGCATGAGAAGGCTCGCTTGCTGTGAATGGGGGGCGGTGGTTGTCGCTGCGGCCAAAGCTAAAGGGTTGTGCAGGCGAGGAGTGGTACTTATCTAGGGGCAAGATGGACGAGGAGGGGGCGTTGTGACGAGGCGCTGAACCGTATAGCCTCCACTTTGAAGTCCGAAATGACGATTTCGTGCCGATTGACCGTTTCGGGCGTATAAACACACTGCATCCGCCGTTCAGGCTGGATATAATGGCGCCCTTTGCCGTCGTTTCGTCGATTCGACGTATCAGCCCAAACGGCCGCCGTTTCCGTGGAAGAACCTATGAAAAGCGCAGAAATCCGTGAAGCCTTCCTTCGCTTCTTCGAAGAGCAGGGACATACCCGAGTCGCCTCCAGTTCGTTGATCCCGAACAACGACCCGACCCTGCTGTTCACCAATGCCGGCATGAACCAGTTCAAGGACTGCTTCCTCGGCGCGGAGAAGCGTGCCTACACCCGTGCTGTCAGTAGCCAGAAGTGCGTGCGCGCCGGTGGCAAGCACAACGACCTGGAAAACGTCGGTTACACCGCGCGTCACCATACCTTCTTCGAAATGCTGGGCAACTTCAGCTTCGGCGACTATTTCAAGCGCGACGCCATCACTTTCGCCTGGACCTTCCTGACGTCGGCACAATGGCTGAACCTGCCCAAGGAAAAGCTCTGGGTCACCGTCTACGCCACTGACGACGAAGCCTACGACATCTGGACCAAGGAGATTGGCGTGCCGGCCGAGCGCATGGTACGCATCGGCGACAACAAAGGCGCCCCTTACGCCTCCGACAACTTCTGGACCATGGGTGACACTGGCCCGTGCGGCCCGTGCACCGAGATCTTCTACGACCACGGCGCGGACATCTGGGGCGGCCCACCCGGCTCGCCAGAAGAAGACGGCGACCGCTACATCGAGATCTGGAACAACGTCTTCATGCAGTTCAACCGCACCGCCGACGGCGTGCTGCACCCGCTACCAGCGCCGTCGGTGGACACCGGTATGGGCCTGGAGCGCGTCAGCGCCGTGCTGCAGCACGTGCACTCGAACTACGAGATCGACCTGTTCCAGAACTTGCTGGCAGCTGCGGCCAAGGCCATCGGTTGCAGCAATGATGGCCAGGCGTCGCTGAAAGTGGTCGCCGACCACATTCGCTCGTGCGGTTTCCTGATCGCCGACGGTGTGCTGCCGTCCAACGAAGGCCGTGGCTATGTGCTGCGTCGCATCATTCGTCGTGCCTGCCGCCACGGCAACAAACTGGGCGCCAAGGGCAGCTTCTTCTACCAGATCGTTGCCGCACTGGCCGCCGAAATGGGCGAAGCCTTCCCTGAGCTGAAGAGCCAGCAAGCGCACATCGAGCGCGTGCTGAAGGCTGAAGAAGAGCAGTTCGCCAAGACCCTCGAGCAAGGCCTGCGCATCCTCGAGCAGGACCTGGCCCAGCTGAAAGGCGACGTGGTACCGGGCGACGTGGTGTTCAAGCTGTATGACACCTACGGCTTCCCGATGGACCTGACTGCCGACATCGCCCGTGAGCGCGAGCTGACCATCGACGAAGCCGGCTTCGAGCGCGAGATGGACGCCCAGCGTGAGCGTGCGCGTTCCGCCAGCGCCTTCGGCATGGATTACAACAGCGTGGTCAAGGTTGACAGCGCCACTGAATTCCTCGGCTACGACGCCACCGAAGGCCAGGGCAAGATCATCGCCCTGTACAAGGACGGCCAGGCCGTCGACCAGTTGGGTGAAGGCGAGCAGGGCGTGGTCGTGCTCGACCGCACGCCGTTCTACGCCGAATCCGGTGGCCAGGTGGGTGATACCGGCTTCCTGCAGGCCGGCGCTGCGCGCTTCGACGTGCGCGACACCACCAAGACTGGCGGTGCCTTCCTGCACCACGGCGTGGTCGCCAGCGGTGCGCTGGTAATCGGTTCGCCAGTCGAGGCCAAGGTCGATGCCGACGTGCAGCACGCTACCTCGCTGAACCACTCCGCCACCCACCTGCTGCACGAAGCGCTGCGCCAGGTGCTGGGCGAACACGTACAGCAGAAGGGCTCGCTGGTTGACAGCCAGCGCCTGCGTTTCGACTTCAGCCACTTCGAGGCGCTGAAGCCAGAGCAGATCAAGGCCCTGGAAGACATCGTCAACCGCGAAGTGCGCAAGAACACCCCGGTGACAACGGAACTGACCGACATCGAAACCGCCAAGGCCAAAGGTGCCATGGCGCTGTTCGGCGAGAAGTACGGCGACACCGTGCGTGTGCTGAGCATGGGTGGTGATTTCTCGGTAGAGCTGTGCGGCGGTATCCACGCCAAGCGCACCGGTGATATCAGCCTGTTCAAGATCATCAGCGAAGGCGGCGTGGCCTCTGGCGTACGCCGTATCGAAGCAGTTACCGGCGCCGCTGCGTTGGCCTACCTGAACGCTGCCGAAGAGCAGGTCAAGGAAGCCGCGCAACTGGTCAAAGGTAACCGCGACAACCTGATCGACAAGCTGTCGGCTGTGCTCGAGCGCAACCGCCAGCTGGAGAAGCAGCTGGAACAGCTGCAGGCCAAAGCCGCCAGCGCCGCCGGGGACGATCTCTCCAACGCGGCTGTTGAGGTCAAGGGTGCCAAGGTCCTCGCCGCCCGCCTGGATGGGCAGGACGGCAAGGCCTTGCTGGCCCTGGTCGATCAGTTGAAGAACAAGCTCGGCCACGCAGTGATCCTGCTGGGCAGCGAGCATGAGGGCAAGGTTGTGCTGGTGGCCGGCGTGACCAAAGACCTCTCCAGCCAACTCAAGGCTGGCGATCTGATGAAACAAGCCGCTGCGGCGGTGGGTGGCAAGGGCGGTGGCCGTCCGGACATGGCCCAGGGTGGTGGCGTCGACGTCGCTGCACTGGACCAGGCCCTGGCGCTGGCCGTGCCATTCGCAGAGCAGGGACTTTGAGATGAAGGGGCCGGCGGTCTAGTCGCCGGCTTCTTCATGTTGGATTGTTTTTTGGGGCCCTGTATGGGCTGAGGCACCATTGAAATGGCGTTGATCGTACAGAAATTTGGCGGCACCTCTGTCGGTTCCATCGAGCGGATCGAGCAGGTAGCCGAAAAGGTCAAGAAACACCGTGAAGTGGGCGACGACCTGGTGGTTGTGCTGTCGGCCATGAGCGGTGAAACCAATCGCCTGATCGACCTGGCCAAGCAGATCACCGATCAGCCGGTTCCGCGTGAACTGGACGTGATCGTGTCGACCGGTGAGCAGGTCACCATCGCCCTGCTGACCATGGCCTTGATCAAGCGTGGTGTGCCAGCGGTGTCCTACACCGGCAACCAGGTGCGCATCCTCACCGACAGCTCGCACAACAAGGCGCGCATCCTGCAGATCGACGACCAGAAGATTCGTGCCGACCTGAAGGAAGGCCGCGTGGTCGTGGTAGCAGGCTTCCAGGGCGTCGACGAGCACGGCAGCATCACCACCCTGGGCCGTGGCGGCTCCGACACCACCGGCGTGGCCCTGGCGGCGGCGCTGAAGGCTGACGAGTGCCAGATCTACACCGACGTCGATGGCGTCTACACCACCGACCCGCGCGTTGTGCCACAGGCCCGTCGCCTGGAGAAGATCACCTTCGAAGAGATGCTGGAAATGGCCAGCCTCGGTTCCAAGGTGCTGCAGATCCGTTCGGTGGAGTTCGCCGGCAAGTACAACGTACCGCTGCGCGTGCTGCACAGCTTCAAGGAGGGTCCGGGTACCCTCATTACCATTGATGAAGAGGAATCCATGGAACAGCCGATCATTTCCGGTATCGCCTTCAACCGTGATGAAGCCAAGCTGACCATTCGCGGCGTGCCGGACACCCCGGGTGTGGCCTTCAAGATCCTCGGCCCGATCAGCGCTTCGAACATCGAAGTCGACATGATCGTGCAGAACGTTGCCCACGATAACACCACCGACTTCACCTTCACCGTACACCGCAACGAGTACGAGAGCGCGAAAAACGTGCTGGAAAACACTGCCCGCGAAATCGGTGCCCGTGAAGTGATCGGCGACACCAAGATCGCCAAGGTCTCGATCGTTGGCGTCGGCATGCGTTCGCACGCCGGTGTTGCCAGCCGCATGTTCGAAGCCCTGGCCAAGGAGAGCATCAACATCCAGATGATCTCCACCTCCGAGATCAAGGTTTCGGTAGTGATCGAAGAGAAGTACCTGGAGCTGGCCGTGCGCGCGCTGCACACCGCGTTCGAGCTCGACGCACCTGTGCGACAGGGCGAGTAAGGCGCTGCCAGGAAGGGCGCGGCTTGCCGCGCCCTTCGCGTTTCTGCTCGCCACGCATGGCCTGTCCTGCCATGTGTGGCGAGTAACCGGGGCCTGGTCGTCGTCCACGACCAGGCCCCGATACCAAAGACTGTTACCCCTGAATGTTTTGCGTAAGGAGAAAGCTATGTTGATTCTGACTCGTCGGTGCGCCGAGAGCCTGATCATTGGAGACGGCGAGATCACCGTGACGGTGCTTGGCGTCAAAGGCAACCAGGTGCGTATTGGCGTCAGCGCCCCGAAAGAAGTGGCTGTTCACCGCGAGGAAATCTACCTGCGGATCAAGAAAGAGAAGGACGAGGAGCCAAGCCTTTAATTCTTTTGAAGTTTTTTTAAAAAAAAGGGTTGCAAGCGAGGAAGATCCTGTTTAATATTCGCCTCGTGTTGCGGTGAGGTGGCCGAGTGGCCGAAGGCGCTCCCCTGCTAAGGGAGTATACCTCATAAGGGTATCGGGGGTTCGAATCCCCCCTTCACCGCCATTATTTGCGTAGGGCGCTGTAAACGGTAGGAACGCTAAGTAGTTGTTTTTAAACGAAAACGTTCTTGCAAAAATGTTTCAGCGACCTATAATGCGCGGCAAGACACGGACTCATAGCTCAGCTGGATAGAGTACTCGGCTACGAACCGAGCGGTCGCAGGTTCGAATCCTGCTGAGTCC